>CAZSYX010000016.1:0-1660 GCA_964610575.1 uncultured Burkholderiaceae bacterium
ACGTCGGTGCGAAGGACAAGGCCACCGGCAAGGAAAACAAGATCACGATCAAGGCCAACTCCGGCCTGACCGAGGCGGAGATCCAGAAGATGGTCAAGGACGCCGAGGCCAACAAGGCCGAGGACCATCGCCGCTTCGAGCTCGCCCAGGCACGCAACGCCGCCGATGCCTCGGTGCACCAGACCAAGAAGGCACTCGCCGAGCACGGCTCATCGCTCGACGCGGCCGAGAAGGAGAAGATCGAGGCCGCGGTCAAGGATGCCGAGGAAGCGCTGAAAGGCGACGACAAGGACGCAATCGAGGCCAAGACCGCAGCGATGATGACCGCCTCGCAGAAGCTTGGCGAGAAGATGTATGCGGGCACGCAAGGCGGCGCGGCCGGTGCCGGGCCCGAGGCTGCGTCGGCGGCCGGTGGCACCGAGAAGGACGCCAAGGCCGACGATGTCGTCGACGCCGACTACAAAGAGGTCAAGCGCGGGTAACGCGAGCGACTCGTCTTGTGACGGGCCGGGACGGGCGACAGGCCCCACCCGGCCCTTGTCGCATGAAATGGACTGAAGATGGCCAAACGTGATTTCTACGACGTCCTCGGCGTCGCCAAGGACGCCCCCGAGGAGGAGATCAAAAAGGCGTATCGCAAGCTGGCGATGAAGTACCACCCGGACCGAAACCAGGGCAAGGGTGACGAGAAGCACGCCAAGGTCTCGGAGGAGAAGTTCAAGGAGGTCAAGGAAGCCTACGAGGTCCTGACCGACGCCAACAAGCGAGCCGCCTACGACCGCTTCGGCCACGCCGGTGTCGACCCCAGTGCCGGTGGCGGCGGGTTCCGCGGTGCAGAGGGCATGGGTGGTTTCGCCGAGGCCTTTGGCGACATCTTCGGCGACATCTTCGGCGGCGGACGCGGCGGTGGTCGCAGCAACGCCTTCCGCGGCGCGGACCTCCGCTACAACATGGAGATCACGCTCGAGCAGGCCGCCAAGGGCTTCGCCACCGACATCCGCGTGCCGGCCTGGGACAACTGTGAGACCTGCCATGGCTCGGGCGCCAAGCCGGGCACCTCGCCGAAGACGTGCACCATGTGCGGCGGCGCCGGCGCCGTGCGCATGCAGCAGGGGTTCTTCTCGATCCAGCAGACCTGCCCGACCTGCCGCGGCAACGGCAAGGTGATCTCCGAGCCTTGCGCGGCGTGCAGCGGCGCCGGGCGGATCAAGAAGAACAAGGTGCTCGAGGTCAGCATCCCGGCCGGCATCGACGAGGGTCAGCGCATCCGCCTGTCGGGCAAGGGCGAGCCGGGCGTGAACGGTGGTCCGCCGGGCGATCTGTATGTCGAGATCCGCCTGAAGGCGCACGACGTGTTCCAGCGCGACGGCGACGACCTGCATTGCGAGATCCCGGTGTCGATCGTCACCGCAGCACTCGGCGGCGAAATAGAGATCGGCACGCTCACCGACAAGGTCAGCATCAACATCCCCGAGGGCACGCAGAGCGGCAAGACCTTCCGCCTGCGCGGCAAGGGCATCAAGGGCGTGCGCTCGAGCTACCCCGGCGACCTGTACTGCCACATCAGCGTGGAGACGCCGGTGCGGCTGTCCGAAAAGCAGAAGAAGCTGCTGCGCGAGTTCGAGACCAGCCTGAAGGACGGCGGTGACAAGCACTCCCC
>CAZSYX010000016.1:1760-49389 GCA_964610575.1 uncultured Burkholderiaceae bacterium
AGCTGCTGCGCGAGTTCGAGACCAGCCTGAAGGACGGCGGTGACAAGCACTCCCCCCAGACGAAGAGCTTTGTGGACAAGATGAAAGGCTTCTTCACCGCAGAGTGAAGAGGCCTTTCATCTTGCGGCGAAGGCTAACCGCGCAAAGCGCGGTTAAGGCGGCGCAGTCGCCGGCCGTGGCGACAAGATGAGTGCGAATGCTCGTGACCCGTGGGACGCCGTCGTCATCGGCGCCGGCGCCGCCGGCATGATGTGCGCCGCCGTCGCCGGGCAGCGCGGCGCGCGTGTGCTGCTGATCGACCACGCCGGAAGGCTTGCCGAGAAGATCCGCATCTCCGGCGGCGGGCGCTGCAACTTCACCAACCTGCACACGCGGCCGGAGAACTTCCTTTCGGCCAATCCGCATTTCTGCCGGTCGGTGCTGGCGCGCTACACGCCGGCGGATTTCGTCGCGCTGGTGAGGCGGCACGGCATCGGCTTCCACGAGAAGCACAAGGGGCAGTTGTTCTGCGACGAGTCCTCGGAGCGGATCATCGACATGCTGCGCGCCGAGTGCGAAGCCGGTCGTGTGCGCTGGGCGATGCCGTGCGGGGTCGAGCGCATCGGCCGGCGCGGTGAGTTGTTCGAGGTCGCCACCGGGCAGGGCGCGTTCGAGGCGTACCGCGTGGTGATCGCCACCGGCGGCCTGTCGATCCCGAAGATCGGCGCGACCGACTTCGGCTTTCGCATCGCGCGCCAGTTCGGCCTGCGCATCATTCCGCCCGCGCCGGCATTGGTGCCTTTGACCTTCGCCGCCGAGGCTTGGCGGCCATTCGTGCCGCTGGCCGGCATCTCGCTCGAGGTCGACGTGCGTTGCGGCCGCGGCCGCTTCACCGAAGACCTGCTCTTCACCCATCGCGGCCTGTCGGGTCCGGCGATCCTGCAGATATCGAGCTTCTGGAATCCGGGCGATGCACTGGTGATCGATCTGGCACCGCGGTTTGCCGGCGAGGCGCTTGCCGGGACGCTCATCGAACGCAAGGTCGACAGCCGGCAGAACCTCGTCAATGCGCTGGCGGCAATCCTGCCACGGCGCATGGCCGATGGCTGGCTGGCGCTGCAGAAGCTGCGCGGCGAGCAGCGCCTTGCGGACACCGGCGACAAGGCGTTGCGTGCGTTGGCCGATTCGTTGCACGGCTGGTCACTCGTGCCGAGCGGCAGCGAGGGCTACCGCAAGGCCGAGGTCACTCGTGGCGGCGTCGACACCGACGAACTTTCGCAGACCTCGCTCGAAGCCAAGCGGGTGCCGGGGCTGCATTTCATCGGCGAGGTGGTCGATGTCACCGGCTGGCTCGGTGGATACAACTTCCAGTGGGCATGGGCCTCGGGGTTCGCTGCCGGGCAGGCGATCGGTTCGCAGCGCAACCCGCACACCTAGGCGCGACCGGCTGTGTGCGCGTCGCGCACTGCGGCGCGGCATACTTCGCCCTTCGTCGCCGGTTCCCCGGCCGGAGCCGCTCCTGGAGGTCAGATGCAGCAACACAACCCGAGGCGCTCGCTGCTTGCCCGCTGCGCCGTCGCCCTGATGTTTGCCCTAGCCAGCGCTGGCACTTGGGCGCAGTCAGCCAAATCAGTGAGAATCCTGGTCGGGTTTCCGGCCGGAGGCGGCACCGATGCGATCGCGCGGCTGCTGGCCGATCGGCTCAAGGACGCGCTGGGCGCGCCCGTGATCGTCGAGAACCGGCCCGGTGCAGGCGGGCAGCTTGCGGCGCAGGCGCTGAAGGCAGCACCGCCCGATGGCACGACGTTCTTCATCACCCACGACCACACCGTTTCGATCCTGCCCCTGGTGGTGAAGAACCCGGGGTTCGACACGGCGCGCGACTTCGTGCCGGTCGCCGGATTTGCCACCTTCGTCAACGCCTTCGCCGTTTCCGGCGGCACGCCGGCGAAAAGCTTCAACGAGTATGTCGACTGGGTCAGGCGCGAGGGAGGCAAGTCGGCCGTCGGAATACCGGCTCCGGCCTCGGTGCCGGAGTTCCTCGTCAAGGTCATCGGCCAGAAGTACAAGCTCGACCTGGTTGCCGCGCCGTACCGCGGCAGCGCACCGATGATCGGCGACATGCTGGGCAACCAGATCCCGGCCGGCATCGCGTCGGTCCCCGAGTTCATCGAGAACCACAAGGCCGGCAAGATGCGCGTCGTGGCGGTGCTCGGCGGTGCGCGGCAGGCGGCGATGCCCGAGGTGCCGACCTTTGCCGAGCTGGGCCTCGCCGGGTTCGAGGACGTGCCGTTCTATGGCTTCTTCGCCCCGGCGGGCACGCCGCAGGCGGTGATCGACAACTTCGGTGCGGCGCTGGCCAGGGTCATTGCCATTCCCGAGCTGCGTGACCGCATGAACGGCCTCGGGCTCACCGTCGGCTTCATGCCGCAGAAGCAGTTCGCCGAGCGCGAGCGTGTCTACGCTCAGACCTGGGCGAAGATCATCAGGGACAGCGGTTTCCAGCCGCAATAGGCCGAAGCAATTCGGTGCCGGCGGCGAGGGTCGGCACGCCGCGCCGGCGCGTCAGCGCCCGGGCCAGGCAGTGACGCGGCTTCGCTGCTCGCCGAGGCCTTCGATGCCAAGCGTCACGACGTCGCCTGGCTTCAGGTACTGCGGTGGCTTGAGGGCCATGCCCACGCCGGGCGGCGTGCCGGTGGTGATGATGTCGCCGGGCATCAGCGTCATGAACTGGCTGACATAGCTCACCAGGTGGGCGACGCCGAAGACCATCGTCCTGGTGTTGCCGCGCTGCCGCGGCTCGCCGTTCACGTCGAGCCACATGTCGAGGTCCTGCGGATCGGCGATCGAGTCGGCGGTCACGAGGTACGGTCCGATCGGGCCGAACGTGTCGCAGCCCTTGCCCTTGTCCCACTGGCTGCCGCGTTCGAGCTGGAAGTTGCGTTCGGAGACGTCATTGACGACGCAGTAACCGGCGACGTGCCGCAGGGCATTGGCCTCGTCCACGTACTGCGCCCGGGTGCCGATCACCACGCCGAGTTCGACTTCCCAGTCGACCTTGGTCGAGCCCTTGGGCAGCACGATGCCGTCGCTGGGTCCGGTGATCGAGGTGGTCGCCTTGAGGAACACGATCGGCTCGGTCGGCACCGGCATGTCGGCCTCGGCAGCGTGGTCCGAGTAGTTGAGGCCGATGCCGATGAACTTACCGATGCCCGTGTACGGCACACCCAGCCGCGGCGTGCCAGCCACCAGCGGCAGCTTGACCGGGTCGAACCGGCTCAGGTGCCCGAGGCGCCCCGGTGCCAGCAAGCCCGAGTCGATGTGGCTGACGATGCTGGACAGGTCGCGGATGCGTCCTTCCGCATCGAGCAGTCCCGGTTTCTCCCGCCCCGCAGGGCCGTAGCGAAGCAGTTTCATGCATCCTCCGCAACTCCAGACAGATCATTTCCGGTCAGAGGCCCGGCCGGCCCTAGGTGACGGGCGCCACGGGGGCCAGGCGATAGGCGTCATCGGACGGAAGATAGACGAATGTTGCTGCTTTCTGCTCGTCGCCGGATGGGTGACTTGACGGAG
The DNA here is from genome assembly GCA_964610575.1 of uncultured Burkholderiaceae bacterium. GTDB lineage: Bacteria > Pseudomonadota > Gammaproteobacteria > Burkholderiales > Burkholderiaceae_F > JADJWR01. Next base: position 5,313 of record CAZSYX010000016.1, read on the forward strand.
GCGAACGCCACAGACGCCCAAGGCGCGGCAATCGTTTAACGCAGGTCAGCACCTTCGCGGCGCCAACGGCGACACTGTTGATGCAGTCGTCTGAAAGCGAGGGGCTGACATGCGGATCGGCGAAATCTGCACGCGCGAGGTTGTCTACTGCGGCCGCGATGCCAGCGTGCTGGAGGTGGCGCAGCTGATGCGCAACCACCATGTGGGCGACCTGATCGTCGCCGAGACGCGCAACGGCCGGCTCGAACCGCTGGGCATCGTCACGGACCGCGACCTTGTCGTGAAGGTGCTGGCCGAAGGTGTTGCGGCCGAGACGCTGACGGCCGGCGACCTGATGACGCGAGAGCTGGTGACCGCGGCGGACGCCGAGTCGGTGCACGAGGCGATCGAACGCATGCGCGTCGAGGGCGTCAGGCGGCTGCCGATCGTCGGCGCCGACGGGTCGGTTGTCGGTGTGCTCAGCGCCGATGACGTCACCGAGTTCCTGGCCGAGGAGCTAACCGGGCTGGCGCACATCGCGCCGCGGCAGTCGATGCAGGAGAAGTCCGCGCTGCCGCCCGTGAAGTAATGGTCAACCGGGCAATGCCCACGAGTTGAGCAGGAGGTTGTCGACGATGAAAGTTGTACTTCAAGTGACGTTCCGCGACATGCCCCGTTCCGATGCGGTTGAGGCAGAGATCCGCCGTCGCGCGGAAAAGCTCGAGGAGTTCTGCGATCGCATCATGAGCTGCCGCGTGACGGTGGAGACGCCAGCCGCGCACAAGCACCAGGGCAAGCTGTTCTCGGTGCACGTCGACGTCAAGGTGCCGGGTGAGGAGATCGCCTCGACGCGCCGCCACGAGCATGAGGACGTCTACGTCGCCATCCGCGACGCCTTCGACGCCGTGCGGCGCCGCCTCGAGGACTATGTGCGGCGGAGCCGCGGCGAGACCAAGCGGCACGAGCCGCTGCTGCACGGGCGCATCGTGCGCCTGTTTGACGACGGACACGGCTTCATCGAGGACGGCGAAGGCAACGAGTATTACTTCGACGATGCCAGTGTCGCTGGCCCGGGCGACAGGCTGGTGGTGGGTACGGCTGTGGAATTCCTCGGTGAGGCGGCGGCACAGGGTTTGCAGGCCAAGCGGGTGACCGCAGTGCGCTAGTGCAGAAGCGTCAGTAGGGTCGTTCTGGGTCTTGTCTCGGCGACCGCCACGTCTGCACCTGCTCGCAATGGCCGATTCGTGTGGTCGGCTCCTCCGCACGCTTGGCGTCATCGCTGTGCCGGTAGAGCGGGCTGTCTCCGTCGCCGGTCCGTCTACACGGTCCGCGACGCCCCGGCGGCTTCCAGACGGCCTTGCTTAGTAGAATCCGCAGGGCCGAACAACAACCCAGGCGAAGCCATGATTGGAGTAACGAGTGCCGCGACGTGGCGGCGAATGCTTGCCGTCGCAACCGGTCTGATGCTGTGCGCTGCCTCAGCCCAAGCTGGCGTGGTGGTCGTGCTCAATTCGGGCGATGCCACGGTCTCGCTGCTCGACCAGGACAAGCGCACCGAGATCCGCCGCTTCGCGGTCGGCAAGGAGCCGCACCACCTGATGGCCACGCCCGACAACAAGACGCTGATCGTGGCCAACGCGGCGAGCAACGACCTGCACTTCCTCGATCCGCTCACCGGCGAGATCCGCAAGCGCGTGCGCGACATCGCCGATCCGTACCAGATCGGCTTCTCGCCCGACCGCAAGTGGTTCGTCGCCAATGCGCTGCGGCTGGACCGCGTCGACATCTACTCGGCCGACGGCGACGAACTGCGCCCGGTCAAGCGCGTGCCGCTGGCGCGCACGCCCAGCCACATGGCGTTCACCTCCGACAGCCAGTTCGTCTTCGTCACGCTGCAGGAAAGCGACGAGATCGCGGCGATCCGCCTGTCGGACCAGACGGTGCAGTGGAAGATGAAGGTGGGCAAGCTGCCGGCCGGCATCTGGATGACGCCGGACGAGAAGCACCTGCTCGTCGGCATCATGGGCGAGGACTACGTCGAGGTGATCGACTGGCGCAATCGCAAGTCGGTCAAGCGCATCGTCACCGGCAAGGGTGCGCACAACTTCCGCCCGCTCGGCGACGGCCGCCACATCTTCGTCGGCAACCGGGTGGCCGGTACGGTCAGCCTGATCGACCAGGAAACGCTGGAGAAGAAGCACGACATCGCCGTGCCCAACGGCCCCGACTGCATGGAGGTCAGCGCCGACCGCAAGTGGCTGTGGATCACGCAGCGCTTCGGCAAGACGGTCGCGGTGGTCGACATCGACGCGCGCAAGATCGCGCACACGATCCCGGTCGGCCGCTCGCCGCACGGCGTGTTCTTCATCAATTCGGCGCCGTGGCGCTGAGCTGACGGTCAAGGCCAGGCAATGATTCGGCTCGGTGGCGAGCGCTTACGGAGGCGGTTCGCAACCGCTGCGAGCGCTGCGACCCTCGCGCTGGCGCTGGCGGGCACGGCCGCCGCGCAGCAGTGCCGCGGCCATGTGTACCTGACGCTCGACACCGGCAACATGCGGCACGCCGAGGAGATCGCCGCCATCCTGCGCCGGCACGACGTGCCGGCGACGTTCTTCCTCGCCAACGAGAAGACGCTGCGCGGCGACTTCTCGCTCGATGCGTCGTGGTCGGCATACTGGAAGGCGCGCGCCGACGAAGGCCACGCCTTCGGCAGCCACACCTGGCGGCACGGCCGCTTCGTTGCCGATGACGCCGCCGGCATCCGCTACCGGCCGCAGTTCGGCGACAAGGCCGGGCAGACGATCACGCTCACGCCGACGGCGGTATGTGAAGAGCTGCGCCGCGTCGACAAGACATTCGCTGCCTATGCGGGTCGCGGTCTCGACGCCGTGTGGCGCGCCCCCGGCGGCTACACGACTGAGAAGGCGCTGGCAGCAGCGAAGGACTGCGGCTTCGCGCACGTGCGCTGGGCCGAAGCCGGATTCCTCGGCGACGAACTGCCCTCCGACAAGTATCCGAACCGGGCGCTGCTCGAGCGCGCGCTGCGCGACATCCGCGACGGCGACGTGCTGATGGCGCACCTGGGCATCTGGTCGCGCAAGGATCCCTTCGCGCCGATGCTCGATCCGCTGATCGCCGGGCTCAAGGAGCGCGGGCTGTGCTTCCGCACGCTGCGCGAGCACCCCGGCTACCGCGCGCAGGCGGTGCCGGTGCAACTGGCCGCCTCGGCCGCGCGGGGACGCTGAACGCCGATGTTCGACGCCCTGCAGCGCGCCTTCGACGCCGTGCACGCCTGGCTGTTCGAGACGGCGGTGCAGCCGGTGCTGTTCGGCGCCGGGGCGTCGCATTGGCTGGAGGACGCCTACCCGGCGACCGAGATGTTCCTGCTCGGCATCCTGCAGGTGGTGCTGCTGTACGCGGTGCTGCGGCCGCTGGAGGCGCGCTTCCCGGCGGAGACCTGGAGCGACCGCCGCGGCACCGGCGTGGACGTCGTCTACACGCTGCTGCACCGGCTCGGCGCGTTCCCGCTGCTGATGTTCGTGCTGCTGACGCCGCTGGCCGACGCCGCTGCGGCCTGGCTGCGCGCGCGCGAGATCACGCCGCTGAACCTCGACGCGGCGTGGCCGGGCGTCACCGACGTGCCGATCGTCAGCTTCGTGATCTACCTGGTCGTGCTCGACCTGCTCGACTACTGGCTGCACCGTGCCCAGCACCGCTTCCGCTGGTGGTGGGCGCTGCACGCGCTGCATCACTCGCAGCGCAAGATGTCCTTCTGGACCGACGACCGCAACCACCTGCTCGACAGCCTGATCAACGACGCCATCAAGGCGGCGGTGGCGCTGGCCATCGGCGTGGAGCCGGCGCAGTTCGTCGGCCTGACCATCGCCGCGCGCGTGCTGCAGAGCGTGCAGCACGCCAACCTGCCGTGGACCTATGGCCCGCTCGGCTACCTGCTGGTGAGCCCGGTGTTCCACCGCGTGCACCACGCGATCGGCTTCGGCCACGAGGGGCGGCGCCAGGGCTGCAACTTCGCCGTGCTTTTCCCGGTGTGGGACCTGTTGTTCGGCACCGCCGACCATCGCCCGGCGATCGAGCCGACCGGCATCCGCGACCAGTTGCCGCCGCCGCAGGGGAGCAGCCACGACTACGGCGAGGGCTTCTGGCGGCAGCAGTGGCTCGGGCTGCGGCGGATGGTCGATCCCGTCGCCTGAGCACGCGGCGATACCATCGCCACTTTCAGGTCAAGCGGGGGGGGGGCGATGCAGCGGATCGGCCTGATCATCGTCGGCGACGAGATCCTTTCCGGCAAGCGCGCCGACAAGCACCTGGCCAGGGTGATCGAGATCCTGTCGGCGCGCGGGCTGCGGCTGCAGTGGGCGCAGTACGTCGGCGACGACCGTCATGCGATCACCGAAGCGCTTCGCCGGTCGTTTGCCACCAACGACATCGTTTTTTCCTGCGGCGGTATCGGCGCCACTCCCGACGACCACACGCGGCAGGCAGCGGCGGCGGCGCTCGGCGTCGACGTCGAACTGCATCCGCAGGCGGCAGCATTGATCACGCAGCGCTGCGCCGAAATGGCGGCCGAGGGCCGCGGCAGCGCTGACATGAGTACGGCCGAGAACCAGCAGCGGCTGAAAATGGGCGAGTTTCCGAGCGGCGCACGGATCATCCCGAATCCTTTCAACCGCATCCCCGGCTTCGCCGTCGACCGGCACTATTTCGTGCCCGGCTTTCCGGCGATGGCCTGGCCGATGATCGAGGCGGTGCTGGATGGCGAGTACTCGGCGCTGTTCAACTCCGATCGCAGCGGCGAGCGGTCGATGGTCGTGTTCGACACCGCCGAGTCGCTGGTGGTGCCGATCATGGAGGAGGTCGAGGCGCGCTTTGCTGGCATCAAGGCGTACAGCCTGCCGTCACTGGGCGACGGCCAGGACGGCCGCACGCGCCGCCGCCACATCGAACTCGGGGTCAAGGGCGACCCATCGACGATCGATGCTGCCTTCGAAACCTTGAGGCGTGGCGTCGAGGTGCTGGGTGCACCGTTCGAACTGACGTAAAAAAAAGCCCGGTTCAGGGAACCGGGCTTGAAAGCACCACCAAAGGAGGAGACAGAGGAGTCCGAACTGGCGTCCGGACAAGTGGTGCCAAGGAGACAACCGTTACGTTTCGAGTTCTTCTTTGCCCCTCAGTTCGAGGCTGCCGATGCTGAGGCTTCGATGTTTCCTGATCATGACCGAACGCTGAAGCGGGTATTCACGCTCGCGTTCGACCTTGCCACACCTGCACCTTAACAGCGGGGGAGGGGCGCGCCCATCCCCCGGTTGTCTTAGGCTGCCCTGCGAGCCTTCGGCTTGACCACGTCGTTGGCGGCCTTCACCGTCGCCGCGCTGGCGGCGTTGAAGTTCGACTCGGCCATGTCGACGGCCTGCTTGGTCGCCTTGTTGAACGTGTCATAGGCGGTGTTGGCGGCGGCCAGCGCGCTCTTGAACATCGAGGCGGCGGGTTCGGCGCCCGTCGGGGCGTTCTTCGACGCGACCTCGATCATCTCGGCGACCTGCTTGTTGTTCTGCGCGATCTGGGTTTCGAAGATCTTCGAAACACCGGCGCTGGCGCCCGAAGCGATGCCGTAGACGTTGCGGCTGTAGCTGACCGCTTTCTCGAGGGCCGGTTGGGCAAAGCTGCTGCCAACGGCGAGCAGTTCCTGCGCGTCCTTGACGCCGAACATGACCTGGGTCCGATCAGCCGACTCTTCCAGCAGCGCCTTGGTGGCGGCCAGGTTCAGGTCGACCAGTTTCTCGGTCGCTTCGAACATCGTGTGCGACAGCGCGAACAGCGCGTCCAGTTGGCTCTTCTGGAATTCAGCGACTTGGGCGGGGGTGGTGATCATCTTCAACTCCTTGTCTGGTTCAGCAAAAGGGGACTTGGAACTGCGTCGCGCTGCTTCTTGCTTTGCTGCGGCGCACAAACGAATTGTTGGCGATCTTGGCGGGGCTGTCAAGCAGAATTGTTGCGTCGCCGCATAAATCTCACGTCTACTGTAAAACACAAACAAAACAATTGCATACGACATTAAGGAGGTGTCGAAAAGCACTGTTTGGCGAGGGTCTTTGTCGCGCTGCGGGATGGGCGGACTCGTCGGGCTGCGTCGTTAGAATGGCGCTTCTAGACGGGAGCCAGCGCTGAAAGCGTTCTACAGCGATCGATTCGTTCTTCCGCTCCCGCCGGGCCATCGCTTTCCGATGCCGAAGTACGCCCGGTTGCGGCAACGAGTCCAACGGGAGTTGCCCGAGGCGTCGCTTCAGGAGGCGCCGGCGGCGACCGATGCGCACCTGCTGCTGGCGCACGACGAGGACTACGTGCGGCGCGTCATCGTCGGTGAACTTTCGGCGCCGGAACAGCGCGCCATCGGCTTTCCATGGTCGGTCGAGATGGTCGAGCGTTCGCGGCGCTCGGTGGGCGCCACGCTTGCCGCCTGCACGGCGGCGGCCAACGAGGGCGTTGCCGTCAACCTGGCGGGCGGCACGCATCATGCGCAACGCGACCGCGGCCAGGGTTACTGCGTCTTCAACGACGTGGCGATCGCCGCCCTGGCGCTGTGTGGTGCGCAGCCGCTGGCGAAGGTCGCGGTCATCGATCTGGACGTGCACCAGGGCGATGGCACTGCGTCGATCGTCGGCGGAGCCCAGCAAATCTTCACCCTCTCACTGCACGGCGACCGCAACTACCCGACGCGCAAGATCGACGGCCACATCGATGTCGGGCTGCCGGACGGCACCGGTGATGCGGAATACCTCGGCGCGCTCGACGATGCGCTGGCGCGGATGCAGGCGCGCTTCGCGCCGACGTTCCTCATCTATCTCGCCGGCGCCGATCCGCATGAGGGCGACCGCCTCGGGCGACTGCGGCTGACCTACGAGGGGCTGCGCGCGCGCGATGCGCGGGTGCTCGACCTCGCCGCGCGCCTGCGCGTGCCGATCGCGGTGACGATGGCGGGAGGCTATGGCCACGACATCGAGACCAGCGTGCAGGTCCACCTGAACACGGTCCGGGCCGCCTGCGCGCACTGGCTGCGCTGCGGCTGGGAGCACACGGCGGAGAGCGGCGTTGGCTGACGTCCGGCCGTGGCACGGCGCGCCGAAGTTCGTTGCGGCGATGCCGACGGTCTTCGTGCTGCTGTGGAGCACGGGCTTCATCGTCGCCAAGTACGCGTCGCCGCATGCGCCGCCGCTCGCCTTCCTGCTGTGGCGCTACGCGTCGGTCGTGCTCGTGCTGCTGCCGGTCATCGCAATCACCGGCGCGCCCTGGCCGCGCAACGTGGCTTCGTGGCTGCACGTGGCCGTCGTCGGCGTTCTGCTGCAGGCGACGTATCTCGGCGGCGTGTGGTGGGCGATCGCCGAAGGCATGCCGGCGGGCGCGTCGGCGCTGATCGTCGGCACGCAGCCGCTGCTGACTGCCTTTCTCGCCGGCGCCGTCGGCGAGCGGGCCTCGGCGCGACAGTGGATCGGCCTCGTGCTGGGTTTCGGCGGCGTGGCGCTCGTGCTATCCGACCGCTTCACGCTGCAGGGTGTGGGGCTGGCGCCGCTGCTGGTCAACGTGCTCGCACTGGCCGGCATCACCGCGGGCACGCTGTATCAGAAGCGGTTCGGCGTCGGCGTCGATCTGCGCACCGGCAGTGCCATCCAGTTCGGCGCCTCGTTCCTGGTCACGCTGCCGTTCGTGCTGGCGAGCGGCAAGTGGCAGGTCGACTTCGCGGCGGAGTTCTGGCTCGCGCTCGCCTGGTCGGTGGTCGTGCTGTCGCTGGTGGCGATGGCGTTGCTGCTGACTATGATTCGGCGCGGGCGGGCGACCGAGGTGGCGAGCCTGATGTATTTGACGCCGCCCGCCACGGCCTTGCTGGCCTGGGCGCTGTTCGGCGAGGCGCTTGGCCTGCGCGCCTGGGCTGGCGTGCTGGTCGCCATGAGCGGCGTGGCGCTGGTGCTGCGCAAGAGAACAGACGAGGGGGTCCGTTGAGCGAGCGACCATCCGCGCACACGCGCGCGCAATACCGCCATTTCCTGCCGATCCAGACCCGCTGGAGCGACAACGACGCCTATGGGCACGTCAACAACGTTGTCTACTACAGCTGGTTCGATACGGTGGTCAACGAATACCTGATCGCGGCCGGTGCGCTCGACATTCAGGCGAGCACCGTTGTCGGCCTGGTGGTCGAGACGCAGTGCAACTACTTCAGCGAACTGGCATTCCCGCAGCGCGTCGATGCCGGCCTGCGCGTGGCGCACGCGGGCAGGTCGAGCGTGCGCTACGAACTGGCGCTCTTTGGTGCGCTCAGCGACAGCGCCAGTGCGCAGGGACACTTCGTTCACGTGTACGTCGACCGCGCCAGCCGGCGACCGGCGCTGCTGCCGCCTGCGTTGCGTGCAGCGGTCGAGCGGTTGTTCCTTTGAACTGAACGCGCGACCGCGCCTGCGGTCGCGCAACCGAGGAGGCTTCGATGAGCAGGAAGAGAATCGCCGTGATTCCCGGCGACGGCATCGGCAAGGAAACCGTCCCCGAGGGCATGCGAGTGCTCGAGGCTGCGTCGCGCAAGTTCGGTCTCGACCTGCACTACGACCATTTCGATTTCGCCTCCTGCGACTACTTCGCCAAGCACGGCACGATGCTGCCGGCGGACTGGAAGGACCAGATCGGTGGCCATGACGCGATCTTCTACGGCGCCGTCGGCTGGCCGGCCACCGTGCCCGATCACGTGTCGCTGTGGGGCTCGCTGCTGAAGTTCCGCCGCGAGTTCGACCAGTACATCAACCTGCGGCCGTGCAAGCTGATGCCCGGCATCCGCTCGCCGCTGGTCCGCGCCGACGGAGCCTCACGCGCGCCCGGCGAGATCGACTTCGTCGTCGTGCGCGAGAACACCGAAGGCGAGTACTCGTCGATCGGCGGCCGCATGTTCGAGGGCACCGAGCGTGAGTTCGCGATCCAGGAAACGGTGATGACGCGCATCGGCGTCGACCGTGTGGTGCGCTTCGCCTTCGAACTGGCGATGACGCGGCCGCGCCGCCACCTGACCTCGGCCACCAAGTCCAACGGCATCTCGATCACCATGCCGTACTGGGACGAGCGGGTCGAGGCGATCGCCGCCGGCTACCCGAAGGTGAGCCACGACAAGTTCCACATCGACATCCTGACGGCGCACTTCGTGCGCTTCCCGGAGCGGTTCGACGTAGTGGTTGCTTCCAACCTGTTCGGCGACATCCTCTCCGACCTGGGGCCGGCCTGCACGGGCACGATCGCAATCGCACCGTCGGCCAACCTCAACCCCGAGCGCAAGTTCCCCTCGCTGTTCGAACCCGTGCACGGGTCGGCGCCCGACATCGCCGGCCAGGGCATTGCCAACCCGATCGGCCAGATCTGGTGCGCGTCGATGATGCTCGACTGGCTGGGCCATGCCGACGCCGCGGCTGCGGTGCTCAAGGCGATCGAATCGGTGCTCGCCGCCGGTCCGAAGCACGCGCCGTTGACCCGCGACATCGGCGGCACCGCCGGGACGACCGATCTCGGCCGGGCCATCGCCGAAGCGGTCTAGGCTGAATGTGCTTTACAGCTCCGAAGAGCTCCGATTAGACTCGCGTCGAATCAATGATTTGCGGGCCAAATCTGAGAAGTTAGAAGAACCAGACCGTCCCGCGTCGATGGGTATTGCGGTCGCCGCCCGACTTTTGGCTGATAGGCGGTCGGGGCTGCGCTGGCGATACTGCCTGCGCGGGTCGGAAGTCGGGAAATGGAGGGGAATCATCGTGCGTCATCTGGTCGTCGCCCTTGTTGCCGTTGCGGTCATGGCAGTTATTCCCCAGGCCGTCCTCGCGCAGACATCGAAGAGTCGCGCCCCCTCGGTGACAAAGGCGAAGACCACCACGAGCAAGGCAATCAACACCAAGGCAACGCGCTCACGCAAGCCGCCGGCGCAGCCGGTCCGGCCGAGCGAGGGGCAGATGGCCGGACTGCACCGCTCCGATGATCCGCTCGACCTGAAGTCATCGGTGGCGCTGGTCGTCAACCAGGACACCAACGAGGTGCTGTTCCAGAAGAACCCGCACGCGGTGCTGCCGATCGCGTCCATCACCAAGCTGATGACGGCGCTGATCACGGTGGAGGCGGATCTCGACCTGAACGAGACGCTGGAAGTCGAGCGCTCCGACCGCACAATCGACCGCATGCGTTCTTCGCTCAACCCGGGGGTGAAGCTGACCCGTGGACAGGCGCTGCACCTGGCGCTGATGTCCTCGGAGAACCACGCGGCGCAGCTGCTGGGGCGCACCTATCCCGGCGGCCTGACGGCGACGGTGGCGGCGATGAATGCCAGAGCGCAGTTGCTCGGCATGCACGACACCCGATTTGCCGATCCGACCGGGCTGTCGCCCGAGAACCGCTCCTCGCCCGCCGACTTGGTGAAGCTGGTCAACGCGGCCTATCAGTATCCCGTGCTGCGCGAGTACTCGACCAGCAGTGAACTCGAGCTGCCGATCGGCAGGCGCGTCGTCCGTTACGGCAGCACCAACGGCCTGACCTCCAACCCGGAGTGGGACATCGGCCTGCAAAAGACCGGTTACATCTCGGCGGCTGGCCGCTGCATGGTGATGCAGGCCGTCATCGAGGGCCAGCGGGTGGTGGTGGTGCTGCTCGATTCCGTCGGCAAGTATTCGCGCATCGGCGACGCGCAACGCATCCGTCAGTGGCTCGAGGCAAACAAGCCTTCATCCGGCGCTGGCTCCGGAGTGACGAGCGTCGATCAGCCGCGCGGCCGTGCGGGCGCTGATGCCGCCGCTTCCGCGCCGGCCGTGTGACCGAGTTGCTGCGAGATCTGCTGGGCGGCGGCGATCAAGTCGGACGCCCATTCATCGTTCATCCGCTCTGCCGGCGCTGATAGCGACAGCCCGGCCACCACGCGCCCCGAATCGTCGCGAACCGAGGCGGCGATGCAGCGCACGCCCATTTCCAATTCTTCGTTGTCGCGCGCGTAGCCGCGCGCCCGCACCAGCGAAAGCTCGCGCTCCAGTTTCGGCAGGTCGGTGATCGAGTTGCGCGTGTGGCCGGCCAGCCCGGTACGGGTGGCATAGGCTCGCACCACGCGCGGATCGTCGGCCGCCAGGAACAGCTTGCCGCTGGAAGTCAGGTGCAGCGGCGCGCGGCCGCCGATGGCGCGCACGACCTGCATGCCCGAGCGCTCGCTGTAGGCGCGCTCGACGTAGATGATCTCGTCGCCCTGCCGCACCGAAAGGTTGACGGTCTGCCCGGTGCGCTGGTGCAGTTCGCGCATCGGCTCGATCGCCGCCTCGCGCACCGACAGGCGAGCCTTGACGAGGTTGCCCAGTTCGAGCAGCCGCATGCCGAGGCGATAGGTGCCGGGTTGCTCGCCGCGATCGACGAATCGACCGACCACCATGTCGTTTAGTATCCGATGCGCTGTCGAGGGGTGCAGCCCGGTGGTCAGCGCCAGTTCCTTGAGGCTGACCGCGCCTGTGCGAGTCGCCAACGTATCGAGCAGGTTCATCATCCGCTCGATCACCTGAATGGCGGTCTTTTCCCGCGTGGGCGCGGTCTTCGTGGGGCGGTCGGTCATGGTGCGCTGCGGGGTTCGGGACGCGTAATTTTATGCCGCAATACGAAACGACGCTAGCACTTCACCCAGGTTGTCCCGGCGTTTGCGCCGCCTGACGTCTCGGAAGGAACAGCCGTGCGAGTCGGACTCTTCGTAACCTGTCTGGTCGATGTGGTGCGGCCGGAGATCGGCTTTTCGGCGTTGAAGCTTCTCGAGCGTGCCGGTTGCACGGTCGAGGTACCGACGACGCAGACCTGCTGCGGCCAGCCCGGCTACAACTCAGGCGACGCCGCCGCCGGGCGCGCGCTGGCGAAGAAGGTGATCGACGAGTTCTCCGGCTTTGATTACGTCGTCGTCCCCTCCGGCTCGTGCGGCGGCCAGATCAAGGTGCATTTCGTCGAGCTGTTCAGGGACGATCCCGATCTGAAGGCCCGCGCCGAGGACCTCGCTGCCCGCACCTACGAGCTGACCGATTTCCTGGCCACGGTGCTGAAGATCGAACGGCTCGAGTCGGACTTCCGCGGACGCATCACCTATCACGACTCGTGCTGCGGCCTGCGCGAACTCGGTGTTTCCGCGCAGCCGCGGCAACTGCTGGCACTGCTGCCGGGCGTGCAGCTGACGGAAATGAACGACTGCACGCAGTGCTGCGGCTTCGGTGGCACGTTCTCGATCAAGTACGGCGATGTCTCGGGCGCGATCGTCGACGAGAAGTGCCGCAACATCCGCGCCTCGGGGGCGGAGGCAGTCGTCCTCGGCGACCTTGGCTGCATGCTGAACATCGAGGGCCGGCTGCGCCGCACCGGCGACGAGACGACGCGCGTGCTGCACGTCGCGCAGGTGCTGGCGGGCGACGCTTAGGACCGGGGGCGCTATGCACGTTCAGAGCATGCACTTCAAGTCGCGCGCGGCGATGAAGCTCGCCGACGCGAGGCTGCAAAGGAACCTCGGCGCATTTGCCGACAAGGTGATCACCGCCCGCGCGGCGGCGATTGCCGAGCTCGACGACTTCGAGGGCACGCGCGACGCCGCCGTGGAGCGGCGCAACCGGCCGCTGGCGAACCTGGACGCCTGGCTGGAGCGCTTCGAGAGGGAAGCCACCGCGCGCGGCGCGACCGTGCTGTACGCGCAGACGCACGCGGAAGCGGCGCATCTGATCGTCGAGATCTCGCGCCGGCACGGCGTCAGGAAGGTCACCAAGTCGAAGTCGATGGTCTCCGAGGAGGTTGGGCTCAACCAGGCGCTTGGCGCCGCGGGCATCGAGTCGGTGGAGACCGATCTCGGCGAGTACATCCTGCAGATCAACGACAACGAGCCGCCGTCGCACATCATCGCGCCGGTCATACACAAGGACCGTGACGAGGTCGCGGACCTCTTCGCGCGCACGCACGGCACGCCGCGCAAGACCGAGATCCGCCAGCTGACGCGCGAGGCGCGCGAGGTCCTGCGCGGCCACTTCCTGTCGTCCGACATGGGCGTGACCGGCGCCAACTTCCTGATCGCCGAGACCGGCTCGGTCGCGCTGGTCACCAACGAGGGCAACGAGGGCATGTGCACGATCCTGCCGCGCGTGCACGTGGTGCTCGCCGGCATCGAGAAGGTGCTGCCCACCCTGGAGGACGCGGCGACGATCATGCGGCTGCTGCCTCGTTCGGCGACCGGCCAGCCGATCTCGAACTACTTCTCGCTGCTCACCGGGACGCGCGCGCCCGGCGAGGCCGACGGGCCGGAGCACACCTACTTCGTGCTGATGGATGCCGGGCGCACGGGGCTGCTCGGCGGCGAATTCCAGGAGATGCTTCGCTGCATCCGCTGCGGCGCCTGCATGAACCACTGCCCCGTGTACCAGAAGATCGGCGGCCACGCGTACGGCTGGGTCTATCCGGGGCCGATGGGCTCGGTGCTGACGCCGAGCTTTGTGGGCATCGAGAACGCGCTCGACCTGCCGCAGGCGGCCACGCTGTGCGGCCAGTGCAGCGTCGTCTGTCCGGTGAGGATTCCGCTGCCCGACCTGCTGCGCAAGCTGCGCGAGCGCCAGGTCGAACGCGGCCTGCGGCCCTGGTACGAGCGCGCCGCCATCAGCGCGTGGGCGTTCGCGGCGGTCAGGCCGGCGCTTTACCGGCCGCTCACGCGCATCGGCGCCCGGGTGCTCAGGTGGATGGGCGGCGAGAAGGGCCGCATCCGTTCGCTGCCGCTGGCCGGCGGCTGGACCGACCACCGCGACTTTCCGGCGCCGTCGGGCCGGACCTTCATCGAGCAGTACCGCGAGCGCAAGGCCGGCCGCGGCTGAGGCACGCGCCGCAGCGATTAAGCCGCTGCCGGCGCCTCGATCGCTTCGGCGACCAGTTCGGCGATGTCGCGCGTGCCGATCTTCTCGTCGCAGCCGAGCTGCGCGGTCGCATCGCGGATCATCGTCGTACAGTACGGGCAGGCGGTGGCGATCAGCTGCGGGTTCTGAGGCAGCGCCTGCTCGACGCGGGTCACGTTGATCCGCTTGCCGATGTGCTCCTCCATCCAGAAGCGGCCGCCGCCGGCGCCGCAGCACATCGCGTGCGTGCGGTTCAGCGGGAACTCCAGCGGCGCATCGCGGCAGACGGTGGCGAGAACGCGCCGCGGCGCCTCGTACTCGCCGTTGTGCCGGCCGAGGTAGCAGGGCTCGTGGTAGATCACCTTCTCGAACGAGGCCCGCGGACGGATCCGTCCTTCGCTGATCAGCCTGTCGATCAGCTGCGAGTGGTGCACGACCTCGTAGCGGCCGCCGAACTCCGGGTACTCGTTCTTCAGCGAGTTGAACGCGTGCGGGTCGCAGGTGACGATGCGGACGACCTGCATGCCGTTCAGGGTCTCGACCAGTGCCTGCGCCAGTGTCTGGAACAGCATCTCGTTGCCGGCGCGGCGCACGCACTCGCCGGTCGAGCCTTCGGCCGGGCCCAGGATCGCGAAGCGCAGGCCGGCGGCGCGCAGGATCTTCACGAACGCGCGCGCGACCTTCTGGCTGCGGTCGTCGAACGACTGCGCCGAGCCGACGTAGAACAGGTAATCGAGATCCTTCGCCTGCTCGGCCGATTCGAGCAGCGGCACGCCGAGGCCCTTGGCCCAGTCGGCGCGCGTGTCCGACGGCAGCCCCCACGGGTTGCCGGCGCTTTCGTAGTTGTCGAACAGCGTCTTCAGCTCGGCCGGGAAAGCGCCTTCCATCATCACCTGGTGCTGGCGCATGCGGAAGAACTTGCCGAGGTGCTCAAGCTGGATGGGGCAAGCGTGCTCGCAGTAGCCGCAGGTGGTGCAGGCCCACAGCGTGTCCTCGGAGATCACATTGCCCACCAGCGGCGGCAGCTCGTCGGCCTTGCGGGCGATGATCGCTTCGCGCTTGTCCAGCAGATGGTGCTTGACGCTGTCGTGCACCCACTTGAGCGCCAGTGGCTTGTCGGTCAGGAAGGTCGGGCAGGCATCCTTGCAGCGGCCGCACTCGGTGCAGGTAAAGGCGTCGAAGGCGTCCTTCCACACCAGGTCGGCGGCCGTGGTGACGCCGACCTTCATGTCGTCGCCGGCCTCGTCGCTCATGATCTTTTCCAGGTCGACCGACGGCACGCGGTTCAGCGGCGTGTCGCGGCTGAGGAACACGGCCGGCAATGCGGTGACGATGTGGAAGTGCTCGCCGGCGGGCAGCAGGACCAGGAAGCTGAACACCGTCAGCATCTGGATCCAGTAGAAGGCGTGGTAGCCGAAGTTGAGCACCTCGGGCGACAGGCCGGAAAACGCCGCCGCGACCGCCGAGCCAACGAAGGCGAACGACTGCTCGTGTGCGATGCCGGCGTCCTTTCCGCCAAGCAGCGCGAACTTGAAGCCGTCGTAGAGGAAGTCCGTGACCATGATGGTCAGGATCAGCGACAGCACGAGGATCGCCTCGCGGTTCGGTTCCAGACGGCGCGGCTTGAGCACGAAGCGGCGCCAGAAGGCGTACAGCACCGCCGCCGTCACCGCGACCTCGACGACGTCCTTCAGCGCCGCGTACAGCCCGCCGATCGTGCCCGGATAGACGAAGGTCGGCGAGTAGCCGATGACCAGCAGCTGCACCTTGCGCACCAGCAGCGTCATGAAGCCGAGGAAGATCACGGTGTGCATGACGCCCGGCTTCGGTTCGCCGGAGATCATCCGCGACTGCAGGAATCCCAGCGACAGCAGCCTGCCCAGCCGCTTGCCGGGGTTGTCCCAGCGAACCTCGGGCTGCAGCGCGGCGACGATCGCCAGCTTGCGCCAGCAGAGGTAGCTGAACCCGGCCAGGCCGAGCAGCATGATCAGCGTGATGGCGACCGGTCCCATGCAATGGCTCCCTGCGCGACCGCTTCAAGGGGACAGACGCTTGAGCGCGTGCTGGCCCCGGCTGCCCGCCGCGGTCAGCGTGGGCGCGACAGCGGTGATTTGCGCATGGCGGCGAGCATCCGGCGCGCCGCGCGCCGGCGTCAACGACGCTTTGCAGGAGTGTTGATCCTCGCCAAATCAGCCGTTGTCGGCGCGCACCGTGACCGGCACGTAGCGAATGCCGTTCGAGTCGGTCCTCGACTCGAGCAGGACCGGCGCACGCGCATGCCAGAGGATCGGCGCCTCGATGCTGCTGGCAACGTCGCGCGCCGCCTCGCGCGGCACGTTGCGCAGCAGTGTCACGTGGGCGACAAAGGGCTTGCGGTCGAAAGGCACGCCGATTTCATCGAGAAGCCCGCGCGCCCATGCCGCCAGCGCATCGAGCTGTGCGTCGGCTCCGCCGACCCATAGCACGCGCCCACCGCCGAAGGCGCCGACCGCGTCCAGTGACCAGTCGAAGGGCGTGGGTGGTCTAGCGGCAAGCCCCGCTGCCACCTGCTGCGCGCGGCCGGCATCGAGCGCGCCGATGAAGGCGAGGGTCAGGTGCATGTTTTCGCGCCGCATGCGTCGCGCCGAGGGAAAGCGGGCATGCTGCGCGCGGGCCAGCTGATCGAGCCGCTCGAGCGCCGCCTCATCGGGCTGCAGCGCGACGAAGCAGCGGATCGTCGGCGGGGCGGCCTCGCGCCCCGGGCTCAGGCCGCGAACGGGTCCGCGCTTCGCCACTATCCCGCCCGCTGACGGTGGCGCAGGATCGCGCGCCGGCATTCGCCCACCAGCGCCGGCCCGCGGTAGACGATGCCCGTGTATAGCTGCACCAGCGCCGCGCCGGCGGCGATCTTCGCCACCGCATCGTCGCCGCTCATGATGCCGCCGACGCCGATCACCGGCATCGTCCCCTTCAGGTGTCGCGCAAGCCGGCGAACGACTTCGGTCGAACGCGCAGTCAGCGGCGCTCCCGACAACCCACCCGCCTCGTCGGCATGCGGCAGGCCAGCGACACCCTCGCGCGCAACTGTCGTGTTGGTGGCGATCACCGCATCGATCTCGTTCGCCACCAGCGCATCGGCAATGCGCGGCAGTTCGGCATCGTCGAGGTCCGGCGCGATCTTCAGCGCCAGCGGCACTCGCCGGCCGTGCCTGTCGGCCAGTTCCCGGCGAGCCTTGCGCAAACCGTTGAGCAGCGCCGTCAGTTCGGCGTCGCCTTGCAGGGAGCGCAGGTTCTTCGTGTTCGGTGAGGAAATGTTGACGGCAACGTAGCCGGGGCGGTCGAGCAGCAGCGGATAGACGCCTCGCAGGCCGATCAGGTAGTCGTCGAGCGCCTTCTCGATCGGTGTGACGGCGTTCTTGCCTATGTTCAGCCCCAGCACCACGCTGCGGCTGCGGCTGGCCTGCACGTTGGCGACAAAGCGGTCTAGCCCGTCGTTGTTGAAGCCCATGCGGTTGATCAGCGCGCGTGCAGGCGGAAGGCGGAACAGGCGTGGAGCCGGATTGCCCGGCTGCGGCCGCGGGGTGACGGTGCCCACCTCGATGAAGCCGAAGCCGAAGTCGGCCAGCGCGTCGATGTACTCGCCGTTCTTGTCCAGTCCGGCGGCGAGCCCCACCGGGTTGGGAAAGGTGAGGCGCATGACCTCGACCGGATCATCCGCCACATGCGGCCGCAGCAGGCGCGTCAGGCCGAGGACATGCGCACGGCTGAGGTTGGAGAACGCAACGTGGTGCGCGGTCTCCGGATCGAGGGTGAAGATGAACGGACGGGCGAGGTCGTACAGCACGGTCGGTTCTCGGCGGCCGGTGCCCGGCGCGCGCTCGGTGTTCAGTCCGCCGGGCTGATCCACCGGCCCTGCTGAAGGATCTCGATCGGCCGGAACTTCGCCTTGTAGGCCATCTTCGGGCTCGCCTTGATCCAGTAGCCGAGATACAGGTAGGGCAGCCGCAGCAGCCGGCACTGTTCGATCTGCCAGAGGATGTTGTAGGTGCCGTAGCTTGCGTGCGGATCGGACGTGTCGAAAAACGTGTAGACGGACGAAAGGCCGTCGTTCAGGACGTCGATGATCGACACGGCGACAAGGCGGCCGCGTTCGTCGGCATTGCCGGCCGGCGCACGAAACTCCACCAGGCGCGTGTTGACCTTGCTCTGCAGGAGGAACTGCGAGTACTGCTCGCGGCTGTCGTTGTCCATGCCGCCGCCGGCGTGGCGTGTCGACTGGTAGCGCAGGTACAGGTCGTAGTGTTCCTGGTCGAAGGCCAGACCGACCACGCGGACGGTCAGGTCACGGTGCTGGCGCCAGGCGCGCCGCTGGCTGCGGTTGGCGACGAAGGCATCCACCGGCACGCGCACCGGGACGCAGGCACGGCAGCCGTCGCAGTGCGGTCGGTAGGTGAAGATGCCGCTGCGGCGAAAGCCGAGCCGCACCAGTTCCGAGTAAACGTCGGCGTTGATCAGGTGCGCCGGCGTCGCCACCTGCGAGCGCGCCTGGCGGTCTTCGAGGTAGCTGCAGGGGTAGGGCGCCGTGGCGTAGAACTGCAGCGCCGAAAACGGCAGCTCCTTGAGGTTTGCCACGTCAGTAGGCCCGCAGCAGGTCGGTCACCGCGCTGCCGCGGTAGCGCGACCAGTCGATCGGCGGCTGTCGCACGGCAGCCGCGACATGGGAGCAGAAATCAGCACGCGCAATGGCTCGGGCACCGAGGGAGGCAAGGTGGGAAGTCTCCTGCTGGCAGTCTAGCATCGGCACTTTTTCGAGCCGCAATAGCTGCACCAACGCCGCGAGTGCGATCTTCGAGGCGTCGGGTTCGAGGCTGAACATCGATTCGCCGAAGTACATCCGGCCGATCGCCACGCCATACAGGCCGCCGATTCTTCGCCCGCTGGCGAGGACCTCGACGCTGTGCGCCAGGCCGCGGTAGTGCAGGTCGCAATACGCGTCGAACATCTCCTCTGTGATCCAGGTGCCGTCCTGTCCGCGCCGCGGTGCCGCGCAGTCGCGCATCGTCGCCGCGAAATCGGCATCGACGCGGACCTCGAAGCGGCCCGCGTTCAGGCCGGCGCGGATGCGGCGAACCAGCGAGCGACGCGCAATGAACTCGTCGGTGAACAGCGCCATGCGCGGGTCCGGGCTCCACCACAGCACCGGATCGTTCTCGGCGTACCAGGGAAAGATGCCCTGCGAGTAGGCAAGGACGAGCGCGTTGGCATCGACATGCCAGCTGGCGGCCAGCAGGCCGTTCGGGTGCGCGAGGCTGCGTTCGACCGGCGGAAACGGATCGTCCGGCGCCAGCCACGGGATCATGGTCTCCCGGCCTGCGCCAGCTGCGCCGGCACGTCGATCGAGTGCACGTGCGTGCCGAATTCGCCGCGGGCCCGGTCGGCGAAGAAAAGCCGCAGCGTCTGCGCTACCGTGCGGAACGCCAGTTCCTGCCAGGGAATCTCCGGTTCTCTGAACAGCCTCACTTCCAGGCTCTCCTCGCCGGGCGCGAACCCCAGGTCGAGCAGCTCGGCGCGGAAGAAGACGTGCACCTGCTCGATGTAGGGCACGTCGATCATCGTGAACAGCGGCCCGACGGTCACCCGCGCGCACGCCTCTTCCAGTGTCTCGCGCAACGCGCCTTCGCGGGTGGTCTCGCCGACCTCCATGAAGCCGGCCGGCAGCGTCCACTTGCCGTAGCGCGGCTCGATTGCCCGCCGGCACAGCAGCACCGTGTCCTCCCAGACCGGGATCGTCCCGACCACCGGCCGCGGGTTCACGTAGTGCACCGCGCCGCAGTGCTCGCAGACGTCGCGCTCGCGGCTGTCTCCGGCCGGCACGCGCCGGACGATCGGCTGTCCGCAGGCAGCGCAGAAACGGGTCACGACACGGCTCATGGCCAAGCCAGTCTAGCAACGGCGATCTGCCGCGTTTCGTCTCTGCCCGGCCCACCGGCGGCCGGGCAGAGCCCGCGGATTCCGCTATACTTCGCCTTCTTCGGCACCGCGTACCAGCGGTCGCCGAGCCAGATACCGCGGGGTGGAGCAGTCTGGCAGCTCGTCGGGCTCATAACCCGAAGGTCGAAGGTTCAAATCCTTCCCCCGCAACCATCAAATCAAGGGCTTGCAGCGATGCAGGCCCTTGTCATTTCAGGACTGTGCCGTAAACGTGCCGTAAATCCGAGGCTCGGCGGTACGCAACGCACCGAGGCGGTCCGCATAGGGCGCCAGGTGATCGGCCGCGAGGTGCGCATAGCGCCGCACCATCTCGGTAGACTCCCAGCCCTTGTGTGCCTGTCCGGTTCGTTTCGAACCCGCCGCACCGACATTCGAGCCCCTGCCAGGAGCGTTGGAAATCAGAAAGCCCGCGGCGCAAGCTGGCATCAATGTCGCGGTGACTGGGCCGCGCCGCAAGCGCGGCCGTCGGCCAGGCGCCCACGCGGCTTGAGATGGGCGGCGACTGTGGCCGCCCGCGCCGGATCAGCCGCGCGATGCGATCGGCACGATTGTGAGATGGCGCTCGATGGCGTCGATCACGGGCTGAGGCAGTGGCAGGTTGGCTTTCTCGGCCTGCCAGTGCTGCTGAAAGAGCGCCACCGTTTCGAGGGCAGTGTCCAGCACGAGCTTCTCCGGCAACAGCGCCTTCGCCGCGAAATGCGAAAGCTCGTCCGCCGTGAACTGGTCGAAGCGCTTTGACCGGCTCACGGTCAGGGCAGCGTTGTCGTCTTTCAGATACGCGATCGTCGAAACGAAGTCATAGGCAGGGGCCAGCGCAGCTTTGCGTCTATCCGGATAGATCAGCGACCAGTTCTTGAGATGCATGTCCGCGTTGCCGATCAGCATGTTGAAGGTCAGGCGGCGAACGAACTCGGCGATATCGGCCGTGTCGCCCTCAGCGCCGATGACGCGGGCGATGCTGCGCATGCTGGCCTTCTCATACTTCTTGTCTGGATAGACGCCAAAGACTTGCGCAAAGTCCTCGATGTGGACGGCGCCGCCATCGGGTAAGCGGTCGAAACGCTCGATGACAAGAGCCTTGCCGTTGAGGTCATCAAGGCCAGCGGGGAGGTTTCCGATCTCAGCCAGATCAACAAGCCGAAGCGCAGGCACGTCGATGCCGACGAGCCGGGCAAGCGTCATCATCGAAAACTCGTTCTCGGGAACACCCGCGAACTGCCGCGAGGGAAGCTTGACGATCCATGAGCCGCCAATACCCCGCGCGGGAATGGTCAGTCCCCTGCTGGCCTCGTTGACGGCCGAGAACTTGAGCTGAACGCCGGCAAGGGAGAAGCGCAGCGCCGTTTCGCGCCGATGATGATCATCATCACGATCATCATCAGCATCGCCGGCGCCCGGCGGCCAGGCTTCGCCGTCGGCGGGCCGGATGGTGATCGCACCGGGCAGGTCCGCACCCAGCGCCCACAGAAGGAAGAATTCGCGCGCGGGATTGACGCCGGCGCGCTCCGCCAGATAGGTGCGCAAATGCCCTTCCGGCAGGAGATTCGAAAAGAAGGGCAAAACCCGCGTCTGCGTCGGCTGGAACGCGGTGATCAGCGCGCCGAACGTGTCCTTGAATCCAAGGCTGAGCACAGGCCGGTTGGGGTCGGCGACATAGGCCTCATTGAAAGCGAACAGGGTGCGATCGCTGGCGACGCGCGTAAGCGTCCCGACCGGGTTGCCGTGAAGCAGCACCTCAAGGACGGAGACATCAGGCATTGCCGCCCTCCTCATCATCGAGCGTGTAGGCCGGCACGGATGTAGAGACGACCGGCTCTTCGGCTGCGTGGGCAGCGGCGTTGCGCAGCGCTTTGATTTGCGCAAGAGCCTGACGCAGCGCCGCCGGCCGTGCGGCCTGGTCGCGAAGCGCCTCAAGGTCTTTCTGAAGTTTCTTCATGGCCTCGACTTGGGGCGCGCCCAGGCGAAAGTTCTGGAGTTCGCGCATCTGCCGCTGCACTCGCGCGAATTCCTCAGGGGCACGCGCCTGATCGTGCAGGCCGGCGATCGTCCGCTGGAGGCTCTGCAAAGCCTTAAGGGCCTGCGCGGAGCCTTTGTTGCCGGCAGCGGGCTCGCTGCTCCTGACGACCGAGCGGACAGCCGGCAGCGCCTTGCGAGGAACAAGCGTGATCTCCATCTCGAGAGCGCGAGCAAGCGCAACGAGGCTGGAGAGCCTGAGATCGACGGCCCCCTTCTCGATCCTGGAAATCTGGGCCTGCGGCAAGCCCGATGCCACGCTCAACGCACGCTGACTGAGCCCCTTGCTCACACGGGCGGCCACGAGGGCGGCGGCGATCTGTTCGGTCTCGTAGGTCATAGTCGATATCTATTTATGCATCGTTAGAGACAATCGATGCATATTTATATATCAGTTCTCTCCGAGCATGTCAAGAATAGATGCACTAAAGGATATCATCACTGATTAACGATGCATTATTCGACATCGATAAAGTCCACCCTCGAACAGCCTGAGCGCCAGCGCAGCGCGTCCGGCCGCCGCATCCGCTGCGCGCGGCGTGCGTCTCGCTTGCTTCTGAATGCCGAGAGTGCTCGATCCGGGCGCTCTCGTTTCAGTTCGTTCTTCCTCCTGCCCGTTCGTTCGTTCCATCCCGACGCAACGAAGCCTTCCTCTGGCCGATTTTCGTGAGTGCGGGGCCGAAAGGCTCCGGTGGTCGGGGCCTCCGAACGAACGGAAACGATGAAACTCATCACCCGCTTCGAACTGGCATGCCAGACGGACAAGCGAGCTGCACACCCTGCGACGCGCGATCTTCAACGCTCTCGCCCGCAGCCGTCCTGGCACGGCGGAGCGCCGCACGGCACTCGCCTCGCTCGAAAACCTCGACGCCGAGCTGAGAGGGCGCGCGTCTTGATGTTCATGACCTCGGCGAAGTCGGCCAGAAGCTCGCGGTTCCGAAACTCGACGAGCGGAAAGCGGCTGGACTTGGCGGCTTCGTCGAGCACGATCTGCTGCGCCGGGAAGGCAGGATTGGGTCTCCGGGCGGTTGGCGTCGCTTCTTGCGTGGGCGCCTGGATGAGACTGGAGGTAGCTTGGGTGGCCGAATGGCCGATGTGCGAAAAGGGGGCCGATCTCGGAAACTAATGCGAAAAATTACGACAAGAAATATAATCTAATATAAGGAAAACGACAAAATGCCACCTCGGTGTCATCACGTACAGAAATTGCGACAGACTTTCCACCAGGTGTTCTACAAAGAACACGACGATTAAGAAGGTTAAGTACGATATTTACGACAGACTGCGGCTGCCGATGAATCGAGCCTCGAAAAGAACGACAAGCGACGACGCACTCCTCCTCTATGGGGAACTGCAGCCGTCGCGGATCCGGGCGGTTCAGCGTCGGTTGCAGGCAGGCGAGCTGCGTCGCATCGCGCCAGGCGTCGTCTCCGCGTTGCCGCCGGAGCAGTGGCCTCAACTCATCGCCCGTGAGCGGAATCGTGTTCTCGCTGCGCTGTTTCCGGGGGCGGTCATCGGCTATCGCAGCGCTTTCAGAGGGGGCGTACCCGTCGACGGGGCGATGCACCTTGCGTACAGCTACGACAGGCGCGTCGAGCTGCCCGGCCTCACCGTGGTACTCGTCAAGGCGCAGGGCAGGGCTGCTGGCGACACCGCCATCGGCGGCCTCGATCTCTACTTCCCCTCGGTTGCGCGGATGCTGATGGAGAACCTCTCCATCAGCCGCGCCCAGCCTCCGCGAAGCGCCGGGCGAGATGCGGTTGAAGAGCGGCTGCTGACGATCTGTGAAAGCCGCGGCGAGGAGTCGCTTTCCGGGTTACGGGAAGAGGCGCGCGATCTAGCTCCCGGCCTGCGCCTCGAACGCGAGTTCGGCGTTCTGGATGGGCTCATCGGCAGCATCCTCGGCACGCGATCGAAGTCGCAGCTTGGCACCCAGGCCGGAAAAGCGTGGGCAGACGGATTGCCGTTCGACCGCGATCGCCTGGCGCTTTTCGAGCGGCTGGCGGCGGTCTTGCGCGAAACACCACTGAGACAGCCCGCGGCGATTGTTCACTCGGAAATGGCGCGCGTTCACTTCGCGTTTCTGGAATCGTACTTCAGCAACTTCATCGAAGGCACTGAATTCGATGTCCAGGAGGCACGCGGCTTTGTCCTCGAGGGCAAGCCCATTGCGACAAGGCCTAAGGACTCGCACGACATCCTGGGTGTCTTCCGGCAGGCGATCGATCCCGGCTGGGCCTATCAGACGCTCGCCGTGGGCGAACCCGCGCTGGAGCAGCTGAGAGCGCGCCACGCCGACGCAATGAAAGAGCGCCCGGAAGTCGGCCCTGGCCAGTTCAAGGATCGGCCGAACTTCGCCGGGAGCACGGCTTTCGTGCTGCCAAAGCACGTGCGGGGCACGCTGGTTCAGGGCTCGAAGCTTCTTCCGAGCGTCCCCGCCGGCACTGCGCGGGCGCTGTATGCAATGTTCCTTGTCTCCGAGGTACATCCGTTCAACGACGGCAACGGGCGCCTGGCTCGGCTCGTGATGAACGCCGAACTGTCGGTCGTAGGCAGCTGCCCGATCATCGTGCCGACGCTGTTCCGCGAGGAGTACCTCGATTGCCTGCGCGTGCTCACGCGCGATGGCGACGCGCGCCCGTATCTGAGTGCCATGCAGCGGATTCACGGCTGGACCGCGTCTTTCGACTACGAGAATCTCGACGACGTCATTGCGAGAATGAAGGAGTGCAACGCCTTCGAACGGTCCCGCGCGCAGTTCAAACTGCTCTTC
Organism: uncultured Burkholderiaceae bacterium; assembly: GCA_964610575.1. GTDB lineage: Bacteria > Pseudomonadota > Gammaproteobacteria > Burkholderiales > Burkholderiaceae_F > JADJWR01. Next base: position 29,952 of record CAZSYX010000016.1, read on the forward strand.
CCTGAGGCGCGCGCACCAGAGAGAGGTCAATCGTGAGCCGGCCCGAATGGCGAGGCCCCGTGCCAACGGAGCAGCGCCGCGCTGTGAATCTGGTTTGAAGTGCGGCCCTGAAGAGCATCGCCGGCGAGTCGGACACGTTCCAGCGCCAGGGCCTGGTGCTGCAGATGATCCAGCAACGCCCCTGACTGCTACGAACGGATACGGTAAAATACCGTACTGAAGGATGATGGGAGTTGGCTATGTCCACGGCAGCGCGCTTCGATCTGAAGATGGATCCGGACGAGAAGGTGATCGTCGCCAAGGCGGCGGCGCTGATGGGCACGACCATGGCCGGTTTCGTCCGCGCCGCGGCCAAGGAGAAGGCGCAGGACCTCCTGCAGCGCGAGATGCGGCTGACGCTGACGCCGCGGGATTTCGAGGCGTTCACGAAGGCGCTCGACTCGGCGTTCAAGCCGAATCCGGCACTCAAGGAGGCGCTGAGCCAGGCGCGGCGCCGGGTTCGCCGTGCTTGAAGAGCAGGTCCTCGACCCCGCCGTCCATGACCGGCAGGGGTTCGACTGTGGTGTGCCTGCGCTCAATGAGTACCTGCAGCGCTACGCGGAACAGCATCGGCGAAAGGGAATCAGCGCTGCCTACGTGCTCGTCGACTCGGCCGCCGTCTCGACGGTCCTGGGTTACTACACGCTCAGCGCCGCCGAAGTCGACATTGCGCAGCTCGCGGACGCGGATCGCAGGCGGCTGCCGCGCTATCCGGTGCCTTGCTTCCGCATGGGACGGCTGGCGTGTCGAATCGACCAGCAGGGCCGCGGATTGGGCAAGCTGCTGGTTGGCTGCGCGGTCGATCGCTGCCTGAAGGCGCGCGAGCAGGTCGCCGCCTACGCGCTCATCGTCGATGCGAAAGATGAAACCGCCAAGCGCTTCTACCAGCACTTCGGCTTCCGGCGGCTGATGGACCGCGACCTGACGCTGTACCTGCCGCTAGGGCGGTGAACTTCGGCCGTTTCGCGAGGAACGTGTCGCGGCGAGATTGGTTGTGCCGTAATTGTGCCGTGGAGAGGCCGTTTCGAACGAGGGCAAGCGCTACAAGTGGTTGATTAACAAAGACCAAGATCACGCGTTAGGCGCGTCATAACCCGAGGGTCGAAGGTTCAAATCCTTCCCCCGCAACCAGACAAACGGCCCTCCTTGCGAGGACCGTTTTGTCTTCAGGGCCAGCCAGGCGGCCGCCGGCGCGCAGGTCATGCCGGTTGCGTCAAAAGCGGGCGCAGACGGTCCTCATAGACTTCGTGCACCCTGAAGACCCCCTGACAGGAACCGCAAATGGCCAAGGTCGGCAAGATCGAGGATCCGTCCTGCTCCGAGTGCGCGCAGCTGAACTGCTATAGGCACGACAAGCAGTACCCGTCGTTCTGCGTCACCGAGTCGGCGGACCCGGCGCTCGTCGAGGAAACGCGGCGGACCTACGCCAGCGACGAGCTCGACGGCCGGCTGGCGCGCGCCGCGGCCGAGGTCGAGGGCCGCTTCTACGGCAAGATTTCCCGCTGCGAGGAGATCGTCGCCTTTGCTCATCGCATCGGTGCCAAGCGGATCGGCATCGCGACCTGCTTCGGGCTGATCGAGGAGACGAAGCTTTTCGTCAAGATCCTGCGCGTCGCCGGGCTCGACCCGGTGACGATGCTCTGCAAGGTCGGCTCGGTGGAGAAGGAGTCGATCGGCATTGCGGACGAACTGAAGATCAAGCCCGGCGCCTTCGAGGCGGCCTGCAACCCGATCCTGCAGGCTCGAAGCCTTAACGCGGAGAAGACCGACCTGAACGTGATCGTCGGCCTGTGCGTCGGCCACGATGCCCTGTTCGCCCGCCACTCCGAGGCGCCGGTGACCACCCTGATCACCAAGGACCGCCTGACCGGCCACAACCCGGCCGTCGCGCTGTACACGATGCACTCCTACAGCAAGCGCATCCTCGACGAGAAGCGGATGCGGGAACTCTGAGCTTTGCGGCACCGTCCCGCAAGGACGCTCTCGCCGGCAGTCGGTACGCAGAGTTACGCTGTACGCGGCGGGTGGTTCGCTCCCACCTGAAGGAGGAGACGATGCCGGATGCCGTGCGCAAGGTGCATTACTTCTCGACCTCGGTCCCGGACAAGCCGGGTCAGGCGTTCAGGGTGCTGGCCTCGATGGTCAGCGGCGGCGTGAACCTGCTGGCCTGCAGCGGGACCACACGTGGCCGGCGGGCGCAGATCGACGTCGTTCCGGACGACACGCGCAGGTTCGCGGCGGCCGCGAAGAAAGCGGGGCTTGTCTTCAGCGAGAAGAAGTCGGGCTTCCTGATCCAGGGCGACGATCGCCCTGGAGCGCTGGCCGACAACCTGAAGGTGCTGGCCGACGCCGGCATCAATGTCGCTGCCGTCGACGGCCTGTCCGCCGGCAGCGGCCGCTGGGGCGCGATCGTCTGGGTAGCAGACAAGGACGTGCGCCGCGCCGGCGGCCTGCTGCGCGCCAGGGCGAAGTAAGGCACTTCGCGTGGTTCGGACTCAGAAGCGCATCTGGATACCCGCGCCAACGGCCCAGGTCTGGATGCGCTCGGTGATCGAGTCCTTGCGCGGCCAGAAGTAGCCGAGGATCAGTTCGGCCAGCAGCCAGTCCTTGTAGATCGGCTGCTCCCAGCGCGTGCGGATGCCGTACTCGGACACCTCAGCCAGGCCGCCCGTCTCGCCGTTGACGAGAGCTTCCAGCGACAGTCTTCGCTGGTAGCCGAAGTCTTTGTACAGGCCGAGGCTGCTTGCCCATGCGACCCCGTCGGTGTCCTGCGACCAGGTGGCGGCGGACTGCCAGCGCAGCGCCAGCGACGGGTTGAACAGGTGGCCGTAATTGAGCGCAGTCGTCGAACCGAAGCCGTCGTCCACGGTCCAGAACACCGTCTCCCTGAACTCGATCTGGTCGCGCTGGCCCAACTCCCACAGATTCTGGTATCGCGCCTGCGCGTACGGCTTCAACCCGCCGCGAAAGCCGGCGCGCAGCGAGAACGCGTCGGCAATCTGCGTGCCGAGTCCGGCGAAGAACGACTGGTCGTCGCGGGTCTCCTGCAGCAGCTGCTCCCTGCGCGTGAAGCCTTCGGGCCTGTCGGTGACGACCTCACGCTCGTTGTCGCGGCCGATGAAGAGGAATGCCTGTTCCCTGATGTTCGGCAGGTCGAGGCGGACCCGGAAGCGCGTCAGCCAGTCGATGCCCTCGTCCTGCCGCCAGAGAAAGCTCAGTCCAATGCTGCCGGCGACCTTTCCGCCTTGCTCGAAGGGCCTGTCACCGAACCAGCTGTCAACGCCGCGCGCCACCCACTCGACGGCGTCGTACGTGTAGCGGCGGGTGGTATCGATCACGTTCGTGTGCTCGACATAATCGTCGCCGGGCAACGGCGCGCCCGTCGAACTCTCGCCGCCGGATGGCGGTGCATCGACGGCTTGCTGAGCGGACTCCGGGGATGGCGGCGTGGTGCTCAGGGCCGCCGTGGGCAGCCCGATCAGAACAGCCAAGGCTATCGGGCGCAACATGTGGTTCCACTCAAACCGCAATCCGGATCGCGCGGCGGCAGTTGCTGCGTTCGCCTCGCACAACGCGATGTCGGCACGGGCGTGAGCAGAGAACCTCCATTGCTGCCAAGCCTACACGCAGTGTTGTTGGCATTATGCCGGCAATCGCCGCAAGGTCGGCCCGTGCGGCGGCGTCTAATCCCTTCGCCTGAGATGTGCGGGTGCCAGAATGCCGCACCGAATGGGCGGCCAGAGTCGGCATCGAGTTCGCGCCGGTTGCGGTCGCCACCGCATCGAAGTCTTCTTCTGCGCCCAGCACGCTGGTTCGATCACATGAGCAATTCCGACATCGGGGCGATCAGTGCCCGCCAGGTCCTCGACTCGCGCGGCCGGCCGACGGTCGAAGTCGATGTCCGTCTGGCCGACGGCAGCTTCGGTCGTGCCTCGGTCCCGTCGGGCGCTTCGACCGGGACACACGAGGCACATGAACTGCGCGACGGCGGCAGCCTTTACGAAGGGCGTGGCGTGCTGCGCGCCGTGGCGCATGTCGGCGGCGAGATCGCCACGGCAGTCAAAGGGCTCGATGCGCTGGCACAGCGCGGTGTAGATGCGCGGCTGGTCGAGCTCGACGGCACGGCAAGGCTCGAGCGGCTCGGTGCCAACGCGATCCTCGGTGTATCGCTGGCGGTGTGCCGCGCTGCCGCGGCGCACAGAAGGCAGCCGCTGTATGCGCACATCGCCGCGCTGGCCGGCACAAGTGCGATGACGATGCCGATGCCGATGGTCAACATCCTGTCCGGTGGCCTGCACGCCGACCGCGGCATGGACGTGCAGGACTTTCTCGTCATTCCCGCCAGCGCAGGCTCGATGGACGAAGCGATCGACTTCGTCAGCCGCGTGCGCAATGCGGCGGTACGGGTGATGGAAAGGCGAGGGCTTTCGACATTGCTGGCCGACGAGGGCGGGCTCAGTCCCGGGCTGGGCACCGGGCGCGAGGCGCTGCTGCTGCTGGTCGAGTCAATCGAGGAGGCCGGCCTGCGGCCGGGCGCCGACGTGGTGATCGCGATCGACGTGGCGGCGACCGCCCTGTGGGACCGCGCTGCCGGCGCCTATCGGCTGGCGCGCGAGGGGCGGCTGGCGACGAGCGACGAGATGATCGCCATGGCCGAGCAGTGGGTGGCCGAGTTCCCGGTCGTGTCGATCGAGGATGCGCTTGACGAGGAGGACTGGCCCGGCTGGCAACGGCTTACCGAGAAGCTCGGCTGCGGAATCCGCCTCGTCGGCGACGACCTCTTCACGACCAACCTCGATCGCATGAAGCAAGGCATCGAGAAGAAGGTCGCCAATGGCGTGCTGGTGAAGCTCAACCAGAACGGCACGCTGACCGGCACGCTCGATGTGGTGGCGGCCGCCCGCGCGGCTGGCTACGCGCCGGTCATCTCGGCTCGATCGGGCGAGACCGAGGACCCATTCATCGCCGACCTGGCGGTCGGCACGGCCGCGGGGCAGATCAAGATCGGCTCGGTGCGCTGCGGCGAGCGGCTTGCCAAGTACAACCAGCTGCTGCGCATCGAGGAAGAATGCCGCGCACCGTTCGCCGGCATGGCGGCGATCCGGGTGTGAGCGTGGAACCGTCGCCGGCGAGCGCGTCCGATCCGCGGCTCGAGCGGTTCCTGCGCGAGCAGGGCTTCCTGAGGCCGGACGAGACAGCGCGCTTCACGCCACTGGCGGGCGGCGTGTCGTCGGACATCTGGCGCGTCGATCTGCCGGACGGCCGCACGATCTGCATCAAGCGCGCGCTGCCGAAGCTCAAGGTGGCTGCGGACTGGTACGCACCGGTGTCGCGCAACGCCTGCGAGTGGGCGTGGATCGAGTTCGCCGCGCGCCACGTGCCGGCGGCCGTGCCCAAGCCGCTGGCGCACGATGCCGAAGCGGGGCTGTTCGCGATGGAGTATCTGGCGCCGGAGGACCACCCGGTGTGGAAGCGGCAGCTGCTCGACGGGCAGGTCGAGCCGGCCACCGCCGCGGCGGTCGGCCGCGTGCTCGCCACGCTGCACCTGGCGAGCAGCCGCGACGTGGCGGTCGAGCGTGCCTTCGACACCGGTGCCAACTTCCACGCGTTGCGGCTCGAGCCGTATCTGCTGGCCACCGCCCGCGTGCATCCGGCCCTGGCGCCGGCGCTCGAGGCGCTGGTGGAGCGCACGGCGAACAAGCGGCTGGCGCTGGTGCACGGCGACGTGAGCCCGAAGAATATCCTCGTCGGCCCGCGCGGGCCGGTGTTCCTCGACGCCGAGTGCGCTTGGTACGGCGACCCGGCCTTCGACATCGCCTTCTGCCTGAACCACCTGCTGCTCAAGTGCCTCGTGCGGCCGAACGAGCGCGAGGCGCTGCGGCGCTCGTTCGAGGCCTTCGTCGACGCGTATTTCCTGCAAGCGCGCTTCGAGCCGCGCGTTGGACTGGAGTCGCGCGCGGCGAGCCTGCTGCCGGGGCTGTTCCTGGCGCGCATCGATGGCAAGTCGCCGGTCGAATACCTGACTGGCGATCGCGATCGCGAACTCGTCCGCAAGGCCGCCGCGCCGATGATCCTGCGCCCGCCGGTCTGTCTGGCCGAGGTGCTGGCCCGCTGGCTCGCCGCGCTTGCGGCGGCCACGTGACCGCCTTTGCCGACGCACGCCGATCGGATATGACGAACATCAACTAAATCGGTATCCGAATACCGATATTATCCCCGGGGTCGTCGGCCGCCCGGCCGGCCGTGCGCATCGATACGATGCAATGGAGCGCGCCCATGAACCCGACCGTGCTGTCGCCGCAGGTCACGATCCGGCCCCTGCAACCAGGCGACCTCGAGGCCGTGGTCGCCATCGACCAGGCGATCGAGGGCCGGACGCGGCGCAGCTATGTGCGTCGCCGCCTCGACGCGGCGCTGCGCGAGCCGGCCCGTCACGTTCAGTTCGCTGCCACCGACGGCCAGGGGTTGGTCGGCTACCTGCTGGCGCGCGTGCTGCGCGGCGAATTCGGCCGTCAGCAGCCCGGCCTGCGCATCGAACTGGTGGGCGTGCGCGGCGACGAACAGCACCACGGCGTCGGCCATCGGCTGCTCGACGCGCTCCTCGACTATGCGCGGCGCAAGGGCCTGGCTGAGCTGCGCACGGCCGCCCGCTGGAACGACCACACGATGCTGCGCTGGTTCGACGCGATGGGCTTCGAGCTGTCGGCCGACCGCATCCTCGACTGCCCGGTCGGCGACGGCGCCTACCGGCCGGAGCGGGACGATGCCGTCGGGCTGCCCGCCGGTTCCGGTCCCGCGAACGAGATCGACTACGGCGCGCCGGCCGGCAACGATTACGAAAGGCTGGCCCGCGACCGCGCCGACCTGCGCGCGATGGCCGTGGAGGACCTGCCGGCGATCGTGCGCATCGACCGGCTGCTCACCGGCCGCGATCGCGGCGAGTACATGCGCGCGCAGCTGGCCGAGGCGCTCGACGACTCGGCCATCCGCATCTCGCTGGTGGCGCGGCTGGACGACACCGTGGTCGGCTACCTGATGGCGCGCACCGACCTCGGCGACTTCGGCCGCACCGAACCGGTGGCGATCATCGACACCATCGGCGTCGATCCCGAATACGCGCACCGCGGCGTCGGCCATGCGCTGATGTCGCAGCTGTTCGTCAATCTCGGCGCGCTGCGGGTGGAGCGGGTCGAGACGATCATCGCCCCGCGCGACATGGCGCTGCTCGGCTTCCTGTACGGCTGCGGCTTCGCGCCGTCGCAGCGGCTGGCGTTCGGGCGCCGGGTTGCCTAAGGGCGCTGCCCGACGAAAGGACTGCGTCGTCTACCCTAAATCCACGGGGATCAGTTTGCATGCTGATTCCGGCGCCGGTCTCGGCCGCTAATCGTCCCGGTCGGACAGCAGTCGGTAGCCGATGCCGATCTCCGTGAGCAGATAACGCGGCTGCGCGGGATCCGGTTCGATCTTGGCGCGCAGCTGCTTCATGTAGACGCGAAGGTAGTGCGGCTGATCCACGTGATCGGGACCCCAGACCTCGCGCAGCAACTGGCGTTGCGTCGCCACGGCGCCGCGGTGCCGCGCCAGGGCCGCCAGCAGCCGGTACTCGATGGGAGTGAAATGGATCTCGCCTTGCGGGCCCCTGGCGTGACGCTGGGCGAGGTCGATCTGCATCTCGCCGAGCTGCAGTCGCGCGCCGGCCTCGGCCGGCTGCACCGCCCGGCGCAGGGCAGAGCGGATGCGCGCCAGCAGTTCGCCGACCGTGAACGGCTTGGTCACGTAGTCGTCGGCGCCGGCATCGAGCGCCGCGATCTTCTGCTGCTCGTCGATGCGCGCCGACAGGACCACGATCGGCATCGACGACCACTCGCGGATGCCGCGCACGACAGTGTGCCCCTCGGCGTCGGGCAGGCCGAGATCGAGGATGACGAGGTCGGGCTTGTGGCTGGCGGCCTCGATCAGGCCGCGCCTTGCCGTGTCGGCCTCGAACACGCGAAAGCCCTGCGCGTCGAGCGTCGTGCGCAGCAGCCGGCGCAGCTGCGGGTCGTCGTCGACGACGAGCACCGCGTGGGCGGCGCTCGTCACTCGACGCTCGCTTCGCGCGGCACCGTCGGCGCTTCGGCGGTCTGCGGCAGGGTGGTCGCGAACAGCGCCCCGCCGGCCGGCAGCCGTTCGGCGCGGATGTCGCCGCCGTGCGCGCGGGCGATCGCGCGACAGATGGCAAGCCCCAGGCCGACGCCGCCGATGGCGCCCTCGGCGCGGCCGCGCTGGAATTTCTCGAACAGCGAGTCGGGTTCGATATCCGGCGCGAACCCCGGGCCGTCGTCGGCCACCAGTAGTTCGACTTCGTCGACGCCTTGCCGTGCCCTGATGCTGATGTTGCTGCCCGCCGGCGTGTACTTCGACGCGTTCTCCAGCAGGTTGAACAGCAGTTGCTCCAGCAGCACCGGGTCGCCCAGGATCAGCGCCGGCGCATCCTCGAGGTACGTGCCGACGCGATGCTGCGCCAATGGCCGCTGCAGCCGCCGCAGTGCACTGCCGACGACTTCCTCCAGCGGCACCCACTCAGGTCTGATGGCGGCAAGTCCGGACTCGAGCCGTGTCATGTCGAGCACGTTGGACACCAGCTGCGTCATCTGGGCCGACTCTTCGACGATCGTCTGCGCCAGATCGCGGCGCACGTCGTCGTCGAGCTGCGATCCCGCTTCCACCAGGCTGCTCGCCGCGCCGCCGATCACCGCCAGCGGCGTGCGCATGTCATGCGAAACGGCGGCCAGCAGGCTGTTGCGCACCGCTTCCGACTCCGCGGCAACAGCCGCCGACTGGGCGCGCTCGGCAAGACTCGAACGTTCCAGCGCCAGCGCCAGTTGGGCGGCGAAGGTGTCGAGCAGGTGCGCCGCTTCCGGCAGCAGGACGCGGCGCGGATTCGCCGGCAGTACCGCCAGCACACCGAGTTGGCCGAGTTTGGCGTCGCTCGCCTTCAGCGGCAGGTAGCGTGCCGCGGCTGCCGGCAGTGTGTCCGTTCCCAGTCCGGCCGGCTGGCCGTGATCCTGCACCCATTGCGCCACCGACAGGTCGGCACCGCGCAGCGACGCCGGCTCAGGCGCGCCGTCCGATGCGCGGGGGTAGCCCAGCCGCCCGGACTGGTCGGGCAGCAGGACGACGACCTGCGCTTCGAAGACCTCGCCGACGTGTCGCACGGCAGCGCGGGCCATGCTGGAGGAGCCGCGCATGGCGGCAAGCTCTCGTGTCATCGCGTAAAGGAGGGCCGTGCGCCGTTCGCGATGGCCGGCGACGCGCGCCTGCAGGCGCACGCTCGCCATCAGCTGGCCGATCAGCATGCCCACCAGCAGCATCACCGCGAAGGTGATCAGGAACTGTCCGTCGGCTACTTCGAACGAGTGGCGCGGCTCGACGAACAGGAAGTTGTAGGTGAGCACGCTCAGCAGCGAAGCCAGCGCCGCCGGCCCGCGCCCGAAGCGCCAAGCCAGCAGCACGATGGCGATGAGGAACAGCATCACCGTGTTGGTGTCGTTGATGAGCGGGTCCGTGACCCACGCCAGCACCGAGGTCAGTGCGACCGCCGCCGTGGTCCACGCGTAACTTGGCCAGCGCCGCTTGCCGGAAGGCGGCGCCGCCAGATAGGCGGCGCTGCGCGCGAGCAAAGGGCTTTTCGCGATGCGCATCGCCTCCGTGGTCTTGACGACGGTCACGTCGATGCCGCGGATCCGCGCCAGCACGTGATCGACCGTCGACGGCCGCAGCCAGCGCGCGAGCCCGGCGCGGCTGGGTTCGCCGAGCAGAACTCGAGTGACGTTGCGCGTCTGCGCATAGCTCACGAGTTCGGCCCCGGCCGAGTGACCGCCCAGTGTCACCGTCTCTGCCCCCAGCGCTTCTGCCAGGCGCAGCCAGGCGATGCGGCGGTTGCGTTCGACATCCGGCAGGCGGATCAGGTCCGGCGTCTCGACATAGATCACGATCCACGGCGCGTGCAATGCGGCCGCCAGCCGTTTGCCGGCGCGCACCAGCGTTTCGCCGTCGCTCCGCGGCCCGATGCCGACGAGCACGCGCTCGCCCGCCGCCCACGGCGCGCCGATGCCTTCGGTGGCACGGTAGCGGTCCATCGCCACGTCGACCCGCTCGGCGGTCTTGCGCAATGCGAGCTCGCGCAGCGCGATCAGGTTGCCCTTGCGGAAGAAGTTGTCGAGCGCGACGCGCACGCGCTCGGGCACGTAGACCTTGCCCTCGCGCAGTCGCTGCAGCAGGTCGTCCGGCGGCAGGTCGATCAACTCCACTTCGTCGGCCGACTCGAACACGGTGTCGGGCACCGTCTCCTGAATGCGCACCGTGGTGATGCCGGCGACGACATCGGCGAGGCTCTCCAGGTGCTGGACGTTGACCGTCGTCCAGACGTCGATGCCGGCGTCGCGCAGTTCCTCGATGTCCTGCCAGCGCTTCGCGTGGCGGCTGCCCTCGGCGTTCGTATGGGCCAGCTCGTCGACCAGCAGCAGCTGCGGCTTGCGCGCGAGCGCGCGGTCCAGGTCGAACTCGCGAACCTGGGCCGGGCCCTCCTGCAGCAGCACGACGGGAATGGTCTCCAGGCCTTCGAGCAGCCGCTCGGTCTCGGCGCGCCCGTGTGGCTCGACATAGCCGACGACGACGTCGACGCCTTCGGCATTCTTCAGCCGCGCGGCCTCGAGCATTGCGTAGGTCTTGCCGACGCCGGCCGTCGCGCCGAAGAAGATCTTCAGCTTGCCGCGCGCGGCGCGGCGCTCCTCGTCCTGAACGTGGACGAGCAGGGCATCGGGGTCCGGACGACGGTCTTGCATTGGCCTAGCCTAGTGGATCCCTGCGCCGGGCGCGTCAGCCATCGCCGTCGCCCCATGTACCCGACGAAGCCGACGCCTCGAGGCAGAAGGACGTCCGATGCCATAGGTGGCAGCGTGAACTGCCACCCGCTTGTCCATACATCGGCTGCTCAGCGATCTTCTTCGAGCGCAAGGTTCAGTTGCAGCACATTGACGCGCGCCTCGCCGAGCACGCCCAGCTGCCGTGGCTCGGTGTGGGAGGCCACCAGCGCGCGCAGTTTCGCTTCGTCCAGTCCGCGCAGGCGCGCCACGCGACGGAGCTGGTATTCCGCGGCGGCGGGGCTGATGTGCGGGTCCAGCCCGCTCGCGGATGCCGCCACAAGATCGACGGGCACCGGCGCGGCATTGCCCGGATCAGCCGCGCGCAGCGCGGCGATTCGCTCCTTGACGGCATCGATCAGCGCAGGACTCAGTGGCCCTTGGTTGGATCCGCTGGAAGCGAGCCCGTTGTACGGCTGCGGGCCGGTGGCCGACGGCCGACTCCAGAAGTATCTCGGATCCGAGAACGGCTGGCCGATCAATGCGGATCCGATCGGTTTGCCATCGCGCACGATCAGACTGCCATTGGCCTGCTCGCGAAGTGCGATCTGCGCCACACCGGTCACCACGCCCGGGTAGACGACGCCCGTGATCACGGTCAACAGCAGGAAGAGGACGGTAGCGGCGATGAGGTCGCGTTGCATGGTGTCTCCTAGACGAGGCCGAGGCCGGCGAGCAGCAGGTCGATCGCCTTGATACCGATGAAGGGAACGATCAGCCCGCCGAGCCCGTAGATCAGCAGGTTCCGGCGCAGCACGCGCTGGGCGGTGTCCTCGCGCAGCGGGATCCCCTTCAGCGCGATCGGGATCAGCGCGACGATGACGAGCGCGTTGAAGATCACCGCGGACAGGATCGCTGATGAAGGGGACGCCAGCCCCATCACGTTCAGCGCGTTCAGCTGCGGATACGTCGCCGCGAACGCGGCCGGAATGATCGCGAAGTACTTGGCAACGTCGTTGGCGATCGAGAACGTGGTCAGCGCGCCGCGCGTCATCAGCATCTGCTTGCCGATCTCGACCACCTCGATCAGCTTGGTCGGGTTCGAGTCGAGGTCGACCATGTTGCCGGCTTCCTTGGCCGCCTGCGTGCCGCTGTTCATCGCCACCGCGACGTCGGCCTGGGCCAGCGCCGGCGCGTCGTTGGTACCGTCGCCGCACATCGCGACCAGCCTTCCGGCCGCCTGCTGCTCGCGGATGAGCTTCAGCTTGGTTTCCGGCGTGGCCTCGGCGAGGAAGTCGTCGACGCCGGCCTCGGCGGCGATTGCGGCGGCGGTCAGGCGGTTGTCGCCGGTGATCATCACGGTCTTGATGCCCATGCGGCGAAGCTGCACGAAGCGTTCCTTGATGCCGCCCTTGATGATGTCGCGCAGTTCGACCACGCCGAGCGCACGGCCGCCCTCGGCGACGACCAGCGGCGTGGCGCCGCGCCGGGCGGTTTCGTCGACCGCCTGCGCCACCGGTCGCTCGATGCTCCTGCCCTGCGCCTTGAGCCAGGCTGCGATCGCATCGGGTGCGCCCTTGCGGATTTGGCGCCCGCCGATGTCCACGCCGCTCATCCGCGTCTGGGCGGTAAACGGAACGAACGTCGCGCCGAGCTCGTTGAGGTCGCGCGCCCGGATGCCGAAGCTCTTGGCCAGCACCACGATCGAGCGGCCCTCCGGCGTCTCGTCGGCCAGCGAAGCGAGCTGCGCAGCGTCGGCCAGCTGCTTCTCGCTCACGCCGGGTGCGGGCCAGAACCGGGCCGCCTGCCGGTTGCCGAGCGTAATCGTGCCGGTCTTGTCGAGCAGCAGCACGTCGACGTCGCCCGCCGCCTCGATCGCCCGGCCGGAGGTCGCCACCACGTTGGCCTGGATCATCCGGTCCATGCCGGCGATGCCGATCGCCGACAGCAGGCCGCCGATGGTGGTTGGGATCAGGCAAACGAGCAGCGCCACCAGCACCACGATCGACACGGCCTGGCCTTGCTGCGAACTGGCCACCGCATACGACGAGAACGGCAGGAGTGTGGCCACGGCGATCAGGAACACCAGCGTCAGCGCCGCGAGCAGGATCGACAGCGCAATCTCGTTGGGGGTCCGTTGGCGGCGGGCGCCCTCGACCATCGCAATCATCCGGTCGAGGAAGCTATCGCCGGGATTCGCGGTGATCCGAACCACCAGCCAGTCCGACAGCACCCGTGTGCCGCCGGTGACGGCGGAACGGTCGCCGCCGGAGGCGCGCACCACCGGCGCCGACTCGCCGGTGATCGCCGACTCGTCCACCGACGCGACACCGTCGATCACGTCGCCGTCGCCTGGGACGACCTGGCCGGCTTCGATCAGCACCACGTCGCCCTTGCGCAGCTGGTTCGATGACACGCTGCTGCGCGGCGCGTCGTGCCGCGTGCCGTCGAGCTTCACTGCCGGCGTGTCCTGCTTGGCGCCGCGCAGGCTCGCCGCCTGCGCCTTGCCGCGGCCTTCGGCCAGCGCTTCGGCGAAGTTGGCGAACAGCACCGTGAACCACAGCCAGGCCGAGATCGCAGCGGTGAAGGCGTCGCGGTCAGCCACCGCCAGCGCCGCGGTCAGCAGCGCGCCCAGCCAGGTGACGAACATGACGGGATTGCGCCACTGCGCCATTGGCGTCAGCCGCTTGAGCGACTCGACCACGGCGCCGCGGACGAGAACGGGATCCAGCGTGCGGATCTGCTGCTTGTGTTTGCTCATGTCGCGTCCAGCCTCACTTGGCCGCAAAGAGCATCAGGTGCTCGACGATCGGCCCCAGCGCCAGGGCGGGCACGAAGGTCAGCGCGCCCACCATCAGCACCGTGCCGATCAACAGCCCGACGAACAGCGGCGTGTGCGTCGGCAGCGTGCCGGACGACGGCGGCACGATCTTCTTGGCGGCCAGGCTGCCGGCAATGGCCAGCACCGGCACGATCAGCCAGTAGCGCGCGAGCCACATCGCCGTGCCGAGGGCGGCGTTATAGAAGGGTGTGTTGGCCGACAGCCCGGCGAAGGCGCTTCCGTTGTTGTTGCCCGCCGACGAGAACGCGTAAAGCACCTGCGAGAAGCCGTGCGGTCCAGGGTTCGACATGCTCGAGACGCCAGGCTCGATCACCACCGCCAGCGCAGTGCCGACCAGCACCACGAACGGCGGGATCAGGATCACCAGCGACGCCATCTTCATCTCGTAGGCTTGGATCTTCTTGCCGAGGTATTCGGGCGTGCGGCCGACCATCAGCCCGGCGATGAACACGGCGATGATGGCGAACACCAGCATGCCGTACAGGCCCGAGCCAACGCCGCCGAAGATCACCTCGCCGAGCTGCATCAGCCACATCGGCACCAGGCCGCCGAGCGGCGTGTACGAGTCGTGCATCGAGTTGACCGAGCCGTTGGAGGCCGCGGTCGTGGCCGTTGCCCAGAGCGCGGAGGTCGCCGCGCCGAAGCGCACTTCCTTGCCTTCGAGGTTTCCAGCGCTGGCTTCCACGCCGAGCGACGCCAGTCGCGGGTTGGCCGTCTCTTCGGCGCCGACGGCCGCGAACGTGAGCACCAGGAAGATCGCGCTCATCGCCGCGTAGACCGCCCAGCCCTGGCGCGGGTCGTTCACCAGCCGGCCGAACGTGAAACACAGCGCAGCCGGGATCAGCAGGATCGCCAGCACCTCCAGGAAGTTCGCCAGCGGCGTCGGGTTCTCGTACGGGTGCGCCGAATTGACGTTGAAGAAGCCGCCGCCATTGGTGCCCAACTGCTTGATCGCCACCTGCGAGGCGGCGGGCCCCTGCGGCAACTGCTGCGTCGCGATCACTTCCTTCTTCTGGGGCACGTTGCCCTTGGCCGGTGTCGTCACCTCGACTGGCTGCGCGAGCGGCACTTCGACCGCGCCGCCGAAGTTCTGCACCACGCCCTGCGAGACGAGCGCCAGCGCCAACACGAACGAAAGCGGCAGCAGCACGTACAGCGTGGACCGGGTGAGGTCGACCCAGAAGTTGCCGATGCCCGTGGCCTGCCTCCGGACGAAGCCGCGGACGAACGCAGCCAGCACCGCCATGCCGGTGGCGGCCGACAGGAAGTTCTGCACGTTCAGGCCGAGCATCTGCGTCAGATGGCTCATCGTCGACTCGCCGCCGTAGCCCTGCCAGTTGGTATTGGTGGCGAAACTGACGGCCGTGTTGAAGGCGGAATCAGGCGAAACCGCGCCGAGGTCATGCGGATTCAGCGGCAGCACGCCCTGCAGCCGTTGCAGCGCGTAGACGGCCAGGGCGCCCAGCAGATTGAAGACGAGAACGGCGAACGCGTAGCGCTTCCAGTCCATGTCGTCGTCCTGCCCTACGCCGGTTGCGCGATACAACAGCCGCTCGACCGGACCGAGCAGCGGTGAAAGCAACGTCCGCTCGCTGCTGTAGACGCGCGCGATGAAGCCGCCGAGCGGGTAGGCGAGCGCGGTCAGCACCGCAAAGTAAAGGACGACCTGAAGAACGCCGAAGCCGGACATCAGAAGTCCTCCGCGCGCAGCAGCGCCCAGACGAGATACGCGGCCACCGCCACGGTGAGCGCAAGGCAGAGCCAGTACCAGGCGCTCATGGCCGCTCCTGGTGCGACTCGCCGAGGCGGCCGATCAGATGAACGAGCAAGGCGGTGAACCCGGCGAGTCCGAACAGCAATCCAAGGAAGACGAGATCCATGACGTGCTTTCCCACGGTTAGGAGTCACAGCGCGCAGCCTAGGTGGCGCCGCGTAAAGATGGCATCAAGATTTCGTGCGAATGAACGTGCGGGGAACGTGCGGGGAACGTCCGGGGAACGTCCGGACTCCCGTGCCTCAGCGGCGGCAGGCTGCTGTCCGCCTACAACCGGTGATGCGAAAGTCTGCGGCGTGTCCATCCGCGGCGCGGGCCGGGCGCGGAATTTCGAAGGTGCTGCGACCCTGCGGACGGCACCAGAGGGCCGCCGAACGACTCGACCCGGACCTCAGTTCATCAGCACGTTCGCGATCGCGTTGCCGATGCCCATCAGCGCGGCGCCGGAGATCAGTCCGGCGCAGATCGGCTCCAGGCCCTCGACCCAGAACTCGTGGCCGGGCGTGCCCTTGGTGGGATGGCGCCGGCCCATGATCCAGAACAGCAGTGCGCCGAAGAACATGGCGAAGGTGGCTTCCGGCGGCAGCACCACGCCCAGGCCGATCGACACAGACGAGAGCGCGAACCGGCCCTTGGTGGCGATCTTCGCGATCTCGATCGCCGCCGCCGCTACCGCCGCGACGATCATCGACACCACCGCCGAATAGGGGAGGGCGGTCACGCCCTTGGCGATGATCTCCGCCACGCCCTTCCACTGCAACGCCGCCGGAAAGGCGAACTGCTCCGAGATCATTCGCTCCACCGAGCGCACGCCGCCGGCGTCGGCCGGCAGGAAGAGCAGGAAGAACAGCGGCACGCAGGCCAGCGCGCCGGCGAAGATGCCGATCACGTGGCCGATCGCCTGCTGGCGGGGCTTGCCGCCGAGCATGTAGCCGGGCTTGATATCCGACAGCAGGTTGGCCGAGTTGGCGGCGATCTCGGCGGTCATCGCCGCCGGGATCAGGTTGCTCGCCGGATTGGTGCGGTCGATCGCTCCCATCGTGAACTGGGTGATCTTCGACATCGAACCAGTCGGCGTCCACGAGGTCAGCGCCATCGAGTTGGTGCAGATCACCGACAGCACGAAGATCAGCGGCAGCGAGATGAACGCCAGCAGCCACGGCACGCCGAAGAACTCGTGCGTCACCCACGCGCCGAGCACGCTGGCGAGCGGGATGCCGACCACGGAAATCCACAGCGGAAACTCGATGTCCTTGAGCACGTCGGTGCCCGGTGCCTTGTCGCCGCGTTTGAACAGCCCCTTGAAGATCTCCGGCCGGCCGAGCAGGCTCACCAGGGAGCCGACCACCATCATCGTCACGCCCCACCACAGTGACCACTGGTTGACGATCTCGGCGCGCGAGATCGGCACCGGCGCGCCGTTCGGCCCGATGCGCTGCACGATGTCGCCGGCCTGGATCATGATCGGCGCCAGCACCACGAAGTTGATGAAGGCGCCGAGCAGGCAGCTCGTCGCCACGGCGATGCCCATCAGGCCGCCGACGCCCAGCATGGCGACGTCGAGCGTCAGGCGCAGGCCCAACTGGCGGATGTCGGTGCCGAGGATGGTCGGGATGACCCCGTTCACCTTCGCGGCGGCCGCGTAGTAGTAGGTGTCGAGCCGCTCGTGGAAGACCCACGGTTCCTTCATCCCTGCCCACTTGTCCATGCGCAGCAGCTTGAACTGCAAGAGCTTCATCCAACCGTCGCTGATGATGGCCTGATAAAGGCCAGCGGCGAGCGCGGTGCCGCCCAGCAGCCGCGCCTTGAACATGCCGGCGCTGGCCGCGCCGGTGTAAAGAGCGTCGAGCACCACGCCGCTGGCTCGCCCCTCGGGAAACGGCAGCTGCTCCTCGTTGATGAAGCGCCGCTTCATCGGAAACGCCAGCAGCACGCCGATGATCGACACCACGCACATCCACACGACCATGTGCCACCACGGGATGATCCGGCCGGTGACCAGCATGTAGGCGGCCAGGCTGGAAATCATCGGCCCGATCATGTAGCCGGCCGCGGTGGCGATCGACTGCGTGCAGTTGTTCTCCAGGATCGTGAAGTCCCTGGCGAAGCCGGTCTTCGCCATCAGCCGGTACATCGCGAAGGCAAGGATCACCGAGGTGAGTCCCACGCCGATGCTGATGCCGGTCTTGGCGCCGATGTACATCGCGGTGGCGGCCAGCACGCCGCCGAGCAGGAAGCCGGTCGCCGCCGAGCGCAGCGTCAGCTGCGGCATGTCGCCGCGATAGACGTTGCTGAACCACCACTCGTCCTTCTGCGCCCGCGTCCAGGTGCGGATCTGTTCTTCGGTCAGTTGCAGCAGCGCCATGGGTTGCCGTTCTTGGAGTGCGTAGCGGCGACATCTTGGCAGACGACGGCGGACGTGCGCGGCAGCGTTGCGACGTTCGGAATCGCGTGAAGCGGCGCCGCTCACCTGCCACTTCGTCCGGCTCTTCGCCGCGCAACTCATGCGGGCGAACTGCCCGCGATGATTCCCTGCACGGGACTAAAGGAGAAACGTCTGCTCCGCGCCGACCCAGAAGCCGGCCTCCGTGAAGCCTGCGCGTTGACCGCGCTGGCCGACACAGGCGTGCCGCTGAAGGCGCTGCGCTGAGATCAGTCTGCAAGTGTCAGACCGCATCCGAATGTCGCAGTGGAGACTTGATCTCGTAGCCAGTGTCAGATCATTTGGGCCCGCGATCGGCCTAGGTCCGCCAAGAGCGGTTACTCCGATCACCCGGACGAAGTGCGGCTTCACACTGGTTGCGGTAGTTCACCGCTGGCAGACCGACAGCCGGAGCCGACCCGATCCGGTCCCTCGCGGCCCGCCGTCCAACGTTCGCTTTGCGTTCCAAAGCAGCCGACCGTTGCTGGCTGCCAGCATTGATTCGCCGAACGTCAGCGGCCGGCGATAGTCGACGTCATGGCTCTCGGCTCAGCGAGCCACGATGGGCGTGCCCACAGCGCCCTCGTCGTTCCAGCCCCAGCAATATGCCGTACCGTCGGCGGTGACGCCACACGTCGCGTTGCCGCCGACGCCGATGGTCTTGAACTTCAATCCCCCGGCAACCGCCACCGGCGCGTAAGCCTGCGCTGAGGCTCCGTTGCCCAACCCGCCGCCGCTACCATTACCCCAGCACCACGCCGTGCCGTCGGCGGTTAGTCCGCAGTTGCGGTCGAATCCCGCGGCGATCTGCGCGAAGCGGTGGCCGCCAGCGACGGCGACCGGCGTAGGGCGCAACTCGCTGGTGGTGCTGCCGTCGCCTGCGGCCGCACCCCAGCCCCAGCACCAAGCCTGTCCGGTACTTTCGAGCGCGCACGCGTGCTGATAGCCGACGGCGAGTTGCTGATAGGCGCGCCCGCCGGCCACCGCAACCGGGGCAGCCGCTGACGTCGCCCCCCCGCTACCAAGCTGGCCGAATTCGTTGTTCCCTAGGCACCAGGCCAGCCCAGCCGCGTCGAGCCCGCAGGCGTGCGACCACCCCAGCCCAATGCTGCTCCACGCAACCGTTGCGGCCTGCGTCCACCGCGTGGGCTCGAGCGAAGCGGCGGGACCGGCGCCGCCGGTGGCGCCGATGGAGAGGCCGCCCCCCCAGCACCACAGCGCGCCGTCATCCTTCAACCCACAGGTCGCACGCTCGGACAGGCTCGTCGCCAGCGCGACGAACCGATGACCGCCAGCGACCGCGACCGGCCGCTGGGGAGGATCGACCTTGCGGCCATCGCCAAGCTGTCCCAAATCGTCGCGGCCCCAGCACCAGGCTTGGCCCTCAGGCGTGAGCCCACACGTGTGAGTACGGCTCGCGGCCAGTTGCCCGAATACCTGGACTCCCTCCACCTTCAGCGGTGACCAGGAGCAGTCCAAGTTGTTGTCTACGCACCGCATCGTCGACGCGGCGCCGA
>CAZSYX010000017.1:0-48596 GCA_964610575.1 uncultured Burkholderiaceae bacterium
ATGGCACGCGACTATGCCAAGGGCGGCACGCTGCGCGACGCCCACCCGAAGACGCTCGGCCTGTTGCGCGGCAGCTTCCGCATCGAGCGCGACCTGCCCGAGACCCTTCGGGTCGGACTATTCGAAACGCCGCGAAGCTTCGATTGCTGGGTTCGCTTTTCCAATTCCAGCGGCAAGGTCCAGTCCGACGCGGTGCCCGATGCTCGCGGCGTCGCGATCAAGTTGCTGGCGCCACGCGGCAAGGCCGCCGCTTCAGGCGCGGAGCTGGGCCAGGACTTCGTGCTGCTGGACACGCCGGTGATGCCGCTGGGCACCGTGTCGCTGTTTCGAGATGCGGTCTACTACACGATCGAGAGCTCGCCGCTGCTGCTGGCCGCCAAGTTCTCGCTCACTGGCCATGCCGGGGTGCTGCTGGGCCTGCTGATGCTGCGCGGCAATCCGAGCTCGCCGCTCGACATCCGCTACTGGAGCACCACGCCTTACCGCTTCGGCCCCGACCGCGCGGTGAAGTACTCGCTGCGACCTACCTCCAGGCACAGCAGCGAAAAGCCCGCGACCCTCGGCGAGTCCTACCTGAGCGAGGCGATGCAGGATCATCTGGACGGGCATGCGGCCAGCTTCGACTTCTGCGTGCAGCTTCAGAAGCCCGGCATGCCGATCGAGGACGCCGGCCAACGTTGGGACGAGGTGAAGTCGCCCTTCCTGAAAGTGGCCACCCTGCACTTGCCCATCCAGAAATTTCGCAACAGCAAACGCGCTCAGCAAGCCGAGGCCCTGTCCTTCTCACCCGCGCATGCCCTGCCGGCGCACGCCCCGCTGGGTGGCCTGAACCGCGCGCGCAGCAAGATCTACGCGGCGCTGTCCAAGTTTCGGCACAAGCGCGACAAGCGCGCCGAATACGCCTGAGGCAGCGAATGCGCTCTGACTTCATCGGTCTGGCAGTTTCGCGTCGGCGCGAGCGGTCACTGGCAACGCCTGACGACAAGCCCAGCTTCGGCAGGGCTGCTTGTTTGCAATCGTCATGAAGATTGACCCGGCGCAATTCGGCTGCGATCGGTGGAGGTACCCTTTTTTTTTGGAACGCGATTATTGAGGCCATCAAGCCCCAGCGTGCCGAAAGCTAGGCCGCATCGCGCTCCCGCAAGGCCCGCCTCGGCGGGCCTCTTAATTCGCCGTCGCTTCCCGGTTCCCTCGGCCAGAACGCACAACCGGCCGGCGCGTACCCTGGAAACGGCGGAAGGGCCCACTTGGACGACTGCCGCAGTTGGGTTGGGCTCGCCGGGCTCCGACGCTCAAGGCGCAATCGTGAAGAGAGTGTTCCGGGAGGTCAAAATGAAGCGCAAAAGAATTCTGGCCGCATTGGCCGGGGCCGCGATCGTACTGACACCGCTGCTCGCCACCGCGCAACAGCCGTTCGATCTCGGCAAGCGTGAATACCAGTCGAACTGCGCCGTGTGCCACGGCGCCACGGGCAAGGGCGACGGCCCGTACATGAGATTCCTGGCCTACAAAGGCAAAGGCCTCGGCGACCTGACGTCGATCGCCAGGCGCAATGGCGGCGCATTCCCGTTCCAGCGTGTGTACGAGTTGATCGACGGCACGCAGGAAATTGAAGTGCACGGGCCGCGCGACATGCCGGTGTGGGGCAAGGACTACCTGCAGCAGGCGCGCGATGCGTACAGGGAAGGGGACTACGCATCCGATCGCTACGACCCCGAGTTGTTCGCGCGCACGCGCATCCTGGCGCTGACCGAGTACCTGAACCGGCTGCAGGCCAAGTGACCGGTTTTTCGGCCGCGCCGCATAGTGAGCTGCGCGCGCGAGCAGGTTGTCGTCGCTGATCGCGCGGCATCAGCCGGGACGCTGCGGCGAGGTTCATGGCGGCCGCTCACCGGTCGCAGACGAACTTGAGTACAACTTCGCATCCGGTCCTTGGAGCAGGCTTTGTCCAGTTGCTCGGGATGCGTCGCCCCTCTGTCATCTCGCCGCTCCCCATCTGGCCGCTAAACCAGTCCGCTCGCAGCCAGCGGTATCGCCGCTCCTCGCAGTCGTACTCCACGAACACCTTGGCCGAACGGTCGCCCTCCATCCTGCTCTTCAAGTCCTGCATCTCCCAGACTCGACGCAGGTGGGCGTCCTTTTCTATCGTGGCCGGGTCGATGTAGAGGACCGCTCTGTCCGTTTCGAACACCGACACCCACTCAGCCCACGCAGGGCTGGACACCAGCAGCAGGACAAGCAGCCACCGACGCATCGCTGCCCCCTCACAAAGAGTGCCGATCCGGCCCGGTCCCGGCGGCCGCCACGGGAACCCCTGTTCGGCCTTCGCTAGAAGGTAAACGCTCGCGGGCAGCGGCGAGGTGTCCTGCGTCAAGCTCGCAGGCTACGGCGGCCTCGCGGCCCGCCGCTTCCACGGCAGTGCCGCCGTGCCATCGCGCCACGGGCCGACCTTGCGGCAGCGCGCCTGCAGCTCGGCAAAGTCGTAGCAAGGCAACGACGGCGCCAAGCAGGAGATCGCGTCAATGCGGAAAAGGGGCCCTTGAGCCAGATCACCCGGGCGATCCTGAATCTGAGTTATAGAAATCGATGAGTGATAAGCGTCTTCTTTGACGGAGCCTGCCAATCGGCTCGTCGCCGGTCGGTCCCCGGCCATCGGGGCCGGGCAAGGAGGTCAGCATGTTGAAGTGGGCAGCAATCTTCTTCGTTATCGCGATCGTTGCGGCAGTCTTCGGCTTTGGCGGCATCGCCGCCGGTGCGACAGAGATTGCGAAGATTCTGTTCTTCATCTTTCTCGTCGTTTTCGTGATCACCTTGATCATGGGAATTGTTCGAAAGTAGTCGCACGTTGACAGCCGCGGCGGCCGGAGGTCCAGTCGGATGATTGGATGCGTTCAGCGGTCGTGAAATCGGCGCCCCGGCCGCCGCGCTTTCGTCATTGGCTGGCCGTGCGCCTGCTCGGCTTGGCCGGCCTGGTCGGAGTGGTGGGCTTGGCTTGTTGCGCCAGCCTGCCGACGATCGTGCCCGACCTGGCTCGCCGCCCAGGCCCGCCGGTGCAGTTGGAAGGGGCGCGCGGTCCGCTGTCGGCAGCGCAGAGCAGGGCCATCCTCGACCGGCTGGCGAGCCGCGGCCAGGAGACGGGCATCTTTGACCGTCACCTGGCGGTCGAGGAGGAAATCGTCGGCAGTCCACTGACCACCGGCAATCGCGTGGTGTTGCTCCAGGACGGCCCGGCCACCTACCGGGCGATGCTGACGGCCATCCTGGCGGCGCGGGACCACATCAACATGGAGACCTACATCCTGGACGACGACGATGTCGGCCAGCGCTTTGCGCAGGCGCTGATCGACAAGCAGCGGCAGGGCGTGCAGGTCCATCTCATCCGGGACAGCGTCGGCACCATCGGCACGCCGGTCGCCTTCTTCGAGCGCATGGCCGCCAGCGGCATCAAGGTGCTGGAGTTCAATCCCATCAACCCTTCGCTGGCGCGGAAGGACTGGGAGCTGAACCAGCGCGACCACCGCAAGCTGCTGGTCGTTGACGGCCGCGTGGCGTTCCTGGGCGGCATCAACATCAGCAGCGTCTACTCCGGCGGCTCGGCCGGCCAGGGTATGCGCGCCCGGCCGGAGGGCAGCCCGGCGTGGCGCGACACCGACCTGCAGCTGGAGGGGCCGGTGGTGGCGGAGCTGCAGAAGCTGTTCCTTGCCACCTGGGAAAGCCAGAAGGGCGAGCCGCTCGCGGCGAAGAACTACTTCCCGCCCCTCGACAGCGTCGGCCGGGAGGTGGTGCGCGCGATCGGCAGTTCGCCCGACGAACCCTACAGCCTGATCTACGCCACGCTGCTGTCGGCCATTGGCAGCGCCGAGACCAGCGTGCACATCACCAACGCCTATTTCGCCCCCGACCCGCAGCTGCTCGCTGCGCTCGAAGCCGCGGCTGCGCGCGGCGTCGACGTGAAGCTGATCCTGCCCAGCCAGACCGACTCCTGGCTGGTGTTCCACGTCGGGCGCGGCTACTACGCTCAGTTGCTGCGGGCGGGGGTGAAGATCTACGAACGGCGCGGAGCGATCCTGCATTCGAAGACGGCGCTGGTCGATGGCGTCTGGGCCACGGTCGGATCGACCAACCTCGACTGGCGCAGCTTCCTGCACAACTACGAGCTGAACGCCGTGGTGCTGGGGGCAGAATTCGGCAAGCAGGTGCAGGCGATGTTCGACCAGGACCTGGCCGCGTCCGATGCGATCACGCTGGCGCAATGGGAGCGCCGCCCGCTTCAGATGCGCGCCAAGGAACTCCTGGCGCGGGTCTGGGAGTACTGGTTGTAGGCGCGGTGGGAGGCTTCAGCGGCCGACGTCTCCCTCGGCTTCCTGTCAGTTGTCTGTGAGCGTCAGCAGGATGTCGGCGTACCAGGCGCAGTTCAGCCCGAGCGCCTCGTCCAGCTTCAGGTCGCGCGCGCCGACGTCGAGCCGCGCGGAGTGCACGCCGAGCAGCAGCCACGGCAGGTCGCCATGATGCGGAGCCGGCTCGGTCACGCGCATGACGACCGGCGCGCCGCTGGTGCCGCGGTGCGTGCGCGCGTCGGTGAGGAAGTAGCCCTGGCCCTGGAAGCGCAGGCCGAACGACGAGGCGATCACGGCATGGCGCACGACCGGCATGTGGTGCAGCGTGTCGTGAAAGCCGAGCGGGAAGCCCACCACCAGCAGCGACGTGCCGACCTCGGGCTGGTCCTGAGCGTCGGGTAGGTGCTGCGGCGTGAAGGCGCGGTAGACCATCGTTGCCGGCAACGCCGAACGATCGAGTTCGATCACCGCGACGTCGATCTCGCCGGCGCGGTCGCGGCCCTGGCGCCAGATGCTCTTGCCGTTGCGGTACAGCGGAATCGAGAATCCGGTGGACACGGTGAGGTTGTCCGGGTCGATGTGCAGTTCGATCTCGATCCGGTTCGGGTTGTGCCTGCTAGGTTCGTCGATCACCACGTGGCGGCTGGTTACCAGAAACAGCCGTTCGTCGCGCTCGAAGAAGAAGCCGCTCGCGTTCGTCAGCGGCCGCTTCTGATCGAAGGTGTAGACGCATGCGGCGGCGAGCAGGATCGGTTCGATCATCGGTGGCGTGTCAGCTCGGCGTGCGGTTCTTGCCATTCGAGCGCCGATTGATCGTGCGCCAGCCCGCGCGGCTGGCGTCCTTCACTGTTTCACCGCGCGCGGCCGACGCCGCAAGTCACGGGCAACGTTTGCACGGCAATCGCGGCGGGCATCAGTCGGGTCCGGCTCACTTGCGGTCCCATCCGCCGCGACGTTGTTCCCACTCGTTGCCCCAGTATTGGCCCCAGCGCGGCGGCGCATCCGGCTGCCAGCCGCGAAAGTACGGAGGCGGTCGCCGGTAGTAGCGCACGGGGACGCGCAGGACGAACACCGGGATGACCTCGGGCGCCACGATTCCCCACGGCCCGTTGTACGAGGAGCTCGCATACCAGCGATCGTCCTGGTAGATTCAGTACACGCCGTCGTAGAAGAAATAGTTCGACCGCAGTTGCGGTGCGTAGTAGACGGGATAACCCGGCACCGGCACGAGTTGCGGATACGTCTGCAGGTTGATCCCGATGCTCACGTTCGGCAGGCCGATCCCGATGCTCACCTGCGCCGTGGCCGGTGCCGCCAGCCAGGAAAGCGTCAACAGGAAGTTGAGTTTGTTGCGCGTGGCATTTGCTCCGGTGCAATGGCGGGCGCTGGCATCATTCGCTTCCAGCGCAGGAGCCGACGTAAGCCCCATTTGGAGCTTCAGGCTATCCGAATGCGCCACGACGGTCTAAGCGATAGCGCACAAAGCCGGGTCGCACGAGCCGCGGCATCTGCGATCCTGTTGCCGAAGCGGCGGGGCCCGACCGCGGCGCACGATGCGCCGCTTCATGGCGTCGCGGACTGACGTCGCACGTATCGCCGCATCAGCGGTGTCACCGAGACGCCGTGCACCACGATCGAGGCGGCCACCGTCACCAGCGTGAAGGTGATCAACTGCTGCGCCAGCGGTCCGGTCACGCCGTGCCGGATTGCGAACATCAGGTAGAACACCGAGCCGATGCCGCGGATGCCGAACCAGCTGATCATCGCGCGCTGCCGCGCCGTCATCGGCTCGCCCAGCGTGCCGGCCACAACGGACAATGGACGCAGTACCAGGAACAGCAGCGGAATGAACCACCAGATCGCGACCGACGGGGCCTCGTACGACAGCATCGCGCCGACGAGCAGCACGATCGCCAGTTCGGCCAGCTTCTCCAGTTGCTCGTTGAATTCCTGCACCGCCAGCGTCATCGCCGCGCTGGCGTGGTGCGAGTGCGTGGCCAGCGCTCCCTCGGTAGGCAGGCCAGCGCGGGATGACGCGTCGAGCGACCGGGTTCCTGCGCGCGGCCGCTCCTTCACGCGTTGCAGCGCCAGGCCGGCGGCAAATACGGCCAGAAACCCGGAAGCAAGGCTCAACTGCGCCAACCCATAGGCGACCGCCACCAGGCCGAGCGAGAGGAACTCGTTCAGACCGATGGCTTCCTTGTGGCGGGTGCGCAGAAAGACGACCAGATTGCCGACCAGCGCACCCATCGCCGCGCCGATGGCGAGCCCGCCGACGGTGGCCCACAGCAGGTCGACCGCCCACCAGCGCCAGCCGCCGGCGCCGAGCTCGTGCACACCCAGCAGCCCGAGGCCCAGCATCACGAACGGGAACGCGGTGCCGTCGTTCAATCCGCCTTCGCCGGCAAGGCTGAAACGGAGCCGGTCCGGGTCGATGCCGGGTTCCGCCTGCACCCCCGAGGCGAGCACCGGATCGGTCGGAGCCAGGATGGCGCCGAGCAGCACCGCTGCACCCAGCGACATGCCCAGCCCCCCCACGCCGACGGCAGCGATCAGCCCCACGGTCAGCGCCATCGAGAAGAACGCCAGCCGCAGCGGCAGCCACCAGCGCCGGTCGCGCAACGGAACGCCCATCCGCAATCCCACGCTGAACAGCGAGATCAGCACCGCGACCTCGGCGGCAAGCTCCAGCACGCCGGCGAAACGAGTCGGGTCGGGTGTAATGACTGCCAGCCCCGCGGGGCCGAGCGCGAAGCCCGCGACAAGATAGATCATGGCGCTGCTCGTTGGCAGGCGCGCCAGCAGCGTTCCGGCCAGCACCATCGTGATGAGCAGGATGCCGATGAACAGCGACCAGAGGGGAACGGACATGGTGGTCAGGGACCTCGATACGACGCGCGGCACTTGGCTCGGCCTGGGACGCGCCGCGCCCGGATGCGGAGAACAGCAGGACCTTCAGGTGGCCGGTGCCTCCGCCTGCCGGCATGGCCCGCCAGCAATACGCCACGGCGCACGCGCCTCCGGCGCGCGCCGACGCCCTGGATCAAGCAGCGGCGAACGCGCTTTCGTACGTCTGTCGATCGGCCTCGTAGCAACCGCAGGAGGCCGCCTCCATGCCGGCGCGGTCCAGGATCGTGACCTCGCCGCGGTGGTAGCGGATCAGTCTGCGCTGCTGCAGGGAGTTCGCGGCCTTGGTGACGCCCACCCGGCGAACGCCCAGCATGTAGGCGAGCAACTCGTGTGTCACATGGAATCCGTCCATGTGCGCGCGGTCCTGCGTCATCAACAGCCAGCGTGCAAGGCGCGCCTCGACCACGTGGTAGCGCGTGCAGGCGGCGGTCTGCGCCAGCTGGCGCATCCGAACCTGCAGATAGCAATGCAGCGTGCGGCGCAGTGCGGCGCTGCGGCCGAGTTCACGCGAAAAGGCCACAGCCGTCATCTGCCAGGCCGGACCGGCGCCCTGGACCAGCGCCCGCAACGGCGAGACGTCGACGCCAAGGACCAGAGGCGTCCCGACCATGCCTTCGTTGCCAACCAGTCCGACCTCGAGGCTGGCTTTCGCATCGACCGGAATCATCAGCGAAACGAAGCTGTCGGTCGGGAAGTACACGTGACGAATGCGTTCGTCGGGCTCGTGCAGAATCTCGCCGAACTTCAGTTCGACCGCTTCGCAGCGGGCGAGCAGCCGCTGCGATTCGCGGCGCGGCAGCCCAGCGAGCAGGCGGTTGAGCGGCGCAATGCGCCGGTTGGTAGACATCGGACTCTCCTCAAGCGGTAGACGAGCCTGGAAGGCGCGGCGAAGACTGCGCCATCAGCGGGGCGGCTGCAGATAGGGCAGCAATCGACTGAATTCCTTCTTGACCACCGCATAGCACTCGCACACGCGCTCCTCGAGCTTGGCGCGGTCCAGCACCGTGATGCGCCCGCGGCTGTAGCGGATCAGCCCGGCGTCCTGCAGATTTCCCGCTGCCTCGGTCACGCCTTCGCGGCGCACGCCCAGCATGTTGGCGATCAGTTCCTGCGTCATCTTCAGTTCGTTGGACTGCAGGCGGTCAAGGCTGAGCAGCAACCAGCGACACAGCTGCTGGTCGACCGAGTGATGGCGGTTGCACACGGCCGTCTGCGCCATCTGCGTCAGCAGCGCCTGCGTGTAGCGCAGCATCAGCTCCTGCATCGCGCCGCCGCGATTGAACTCCTGCTTGATGCTTGCCCCGGCCAGCCGGTAGGCAAACCCGGCGCTTTGCACGACCGCCCGGCTGGGGGTGGTTTCGCCGCCCATGAACAGCGCCACCCCGACCAACCCCTCGTTGCCCACCACCGCAATTTCCGCCGAGGCGCCATCCTCCATCACATACAGCAACGACACGATGCAGTCGGTCGGGAAGTACACGTGACCGAGCCGGTTGCCCGACTCGTACAACACCTTGCCGAGCGACATCGGCACCAGCTCGAGCTGCGGGAACAGGCGCTCCTGCTCCGGCGCACTCAGGGCGGCCAGCAGAGAGTTCTGGGTCGGCGTACGAGGCTTTGTCACGACGTCTCCTTAGGTCTGCGATGACTTCCTCCCCGGTGAGCGTGGACGGCTAGACAGATAAGTACGTTTAATCAACATAGCGCCGCGCATCCGGGTTGTCTGTGCGCAAGCGTACAGAACATGGACCTGTACCTGAGCAGGGCAGGCGCCGTCGACGGGTCGAGCTGTGCGCCTATGTGCGCTGGCGAACAGACGCCGTCGGTGGCGATTCGTACGCTTGCTTCCTTTCTCCCGCCGCAACGCGGACAGAAGGGAGGATCTGTCGCGACACCGCCACAGGAGTGAACCGATGACGACACGAACCCGGAACGCCCGTGCGCCGGCGGCAATCCGTCAGGAACTGGACGCTGCGCTGCGCGAGATCGAGACGCTGCGGGCACAAGGTTCGCTCCTGACCAAGCAGATGGCTCTGCTGACGCAAGAGGTGGCGCGCGCACGCCAGTTTGCGCATCACGACGGCCTGACCGGCCTTCCCAATCGCCGCCTGCTGCTGGACCGTTACAACCAGGCGGTGGCTGCGGCAACACGGCAGCACCGGCAGGTAGCGCTGCTGTTCCTTGACCTGGACGGATTCAAGGGAGTCAACGACACGTACGGGCATGCCGCAGGAGACAGAGTCCTGCAGCAGGTCGCGGTGCGCCTGCGTGCCTGTATCCGATCCTCCGACACCGCCTGCCGCTACGGCGGCGACGAGTTCGTCATCTTGCTGCCGCAGTACGAAGGGCGAGAGCGCGCGGTTGCGGTGGCCGAGAAGGTCTGCGCGCATCTGGCCGCTCCCTATGCCGTCGGCGGCACCGCGATCAGCGTGACGGCGAGCATCGGCATGGCCATCTATCCGATTGACGGGCATGAGTACGGCGACTTGATGCAGGTGACGGACCGCGCCATGTATCGCGACAAGGTCCGTGATGTCGCTGCCCAGAGCGACCTTGGAGCCCGACTGTGGGCCTGGCGTCGGGCCAAGGGCATCGATCGAAACGAGGAACACCGAAACGAAACCAGACGCGCCGAAACCCACGCCAGCGGAGAAGAAGTTCGATCAGGCACAGGAAGAAGCCTTCAGTAACGAAGGCGCGCCGCCGCCGGCCGGCGCAAGTAGCAAAGGAGCGGCGGTCGCCCGCGTCTGTTCATTGTTGTCCTTCAGGCTGCCCAGCCGCGGCGACTGACCGCGGCCGCTTGCTGCGCGCAGCAAGCAACGCATTGACCCCGGGGAGACTTCTCGATCGGGCAACCAACGGAGAAAGATCGCCTTGCAGATCTTCCGGCGCCTGACGCATGCCCGTCGTCCGACCGACTTCGCTGAATTCGAGGCGCCGATCCGCGCCGAGCTGTTCAGCGCGGAGCGGCTCGAGCAGCACGCGCAAAGCCTGGCAGTTGCACAAACCGTCACCAGGAATCCGGCGGACGAACGCGCGCTGGTGCCGCGCGTGCGGGAAAACGGCCGGGTCCTGCACGAAGCCCACACGCTCATCGGCAACGCGGCGCGACAACGGCTCACGATCACGCCGGCCGCGGAATGGCTGCTCGACAACTTTCACGTCGTCGAAGACCAGCTGCGCGACATTCGCGAACACCTTCCGGCGGGCTATTACAGGCTCCTGCCCAAGCTTGCGGACGGACCGCTGCGCGGTTATCCGCGCGTCTATGGCCTGGCCTGGGCCATCGTTGCCCACACCGATAGCCGCTTCGACGCCGACTGGCTGATCCGTTTCGTGCGCGCCTACCAGCGCGTGCAGCCGCTGACGATCGGCGAACTGTGGGCGGTGCCGATTTCGCTGCGCATCGTCATGATCGAGAACCTGCGCCGACTGGCCGTGCGCCTCGTTGGCGCGCAGATGGCGCGACAGGGGGCGGACAAGTTCGTCGACGAGTTGATGACCGATACGGGCACACGACCGGCGGACCTGATCGAACGCGCGATTCGCAGCCTGAGCTCGGTCAGCCTGTGGCCAGCGTTTGCCGTGCAGCTGGTGCAGCGCCTGCGCTACCGGGCCGCGGGTACGACGGCGCTGCTCGAATGGCTTCATCGCGAGCCCTCCGCGAAAGGCGGAAGCACCGACGACATCGTCCAGGCCCAGCATGCCGGCGAGGCTGCGGCGAACCTCACCGTACGCAACCTGATCACCAGCATGCGCGCGATCGCCGCATTTGACTGGCGCAGCTTCTTCGAAGAGGTGAGCCTGGTTGACGCGGCACTGCGCCAGCACCCCGGGTTCGCGGCGATGGACTTCAGGACGCGGGATCTTTACCGGCACGCGATCGAGGATCTTGCGCGCGGCTCGGCCTGTTCGGAGATCGACGTGGCGGCCGCAGTGATCGCGAAGTCCCAACGGATCAAAGCCGACACGCGCAGCGGCCTCGAGGCGGCGGCGGTTGGCACCGCCGAGAGCGAACTCGCCGTTGATCCCAGAGTGCTGGACCCCGGCTTCCATCTGATCGCGGCGGGCAGGCCGGGGCTGGAACGCGAACTCGGTTACCGCAGCAGCCTGCGCGAACGCTGCTTGCGCGCCTGTCGGGCGAACCCTGCGGCGGTGTATCTCGGCGCGATCCTGCTGCTGACGCTGGCCGTGGCAACGCTGCCGGTTCTCGCGAGCGTCGAGGCCGGGATGACCTGGGCCGGATTGCTCGCGCTCGGCCTGCTTGGCCTGGTGCCGGCGTCGGACATCGCAATCGCGCTGACCCATCGGACTGTCACCAAGGTATTCGGTCCGCGGAGCCTGCCGCGGCTGGCGCTGACCGACGGCATCCCCGCCTCGCTGCGCACCTTCGTCGTGATGCCGACGCTACTCGGGAGCGCGGAGGAGATCGCCGAGCACGTTGAGCGGCTCGAAACGCACTACCTGTCGAATCGTGATGGCGAGGTCCATTTCGCGCTGCTCACCGACTGGCGCGATGCCGATACCGAGACGGTCGCCACCGACGGAGAGCTGCTTGCCGCTGCGGCAGCGGGCATCGAAGCCCTCAATGCAAGCCACGGACCCGCCGATCCGATGGGCAGCGATCAGACAGGAGCCGCACGCTTCTTCCTGCTGCATCGCGCCCGCCGGTGGAACCCGAGCGAACACAAGTGGATGGGCTGGGAACGCAAACGCGGCA
This sequence comes from uncultured Burkholderiaceae bacterium, assembly GCA_964610575.1. Lineage (GTDB taxonomy): Bacteria > Pseudomonadota > Gammaproteobacteria > Burkholderiales > Burkholderiaceae_F > JADJWR01. The sequence continues at coordinate 11,968 of CAZSYX010000017.1, forward strand.
AGCTGCACGAATTCAATCGGCTGCTGCGCGGTGCGACCGATACGAGCTTCCTGCCTGTCAGCGGCAAGGCGGCCAACTTGCCGAGCGGCGTGCGCTATGTCGTCACCGTCGATGCGGACACCCGGCTTCCGATCGGCGCGGTCAAGCGGCTGGTCGGAACGGCAGCACACGCGCTGAATCGCCCGCGGTGGGACAGCGCCGCACGCCGCGTCGTGCACGGGTACGGCGTCTTGCAGCCGCGGGTCACGCCGACCTTCCCGATGGTTGCCGAGGCCACGATCTTTCAGCGTGTGTTCTCCGGGCCGGCCGGGCTGGACCCGTACGCCTCCGCCGTTTCCGACGTCTACCAGGACCTTTTCGGCGAGGGCAGCTACACCGGCAAGGGACTGTACGAGGTCGACATCTTCGAGAGCGCGTTGGCGGGCCGGGTGCCCGAAAACACAGTCCTCAGCCATGACCTGTTCGAAAGCATCTTCGCTCGCTGCGCGCTGGTGAGCGATGTCGAGTTCTTCGATGATTTTCCCTCCAATGCCGATGTCGCTGCCTCGCGCCAGCATCGCTGGGCGCGGGGAGACTGGCAGCTCGCGCCGTGGATCCTCGGGCGCGCCGGCCGGAGCATTTCGCTGATCAACCGGTGGAAGATGTTCGACAACCTGCGCAGGACGGTGTCGCCGATTGCCTGCGTGCTGCTGCTGCTGGCAAGTTGGTCGGCGCCGGGCGCGCCGCAGGGCGTGTGGGCCGCCTTCGTGCTGGCCGCGATTGCGTTTCCGGGCCTGCTGGCGCTGATTGGCGGGGTGGTGCCGCGCCGTGCTGACGTTTCTGCCGCGAACCATCTGCGCGCGTTCGCGGCCGACTTCGGTCTCGCCTGCGCCCACGCGCTGATCTCGGTCGTCACGCTGGCGCACCAGGCATGGCTGATGCTCGATGCCATCGCCCGCACCTTGACGCGGCTCTACATCACTCGCCGCCGGCTGCTGGTCTGGGTGACGGCGGCGCAGGCGAGGACTGCCAGCGATCTGTCGCTGTCGCGTGCGCTGTGGCCTCCGCGCATCGAGAACGTGGTCGTCACGCTCGCCGCCGCTGCTGCGCTGCTGCGCAATCCCGCCGCGGCTGCGTACGCGGCGCCGTTCCTGCTGCTGTGGTGGAGCGCGCCGATCGTCATGCGCCTCATCAGCCTGCCTCCGCGCCAGGATGCGGGCGAGCCCCTGTCGACCGCGCAAGTGGTGATGCTGCGCGGCACCGCGCGCCGCATCTGGCTGTTCTTCACCACCTTCGTCACGGCCCAGGAGCATGCGCTGCCGCCCGACAACTTCCAGGAAACACCGGAGCCGGTCGTCGCCCATCGCAGCTCGCCGACCAACTTCGGCCTGTATCTGCTGTCGTGCGTCGCCGCCCGCGACTTCGGCTGGATCGGACTCGCCGAACTCACCGATCGAATCGAGGCGACGACGGACACGTTGCTTCGGTTGCCGCGGTATCGCGGCCATTTCTTCAACTGGTACGAAACGCGAGAGCTGCGGCCGCTCGAGCCGAAGTACGTTTCCACCGTGGACAGCGGCAATCTCGCCGGTCACCTGATCACCGTGGCACAGGGTTGCGACGACGGCATCCGGCAACCGTTGTTCACGCCGGTTGCGCTCGAGGGCCTCGCCGATGCGCTGCGGCTCGCACGTGCCGCCCTGCGCGACATCGCCGACGACCGCCGCACGCTGATCGTCAGTCGCCAGCAGGTCGAGGCAATCGTTGGCGACACCGAGCAATTGTTGAGCACCGCACCGCGTTGCTTCTCCGACTGGATTCAGTGTTGGGATGCGCTGGCGCGTCAGGCGGCACTGCTGCTGGACGTAGCGACGGCCTTTGCCGGCGAGCGCGGCGATGCCGCCGACAGCGAGGTGCTGCTCTGGGCGACCGAGTTCCAGTCGAATGTCGCCAGCGGCGTGAGCGACATCGAGCCGCTGGTGGCCGTGCTCGCCGCGCGGCCTCTGCCGGCACCGGCTTCGACCGCCACCGCTCCGGCCGCAAAGGAGGCGGGGCAGGGCGCCGCGCACGCGCTGCTGCACGAAGTGCTGGGCCGGCATCTGCTCGTCGATGCGTCGCTTGACGAAGCGAGGCTGCGCCTGCCGGCAATCCTCGACGATCTGCGCATAGGCGGTGCTCCCGACGTGATCGTCACTGCCGTTTCGCGGTGGGGCACGACCTGTGCGGCTCGGGTCGTGCGGCTGAGTCACCTGGCCGCGCGCGTGCGCCGACTGGCCGAGGAAATGGACTTCAGCTTCCTCTTCGATGCGAACCGGCAGCTGTTTTCCATCGGCTATCGCGTCGACGAGGCGGCGCCCGATGAAGGCTTCTACGACCTGCTCGCCTCCGAGGCCCGGCTCGCAAGCTTTGTCGCCATCGCCAAGGGCGACGTCCCGTCGACGCACTGGTTCCACCTCGGTCGGGCCTCGACGACCGTGCACCGGCGCGCGGTCCTGCTCTCATGGTCGGGATCGATGTTCGAGTATCTGATGCCGTCGCTGGTGCTGAACACGCCGCGCGGGACGCTGCTCGACCAGACCTGTCGGGGGGTAGTCGCGCGGCAGATCGAGTACGGAGGCGAGAACGCCATCCCCTGGGGCATCTCCGAGTCCGCCTACAACCAGCGCGACCGCGCGCTCACCTATCAGTACTCCGGTTTCGGCGTGCCAGGCCTGGGCCTGAAACGGGGCCTGGGCGACGACCTGGTCGTTGCGCCCTATGCGACAGCGATGGCGGTCATGGTCGATGCGGCAGCGGCGGCCCGCAATCTCGCGCGCCTGCAGTCGGAAGGAGGCCAGGGCCGCTACGGGCCCTACGAGGCAATCGACTACACGCCGGTGCGGCTCGCCGAAGGGCAGCGGGCGGCCGTCGTGCGGGCCTACATGGCGCACCACCAGGGAATCTCGCTGGTGGCGTTCTGCAACGCGCTTCGCAGCGGCATCATGCAACGTCGCTTTCACGGCGATCCTCTGGTGCACGCAGCGGAGTTGCTGCTGCAGGAGCGGCCGCCGCGCGTGGCCGGTCGCCGGCCCGCGCTCGAGCACCTGCCGGCCACGCCGGTCAGAGACGCGGTCCGCCCGTCGGCGCGTCAGTTCGACACCGCGCACACGCCGATTCCCGCCACGCATCTGCTGTCCAACGGCCGCTACGCGGTGATGTTGACGGCAGCCGGGTCCGGGTACAGCCAGCGGGGAAGATCCCTCGTCACGCGCTGGCGCGAAGACGTGACCACCGACGACTGGGGTTCGTACCTGTTCCTGCGCGACGTGACGAGCGGAAGGCTCTGGTCGGCGACGTATCAGCCCACCGCGATCGAGCCCGATGAGTACAAGGTGGTCTTCGCCGAGGACCGGGTGCGTTTCACGCGGCGCGACGGCGCGCTGACGACCGTGCTCGAAGTCATCGTCTCGTCGGAAGACGACGCTGAGGTGCGCCGCCTGACGGTCACCAACGGCGGTTCCCGCCTCCGCGAGATCGAGGTCACCTCCTACGCCGAAGTGGTGCTGGCCGAAGCGGCCGCCGACGCGGCGCATCCGGCATTCTCGAATCTCTTCGTGCAGACCGAATTCGTGCCGGAAGTGCGCGGCCTGCTCGCCACGCGTCGCGCCCGCTCCGCCGAGGACCCGGCGCTGTGGGCCGCGCACGTGGTGACGCGCGAGCACGCCGTTGCGGACGGCCTCGAGTACGAGACGGACCGGGCGAGGTTCGTGGGGCGCGGACGCACCGTCGATGCGCCGGCGGCGCTGTTCGATGGCCACCCGCTGTCGAACACCGTCGGGCCCGTCCTCGATCCCGTGCTGAGCCTGCGCACGCGCTTGCGTCTGGAGCCGGGCGCCACGGCACACGTGGTCTTCTCGACGATGGTCGCCGCCACGCGCGAGGCGGTCCTCGACCTCGCCGACAAGTATCACGACCCGTCGACCTTCGAGCGCATCTCGATGCTGGCCTTCACGCATGCGCAGGTGCAACTGCACCATCTCGGAATCGAGCCCGACGATGCGACCCTGTATCAGGAACTCGCCAGCCACATCCTCTATTCCGATCCCGCAGTGCGGCCGGCCAGCGACGTGCTCGAGCGCAATACCCTGAGTACCGCGGGACTGTGGCGGCACGGCATCTCGGGCGACCATCCGATCGTCCTGCTGTGCATCGACGCGATCGAGGATCGCGGGATCGTCGCGCAACTGCTGCGGGCGCACGAGTACTGGCAGATGAAGGGGCTCGCGGTCGACCTCGTGATCCTGAACGATAAGCCGAGTTCCTACGTACAGGACCTGCAGAACGTGCTGCAGGACATGGCCCGTACGGGCCGCGCCACGATCGGCCAGGACGCGCAGGCTCCAGCGGGCCGCATCTTCGTGCTGCGGGCCGATCTGCTCGGCCCTGACGAGCGCGCGCTGCTGCAGACGGTGGCGCGCGTGGTGCTGATCAGCAACCAAGGCGGCCTGGCGGAGCAGATCCTGCGCCTGCAACGGCTGAATGCCGCTGTTGAGCCTCGCGCGCGGCGGGCCCTGGTGCGGCACAGTGCCGAGGCGCCGGCGGTGCAGATGCCGCCGCTGGAGTTCTTCAACGGCCTGGGTGGATTTGCCGACGATGGCCGTGAATACGTGATCGTCCAGGCCCCGCGCCAGCACACGCCGATGCCGTGGATCAACGTCGTCGCCAACCCGGACTTCGGCTTCCAGGTGTCGGAAAGCGGCGCCGGCTACACGTGGTCGGTGAACAGTCGCGAGAACCAGTTGACCGCGTGGTCGAACGATCCGGTCCGCGATCCTTCCGGCGAGGCCCTCTACATCCGCGATGAGGAAAGCGGTGAACTGTGGACACCCACTGCGACGCCGATCCGGATCGAGCACGCCAGCTATGTGTCCCGCCATGGCCAGGGCTACAGCCGGTTCCAGTTGGACTACGCCGGCATCCAGTGCGACTGGCTGCAGCTCGTGAGCTGGGACGATCCGGTCAAGATTTCCCGCCTCACGCTGGTGAATCATTCGAGGCGGTCGCGCCGGCTGTCGATCACCGCCTATGTGGAATGGGTGCTGGGCACCGCGCGCGCGAAGAGCGCGCCGTATGTGGTGACCGAGAGGGATGGAACCGGCGCCGTGTTCGCCCGCAACCCGCTGCACGACGAGTTTGGCGAGCGGATCGCGTTTGCCGATCTCGGGGGGCTGCAGACGAGCTACACCGGTGATCGAGCGGAGTTCCTCGGCCGCCACGGCAGCCTGCGTCAACCTGCGGCCTTGATGGGGGAGGGGGCGCTCGGCAAGCGGGTCGGCGCGGGGCTGGATCCCTGCTGCGCGCTGCAGACGACCCTCGTGCTGAAACCCGGCAGGCAGGCGAATGTCGTCTTCCTGCTGGGACAGGCTGCCGATCGCGAGACCGCACGCAACCTGGTGATGCGCTATCGCGTTGCCGATGCCGATGCGGTGCTCGCCGACGTCAAGCGGCACTGGGACCGCATCCTCGGCACGGTGCAGGTCGAGACGCCCGACCGCTCGATGGACGTGATGCTGAACCGCTGGCTGCCGTATCAGACGATCGCCTGTCGGCTGTGGGCGCGCGCGGCGTTCTATCAGGCCGGCGGCGCCTATGGTTTTCGGGATCAGTTGCAGGACACGATGGCGCTGACGCTGGCGCTGCCCGGCGCTGCGCGCGCGCAGCTGCTTCGCGCCGCTTCGCGGCAGTTCGTGGAGGGCGACGTGCAGCACTGGTGGCATCCGCCGAGCGGTCGCGGTGTGCGCACCCATTGTTCGGACGATCTCCTCTGGCTGCCTTACGCGGCGGCGCACTACGTCGCGGTGACCGGCGATACGGCCGTGCTCGACGAGGCGGTGGCGTTTCTCGAAGGTCCGTTGCTCGAACCCGCGCAGCACGACGCGTACTTCACGCCGGCGTTGTCGCTACAGGTCGGCACGTTGTTCGAACACTGCGCGCGTGCGCTCGATCGCAGCCTGTCCGTGGGCGAGCACGGCCTGCCGTTGATCGGAACCGGCGACTGGAACGACGGGATGAATCGCGTCGGCCATGAAGGCAAGGGCGAAAGCGTCTGGCTGGCCTGGTTCCTGTACGCGACGCTGCAGAAGTTCGCTGCACTGGCTCAGAGCCGTGGCGAATCCGCACCGGCCGCGCGCTGGCAAGCGCACGCCGCAGGCCTGCAGGCGGCGGCAGAAAGCCAGGCCTGGGACGGCGCGTGGTATCGGCGTGCGTACTTCGATGACGGGACGCCGTTGGGTTCGGCGGGCAACGCCGAATGCCGGATCGACTCCATTGCACAGAGTTGGGCTGTGCTTTCGGGGGCGGCAGATCCGGCGCGGGCGCGGCGCGCGATGGAGGCGGTCGACGCGTACTTGGTGAGGCCCGGTGACGATCTGGTGCTGCTGTTTGCACCGCCCTTCGACAAGACCGGCAGCGATCCCGGCTACATCAAGGGCTATCTGCCGGGCGTGCGCGAGAACGGCGGGCAGTACACGCACGCGGCGGTGTGGAGCGTGATGGCGCGCGCGAAGCTGGGAGACGGCGAGCGGGCCAGCGAGCTGTTCGCCATGCTCAACCCGGTGAACCGCGCCGCGAGCCGCGCCGGCGTGCATGCCTACAAGGTCGAACCGTATGTGCTGGCCGCCGACATCTACGCGGAACCGCCCCATGTCAGGCGCGGCGGCTGGACCTGGTACACCGGCGCGGCGGGCTGGCTGTATCGCGCCGGGCTTGAGAGCATCCTGGGACTGACCAGACGTGGCGACGTGCTGCAAGTCGCCCCCTGCATCCCGCCGCACTGGCCCGGATTCCAGATCCGCTATCGCTTCGGCACAACCGAGTACGAAATCAGCGTGGAGAACCCGCGCGCCGTTGCCCGCGGTGTCGCGCGCATCGATCTCGATGGCGTGCGGCTTGGGAGCCCGGAGCATGGCATCGCGCTGCGCGACGACGGGCAGGCGCACCGCGTCAGGGTCGTACTGGGTTGATCCGACGTCGGCGAGCGGTTGAAGGCGTCTTTCCGCTTGCCCGACGGTCGGTCCTCGGCGTGCTGCCCCTTGCCGAGTCGCAGGGGTGGGCGAGTCATCCCGCGGTCCTTGCGCGAGAGCCAACTCGCTTCGTCGTCAACAGGGTGACGGTCGGGGTTGTCTCGTCTCAGACAAATGTCTAGTATGCTGCTGTCAAGTGTCTATCAACGGTGGTTACATGGCGGCAGCGGCGATAGCGGATTTTCTCGGCGGAAGGAAGGCGCTGGGCGTGAACCCGACATCGGCCGTCGATTGGGACGCGCTCATCCGCGCCGGCATGCCCGTGCGGTCGGCCGAGGCCTTGAAGGAAGGTATCGCCGTGCCGGACAGCCTGCTGGCGGAACTCCTCGGCATCAGCGAGAAGACGCTTTCACGGGCGCGGGCCGGCAAAGGCAGGCTGGATCCGGTCACCAGCGACCGACTGTTCCGCGTGGCGCGCATCGTCGCGCTCGCCATCGAGGTGCTGGAGAACGAGGCGGCTGCGCTGCACTGGCTCAAGCGCCCGCAGATCGGACTGGGGGGAAGGGTTCCGCTGGCGCTGCTCGCGACTGATCCCGGCCGGGATCAGGTCGAGAAGCTGCTGCTGCGAATCGAGCACGGCGTCTACAGCTAGACCTTGCTGACCGCCCATCGCATCGTCAAGGCGCGACAGGCGCAGACCGCATTCAGCGGCGACGGTGCGCGCATCGCGGGCGGGCGCTGGAACCGGCCAGGGGATGCCGTCGTCTACGCCTCGGCCTCGCTGGCGCTGGCGGCGATCGAGACCTTCATCCACCTCGGCGACGATGCGTTGCATATCAAGTTCGTGCACTTCCGGATCGAGATCCCCGATGCGGTCGCGGTTCGGCGCTGCCGCCGGCCGCCGCCCGGCTGGCGTGCTGAACCGCCGGATGAGGCAAGCATGCGGTATGGCTCGAGGTGGCTGCATCAAGGGCGCACGGCGGTTCTCGAGGTGCCGTCGGCGGTCGTGCCCTCGGAGATGAACTACCTGCTGAATCCCAGTCACCCCGACTTCCGCCGGATCCGACCGGGGCGCCCTCTGCCTTTCGTCTTCGATCCCCGGATGTGGAAGTAGCGACGCGGCGCGCTCACGCGGCAGGCGCATTGATACGACGCGGGCGAACGGCCGACACGCCATTGAATGGCGGAATCCGCGTCGATGCAGGGCAGGCGTGCCGTGCCGAGACTGCTTGTGCCGCAAATGTGCCGTGAATAGGCGGTTTCGAACCAAGGCAAGCGCTGCAAGTAGTTGATTACTAAAGACCGATGACCCGCTCGACGCGCCTACGAACCAAGGGGCAGTGGGTTCGAGTCCTGCCGGGTTCGCAGAGAAAGCCTTTCCGCAAATCGAGACAGCTCGCCCTCTGGAAAACAAGGCCCGGCGCGGGGGTCGAGCTCCTTGCGGAAATGATCTCGGCAGGTCTGTAGAGGTCGGCTCCTAGCGAGAACGCGCAGCGGGGATGGGGCCGTCTCAACTGACGTAGTCGGTGTCGGCCTGACCTACGTGCATGTGTCGATCAGCGGTCGGCGTCAACACGACCACGGACATCCGTCAGAACACAGGACGCACGATCCCGGGCCTCAATCGCCCTTGAGCTTCCTGACCAGCGCCGCGCCTGTCAGCAACTCAAGCTGCGCCTCCAGCCGAATGACACGCGAGGTCAAGTCTTCGATCTTCGTTTGCTGCGTCTTCAATGCCTCGGCCTGACGAGTTACCTTGTCCTCGAGCTTGATCATCGAAGTGAGGGCGCCCCAGACCCGGTCCGTCACACTCATCGGGCAGTCCTCTTTCGAGCATGCGCGGCGTTGGCTTCAAGCGCGGCAATTCGCTTGTCGCTTGCCGCGATGAATTCCAGCGCCTCGTCGATCGATGCGCCAGCGCGGTCAGCCGCGGCCTTGGCGGCATCCGCCAAGGCGCCCAGTTCCTCGTCAGCTGTCGCCGACTTGTAGGCCGTTGCGCCGCGACGCATCAACTCAGAGACCGGCAGGCCCAGCTTCTTCGCCTTGGCCATGATTGCCCTCTTCTCCTGCGGAGTGGCCTGGACCACAATCCTTTCGACCGCCGCTGCCATCGTGATTCTCTCCAATCGCTCTGTGGACATGTACAGTACATGTACATTGTGCCTTCATCAAGCTGCATTGTCGACGACTGTTTGGCGCCGCGGCGCAGTGCCGGCTGCGTCCACAGCAACGCGGAGCCGACCCGCACTACCTGGCGCGCCGCGATTGCGCTTCGGCCGCGTACTTCTCTTCGGCCGCGTACTTTTTCTCGAGACGATCCAGGACCTGCTCGGCGGGTTTCCCGCGTCCGCTGGCAACGCCCTTGCGGACCTCATCGCGCAGGGCCTGCAATGCAGCCGCGCGCCGCTCCTCCTGCTGTTCGAGCAGCCGCAGCGCGTCGCGCACCACTTCGCTGGCGCTGGCGTAGCGACCGCCGTCTACCTGCTGCCGGATGAACCGCTCGAAGTGCTCGCCAATGGCGTAACTGGACGGCATCACCCCACCTGATTCGAAGAAAAGCCGCACCAAAATTATCAAGAAGTGATAATCAAGAGAGGGTCGTTCAGGCCGAGCAGGAGGAACGGGGAGGTGTTGTCGGACTCCAAGTGTCCCGGAAGTGGAGGCGGCGCGGCCACGGCGGCGTATGCGCGCCTGCAGTTCGAGGATCTTTCGGCTGCCGCCCGGGACCGGATCGAGCAGGCGCTGTTGCGGTACGGTGAGCTCGACACGCTGGCGATGGTGATGGTCGTACAAGCCTGGCGCGCTTGGTTGTGAGGGTTGCTGCCCCTGCTGCCCACCCGTGGAGACGCAGCGACGCCTGGCGGACCAGCTCGACAGCGCCCCGGGCTTCGACAAGGACCATTGGCCCGACATGGCCGATCCGACCTGGGAGAAGAGCATCCACGCCCACTACGGCACCAAGCCCTACAGCGAATCGCTGCGCCTCTGAGAGGCCGGCGCCAGCGGGCGCCGCTTTGCGCACCGTCTGGCAAGATGATGATCCGGATGCAACCGAGCGGCGGTCGACATGCAGATTCGTGTGGGCTTCGAGATGGAGTACCAGTGCCGAGGCCCGACGCCGATGATCCTGGCGCTGAGCATCCACTACTCACGCGCCTCCGACCTGGTGCGCCCGGATCTGCTGGTCACCAGCCCGGCGGTGCCGGTTGCGGCGTACCGGGATCTCTTCGGTAACTGGTGCAGCCGTCTCGTCGCGCCGCCGGGGCGGTTCGTGCTGAGCACCGATGCGCTGGTCAATGACAGCGGGCTGCCCGATGTCGTGGCTCCGCAGGCCATGCAGACGCCGGTGGAGCACCTGCCCGAAGCGACGCTGGTCTACCTGCTGGGCAGCCGCTATTGCGAGACGGATGCGCTGTCCGACATCGCGTGGCAGCACTTCGGCGCCGGCCCGACCGGTGGGGCGCGGGTGCAGGCGATCTGCGACTTCGTCCACCGGCACATCGAGTTCGGCTACCCGCATGCGCGCAACACGCGCACGGCGCTGGAGGCTTACCGGGAGGGGCGCGGTGTCTGCCGCGACTATGCCCACCTGGCCATCGCGCTGTGCCGTTGCATGAACATTCCGGCCCGCTACTGCACCGGCTATCTCGGTGACATAGGCACCGAACCGCCCTACGGGCCGATGGATTTCGCCGCCTGGTTCGAGGCTTGGCTGGGCGACCGCTGGTACACCTTCGATGCGCGCAACAACACGCCGCGCATCGGCCGCGTCCTCATCGCCCGCGGCCGCGACGCCTGCGACGTCGCGCTGTCGAGCACCTTCGGGCCGAACACGATGACACGGTTCCGGGTCTGGACCGACGAAGTCGCGGCGGTCTGATGCGACCCATGCTTCCCGCATGCGTCGGACGGCGGTGTGAGAGGCCGGCCGCATGACCTACTGCGTCGGCGTCAAGCTCGACGAGGGCCTGATCTTCGCCAGCGACTCGCGCACCCACGCGGGCGTGGACAACTACGCCAAGTTCTGCAAGATGACGGTGTTCGAACGCCCGGGCGACCGTGTGCTGGTGCTGCTCAGTTCGGGCGGCCTGGCTGCCACGCAGACGGTGATCAACATCCTGCGTCAGCGTGCCGCCGGCGAGCCGCCGCACATCTGGAGCGTCGGCTCGATGTTCGACGTCGCCAACCTGGTGTCGGACGCGATGCGCGACCTCGAGCGCCGAGACGGGCCGTTCCTGGAAGCCAGCGACCTGAAGTTCAACGCGTCGTTCATTCTCGGCGGCCAGATCGCCGGCGAAGACATGCGGCTGTTCCGCATCTATGCCGAAGGCAACTTCATCGAGGCCGGCACCGACACGAACTATCTGCAGACCGGCGAGGCCAAGTACGGCAAGCCGATCCTCGACCTGGCAGTGACGTCGAGTGCAACGCTGGAAGACGCCACCAAGTGCGTGCTGGTGTCGTTCGACTCGACGATGATCAGCAACCTCTCGGTCGGCATGCCGATCGACCTGTTGTGCTACTCGAAGGACAGCCTGCGGGTCACCATGAAGCGCCGGTTCGACGAGGGCGACCCTTACTTCGACGTGCTCACAAAGCAGTGGCTCGACGGCACGCGCAGGGTCTTCCGCGACCTGCCGCCGCTGCAGTGGTAGGCGCCGCGCTCAGCAAGCCGAGTCGGTGGACGCGCCCGCAAGTGTCTTCGCGAGGGCAGCGATCAGGTTCGCCCGCAGTTCGTCCCACGGTGCACCGCGGCGCTCGACGATGCCCTGGTTCACTTCGAGTTCGATTCCCACATACGTCTCGTCCGGGTGGCGCTTGCGCAGGCATGCCGTGAGACCGTCGCCGCGACCCCGATACGGGTAGTTTCGTCGCCGGCGCAGGCCCGGCGCCTGCTGCGCGAAGTCCATCATCCAGGCGCGGACGAAGTCCGACTCCGCGTGGCGCCGCGGGTCGTACAACCAGGCGACATCGGCAGACCGTTGCCGGCCGTTGAGCGTCGGCGTGAAACTGTGCGTCGCGACGTGGATCACCCGCACGCCCGACGCAATGTGGCGGGCGACTTCACCTTCGACCGCCTGGCGATGAGGCCGCCAGTACCGATCGATGATTTCCCGGCGGCAGGCCGGCGACAGCGGGCGCGTGATCTCCGAAAAAAGTTGCCGATGGCCGATCGAACGGTTCAGGTCGATCAGCAGCCGGGTCATGGTGGCCGCGTGCAGCGGCACGCCGAACGAGTCGGCCATCTGGCGTCCCAGTTCGAGCGCACCTGTATCCCAGCCGCGGTGGCTGTGCACAAGCGCCTCCTGGCCGGAGAACAGCGCCTCATAGGCGCGAGGAATGTCACACCCGCCATGCTCGCAGGTGACGACGAGAAGATTCCTGCGTTCGGCTGCCAATCGGCCTCCGTCGGCCGAAGTGCCATAGCGGCCCGTTCGCATTAAACACGACCGGCCGCTCAGCGGTCCCGGCCGTGGTCCTCGCCCTTCCCGGCATCCTTCTTCTGCGCCGGCCCTGCGCACGCTGCGATTGCTGCGGGGCGCCCTTGCCCTGCAGTTCTAAATGAAAGCACTGTACTCGATGCATTCATTGCAGTCGGATGAGCGTCTTTCCTGGATGACCGTCGTGTTTCCCTACCTTTCCGCCGGTTCCCGCGGTTCCTGCCGTTACTAACGGGCACAGGGAGCATTGAGTCGCTCCGCAAGCGCGGTCGATCGCTGCCTGAAGGCGCGTGGGCAGGTCGCCGCCTACGCGCTCATCGTCGATGCGAAAGATGACACCGCCGAGCGCTTCAACGAGCACTTCGGCTTCCGGCAACTGATGGACCGCGACCTGACGCTGTACTTACCGCCTGGTCGGTGGATTTCAGCCGTTCCGCGAACAACGCGTCGCGGCGAGATCGGCTGTGCCGTGACTGTGCCGTGAACAGGTTGTTTTTGGGCGAAGCTAAGCGCTGCAAGTAGTTGATTACTAAAGACCGATAACCCGCTCGACGCGCCTACGAACCAAGGGGTCGTGGGTTCGAATCCTGTCGGGCGCGCCAGTCATCGCAAGGGTGAGCGGCAACAAGCTGCTCACCCTTTTTTCCTCTTGCCGACCTGGCGCAAGACCTACATCGGTTCGCAGCGACAGGAAGTTCGGCTGCGCAGAAATGAGAAGGGGCGGTGTTACCCGCCCCTTTCGCTTTCGATATCGGACTTCGCTCAGCGGCGGCGCTTCTTCGCCTCGCTCGCTTCCGCGGCCGCCGCGGCTGCGGCTGCGTTGACCTGCTGCGTCTTGGCAGCGAACTTCTGGCGGAACTTCTCCACGCGGCCGGTCTCGGTCACGCGCGTCTGCGCACCGGTATAGAACGGGTGCGACTCGGAGGTCGTCTCCACCTTGTATAGCGGGTACTCCTTGCCGTCCTTCCAGGTGATCTTGTCCTTGGTCTGGAGGGTGGAGCGGGTGACGAAGCTGAAGTCGCTCGAAATGTCCTGGAAGACGACTTCGCGATATTCGGGATGGATGCCGGATTTCATGGTTGCCTCACGTGGGGCCGCCGGTTCCGTCGCGCCGCAGGCTCCCGCGGGCCGAACTACGTGCCGATCAATGGAAGGGCGCGATTATCCGCGATTCGTCCGCGGGCGGCAAACGGGGAGTCTCAGCCGCCCCGCCGCATCATGTCGAAGAACTCGGCGTTGTTCTTGGTCTGCCGCATCTTGTCGAGCAGGAACTCCATCGCCTCGATCTCGTCCATGCCATAGAGCAGTTTGCGCAGGATCCACACCTTCTGCAGGATGTCGGGCTTCAGCAGCAGTTCTTCCTTGCGCGTGCCCGAGCGGTTCACGTTCAGCGCCGGGTAGACGCGTTTCTCGGCCAGCCGGCGCTCCATGTGGATCTCCATGTTGCCGGTGCCCTTGAACTCCTCGTAGATCACGTCGTCCATCCGCGAGCCGGTGTCGATCAGCGCGGTGGCGATGATGGTGAGCGAGCCGCCTTCCTCGATGTTGCGCGCGGCGCCGAAGAAGCGCTTCGGCCGCTGCAGCGCGTTGGCGTCGACACCACCGGTGAGCACCTTGCCGGAGGCCGGCACCACCGTGTTGTAGGCGCGCGCCAGACGGGTGATCGAGTCGAGCAGAATCACCACGTCCTTCTTGCTCTCGGCCAGGCGCTTGGCCTTCTCGATCACCATCTCGGCGACCTGCACGTGGCGCACGGCCGGCTCGTCGAAGGTCGAGGCCACCACCTCGCCGCGCACCGAGCGCTGCATCTCGGTGACTTCCTCCGGCCGCTCGTCGATCAGCAGCACGATCAGCACCACGTCCGGGTGGTTGGCGGCGATGGCGTGGGCGATGTGCTGCATCAGCACCGTCTTGCCGCTCTTGGGGCTCGACACCAGCAGGCCGCGCTGGCCCTTGCCGATCGGCGCAATGATGTCGATCAGCCGGCCGGTGATGTTCTCCTCGGCCTTGATGTCGCGCTCGAGCTTCAGCGGCTCGTCGGGGAACAGCGGCGTCAGGTTCTCGAACAGGATCCGGTGCTTGGTCGACTCCGGCGGCTGGCCGTTGACCTTGTCCACTTTCACCAGCGCGAAGTAGCGCTCGCCGTCCTTCGGCGTGCGCACCTCGCCCTCGATCGAGTCGCCGGTGTGCAGGTTGAAGCGGCGGATCTGCGACGGCGAGATGTAGATGTCGTCGGTCGACGCCAGGTACGAGGACTCCGGCGCGCGCAGGAAGCCGAAGCCGTCGGGCAGTACTTCGAGCGTGCCGTCGCCGTAGATCGGTTCGCCGGTCTTGGCCTTCTTCTTCAGGATCGCAAACATCAGTTCCTGTTTGCGCAGCCGGTTGGCGTTGTCGATTTCGAGCGTGCCTGCCATGTCGATCAGTTGCGACACGTGCAGGGCTTTGAGTTCGGAAAGTTGCATAGGGCTTCGGAGGGGAGTGGTGGGGCGCCGGGGGACAGGCAGGCGCCCGCGAGGGAGGTCGGGGTCGGGCAAATGGCCCGACCTTGTCCGACTAGATATTGCTGTCGATGAATGCGGTCAGTTGCGACTTGGACAGCGCGCCGACCTTGGTTCCGACCACCGCGCCGTTCTTGAACAGCATCAGCGTCGGGATGCCGCGGATCCCGTACTTGGCCGGCGTCGCCTGGTTCTCGTCGACGTTCAGCTTGGCAACCGTGAGCTTGCCCTTGTAGTCGCCGGCAACCTCGTCGAGGATCGGCGCGATCATGCGGCACGGGCCGCACCATTCGGCCCAGTAGTCGACCAGCACCGGATGGTCGGACTTCAACACGTCGGATTCGAACGACGCGTCGCTCACGTACTTGATGGCTTCGCTCATGACATGTCCTCTCGGCGCCGGAGCAGGCGCTCAGAAACAGGGAGAAGGTGGGGTCTTACGGGGATCAAGACCGGCCAGAAGCGCCCGTGGGGCGAAGGGACGATGGCCTGAATTAAGGCAATGGTAGCACTGCAGCGGCGCCGTGCATCCATGGCCACGCGCCGGCCGGCCGTCCATGGCTTTCTACAATGGACCTGTCGTGTCGCTTGAACGCATCAGTCTTACCGCCGACGCTCGCTTCTGGCCGCAGGCCGCGCGCGCGGTAATCGAGTTTGCGTCGACCAAGGGCCTTGCTGCGCGGCAGTGGCACACGCTGACATGGCTCGTTCCAAGTGGCATTCACGCGAATCTGGCGCGGGTGGCGCTGCGCCAGCAGGTCGGCCCGACAGCCTTCATGCCGCCGCGTATCGCGCCGCTGGCCGCATGGCTTGGACGGCCGCTGCGCAGTGGCACGGCGGCACGTGCGGAACTGTTCTCCGCGCTGCGTGCGAACTCCTGGGTGCGCGAGTCGTTTACGCCGCAGCCTGCTGCCTTGTGGGCGCTGGCGGCCGGCGTCGCAGAATTGGCCGACGAACTGTCGTTTGCGGCTGTCGGTGACACCGATGCCTTCGCGGGGCGACTGCAGGCCAGCCTTGCGCGTCACTTTCACCGCCGTGCAGCGCGGGCCGTGCAGCCGCAGGCGCAGCTGGTGCTCGGGCTCTGGCATGCACGTCGCGCGGCAGACGATGGCGCGGCGGCGGCGCTGCGCGGACTGCAGGCACGCGCCGCGGCGGCGAACGGGCCACTCGTGTACCTCGCCAGCGATCCGCTCGGCACCGGCGCTGCAGCCTGGGAGCAGGCTTTCCTGGAGGCCTATGCGAAGCGCGCGCCGGTGTTGCTGCTGGCGACGGACTTGCCTGGTGCGCTTGTGCAGCGGCCAATGCTGGCGGCGGCCTGGCCCGAGTTGTCGGGCAACGATGCCCGGACGCCGATCGCGCAGCGCGGCGATCGGCTGCTCGGCGGCGCACCGTCGATCGCGCCGCCGCTTTCGATCATCAGCGCGGGCTCCCTGGAGGAAGAGGCGGCCGCGGTCGCGCAACAGGTGCTCGACTGGAGGCGAGACGGCGTCGAGTCGATTGCACTGGTCGCGCTCGACCGGCTGACTGCACGGCGCGTGCGCGCGTTGCTCGAACGCGCACAGGTCGCGGTGCTCGACGAAACGGGCTGGAAGCTGTCAACCACCAGCGCGGCGGCGGCGGTGATGCGCTGGTACGACCTGGTTGCCGACGACCTGTACTGGCGCGATCTGCTCGACTGGTTGAAGTCGACCTTCACGCTCGCCGGTCGCCCGAACAAGGCGCAGGAAGTCGCAGTGTTCGAACGCGCTATTCGCGCCAGCGGCGCGTTGCAGGGCGCCGGCCCGATCCGGCGCGCCCTCTTGGAGGAGGGCGCCCGGCTTTCAGCCGATGCCGATGAGATCGCCGGTGCAGGCGAACTGCTGCATCTGCTCGCCGAACAGATGCAGGCAGCGCAGCAGGCCGGGCCGACGCTGGCGGCGCACCTGCGCGCGCTTGGCGTCGCCCTCGATGCACTCGGCATGCGCTCCGGCCTGCAGGCCGACCCGGTGGGCCGCGCCGTGCTGCGCGAGATCGTCCTGCTCGAGGCCGAAGTCGCAGGCATCACGGGCCGCGCGACGCTGGCGGATTTTCGTGCCTTGCTGGCATCGCGCTTTGAGGAAGTCGCCTACGTCGACACGGAGGTCGATTCGCCGGTGGTGCTGGTGTCGCTCGCGGCGACCGCACTGCGCCGCTTCGACGCCGCGCTGCTGATCGGCGCCGACGCGCAACACCTGCCGGCGGTGCCGGGCGAGTTGCTGTTCATGTCGAACGCCGTGCGCGCAGAACTCGGATTAGCCACGGCCGACGCGGCGTTGCGCGCGCAGGCGGCGCAACTGGCCGCGTTGCTTGCCACCGTGCCTAGGGCGGTAGCAACCTGGCGCGTGCAACGCGGCGACGAGCTCAACGCCCTGTCGCCGCTGCTGCACCGGCTGCAGGTCGTCGCGAGGCGAGCACTCGGCGACGATCTGGTTCGCGCCGCGGCGCGCGAGGCCTTCGAGGTGACGCCGGAGCCGGCGACACGCCCTTCGCCGCGGGCTGCAGAGCTGCTGCCCGCGCGTGTGTCGGCCAGCCAGGCCCAGAGTCTCGTCGACTGCGCCTACCAGTTCTACGCGCGGCGGCTGCTTCAGCTCGCCGAGCCGGAGGATGTGATCGAGATGCCCGACAAGCGCGACTTCGGCAACGCGCTGCACGCCGTGCTGAGGCGCTTCCACGCCGAGTGGGGCAGCGCCGCTTTCGACGAATTCGATGCCCGGGCGCTCAGCGAGAGCCTGCGCGGGCATGCACAGGCGGTCTTCGGACCGCTCGTGGCGCGGTCGCCCGCCATGCTCGCCTTCCAGCGCCGTTTCGACGGCCTGGTCGAGGGGTACATCGACTGGCTGCGGCAGCATGCCGCGGAAGGCTGGCGCTGGACGGCCGGTGAGCAATCAATTACCCAATCTCTTGTGCTGCGTGACGGACGAGAGGTCACGCTGATCGGCCGTGTCGACCGCATCGACACTGACGCGCAGGGGCAGGTGCGGGTGCTTGACTACAAGGCACGGCCGGCAGATGTACTCAAGAAGACCCTGAAGGAGCCTGGCGAGGACGTCCAGCTTCCCTTTTACGGTCTCCTTCTCGCGCGCCGCGCCGATTCGGCGGCCTACGTGAGCTTCGATCGCGCCCGCGTCGGCGACACCGGCGTGAGTGCAGTCGTGCCGCCGCAGCCATTCGGCGAACTGGTCGAGTCGGTGGCCACACGCCTGCAGGCCGATCTGCAGCGCATCGCTGACGGCGCGCCGCTTCCCGCCATCGGCGTCCAAGCGGTGTGCAAGCACTGCGAGGCGCGCGGCCTGTGCCGGCGCGATTACTGGCAGCACGGTGATGGCAGCGGCGTCGCAGGCGAGGAGCAGCCGTGAGCGCGCCGGGCCGCCCCAAGCGCGAACCGCTCCCCCTCGGGGGGACGGCGCGAAGCGCCAAGGGGGCCCCATGAGCGACTTCCTCGCCGACGATCGGCCGATCGACGAGGAGCAGTTCAAGCGGCGCGCCTGCGATCCGCGGTCCAGCATGGTCGTCGAAGCCTGCGCCGGCAGCGGCAAGACCTGGCTGCTGGTCGGCCGCATCGTGCGTGCGCTGCTGGACGGCGCCGGACCCGGGCAGATCCTCGCCATCACCTTCACCCGCCGCGCCGCGCAGGAGATGCGCGTGCGGCTGATGAAGGACCTGCAGGACCTGGCGCTGGCCGACGACGACGGTATTGCCAACTGGCTGCAGCAGCGCGGCATGACGCCGGACGAGGCTCGCGCTGCGGTCGGCCCGGCCCGCAGCCTTTACGAGCGGGTGGCCACCGCGCGGGTGCCGCTGGCGATCGAAACCTTTCACGGCTGGTTCTGGCAATTGGTGGCCAGCGCGCCGCTGGGCGCAGGAGTGCCGTACTCACCGGTGCTGCTGGAAGCCGCTGACCGCACGCGCGTCGATGCATGGCTGCACTTCACCGCGCAACTCGTGCGGGAGCAGCACGCAGCGCAGCGCCGGGCGTGGGAGTGGCTGCTCGACGAGATCGGCGAGGACGCGGCGCGCAGGCTGCTGCTGCAGTTCCTGAACAAGCGTGCGGAGTGGTGGAGTTTTGCCGGCGACGATGAAGAGGCGGCGGTCGCGCGAGCGTTGGAGCCGCTGCGCGTGGCAGGCGACGAAGATCCGAGGAACCAGATTCGCGCATCGGACGTCGTCAACGCCACGCGGACACTGCTCGACCTGTGGCGGTCGATCGCCCGGCCGGGCAAGACGATCGAGGTGCAGATCGACGCCGCGCAGCGGTGGCTGGCGCAGCCGGCTGCCAATCCCGTGGACGACTTCCGCGCGGCCTGCCTGCTGGTACTGACCAAGGACATGACGCCGCGCGACGTCCTGCTGCCGGCAAAGCTCGCCGGCAAGCTGGGCAAGCCGGAACATGCGCAGCGCTACGCCGAGGCGCACGCGCTCGTCCTCGAACGGCTGCAGCACCTGATCGCGGCGCACCGCACCTGGCGGGCGCTTAAGCTCAATGAGGCGGGGCTTGCCTGCGGACGGCTGCTCGTCGCTGCCTACCAGCGGCTGAAGGCGCAGCAGCAGGCACTCGATTTCACCGATCTGGAGTGGCATGCGCATCGTCTGCTTGCCGATGCCGATTGCGCCACTTACATGCAGGTGCGGCTCGATGCGCGCTACCGCCACATCCTGATCGACGAGTTCCAGGACACCAACCCGCTGCAGTGGCAAGTGTTGCAGTCGTGGCTGGCGGCATACGGCGAGATCGAGGAGGGGGGCGCGGCTGACCGGCCGAGCGTGTTCGTGGTCGGCGACCCGAAGCAGTCGATCTACCGTTTCCGTCGGGCCGAGCCGCGCGTGTTCGATGCGGCGCTCGACATGCTGCGCCGGGATTTCGGGGCAACGCATCTGCGCACCAACGTCACCCGCCGCAACGCGCAGGCAGTGATCGACGTGCTCAACCTGGCGATGCCCGCCAATCCGCTGTACCAGGCGCAGCGCACGCTCGCCGACGCGAAAGGGGCATTCGTGCTGCTGCCGCTGGCGGCTGCGGACAGCGAGCCGCCGCGCGCGGGCAGCACGGAATTGCGCGACGTGCTGACGCAGCCGCGCGCCGAACGAGACGGCGACACACGCTATCTCGAAGGCCAGTCGCTGGCCAGGGAGATTGCGCGGTGGGTGGCGAGCGTGCGCGTGCGGGAGCCGGAAGGCGAGCGCGCGGCGCGCCACTCCGACGTGCTGCTGCTGGTGCGGCGGCGCACGCACCTCGCCGAGTACGAGCGCGCGCTGCGTGACGCCGGCGTGCCGTTCGTCAGCGACCGCCGCGGCGGCCTGCTCGCCACGCTGGAAGCCGACGACCTGACCGCGCTGCTCGAGTTCCTGACCACACCGCAGGCCGACCTGCGGCTGGCGCATGCACTGCGCTCGCCGGTGTTCTCCTGCAGCGACGACGACCTGATCCGCATTGCTGGGACGACCGGCGCCACGTGGTGGCAGCGCCTGCAGGCGATCGAAGTGGGTGTCTCGGCCGCGCTCGATCGCGCGCGTGGCCTCCTCACCCGTTGGCTGCAGGCGGCACGGGTGCTGCCGGTGCACGACATGCTTGACCGAATCTACTTCGAGGGCGACGTGCGCCGCCGCTACGCCGCCGTCGCGCCGGCGACGCTGCACGCACAGGTGCAGGCCAACCTCGACGCCTTCATCGAACTGGCACTGGCCATCGACGCCGGCCGCTACCCGAGCCTGCCGCGCTTCATCGACGAGCTGGCCGGGCTGAAGCGCCACGCGCCCGAAGAGGCGCCCGACGAGGGGCTGGCCGAGATCGACAACGCCGTTCGGGTGATGACGATCCACGGCGCGAAGGGGCTGGAAGCCGACATCGTCGTGCTTGCCGACGCACACGCGCGGCCCACGCCCGACGCAGAGAGCGTTCTGGTCGTCTGGCCGCCGCAGGCGGCGGCGCCGGAGCATGTGTCGCTGGTGGCGCGCGGCGAACAGTCGCGCGACGAGGCGCGGGCCGCCTGGTTCGCCGGCGACGACGCCCAACGGGCGCAGGAGGACTGGAACCTGCTTTACGTCGCCGCCACGCGCGCTAGGCAGGTGTTGATCGTCGCCGGCAGCGCGCCCGCGAAGGGAGCGCTCCAGGACACCTGGTACACGCGCCTGCAGGCGGCGGAGGAGTTGTCTTGCAGGGCTGCCGAGGAGCACCCGCGGGCTTCGGCTGTCCTGATGCGCGAGGTGCGCGACTTCCGACCCGAGCCGTTGCCGACCGGCGGCCGCCTCGCCGCCGCAGCGCAGTCCGAGGGGCAGCGGCTTGGTCTCGCTTGGCATGCGCTGCTGGAGCAGGGCGAGGCGGCCAACATCGAGGCGATCGCCAGAACGAACGAGCTGACATCCGCGCAGCGTGCGAAGGTCGCCGACGCGGCGGCGCGGGTCCGCCGCCGACTGCCGCAGTTCTTCTCCGGCAAGGCGCTTGCCGAACTCGAGTTGGTTGCCGCCGACGGTGAACTGCTGCGCGTGGATCGGCTGGTCGAGTTCGGCGACGCGCTTTGGATCATCGACTTCAAGTGGCGTGTCACCGATGCCGAGCGCGCGCCGTACGAGGCACAGGTGCGGCGTTACGCCGAAGTGCTGCGCGCGATACGCCAGGACAAGCCGCTGCGGCTTGGGCTGGTGACCGCCGACGGCGAGCTGGTCGAGGTGCGGGAGTGACGCGACGGCGCCATGCCGGACGTGCTGATCAGCGGCACCTCAGTGCAGTTGATGCAAGGCAAGCCACGACCTGTGCCGCTTGCGACACTTCACTTGCCTGGATTTGACGGACCCGGACCGGCGGTCGGCCGGCCCATTGCGACACTGTCCACGGTGGCGTCGTGGCGCGGAGTCCGGGCTGGCCTGAGAAAGCAATTCGCGATGAGGAGGATTGACAGATGACGATTGAGCTGAGTTCGGCGGAACGGGGTTTGCTGAAGAAGATCCTCGATTCTTATCTTTCCGAGTTGCGGCAGGAAATCGCTGCAACGAAACGCGACACCTCGCCGATGCACGACGAAGAGAACCTGATCAAGGGGCTGCAGCAGAAGCTTTAGCAGATGACGTGCCGGTGCCCTGGCTGCTGGCCCTTGGCTGGAGGCCAAGCGCAGGGTCGCCCGTAGCCTGGCCGGCGTTGCCGTTGCCGGCTGATACCATTCGCGCTGGCGGGCCCCCTCGCATGGAGGTGCCGTGAACCTGGTCAGGTCGGGAACGAAGCAGCCACAGCGGAGTGCCCCCAGTGCCGAGGACAAGGCTCGCCTCTCCGCTCTGCTCCCATGCCCTTTCGTATCGAACCCGCGCAGCCGCGCGACACTGCCGCCCTGCTGTCGCTGGTGCGCGCCTTGGCGGAGTACGAGCGGCTCACCCATCTCGTGGTCGGC
Organism: uncultured Burkholderiaceae bacterium; assembly: GCA_964610575.1. Classification (GTDB taxonomy): domain Bacteria; phylum Pseudomonadota; class Gammaproteobacteria; order Burkholderiales; family Burkholderiaceae_F; genus JADJWR01. The sequence goes on from CAZSYX010000017.1 coordinate 34,281, forward strand.
ACCGAAGCGCAGTTGCGCGAGGAACTGTTCGGCGCGCGGCCGGTGATCGAGGCGGTGGTCGGCTGGGAGGACGAGCGGCCCGTGGGCTTCGCGCTGTACTTCCACAACTTCTCCACCTTCCTCGCACGGCGCGGGCTTTACCTGGAAGACCTCTTCGTGGTGCCTCAGGCGCGCGGGCGCGGCTACGGCAAGGCGCTGATGCGCCACGTGGCGCGGGTCGCCGTCGAGCGCGAGTGCGGCCGCTTCGAGTGGGCGGTGCTCGACTGGAACCAGCCGTCGATCGATTTCTACAAGTCGCTGGGCGCAGAGGTGCTGCCGGACTGGCGCATCTGTCGCATGACCGGCGCGGCGCTCGCCGCGCTCGGCGCCCCTGACTGAACCTGGCGGCCGTTCTCTAGACGGCGAGCCGCGGCGCCTGCTTCCAGAATCCCGTCGCCTGCTGGAAGGCGTACGCCAGTTGCAGCACACCGAAGTCGTCGCGATAGCGACCGACGATCTGCACGCCGATCGGCAACCCCTCCGGCGAGAAGCCGCAGGGCACTGAAACCGCGGGATGGCCGGTCACGGTGATCAGCCAGCAGGAAGTCATCCACTCCAGGTAGTCGGCCATCGGCTTGCCGTCGATCTCGCGCACCCACTGCTCCTCGACCGGGAACGGCAGCACCTGCGCCGTCGGCAGGACGAGGAACTCGTAGCGCTCGAAGAACTCGTGCACACGCTGGAACAGCTGCGTGCGTTTCAGTTCGGCGGCGGCGATCTGCTCGGCGGTGAGCTTCAGCCCCTGTTCGATGTTCCAGATCACCGTGTCCTTCAGCTGGTCGCGATGTTCGGCCAGCAGCGCGGCGTGGCTGGCGGCGAAAATCAGCGCCCGCTGAACGTGGAAGATCTCTCGGGCGTCGGTGAAGTCGGCAATGGCTTCCTCGGTGCGGCAGCCGAGCACCTCGAACGTCGGCCGCAGCGCGTCGATCGCGGCGACGATGCGGCCATCGACGGGAGCAAGCCCGCCCAGCGCCGGCGCCCAGGCGACGCGAGTGCCGGCGAAGTCACGCGCCAGCGGCTGTGCGAACAGCGAGCCCGGCTCGGTCAGCGAGATCGGCACGCGCGCATCCGGGCCACTGATCGCCTGCATCAGCAGCGCCACGTCCTCGACCGTGCGGCCCATCGCCCCTTCGACCGACAGCGTGTTCCAGGCAAGCTTGGTCGGATGCTTGGGCACGCGGCCGGATGACGCTCGTAGCCCGACGACATTGCAGAAGCTCGCCGGGTTGCGCAGGCTGCCGCCGAGATCGCTGCCGTCGGCGATCGGCACCATGCCGCAGGCCAGCGCCACCGCCGCGCCACCCGAGGAGCCGCCGCAGGTGCGGGTGAGGTCGTACGGGTTGCGGGTGGCGCCGAACACCGCGTTGAATGTCTGCGCACCCGCGCCGAACTCCGGCGTGTTGGTCTTGCCGACCGAGATCGCGCCGGCGGCCGCCTGCCGCTCGACGATCAGCGCATCGTCCTCGGGCACGAAGTCGCGGTAGATCGTCGAGCCCCAGGTCGTGCGCACGCCGCGCGTCGGCACCAGGTCCTTGTGCGCCGTCGGCAAGCCATGCAGCAGGTGCAGCGGCTCCCCGTGCGCCTGCTTCGCATCGGCGGCACGCGCGCGCTCCAGCGAGCGTTCCGGGTGAAAGGTGACGATCGCGTTGACCTGCGGGTTGACACGCTCGATCTGCGCGACGTGCGCCTGCATCAGTTCGACGGCGGAAACGCGGCGGCTTCTGATCAGCTCGGCCAGTTCGGTGGCGGTCAGGAAGCACAGGTCGGAGGCGGGCATGGATGGCGCGTCGGTGGTGGTTGCGGTCGAGGGTAGCACTCGTGCGGAATCGCTTCCGCTGCGGGCCGGCAAGCAGCAACGTGCGTCACCCGTGCATCGTTAGAATGCCGCGCATGTCGTATCAGGCCCTCGCCCGCAAGTGGCGTCCGCGCGATTTCGCAACCACGGTTGGCCAGGACCACGTGGTGCGAGCGCTGTCCAACGCTCTCGAACAGCAGCGGCTGCATCACGCCTACCTGCTGACCGGCACGCGCGGCGTCGGCAAGACGACGCTGGCGCGCATCCTCGCCAAGGCGCTGAACTGCATCGGCCCCGACGGGACCGGCGGCATCACCGCCACGCCGTGCAACCAGTGCGAGGTGTGCACGGCGATCGATGCCGGGCGCTTCATCGACTACATCGAGATGGACGCCGCGAGCAACCGCAGCGTCGACGAGATGACCGCGCTGCTGGAGCGCGCGGTCTACGCGCCGAGCAACGCGCGCTTCAAGGTGTACATGATCGACGAGGTGCACATGCTCACCTCGCACGCCTTCAACGCCATGCTCAAGACGCTGGAGGAGCCGCCGGATTACGTGAAGTTCATCCTGGCGACCACCGATCCGCAGAAGATCCCGGCCACCGTGCTCAGCCGCTGCCTGCAGTTCAACCTGAAGCAGATGACGCCGGCGGCGATCGCGGGCCGGCTGACCGAGATCCTCGGCCTGGAGAAGATTGGCGCCGAGCCGGCCGCGGTGCAGATGCTGGCCCGCGCCGCGCGCGGCAGCATGCGCGACGGCCTGTCGCTGCTCGACCAGGCGATCGCCTACAGCGGCGGCGAGGTCACGCTGTCGACCGTGCAGGCGATGCTCGGCGCAGTCGATGGGCTGACGCTGGTTCGGCTGCTCGATGCGCTCGCCGCCGCTGACGCGAAGCAGATGCTGTCCGTCGCCGACGATATGGCCGCGCGCAGCTTCTCCTTTGGCCAGGCGCTGCGCGACCTGGCGAGCCTGCTGCACCGGATCGCGCTGGCGCAGCAGGCCGACGAGATCGGCGACGACGTCGACAACGCCGCCGAGATCCGGCGGCTGGCGGAATCGTTTTCGCCCGAGGAGGTGCAGCTGTACTACCAGATCGCGCTGCACGGCCGCAACGATCTGAGCCTCGCGCCGGACGAGTACGCCGGCTTCACGATGACGCTGCTGCGCCTGCTCGCCTTCGCGCCGCGTGAAGGCTCGCCGGCAGAGGTTCGCAGTCCGGCTGCCGCGCGCGCGGCGCAGGCGGCGACCTCAACCCCCCGTCCGGCACCGGCGGCGGCCGCAGCACCGAAGGCAGCCGCGTCGGCAAAGGCGGCCTCGCCATCCCTGCCGACCCCGGGCGAGTGGCCGCAACTGGTGAACGGATTGCAGGTGGCAGGCCTGGCCCGTGAACTCGCCGCGCACAGCGAGCTGCTGGCTATCGACGGCGATCTCTTCCGTTTGCGCGTGGCAATCAAGTCGTATGCCGAGGCGGCGAGTGTCGAGCGCCTTCGCGCGGCGCTGACGCAGCATTTCGGCCGGCCGATCCGGGTGTCGGTGGAGGTCGGCAGCACGGCAGGGGCGACCACGGCGGCGGTGCTGGCCGAGCAGGCGCGCAACGAGCGGCAGAAAGGTGCCGAGCAGGCGATTCTGTCCGACCCGTTCGTGCAAGAATTGATCGAGAACTTCGGCGCCCAGGTCGAACCGCAGTCGATCCGCCCGCGCGAAACCTGAGAGGAACAGTCAGATGCAGAAGAACCAGCTGGCGGGCCTGATGCAGCAGGCGCAGAAGATGCAGGAGAACATGAAGCGCCTGCAGGACGAACTCGCCCAGCTCGAGGTCGAGGGGCAGGCCGGCGCCGGCATGGTCAAGGTGGTCATGACCTGCAAGAACCAGGTGCGGCGCGTGAGCATCGATCCGAGCCTGGTCGGCGACGACCGCGACATGCTCGAGGACCTGGTCGCCGCGGCCTTCAACGACGCCGTGCGCCGCGCCGAGGAACTGACGCAGCAGAAGATGTCGTCCGTCACCGCCGGCATGCCGATGCCGCCGGGGTTCAAGATGCCCTTTTGAGGGCGATCGAGGTGCACGTGCATCGGCGGCCTGCCGCCGATGCACGTGCACCTCGATCGGGTGAAATTGGCGCGCGGGTCTTGGGGCGGCCCGGCGCCCCGCGCGAGAACAACTGCCACGAAGACGCCCCAGTAGGCGCCGTCTGTGCCAGCAGCCAAGCAACGTGAAACTCGGTCCCACTCTCGACAAACTGGTCGATGCGCTGAAGCGGCTGCCGGGCATCGGGCCGCGGTCTGCGCAGCGGATCGCCTTTCACCTTTTGCAGCACGACCGCGACGGCGCAGTGGCGCTCGGGGAGGCGCTGCTGGTGGCGGCCAATAGCATCCGCCACTGCGCCCGCTGCAACACGCTGACCGAGCAGGAGATCTGCGAGACCTGCGCCAACCCCCGGCGCGACGCTGGTCTGTTGTGCGTGGTCGAGACACCGGCCGATCAGCTGATGATCGAGCAGTCGCTCGCTTACTCGGGGCAGTATTTCGTCCTGCTCGGGCGCCTGTCCCCGCTGGATGGCATCGGACCGCGCGAGATCCAGATGGAGCGGCTGCTGGAGCGCGCCGCCGACGGGCTGGTGCGCGAGGTCATCGTCGCCACCTCGTTCACGCCGGAGGGCGATGCCACCGCGCACTACGTGGCCGAGCTGCTGCGTGGGCGCGATCCGCAACTGAAGGTCACGCGGCTGGCGCGCGGTGTGCCGGTCGGCGCCGAACTCGAGTACACCGACGTGAATACGATCGCGCAGGCGATGCTCGACCGGAGGGCGGCATGAGCGTTGCCTTGTGGTGCGTGCTGGTGGCGGCGCTGCTGCCCTATCTGGCGACCACCATCGCCAAGGCCGGCGGCGAGCGGTACAACAACCGCGACCCGCGCGCCTGGCTCGAGCGGCAGGAAGGTTTCCGCGTGCGCGCCAACAACGCGCAGCTGAACAGCTTCGAGGCATTTCCGTTCTTCGCTGCGGCGGTGATCGTGGCGCAGATGCTGCAGGCGCCGCAGGAGCGGGTCGACGCGCTGGCGGTGATCTTCGTCGCCGCGCGCGTCGGCTACCTGGTCTGCTACCTCGCTGACTGGCACTGGGCGCGCTCGATCGCCTGGCTGATCGGCTGGCTGGCCTGCATCTTCCTGTTCGTCAGCGGCGCCTGACCCGTGGCGGCAAGATGAAGCGCGCAGCGGTCATCGAGAAGCTGGTCGACGCGATCCATCTGCCGATCGGCCGCTGGGACCGCGAGGCGAAGCTTGTGTTCTGCAATGCGCCGTATCTCGCCTGGGCCGGGCGCAGGGAACTGCAGTTGCTCGGCCGCACGCTGGAGCAGTTGTACGGCGAGGATGCGTGGAATGCCGCCAAGGATGCCTTCGCAGCGGCCTTCGAAGGCGAAACGGCCAGTTACGAGCGGCTGTTGACCCACGTCGACGGCGAGGCACGCTGGTGCCGCGTGCAGGTCTTCCCGGAATTCGAGAAGGGCGGCGAAGTCGGCGCCGTGTATACGGTGGCGTTCGACGTGCACGATTTCGTCACTGCCCGGCAGGCGCTGGAGGCGGCGCGAGCGCGGCTGTCCCAGTTCGCCGAAAACATTCCCTATCCGATCACCTACGTCGACCGCGACTACCGCCTGATGTTCATTAACCGGGCCTACGTCGAGGCGGTTGGCATGGAGCCGTCGCAACTGCTCGGCAGACGGATCGGCGAGGCGCGCGGCAACGAGCTCTGGGCGCGCCACCGGCCCTTCTACGAGCGGGCGATTGCCGGCGAGGCCGTCGACTTCACGCGTCTGGTCGACCTGCCGGGGCGCGGCGGGCGCTGGGTGCGGACCAGCTACGTGCCGGATTTCGATGCCGATGGCAGGGTGGTCGGCGTGTACTCGATACTGGTCGATGTGCACGACCTGAAGACGCGCCAGCAGCAGCTCGAAAGCAGCATCGAGCGCGACCCGGTAACGGACGTGCTGAGCCGGCGCGCGATCATCGACCGCATCGAGCAAGCCCTGGCCGACCGGCGCGCCGGCGCAGTGGCGCTGTTCTTCGTCGACCTGGACGGCTTCAAGACGGTCAACGACATGCTCGGGCACCGTGACGGCGACGCCGTGCTGGCGCGTGTCGCACAGGCGCTGCAGTCAGCGGTGCGAAGCGAAGACAGCGTCGGTCGTTTCGGCGGCGACGAGTTCCTTGTGCTGGCCCGGGTTCCGGATCGCGCGGCGGCCGGCACGGTGGCGCAGCAGCTGATCGGCGCGATCAGGGCAAGTGCCGCGGGCCAGGCTGCGCTCGCGCAGGTCACTGCCAGCATCGGCTACTCGCTTGCTCCCGAGGATGCCGACAGCGTGCTGAAGCTGGTGCAGCGCGCCGACGACGCGATGTACTTCGCCAAGCGCAGCGGCAAGAACCGCGCCGCGCACTGCTCAGCAGCGCCGCTCTGAGCAGGTTGCAGGCGCCTTCTGGCGCAACGTGAAACGCGTGAGACACGTACATGTACGGAGCCGGAAAGGCGGCCTCGGAGACCGCGGTGATTTAGCATGCGGGTCGCGCCCGCTCGCGGCAAGCCGGCATACCAACAAGGAGACAAGCATGAAACGCAACTTTGACCGTCGCGAGTTCCTTGCGGCCTCGGCCGCTGCCTCCGCGGCCATCATCGTTCCTTCGATGGCCCGCGCGCAGGCGCTCGAGAAGAAGAAGGTCACGATCGCCGTCGGCGGCAAGAACCTGCTTTACTACCTGCCGCTGACGATCGCCGAGCAGTTGAAGTACTTCCAGGCCGAGGGCCTCGAGGTCGAGATCGTCGACTTCGCTGGCGGCGCGCGCGCGCTGCAGGCGGTGGTGGGCGGCAGCGCCGACGTGGTCTCGGGCGCGTTCGAGCACACGCTGAACATGCAGGCCAAGGGCCAGCCGATGCGCGCCTTCGTGCTGCAGGGCCGCGCGCCGCAGATCGTGCTGGCGGTCAGCACCAAGACGATGGCCAGCTACAAGTCGCTCGCCGACCTGAAAGGCAAGAAGATCGGCGTCACCGCGCCCGGCTCGTCGACCAACATCCTGGCCAACTTCGTCCTGGCCAAGGCCGGCATCAAGCCCACGGATGTGTCGTACGTGGGTGTCGGCGCATCACAAGGCGCGGTGGCGGCGATTCGCGCCGGCCAGGTCGATGCCGTCTCCAACCTCGACCCGGTGATCACCATCCTGCAGCGCGCCGGCGACATCAAGATCATTTCGGATACGCGCGACCCGGCCGAGTCCGACAAGGTCTTCGGCGGGCCGATGCCGGCCGCCTGCCTGTACGCGCCGGTGGCATTCCTGGAGAAGAATCCGAACACGGCGCAGGCGCTGACCAACGCCATCGTGCGCGCCAACAAGTGGATTCAGCAGGCCGGCCCGTCGGAGGTGATCAAGGTGGTGCCGGAGAGCTACCTGCTCGGCGACCGCGCCGTCTACATCGACGCCTTCCTCAAGGCCAAGGGCGCGCTGTCGCCGGACGGCATCTTCCCCGACGCGGGCTCGGCGACTGCGCTGCGCGCGCTGGCCAGCGTCGACGAGAAGATGGCCACGGCCAAGCTCGACCTGAAGGCCAACTACACCAACGAGTTCGCGCGCAACGCGAATCAGAAATACAAGTGATCCGCGATCCGTTCACCGTGATCAGTTGATGGCGGCCGGCGGATTGCCTCCGCGCAAGACAGGCGCAGCCGGCAACTGATCACGGATCACGGATGCCGGATCACGTCTCACGTCCATGACGCCCGCCCTCGAACTCGCCGACGTCACCTGCACTTTCGTCTCGCGGGAGGACCGCTCGCAGCGCTACACGGCGGTCAGCGACGTCACGCTGTCGATCGCGCCGGGCGAGTTCGTCAGCGTGGTCGGACCGACCGGCTGCGGCAAGAGCACCCTGCTGAACGTGGCCGCCGGGCTGCTTGAGCCGAGCCGCGGCACGGTGCACGTGTTCGGCGAGAAAGTCCGCGGCATCAATCGCCGCGCCGGCTACATGTTCCAGTCCGAGGCGCTGATGCCGTGGCGCACCGCGCTGGCGAACGTGACCGCCGGGCTCGAGTTCCGCGGCGTTCCGCTCGCCGAGGCGCGCCGGCAGGCGGACGAGTGGCTGCGCCGGGTCGGCCTCGGCGGCTTCGGCGACCGCTATCCGCACCAGCTCTCCGGCGGCATGCGCAAGCGCACTTCGCTGGCGCAGACGCTGGTGCTCGACCCGGACATCATTCTGATGGACGAGCCGTTTTCGGCGCTCGACGTCCAGACCCGGCAGCTGATGGAGAACGAGGTGCTGGAGCTGTGGGCAGCGAAGCGAAAGGCGGTGCTTTTCATCACCCACGACCTCGACGAGGCGATCGCCATGAGCGACCGCGTGGTGGTGCTGTCGGCGGGACCGGCGTCGCACCCGATCGGCGAGTTCTCGATCGACCTGGCGCGGCCGCGCGACGTGGCCGAGGTCCGCGTGACGCCGCGCTTCATCGAACTGCACAAGGCAATCTGGGACGTGCTGCGCGAGGAAGTGCTCAAGGGCTACGCGCAGCAGAAGCGGGCAGCCTGAGCGCGACCGGCCGCCCCGGGGCGCGAATCCTCCGGGCGCAGCGAGAAGAAGGACCGATAACCGATGTGGCAGTGGATCAAGCCGAGCCCGAGGAACCTGCGCTTCTGGCAGGTCGGCATGCTGGTGGCGTTCTTCGCCTTCTGGCACGTGATGACCGTGCCCGGGCTGGTGCCGCATTTCCTCTTTGCCAAGGAGAACGACGCGGCATTCTTCCTCGGCGAGCCGCTGAAGATCTTCGCCCGCATCTGGGACTGGTTCGTCGTCAAGCGCGACATCTACCCGCATCTGTGGATCACGCTGGTCGAAACCGTGCTGGCCTTCGCCATTGGCACCGCGGCGGGACTGCTGATGGGCATGTGGCTGGCGTTGAGCCCCATGGCGGCGGCGATCCTCGACCCATACATCAAGGCCTTCAACTCGATGCCGCGGATCATCCTGGCCCCCATTTTTGCGGTGTGGTTCGGACTGGGCATCGCCTCGAAGGTGGCGCTTGGCTTCACGCTGGTTTTCTTCATCGTCTTCTTCAACGTCTACCAGGGCGTGAAGGAGGTGAGCCCGACGGTGCTCGCCAATGCGCGCGTGCTCGGCGCCAGCCAGCAGCAGCTGCTGCGCCATGTCTACCTGCCGAGCGCAACCAGCTGGGTGTTCTCGTCGCTGCACACCTCGGTCGGCCTGGCCTTCGTCGGCGCGGTGGTCGGCGAATATCTCGGATCGTCCAGTGGCGTGGGTTACCTGATCCTTCAGGCCGAGGGCACCTTCGACATCAACACCGTGATGGCCGGCATCCTGGTGCTGACCGCCTTTGCGCTGGTGCTCGACTGGGCGGTCGGGGTGGTGGAGAAGCGGCTGATGAAGTGGCAGCCGCGCTCCGGCGAGACGGAAAAGCTGTAACCCTCGCTCGCCGGCGCCGATCGGCCGAGCGGCGCTGGCGCCTCTGCAGTGGGCAGCGCCGGGGCACGGGACCGGCGCAGATATAATTAGCCGGTTTGTTCAGCGCGTCGCTGCAGATTCTTCGAACAGCAGGGGTCGATGCAGTGCGCCGCGCCGCTGGCACACACGGCCGGCGGCGGAATCAAGGAGCCCGCTTGCCTTCCCTGATCGACAGTTCCCGTCCCGCGGCGCTGCTGGCGCTGGCCGATGGGACGATCTTTCGCGGCCTTTCGATCGGCGCGGCCGGCCACACCGTCGGCGAGGTCGTCTTCAACACCGCGATCACCGGCTACCAGGAAATCCTGACCGATCCCAGCTACTGCCGGCAGATCGTCACCCTGACCTATCCGCACATCGGCAACACCGGCACCAACGCCGAGGACGTCGAGTCCGATCGCGTTCACGCGGCCGGGCTGATCGTGCGCGACCTGCCGCACGTCTACTCGAGCTTCCGCGCCCAGGAGTCGCTCGCCGAGTACCTGCAGCGCGAGAACGTGGTGGCCATCGCCGACATCGACACGCGGCGGCTGACGCGCATCCTGCGCGACAGGGGCGCGCAGGCAGGCGCGGTCCTGGTTGGCACCGACGAGAAACGGGCGGTGGAGCTTGCCCGCTCGTTCCCGGGCATGGCCGGCCTCGACCTGGCCAGGGTCGTCACGGTGGCCACGCCGTACGAGTGGACCGAGACGGCCTGGGAACTGGGCAGCGGCTACGGCCGGCTCGGCGCGGCACAGCTGCACGTCGTTGCCTACGACTTTGGCGTCAAGCGCAACATCCTGCGCCTGCTGGCGAGCCGCGGCTGCCGGATCACGGTGGTGCCGGCGACCACGCCCGCAGCCGAGGTGCTGAAGATGAAACCGGACGGCGTGTTCCTTTCCAACGGCCCCGGCGACCCCGAGCCCTGCGCCTACGCGATCGAGGCGGCGCGCGAGATCATCGCCACCGGCAAGCCGACCTTCGGCATCTGCCTCGGCCACCAGATCATGGGCCTGGCATCGGGCGGCCGCACGCTGAAGATGAAGTTCGGCCACCACGGCGCCAACCATCCGGTGCAGGACCTCGAAACGCGCCGGGTGGCGATCACCTCGCAGAACCACGGCTTCGCCGTCGACGCGGCGTCGCTGCCCGGCAACTGCAGGGTCACGCACGTTTCGCTTTTCGACGGCTCTCTGCAGGGCTTTCGCCGCACCGACAAGCCGGCGTTCTGCTTCCAGGGCCATCCCGAGGCCAGCCCTGGACCGCATGACATCGGCTACCTGTTCGACCGCTTCGTTGGCCTGATGCAGGAGAGAGGATGACCTACGCGGTGCGCGCGGCGCTCGACGAGGCGGCGGCGGCGCTCGACCGCCTGCGCGCCGACGACACGACGCTGGCGCACATCGCGCAGGCGGGCGGGTTGCTCGCCTCGGCTTTCGCCGGCGGCGGCCGCGCGTTTTCCTGCGGCAATGGCGGCTCCATGTGCGATGCGATGCACTTCGCCGAGGAACTGACCGGGCGTTTCCGTGACGACCGGCCCGGTTATTCGGCGATCGCGATCAGCGACCCGGGGCACTTGTCCTGCGTCGCCAACGACTACGGCTACGAGCAGGTGTTCGCGCGCTACCTGCGCGCACATGGCCGCGCGGACGACGTACTGCTGGCGATCAGCACCAGCGGCGCCAGCAGGAACGTGGTCGCCGCCGCGCGGGCGGCGAACGAACTGCAGATGCGGGTGATCGCGCTGGTCGGCCGCGGCGAGACGCCGCTCGCCGATCTCGCCGACATCGCGATCGTCACCCCGGGCGGCCGCTACGCCGACCGGGTGCAGGAACTGCACATCAAGGTCATCCACATCCTGATCGAACTGGTCGAGCGGCGCCTGGCGCCGGGCAACTACGCCTGAAACGATGCCGAAACGCACCGACATCCACACCATCCTGATCATCGGCGCCGGCCCGATCGTCATCGGCCAGGCCTGCGAGTTCGACTACTCGGGTGCGCAGGCCTGCAAGGCGCTGAAGCAGGAGGGCTACAAGGTCATCCTGGTCAACTCCAACCCGGCGACGATCATGACCGACCCGGGCACCGCCGACGTCACCTACATCGAGCCGATCACCTGGCAGGTGGTGGAGCGGATCATTGCCCGCGAGCGGCCCGATGCAATCCTGCCGACGATGGGCGGGCAGACGGCGCTGAACTGCGCGATGGACCTGCACGCCAACGACGTGCTCAAGCAGTACGGCGTGCAGTTGATCGGGGCGTCGCCTGCGGCGATCGCCAAGGCCGAGGACCGGCTGAAATTCAAGGAGGCGATGACGCGCATCGGCCTGGGCTCGGCGCGCTCCGGCATCGCGCACTCACTGCCCGAGGCGATGGAGGTGCAGGTGAGCCTCGGCTTCCCGGTGGTGATCCGCCCCAGTTTCACGCTCGGCGGCACCGGCGGTGGCATCGCCTGGAACATGGAGGAGTTCGTCGCCATCTGCCAGCGCGGGCTGGACCTGTCGCCGACCAAGGAACTGCTGATCGAGGAGTCGCTGCTCGGCTGGAAAGAATTCGAGATGGAGGTCGTGCGCGACCGGGCGGATAACTGCATCATCGTCTGCTCGATCGAGAACTTCGACCCGATGGGCATCCACACCGGCGACTCGATCACCGTGGCGCCGGCGCAGACGCTCACCGACAAGGAATACCAGCTGCTGCGCAACGCCAGCATCGCCATCCTGCGCGAGATCGGCGTGGATACCGGCGGCTCGAACGTGCAGTTCGCGATCAACCCGCACGATGGGCGCATGGTGGTGATCGAGATGAACCCGCGGGTGTCGCGTTCATCGGCGCTGGCCTCTAAGGCAACCGGTTTCCCGATCGCCAAGGTGGCGGCCAAGCTGGCGGTCGGCTACACGCTCGACGAACTGCGCAACGAGATCACCGGCGGCGCCACGCCGGCCAGCTTCGAGCCGACCATCGACTACGTGGTCACCAAGATCCCGCGCTTCGCCTTCGAGAAGTTCCCGCAGGCCGACTCGCACCTGACCACGCAGATGAAGTCGGTCGGCGAGGTAATGGCCATCGGCCGCACCTTCCAGGAGTCGCTGCAGAAGGCGCTGCGCGGGCTCGAGGTCGGTGCCGACGGCTTCGACGAGCACTCGACCGACCGCGACGAGATCGCCGAGGAGCTCGGCGATCCCGGGCCGGAGCGCATCTGGTACGTCGCCGACGGCTTCCGTGTCGGCATGACGGTGCCGGAGATCCACGAGGAAACGGGCATCGACCCGTGGTTCCTGGCGCAGATCGAGGAACTGGTGCACATCGAGCAACGACTGGCGGCACGGACGCTGACCTCGCTGTCGGCCGAGGAACTGCGCCTGCTCAAGCGCAAGGGATTCTCCGACCGCCGGCTGGCGACGCTGCTCGGCGCGAAGGCCGCCGAGGTCCGCGCGCGGCGGTTGCAGCTGGGCGTGCGGCCCGTCTACAAGCGGGTCGACACCTGCGCCGCCGAGTTCGCCACCACCACTGCCTACCTGTACTCGACCTACGAGGAGGAGTGCGAGGCGGCGCCGACCGATCGGAAGAAGATCATGGTGCTCGGCGGCGGACCCAACCGCATCGGCCAGGGCATCGAGTTCGACTACTGCTGCGTGCACGCGGCGCTCGCGCTGCGCGAGGACGGGTTCGAGACCATCATGGTCAACTGCAACCCGGAGACCGTCTCGACCGACTACGATACCTCCGACCGCCTGTACTTCGAGCCGCTGACGCTCGAGGACGTGCTGTCGATCGTCGAGGTCGAGAGGCCGTTCGGCGTGATCGTCCAGTACGGCGGCCAGACGCCGCTGAAGCTGGCGCGCGATCTCGAAGCCAACGGCGTGCCGATCGTCGGCACCACGCCGGATTCGATCGACATCGCCGAGGACCGCGAGCGCTTCCAGCAGCTGCTGATGAAGCTCGGCCTGAAGCAGCCGCCGAACCGCACGGCGCGCACCGAGGCCGACGCGCTGAAACTGGCCGACGAGATCGGCTACCCGCTGGTGGTGCGGCCGAGCTACGTGCTCGGCGGCCGGGCGATGGAGATCGTGCACGAGGGGCGCGATCTCGAGCGCTACATGCGCGAGGCGGTGAAGGTCAGCAACGAGTCGCCGGTGCTGCTCGACCGTTTCCTCGACGACGCGATCGAGGTCGACGTCGATGCGGTGGCCGACGGCACCGAGGTGCGCATCGGTGGCGTGATGGAGCACATCGAGCAGGCGGGCGTGCATTCGGGCGACTCGGCCTGCTCGCTGCCGCCGTATTCGCTCAGCCCGGCGATGATCGTCGAGCTGAAGCGGCAGACGTCGGTGATGGCGCAGGCGCTGCGGGTGGTCGGCCTGATGAACGTGCAGTTCGCGATCCAGGAGGGCACCGTCTACGTGCTCGAGGTCAACCCGCGCGCCTCGCGCACGGTGCCGTTCGTGTCGAAGGCCACCGGCGAGCCGCTGGCCAAGATCGCCGCCCGCTGCATGGTCGGCCAGAGCCTCGCAAAGCAGGGCGCCCGCGTCGAGGTCGTGCCGCCGTACTGGTCGGTCAAGGAGTCGGTGTTCCCGTTCGCCAAGTTCCCGGGTGTGGACACCCTGCTCGGGCCGGAGATGCGCTCCACCGGCGAGGTGATGGGCGTGGGCCGCACCTTCGGCGAGGCGCTGTTCAAGTCGCAACTGGCGGCTGGCGTGGCTCTGCCGCCGAAGGGCACGATCTTCCTGAGCGTCAAGGACTCGGACAAGCCGAAGACGGTCGCCGTGGCGCACCTGCTGCACGAGATGGGCTACGACCTGGTGGCCACGCGTGGCACGGCCACTGCGCTGGAAGCGGCCGGCATCCCGGTCAAGCCGGTGCTCAAGGTCAAGGAAGGCCGCCCGCACGTGGTCGACCTGCTGAAGAACGGCGAGATCAACCTGGTGATCACCACGGTGGCCGAGAACCGCCACCAGATCGCCGACTCGCGCTCGATCCGCACCACCGCGCTGGCCCAGCG
>CAZSYX010000018.1:0-9810 GCA_964610575.1 uncultured Burkholderiaceae bacterium
GTAGCCAGCGGCCGCGCGTGTTCGTCACGCGCCGCATCTACCCGTTCCTGATCGACGAGTTGAAGGCAACGTACGATGTCGACCTCAACCAGGAAGATCGCCACCTGGCGCCGGAAGCGTTTGCGCAACGCCTGGCGCTGGCCGATGGCGCGCTGACCTTTGCCAGCGAGAGAGTCGATGAGGCGGTGCTCGCGCACGCGGACCGGCTGAAGGTCGTCGCCAACGTGGCCGTCGGGTACAACAACTTCGACCTGGCGGCATTCACGCGGCACGGCGTGGTGGCCACCAACACGCCCAACGTGCTGAACGAGAGCGTCGCCGACCACGCCTTCGCGCTGTTGCTGTCCGCCGCGCGGCGCATCGGCGAGTCGGAGCGCTGGTTGCGCGCCGGCCACTGGAAGCGGTGGGAGTTCGACCAGTTCCCGGGCGCCGACCTGCATGGCCGCACGCTCGGCATCATCGGGCTGGGGCGGATCGGCCATGCCATCGCGAGGCGGGCGACGGGCTTCTCGATGCGCGTGCTCTACAACGACGTGGCGCCGCTGCCGGCCGGGCAGGCGGGCGGCGCCGAGTGGGCGAGCAGGGAAGACCTGCTGCGCCAGGCCGACCACGTGATCGTCATGGTGCCGTACTCCGCGACGACTCATCACCTGATCGCGGCTGCGGAACTGGCGCTGATGAAGCCGAGTGCCGTGCTGGTGAACCTGGCGCGCGGCGGCGTGGTCGACGATTCGGCGCTGATCCGGGCGCTGCGCGACGGCAAGCTGGCGGCCGCCGGGCTCGACGTGTTCGAGAACGAGCCGCAGCTGAACCCGGGCTTCCTGGAGCTGGAGAACGTCGTGATGACGCCGCACATTGCTTCGAGCACGCGGGCCACGCGCGAGGCGATGGCGCGGCTGGCGATGCGCAACCTTGCCGAGATGCTGGCCGGCCGCCGGCCGCCATGCCTGCTGAACCCGGACGTGTGGGACAACCGTCGTCGCTAGAGGGGAAAGGAAGCCGCCGATGTCGGAGATCAAATACAAGCGGATGCATCACCTGTCGCTGAAGGAAGCGAAGAAGGTCGCGCAGAAGGCCGCCGACGACCTGGCCAAGGACTACGACCTCGTCTCCGAGTGGGAGGACGACACGCTGCACTTCCACCGCAGCGGCGTCGACGGTCACATGCATGTGACCGAGCACTACATCGACCTGAACGTGCGGCTGGGCTTCCTGCTGCGGCCGTTCAAGTCGGCCTTCGAGCATCACATCGAGCGCAACATCGATACGCTGCTGGCCGCCGCACCTAAGACCGAGAAGCTCGCCAAGGCAGCGAAGAAGACTTCGTCGCGCAAGGCCTAGCGACGGCTACTCAGGAAGAAAGGTAGCGCAGCTGCGACGGCGCCACGCCGATCGCCACCGGCGTGCCGTCGACAAACTTGGGCATGCCGCCGAGGTGCGCCTGGTCGGCCGTCAGCGCGGCCGTGCCGACACGCACGCGGTAGCGCGTGACTTCGCCGAGGAATTCGGCCGCTTCCACGGTGCCGGCGAGCCACAGCAGCGAGCCATCGCGCGCGGCGTTCGCCTCCTGCATCTGCACCACGTGCGGGCGGAAGCTCACCGACACGCGTCCGGGCGGCGGCGTGTCGGTCCGGCGCGGCAGGCGCAGGCTGCCGGCGCCCTCGGTTTCGAAGCGCACCGCGTCAGCGCCGTCAGCGGCGAGCACGCCGTCGAGCAGGTTGGTGGTGCCGACGAAGTTGGCGACGAACCGGTTGACCGGGAAGTCGTAGAGCTCCGCCGGCGGACCGACCTGCTGCACGATGCCGGCGTCGAGCACCGCCATCCGGTCGGCGGTGGTCATCGCCTCTTCCTGGTCGTGCGTGACGAAGATCGTCGTGATGCCGAGCTTGCGCTGCAGTGCAAGGAGTTCCTGCCGCATCGTCACGCGCAGGTTCTTGTCGAGGTTCGACAGCGGCTCGTCGAGCAGCAGCACCTGCGGCTCGATGACCACGGTGCGCGCCAGCGCCACCCGCTGCTGCTGGCCGCCGGAGAGCTGGTTCGGCCGCCGCTGCGCGAACTGGCTCAGGCCGACAAGGTCGAGCGCGGCCTCGGTGCGGCGGCGGATCTCGTCGCGGGCGACCTTGCGCTCGACCAGGCCGAAGGCGACGTTGTCGAACACCGACAGGTGCGGCCACAGCGCATAGCTCTGGAACACCATGCCGATGTTGCGCGCATGCGGGGCTACGCCGGTGATGTCGCGCCCGTCGACCAGCAGTTCGCCGCGGTTCGCCTGGTTGAAGCCGGCGATCAGCCGCAGCAGCGTCGACTTTCCCGAGCCCGAAGGCCCGAGCAGCGCGAAGAACTCGCCCGGCTCGATCTTCAGCGTGACGTCCTTCAGCACCTCGGTCCTGCCGTACGACAGACCGATGTTGCGGCATTCGACGGCGACCTTCTTCATCACGATCCCTCGACTGCACGCGCCGGTGCATTGGCAGCCTGCGCGCGCTCGACCACGCGGTGCGACAGGTAGGTGCCGAGCGCGACCAGCGCCACGGCCAGCACGCCAAGCGCCGCGCCGGGCCCCCGCCCGGCCACCGACTGCATGTACAGGTAGATGCCGTAGCTCATCGGCGCCTGTGACTCCTTCACCACCAGCAGGATCGTCGCCGACAGTTCGACCGCCGCGGTGATGAAGCTGGAGACGAAGCCGGCGAGGATGCCGCCCGCCATCAGCGGGATGACGATCCGCCGCACCGTGCGCCAGCCGCTGGCGCCGAGCATCTCCGCCGCTTCCTCGAGGCTGACGTTCAGTTGCTGCAACGCGGCCATGCACGAGCGCAGCGCGTAGGGCAGGCGGCGCACCGCGTAGGCGATCATGATCAGGATCCAGGTCTGGGTGACCGGCACGCCGAACACCTGCAGTCCCTGGAACGTGCGAAGGAAGCCGATCGCCAGCACGATGCCCGGCACCGCGATCGCGGCGCTGGCGATGAAGTCGAGCCACTGCCGGCCGGGCAGCCGGGTGCGCAGGATCAGGTAGGCGATCGTCGTGCCGATTGCCACGTCGATCAGCGCCGCCAGCCCGCAGTACAGCAGTGTGTTCCTGATCATGAAGCCGCTCTCGGCGAACACGGTGGCGTAGTGCTGCAGCGTGAACGCGTCGGGCAGCGGCGAGAAGCTCCAGATCTGGGCGAACGACAGGATGGTGAGCCCCAGGTGCGGCGACAGCACCACCAGCAGCACCAGCACGATGCCGGTGTAGGCGACGATCGACTCGCCTTTCGACAGCCGCCGCCGCGCCAGGCCGCCGGCGCCTTTCTGCACCGTGGTGTAGTCCTTGCCCTTCATCACCCGCACCGACAGCCACAGCGCGAGGATCGAGAAGCCGATCATGATCACGCTGATCACGTAGCCCATCGGGTCCTCGAGTCCGACCTGGGTGATGCGCAGGTAGGCCTGCGGCGCCAGCATGTTGGTGGCGCCCAGCACCAGCGGCGTGCCGAGGTCGTCGAACACCTTGACGAACACGAGCGCCGCGCCCGCGAGGTAGCCGGGCAGGGCGAGCGGGAAAACCACCCGCCGGAACAGCCGCCAGCCGCGGCAACCGAGGTTCAGCGCCGCCTCCTCCATCGCGCTGTCGATGTTGCGCAGCGCGACAATCAGGTTCATCAGGATGAACGGGAAGTAGTGCAGGCTCTCGACGAAGATCACGCCGTTCAGGCCCTGCATGAACGGGATGGTGAAGCCGAAGTGCTCGTCGAGCAGCAGGTTGACGCTGCCCGAGCGGCCGAAGATCAGCGTCATCGCCACCGCGCCGACGAAGGGCGGCATGATCAGCGGCAGCACGCCGAGCGTCTGGATCAGGAGCGCGCCGCGGAACTCGAAGCGCACCGTGAGATAGGCCAGCGGCACCGCAATCAGCGAGGCGATCGCCACGCTCGCCAGCGCCACGTACAGCGAGTTGCCGAACGACTCCCGCATCAGCGAGGTCGTGAAGAACGACGAGAAGTGGCCGAGCGTGAAACTGCCGTCGGCGTCGGCAAAGGCAGTGACGAAGACCGTGCCGACCGGCAGCAGCAGGAAGGCCGCCAGGAAGGCGACGACCAGCGCAGCCGCGAGCAGGCTGCCGGGCGAGACGCCCCATGCCCGGCGCAGGGACGCAAAGATGCCGAGGCCGGAGCGCGCCGCGGTTCCGGCGACCGTGCTCACTGCCTGACTACTTGGCGAGCGCTGCCGCCTGCCGCGCCAGTTCTGCCGCCTTCTCGTAGTTGGCGCGCGCCTTGCTGTTCCAGGTCTCTTCCAGGCCGGTGATCTTCTTGGCCACGTCGACCTGCTTCTTGCTCGAAGCGAAGAGTTTCTGGAAATCGGCCTGGTCGGCGATCTGCGCCGAGACCACCGGTGTGAAGGCCAGGTCGCGCGCCTGCCTGATCAGGTCCGCCGCCTGCGGATTCTTCTTCGCCGCGTTCTTCGCCTCGGCGTCGTGGATCGCCTTGGTCGCCGCCTGCAGTTCCTTCAGGCGGAAGGTGATCGTCTGGTCGAAGATCGACTGCACCAGCGAGTAACGGCTCTCCGACAGGTCGGCGTTGAACTGCACCTTGCTGCGCTTGGAGATCGCCACCGGGTCCGGATAGCCGGCCGGGATCTTCGAGCCGAAGGCGGAGTACGGCAGCACCGGCAGTCGCGAGATCTTGGGATCGAGCAGGATCTCCTGGCCTTCCTGGCTGAGCGCGAACTGGACGAAGGCCTTGGCCTCCGGCGTGTTCCTGGCGCCGGCGATCAGCGCGATGTTGGCCGGCACGATCGAGGTCATCTGCGGATAGACGAACTCGACCGGGAAGCCGGAGTACTTGCCGGCCAGCCCGAAGAAGTCGATCACCGGCCCGGCGCCGAACTGGCCGTTGTTCAGCCCGTCGGGCACGCCGAACGATCGCTCGGTGATCTGCGCGCTGTTGCCGGCCATCTGCAGGATCTGGGTCCAGCCCTTGTCCCAGCCTTCGCCCTGCAGGATTGTCTCCACCGTCAGGTGCATCGTGCCCGAGCGCGACGGCGCGGTCATCGCCACGTGACCGAACCACTGCGGCTTGACGAGATCGGTCCACTCCTTCGGCGCCTCGAGCTTGTTCGCCTTCAGGTAGCGGACGTTGTACATGATCCCGTAGCCGGCCAGCGCCTGGCCGAAGTAGAAGCCCTCGGGATCGTTGATCGGATAGCTGCCGATCTTCGCCGGCACCTTCGGGTTGGCCACGTCGCCGGCCTTGGCGAGCAGTTTGTCGCGCTTCAGGACCTCGAACGCATCGGGCGCGCTGGCCCAGAACACGTCGGGCCGCTGGCCCTCGGCGGTCTCGCGCACGAAGGCGATCGATGCCACCGTGCTCTTGTTGAGGATCTCCAGCTTGATGTTGGGGTGGCGCTTCTCGAAGGCGGCGCGGTAGGCGGCGGTCAGTTCCTTCGGAAACGAGGTGATCACGGTCACGGTGCCGGCGAAGGCGGCCGGGGCGGCAAACGCGAGCGCGGTGGCAGCGGCGAGCAGGCGACGCATGGAAGGTCTCCGGAAATGCAGAAGTTGCTTTGGCAAGGGCCGATCGTAGCGAGGGCGGTCCGCCGGCGCCAATGCGTCGCGGCCGCAGGCAGAAAAAAGCACGGCCCGCTCGCGCGGGCCGTACGGGTTTGAGCGGATTCAGCCCTTCAGGTCTTCGACCAGCGCGACGTACTGCTTCATCGCGTCGTTGGCCGAGGTGCCCTTCAGCTCGTTCCAGGCGTCCCACTTGGCACGGCCGACCATGTCGGTGAAACCGGGCCGCTTGCCTTCGACGTCGCCATTGGTGGCCTGCTTGTACAGGGCGTACAGCTTCAGCATCGTGGCGTTGTCCGGCCGCTCGGGCAGGGTCTTCGACGCGGCCACCGCGGCCTCGAACTTCGCTTTCAGGTCTGCCATGGGTGTCTCCCTGTTCTGGACATTCGATCTTGCCCGTCTATTATGGGGCGGCACCGTTGGGCTGGCAAAGAACAGCGCGCGCCGCGCGGTCGGCCCGCAGGTCGCGGTCGCAGCCACAGGAGGAAGCAATGCCCCATCGCGTACGCATGTCGCCGGTCGATACCGCGTGGCTGCGCATGGACTCGCCGGGCAACCTGATGATGATCGTCGGCGTCGACGTCTTCGCCGGGCCGTGCGACGAGCCGCGCCTGCGCAAGGTGCTGCAGCAGCACCTGCTGCCGTACTTCCGCTTCCGCGCCCGCGTGGTCGAGGACGCGACCGGCGCCTGGTGGGAGGAGGACGAGGACTTCGACCTCGACCGCCACCTGGTGCGCATCGGCCTGCCCGGCAAGGGCGGCACGCGCGAGCTGCAGAAGCTGGTCGCGCAGCTCACGGGACAGGCGCTCGATGCGCAGCGGCCGCTGTGGCAGTTCCACCTGGTCGAGAACTACGACCACGGCCACGCATTGATCGTGCGCATCCACCACTGCATCGGCGACGGCATCGGCCTGATGGGCCTGGTGATGGGCATGACCAGCACCTCGGCGGACACGGACGCCGACGCGCCGCCGCCACGCCAGCGGCGCGGCGAGCACAAGGGCGCCGGCCTGATCGAGGAGTGGCTGCAGCCGCTGACCGAGGTGACGGTCAAGGCGATCGACGCCGGCGGCGACCTGGCGAGCCGGCTGCTCGCCGCCTCGAGCAGCGTGATCAGCGACCCGAATGTGGCCTCGGAGGCGGCGACCGAAGCGGCCCGCGTGGCGGCGCAGGTGGCGCGCGACGCCGCGGCGCTGGCGCTGATGGAAGACGACACCGCGACCAGCCTGAAGGGCCGGCCGAGCGGCTCGAAGGTGGTGGCTTGGAACGAGCCGCTGCCGCTGGCGGACATCAAGGCGGTGGGCAAGGCGCTCGGCTGCTCGGTCAACGACGTGCTGCTGTCGTGTGCGGCCGGCGCGATCCGCGGCTACCTGGTCGAGCGGGGCGAGAAGGTCGACGGCGCCGAACTGCGGGCGATGGTGCCCGTCAACTTGCGCCCGTCGGGGCCGGTGAGGTCGCTCGGCAACAAGTTCGGCCTGGTGCCGCTGCTGCTGCCGATCGGCATCGACGATCCGCTGGAGCGCGTGATGACCGTGCGCAGCCGGATGAACGAGCTCAAGGACGGCTATACCGCGGCGATCGCGCTGACGCTGCTCGGCGCCGCCGGACTGGCGCCGCGCTGGCTGCAGAAGCAGGCGCTCGACCTGCTCGCCTCGAAGGCCACCGCGGTGATGACCAACGTGCCCGGCCCGCAGCACGCGCTGTACATGGCCGGCAGCCGCCTGCAGCGGATGATGTACTGGGTGCCGCAGTCGGGAGATATCGGTGTCGGCATTTCGATTCTTTCCTACGACGGCGGCGTGCAGTTCAGCCTGGTGACCGACAAGAAGCTGTGCGCCCGGCCGCAGGACATCATCGACCGCTTCCTGCCCGAGTTCGAGACGCTGCTGTACGCGGTGCTGCTGGCGCCGTGGAACGACGAGATCGACCCGAAGGTCGCCGAGCGCTCGCTTGCGGCCACGGAGTCGCTGGCGCAGGCGGCCGGGCACCTGGCCAGCGAACACGAGGAAGCGCACCCCGCGGCAGCGGAAGAGGCGGCGCCGATGGCCGGGGCGAAGCCGCCGCGGCGCAAGCGTTCCGCCTTCGCCGCGGCACGGGCAGCCGCGCGAGGATGAGCGTTTCGCCGCGCCCGCCGTACTGCCGTTCCGATGCGATGGCGCGGCGCTGAAGCGTGGGTACCCTCGCGATCCACCGCGACGATGCCTACGCGCAGCAATGCGAGGCGGTTGTCACGCGCATCACTGACGGCGGCGTCGAGCTCGACCGCACCGTGTTCTATCCGCTCGGTGGAGGCCAGGCCGGCGACAGCGGCACGCTCACGCTCCCCGACGGTACCCAGCTGGCGGTGACCGATGCACGCAAGAGCAAACGCGACGACGCGACCCCCGATGACACGCTGCACCTGCTCGACCCATCGAGCGGCTGGCAATCAAGGCTCGCGGTCGGCACGGCAGTCACCGCCGAGATCGACTGGGCGCGACGCTACCGGCACATGCGCTTGCACACCGCCACGCACCTGCTGTGCGTGGTGGTGCGCGAACTGGTCGACGGCTGCAGCATCACCGCCGACTATGCGCGGCTCGACTTTGCGATGACGGCGCCGCTGGAAAAGGGCGTGGTGCAACAGGGACTCGACGAACTGGTGGCGCGTGCGCTGCCGGTCGGCTGCGAGTGGATCTCGGATGACGAACTGCGCGCCAATCCGCAGCTGGTGAAGTCGATGAGCGTCAGCCCGCCGATCGGCTTCGGCCGCGTGCGTCTGGTGCGCATCGCCGGCGTCGACCTGCAGCCCTGCGGCGGCACGCACGTGCGAAACACATCGGAGATCGGCGCAATACGCGTTTCGAAGATCGAGAAGAAGAGCGCGCGCACCAGGCGCGTGGTGCTCGAGTTCGCCTGACGGCCGTTCGTCTTGCAGGAGTGACGATGCACGATCAGCATCATCCGCACGACCATGATCACGACCACGACCACCACGGCAGCGACCTGTCGCCGATGGAGGCGAGGGTGCGGGCGCTCGAATCGATCCTGGTCGAAAAGGGCTACGTCGAGCCGGCGGCGCTCGACGTGATCATCGACACCTACGAGACGAAGATCGGTCCCCGCAACGGCGCCAGGGTGGTGGCGCGGGCGTGGCGCGACCCGGCCTACGCGCAGCGGCTGCGCGAGGACGCGACGAAGGCGATCGCCGAGTTCGGCTTCAGCGGCCGCCAGGGCGAGCACATGGTCGCGGTGTTCAACGACCGCGACACGCACCACATGGTGGTCTGCACGCTGTGCTCGTGCTATCCGTGGCCGGTGCTGGGATTGCCGCCGGTCTGGTACAAGTCGGCGCCTTACCGCTCGCGCGTGGTGATCGATCCGCGCAGCGTGCTGGCCGAGTTCGGCGTGCAGGTGCCCGCCGGGAAGCAGATCCGAGTCTGGGACTCGACTGCCGAGATCCGCTACCTGGTGATCCCGGAACGACCGGCGGGGACCGAGGGCATGAGCGAGGAGCAATTGGCAGAACTGATCACGCGCGACAGCATGATCGGCACTGGCCTGCCGCTTGCGCCAGGGAGGCAAACATGAACGGCGCGCAGGACATGGGCGGCCAGATGGGCTTCGGGCCGGTCGTTCCGGAGCCGAACGAGCCGCCGTTTCACGCCGAGTGGGAGAAGCGCGCGCTGGCGGTGACGCTCGCCTGCGGCGCGATGGGCCACTGGAGCATCGATGCCAGCCGGCACTCGCGCGAGACGCTGCACCCGCTCGACTACCTGAGTTCGAGCTACTACGAGATCTGGATCAAGGCGCTGGAGAAGCTTCTGAAGGCCGAGGGCTTCGTCAGCGACGACGAACTTCGCGCCGGACACGCAATCGTTGCGCCGCGCACGCCGAACCGAGTGCTGCACGCGGCCGACGTCGCGGCGGCGCTCGCCCGCGGCGTGCCGACCGAGCGGCCGGCCTCGCAGCCGGCGCGCTTTGCTGTCGGCGACCGCGTGCGCGCGGCCAATGAACATCCCGCCGGCCACACGCGCATTCCGCGCTACGCGCGTGGACGCATTGGCCGGATCGAACAGGTGCATGGCGTGCACGTGTTTCCCGGCACCAGCGCGCACGGCCTGGGCGAGCATCCGCAGTGGCTCTACACGGTCGCCTTCGATGGCCGCGAACTGTGGGGCCGCGCCGCCGACCCGAACCTGTCTGTGAGCATCGACGCGTGGGAGCGCACCCTCGAGCCCGCCGGGCCGCCCCAAGGGCGAGACCCGGAGCGCGCAGCG
>CAZSYX010000018.1:9910-30738 GCA_964610575.1 uncultured Burkholderiaceae bacterium
GCGCACCCTCGAGCCCGCCGGGCCGCCCCAAGGGCGAGACCCGGAGCGCGCAGCGTGAAGGAACGTCCGATGAGCCAGCCTGAACTCGAAGCCGCTCTGTGCAAGGTCGCGCCGCTGCCGCGTGACGAAGCGGGCCCGGTGTTCGCCGAGCCATGGCAGGCGCAGGCGTTCGCGATGACGTTGCACCTGCACGCCAGGGGGTTGTTCACCTGGACGCAATGGGCGGAGACGCTTGGTGCGGAGATCCGCGCTGCCGGGCCCGCGGACGACGGGTCGCGCTACTACGAACACTGGCTCGCCGCGCTCGAAAGGATCGTCGCTGCGCGCGGCGCCACCGATGCGCACGCGCTGCACGAGCGTGCCGAGGCCTGGACCCGCGCCGCAGCGGCAACGCCGCACGGCAAGCCGATTGAACTGGCCAACGATCCGCTGGCGCGGCGCTGATCGCGCTGGCCGGCTCCATTTCTGAAAGAAGGAATAGAGCACGTGGGTGATCTCGGATATCTGCGCCAGCCGGCACTTCGTGGCGACACGGTGGTCTTCGTCTGCGACGACGACCTGTGGACGGTTGACGCAGGTGGCGGCATCGCCCGGCGGCTGACCGCCGGGCTTGGCGAGCCATCGACGCCAGCGCTGTCGCCGGACGGCAAGTGGCTCGCTTACGTCAGCCGAGACGAGCAGCACCCCGAGGTGTACCTGATGCCGGCCGAAGGCGGGCCGGCGCGGCGGATGACGTGGCTCGGGCCGGACGTGATGGTGCGCGGCTTCACGTCCGACGGGCGGATTCTGTTCATCACCACGCAGGGCCAGCCGTTCTTCCGCAACTACCGCGCCTACACGCTCGGCGTCGACGGTGGCCTGCCCGAACTGCTGCCGTACGGGCAGGTCAACCACCTGTCCTTCGGGCCGGGCAATGCCAAGGTCATCGGCCGCAACACGGCGGATCCCGCCCGCTGGAAGCGCTATCGCGGCGGCACCGCCGGCCACCTGTGGGTCGATGCCGACGGCAACAACCATTTCCGCCGGATGAGCGAACTCGAGGGCAACGTCACCAGCCCGATGTGGATCGGCAGCCGCATCTACTTCCTGTCCGACTTCGAGGGCGTGGGCAACCTGTATTCGTGCCTGCCCGACGGCAGCGGTCTGAAGCGGCACACCGACCACGAGGATTTCTACGCCCGCCACGCGTCGACCGACGGTGCGCGCATCGTCTACCAGTGCGGTGCCGAACTGTGGCTGTTCGACCCGGCGAGCGACGCGACGCGCCGGCTCGACATCCGCGTGCCGGCGCACCGCACGCAGGCGGCGCGGCGCTTCGTACCGGCGGTCGACAGCCTCGAAGGCTTCGACCTTCATCCGCAGGGACACTCGCTGGCGGTCGGCAGCCGCGGCAAGCTGTACTCGTTCGCGCTGTGGGAGGGTGCGGTGCGCCAGCACGGCATCGCGCAGGGCGTGCGTTATCGGCTCGGGCGCTGGCTGGCCGACGGCACTTCGCAGGTGGTCGTCAGCGACGCCAGCGGCGAGGAGCGCATCGATCTCATCGAGGCGGGCGGCACGCGCACCCTCGACTGGGACATCGGCCGCGTGATTGCGCTGGCCGCCGCGCCGAAGGGCCGCCGCGTCGCGATCACCAACCATCGCAACGAGGTGCTGATCGGGGATCCCGACACGGGTGAACTCACGGTGGCCGATCGCAGCGAATGCGGGCGCAGCGAGGAACTGGCGTGGTCGCCGGACGGCGCCTGGCTCGCCTATCCGTTCTGGACTAGTCCGCGGCATTGCGCGATCAAGCTGTTCGAGGTGGCTGCCGCGCGCAGTCACCTCGTCACGCGGCCGGAGTTCCGCGACAGCGCGCCGGCGTTCGACCCGGCGGGGCGCTACCTCTACTTCGTCTCGGTGCGCACGTTCGACCCGGTGTACGACAACGTGCAGTTCGAGCTGAGTTTCCCGCGTGCGGCGCGGCCGTATCTCATCGCGCTGCAGGCAGACACTCGGCCGCCGTTCGACCCGCCGCCGCGCGGAATGAAGCCGGCGCACGGCGACGGCGAAGGCAAGAACAAGGACGAGAAGGAGACGCCTCTGAGGATCGACCTCGACGGCATCGAGCGGCGCATCGCCGCGTTCCCGGTGGCCGAGGGCCGCTACGGCGCGATTGCCGCGACGCCGCGGCACGTGCTGTGGACGAGCTTCGCCGTGCCGGGGGCGCATGGCCGCGGCGGGCACAAGGAGACGCCGGGACGGCTCGAGGCGTTCGACTTCGACACGCTGCGCACGGAGACCTGGGTCGAGCGGGTCGACCAGTTCGCGCTGTCGGCCGACTCGACCACGCTCATCGTGCGCGAAGGAAGGCAACTGCGCGCCTTCGATGCCGCGCACAAGCCGGATAAGAAGGACGGCGGCAACGATGCACCGTCGCGGGCGAGCGGCTGGATCGATCTGGCGCGCGTGCGCGTTTCGGTCGATCCGCGCGCCGAGTGGCGGCAGATGCTGCGCGAGGTCTGGCGCCTGCAGCGCGACCACTTCTGGGTGGCCGACATGTCGGGTGTCGACTGGGCGGGCGTGTACGACCGCTACGCGCCATTGCTCGATCGCATCGCCACCCGCGGCGAGCTATCCGATCTCGTCTGGGAAATGCAGGGCGAACTGGGCACCTCGCACGCCTACGAGATGGGCGGCGACCACCGCCGGCCGCCGGCACTTGCCCTGGGGCAGCTCGCCGCCGACCTGCGTCTGGCCGAAGATGGCAGCTACGCGATCGAGCACATCGCCACCGGCGATCCATGGGAAGCGGTCGCCGATTCGCCGCTGAACGCGATCGGCGTGCTGGCCAAACCCGGCGAGCGGATCGTGGCCGTCAACGGCCAGCCGGTATCTCGCGACGTTCCGCCGCAGGCACTGCTCGTCAACCAGGCCGGCAACCGCGCCGCGCTCACCCTTGCCAATGGCGCCGGCAGGCGCGAGGTGGTGGTGGGCTTGCTTGCCGACGAAGTGTCGGCGCGCTACCGCGAGTGGGTCGAGCGCAACCGGCGCTGGGTTCACGAAGCCTCGCGCGGCCGCGTCGGCTACCTGCACCTGCCGGACATGATGTCGGCAGGCTTCGCCGAGTTCCACCGCTACTTCCTCGCCGAGTGCGACCGCGACGGGCTGATCATCGACGTTCGCTACAACCGCGGCGGGCATGTCTCGCAGCTGCTGCTGGAGAAGGTGGCGCGGAGCCGCATCGGCTACGACCTGCAGCGCTGGGGCCGGCCCACGCCTTACCCGGTCGAGTCGGCCGCCGGGCCGGTGGTCGCGCTGACCAACGAGCACGCCGGCTCCGACGGCGACATCTTTTCGCACTGCTTCAAGCTGATGAAGATCGGCCCGCTGGTCGGCAAGCGGACCTGGGGCGGCGTGATCGGCATCTGGCCGCGCCACGCGCTGGTCGACGGCACCGAAACGACGCAGCCGGAGTTCTCTTTCTGGTTCAACGACGTCGGCTGGCAGGTCGAGAACTACGGCACCGATCCGGATATCGACGTCGACAACGCGCCGCAGGATGCGCTGGCCGGCCGCGACCGCCAGCTCGAGACCGCGCTGCAGGTGGCGCTCGAGCGGGTTGCGACACACGACAGCACGCCGCGCTTCGGGCCGCGCCCGAACCTCGCTTGCCCGCCGCTGCCGCCGCGGTCATGAGGTCGCGATGAGCGTTGCGCCCGATGGGATTCTCGACTTCTGGTTTGGCGCGCCGGGGTCGGAGGAATTCGGCCGGGCGCGCGGGTTCTGGTTCACCAAGTCCGCGGCCACCGACGACCTGATACGCAGCCGCTTTGGTTCGTCGGTCGAGGCGGCGTTGCGCGGCGAACTGCAGCACTGGGCCGATGGCACGGCGCGCGATGTGCTGGCGCTGATCCTGCTGCTCGACCAGTTCACCCGCAACATGTTCCGCGACAGCGCGCGCGCCTTTTCGGGCGATGCGTTGGCGCTTGCCGTTGCGAAGCGGCTGGTCGCCGACAGCCGCCACCGGCAACTGGCGCCGGTCGAGCGCTGGTTCGCCTATCTACCGTTCGAGCACTCGGAGCAGATGGCCGAGCAGCGCGAATCGCTGCGGCTGTTCGGCGAACTGGCGCAGGAGGGCCTGGCGGAACCGCTGGTGTGGGCGCAGAAGCACCACGACGTCATCGCGCGCTTCGGCCGCTATCCGCACCGCAATGAACTGCTCGACCGCGCATCGACCGCCGAGGAGATCGAATTCCTGCGCCAGCCCGGCTCGCGTTTCTAGAGCCGCTACTTGGTCGCGATGAAGACGAAGCGGAAAGCGGCGAAGAAGTATTCGCCTTCGGCGGTCCGCGACCTGATGTCGGCGACCCAGTTCTCGACCGCGGCGTCGTCGATGCCGCTCTTCAGTGCTGCGCTGCGCGCCACCGGCAGCATGCCGGCGCCGAAGGACTCGGGGTCGTAGCGCGTTTCGATCAGTGGCACCACCTCGCAGCGCGACAGGGCGAGACCCGCTGCGTGCATCAGACGATGCAGTTGCCGCGGCAGGTGCGGATGGGCGAAGTGCTGCGCGCGCGCGTCGAGTATCCGTCGCGACAGCAGCGGGTCGGCCGACTCGTAGGTGCACAGGTCCCAGTCGGTTTCGAGCACCGCCAGCCGCCCGCCGGGGCGCAGTACGCGCGCCGACTCGGCCACCGCGCGGGCGACGTCGGGCACGTACGAAAACACCTGCGCGGCGACGACGAAATCGACGCTCGCCTGCGGCAGGTCCAGCGCCGTGGCGTCGCCCCGCCGCACGGTGACGGCATCGGCCAGTCCCGCGGCCGCCACGCGCGCCGCCGCCTCGCCGACCATGTGCTCGCTGTTGTCGAGCGCGATGATGCGGCCGCCCGGTGCCACGTCCTGCGCCAGTTCGAGCGCCAGGTGCGCCAGCCCGCAGCCGACATCGAGGCCGGTTTCACCCGGTCGCGCGACGAGCACTTCGCGGAACCTGGTGCGCTGGGCAACCACCTGCGGGCTGCAGTACATGCGCTCCAGTTGCGCGGCGGCCTTGGCGTTGAAGACGGTGGGCGAGGCGTTGGCGGCTGACATGGCTGGCTGGCGGCTGGCAAGGGGCGACCGCTGCAGCGTACATGGGGGGGCACCGTGGCGGCGTCGTTGCCGCAACTATCATCGCCGCCGACTGGCGTGGAGGGTCGGGGTGACCGAAGGTACTTGGCCGCAGGTGGCGGTGGTCGGCGCGGGCGCGGTGGGCTGCTACTACGGCGGCATGCTGGCGCGCGCCGGCGCGCCGGTGACGCTGATCGGCCGGCCCATGCACGTCGAGGCGATCGAGCGCGACGGACTGTTGCTCGAGACCATGCGCTTCACGGAACGGGTGCGGGTGGCAGCGAGCACCGAGATCGCCGCCGCGCGCGGGGCCGCGCTCGTTCTGTTCTGCGTCAAGTCGACCGACACCGAAGCAACTGCACAGGCGCTCGCGCCGCATCTGTCGCCGGACGCCGTCGTGCTGTCGATGCAGAACGGCGTCGACAACCTCGAGCGCCTGCGCCGGCATGTGCCCGGGCCGGCGTTTGCTGCCGTGGTCTACGTGGCCGCGGCAATGGCTGGCCCCGGCCACGTGCGCCACACCGGCCGCGGCGACCTGCTGATCGGTGCGCTGCCGCCGGACGAGCAAAGCACCGCGCAACCCGTGCTGGAGCGCGTTGCCGGCTGGCTGCAACGGGCCGACATCCCGTGCGTGGTGTCGGACAACGTCGAGGGCGAACTGTGGGCCAAGCTGCTGATCAACTGCGCCTACAACGCGATCTCGGCGCTGGGCCGCGCGCGTTACCGCCGCATCGGTGCGCATCCGCAGGCGCTCGGTGTGCTGAAAGACGCGGTGCGCGAAGTGATCGCGGTGGCGCAGGCCGCCGGTGTGCGGTTGCCCGATGGCGACCTGGTCGAAGCGGCGTGCAGCATCTCCCGGTCGATGGCGGGGGCGACCTCGTCGACCGCGCAGGACATCGCCCGCGGCAAGCGCACCGAGATCGACCACCTGAACGGCTACGTCGTGCGCAGGGGCGAGGAGGTCGGCATGGCCACCCCGGTGAACCGCACGCTGCACGCGCTGGTCAGGCTGCTCGAGGAGGCTGAGCCGGACGAAGCGCGCTGACCGTGCATGGCAGCGGCGCAACGCCGACTGGCGTCGAGCGCGCCGCGTGTAATCGCATCGGTATACTTCGCTTTTACCGGAACCGCCTGCCCCGCGCGCAGGCGTGGCGAACATGACCAAGTATGTCTTCGTCACCGGTGGGGTGGTGTCCTCCCTCGGCAAGGGCATCGCCGCCGCCTCGCTGGCTGCGATCCTCGAATCGCGCGGCCTGAAGGTCACCCTCCTCAAGCTGGACCCCTACATCAACGTCGATCCCGGCACCATGTCGCCGTTCCAGCACGGCGAGGTGTTCGTGACCGAGGACGGCGCCGAAACCGACCTCGACCTCGGCCACTACGAGCGGTTCATCAGCGCCAAGATGCGCAAGGTGAACAACTTCACCACCGGCCAGATCTACGAGTCGGTGATCAGGAAGGAGCGGCGCGGCGAGTACCTCGGCAAGACGGTGCAGGTGATCCCGCACATCACCAACGAGATCCAGGCCTTCATCGAGCGCGGCGCCAAGGCGGCGTGGGACGGCGCCACCGACGTGGCGATCGTCGAGATCGGCGGCACCGTGGGCGACATCGAATCGCTGCCATTCGTCGAGGCGGCGCGGCAGATGAGCCTGCGCCTGGGGCGCGGCTCCTGCTGCTACGTGCACCTGACGCTGGTGCCGTTCATTGCCAGTGCGGGAGAACTGAAGACCAAGCCGACCCAGCACAGCGTGCAGAAGCTGCGCGAGATCGGCATCTCGCCCGACGTGCTGCTGTGCCGCGCCGACCGGCCCGTTCCCGAGGAGGAGCGGGCCAAGATCTCGCTCTTCTCCAACGTGCCGATGAACGCGGTGATCTCGGTGTGGGACGCCGACTCGATCTACCAGGTGCCGTCGATGCTGCACAAGCAGGGGGCCGACGAGATCGTCTGCTTCACGCTCGGCCTGGTGTCGCGGCCGGCGGACCTGTCGGCGTGGGACAAGCTCGTCTTTGCGCTGGAGCATCCGGAACACGAGGTCAGGATCGGCATGATCGGCAAGTACGTCGACCTGTCCGACTCGTACAAGTCGCTCAACGAGGCGCTGATCCACGCCGGCCTGCACACGCGCACCAAAGTGCAGATCGAGTACGTCGACTCGGAGACCATCGAGCGCGACGGCACGGCGGCGCTGGCCGGTCTGGACGCGATCCTCGTGCCGGGCGGCTTCGGCAAGCGGGGCACGGAAGGCAAGATCGCCGCCATCCAGTACGCGCGCGAGCACAACGTGCCGTACCTCGGCATCTGCCTCGGCATGCAACTGGCGACGATCGAGTTCGCCCGCCACGTGTGCGGGCTGGACGGAGCCAACTCGACCGAGTTCGACCCGGAGACGCTGCACCCGGTGGTGGCGCTGGTCACCGAGTGGATGGACCGCACCGGCCGCATCGAGCGGCGCAACGCCCGCTCCGATCTCGGCGGCACGATGCGGCTGGGCGCGCAGAAGTGCCCGGTCGAGCCGGGCACGCTGGCGCATCGCATCTACGGCGATGCCGTCAACGAGCGGCACCGCCACCGCTACGAGGTCAACAACGTCTATGTGCCGCAGTTCGAAGCCAAGGGCATGAAGATCTCGGCGCGCACGCCGACCGAGAACCTGCCGGAGATCATGGAACTGCCGGGCCATCGGTTCTTCGTCGGCGTGCAGTTCCACCCCGAGTTCACCTCGACGCCGCGCAACGGTCATCCGCTGTTCAAGGCCTTCGTCGAGGCGGCGCTGGCCTTCCGTGCCGAGCGCAGCGGCCTGCTGAAGAAGGTGGCCGCGTGAATCTTGCCGGCTTCGACGTCGGGCTGAATCGGCCGCTGTTCCTGATTGCCGGCCCGTGCGTGGTCGAAAGCGAGCAGTTGCAGGTCGACGTGGCCGGCCGGCTGAAGGAAATCACGGCCGGCCTGGGCGTCCCGTTCATCTTCAAGTCGAGCTACGACAAGGCCAATCGTTCCTCGGGCAGTAGCTTCCGCGGGCTGGGCATCGACGAAGGGCTGCGCGTGCTGGCCGAGGTCAAGCGACAGGTGGGCGTGCCGGTGCTGACCGACGTGCACGCGGAGGCCGAATTGCCGGCGGTGGTCGAGGTGGTCGACGCGATCCAGACCCCGGCCTTCCTGTGCCGGCAGACCGACTTCATCCGCGCCTGCGCGCAGGCCGGCCCGCCGGTGAACATCAAGAAGGGCCAGTTCCTCGCGCCGGGCGACATGAGCAACGTCATCGACAAGGCGCGCGAGGCCGCGCGCGAGGCGGGTCTTTCCGAAGACCGCTTCCTCGCCTGCGAGCGCGGCGTGAGCTTCGGCTACAACAACCTGGTGAGCGACATGCGCTCGCTGGCGATCATGCGCGACACCGGCTGCCCGGTGGTGTTCGACGCCACCCACTCGGTGCAGTTGCCGGGCGGGCAGGGCACCGCGAGCGGAGGCCAGCGCGAGTTCGTGCCGGTGCTGGCGCGCGCCGCCGTGGCGGCGGGTGTGGCGGGCCTTTTCATGGAGACGCACCCCGACCCGGCGAAGGCGCTGTCCGACGGTCCGAACGCGGTGCCGCTGGCCCGCATGAGGGAGCTGCTCGAGACGCTGGTCGAACTGGACCGCGTCACCAAGCGCCGCGGCTTCATCGAGGCCCGCTTCAGCTAGGAGGGAGCGATCTCATGCCGGCCGGCTACGTCATCGTCGAAATGAAGATCTCCGATCCGGAGCGCTACAAGGAATACATGGCGGCGGCGCCGGCAACGATCGCCGCGGCCGGCGGCGAGTACCTGGTCCGCGGCGGCCGGCACGAGTCGCTGGAGGGTGACTGGCATCCAGCGCGGCTGGCTGTGCTGAAGTTCCCGAGCCTCGAGCAGGCAAAGGCGTGGTACGACGGCGAGCGCTACCGCGCCGCCCGCGCCAGGCGCGCCGGAGCCACCGAGTACTTCAACATGGTGGTCGTCGAAGGCTACGAGGCGACCTGAACTCCTTTTCCAACTTCCACGAGAGCAACTGCAATGAGTGCCATCGTTGACATCATCGGCCGCGAGATCCTCGACTCGCGCGGCAACCCCACCGTCGAATGCGACGTGCTGCTCGAATCCGGTGCGATGGGCCGCGCCGCGGTGCCCAGCGGCGCCTCCACCGGCTCGCGCGAGGCGATCGAGTTGCGCGACGGCGACAAGGGCCGCTACCTCGGCAAGGGCGTGCTGAACGCCGTCGAGCACATCAACACCGAGATCTCCGAGGCGGTGATGGGACTGGAGGCCAACGAACAGGCCTTCCTCGACCACACGCTGATCGACCTCGACGGCACCGAGAACAAGTCGCGGCTCGGTGCCAATTCGATCCTCGCCGTGTCGATGGCGGTGGCGAAGAGCGCGGCCGAGGAGGCCGGGCTGCCGCTGTATCGCTACTTCGGCGGCAGCGGCGGCATGCAGTTGCCGGTGCCGATGATGAACGTGATCAACGGCGGCGCGCACGCCAACAACAACCTCGACTTGCAGGAGTTGATGATCATCCCGGTCGGTGCGCCGAGCTTCGCCGAGGCGGTGCGCTACGGCGCGGAGGTCTTCCACGCGCTGAAGAAGCTGATCCACGATGCCGGCATGAGCACCGCGGTGGGCGACGAGGGCGGCTTTGCGCCGAGCGTGAAGAACCACGAGGAGGCGATCGAGCTGATCCTCAGGGCGATCGACAAGGCCGGCTATGAAGCCGGTACGCAGGTGGCGCTGGGCCTCGATTGCGCGGCGAGCGAGTTCTACAAGGACGGCAAGTACGTGCTGGGTGCCGAGGGGCTGTCGCTCGATGCCAAGGGCTTCACCGACGTGCTGGCCAAGT
Source organism: uncultured Burkholderiaceae bacterium (assembly GCA_964610575.1). Taxonomy (GTDB): domain Bacteria; phylum Pseudomonadota; class Gammaproteobacteria; order Burkholderiales; family Burkholderiaceae_F; genus JADJWR01. The sequence goes on from CAZSYX010000018.1 coordinate 19,845, forward strand.
GGTGCGACAAGTACCCGATCGTCTCGGTCGAGGACGGCATGGCCGAAGGCGACTGGGACGGCTGGGCGCATCTCACGCAAAAGCTCGGCCGCAAGGTGCAGCTGGTCGGCGACGACATCTTCGTCACCAACACGCGCATCTTCCGCGAGGGCATCAGCAAGGGCATCGCCAACTCGATCCTGATCAAGATCAACCAGATCGGCACGCTGACCGAGACCTTCGCCGCCATCGAGATGGCCAAGCGCGCCGGCTACACGGCGGTGATCAGTCATCGCTCGGGCGAAACCGAGGACAGCACGATCGCCGACATCGCAGTGGGCACCAACGCCGGCCAGATCAAGACCGGCTCGATGAGCCGCTCCGACCGCATCGCCAAGTACAACCAGCTGCTGCGCATCGAGGAGGATCTCGGCGAGATCGCCACCTACCCGGGCCGCGCCGCCTTCTACAGCATCAGGTAAGCGATGCGCGGGGTCGCCTGGGTCGTCTTTGCGCTGCTGGTGGCGGTGCAGTGGCCGCTGTGGTTCGGCAAGGGCGGCTGGCTGCGCGTGTGGGAACTGCAGCGCGCAATCGCCACCCAGCAGGAGCACAACGCGACCCTGGTGGCGCGCAACGGCGTGCTGGTGGCCGAGGTGCGCAGCCTGAAGGAAGGCCGCGAGGCGATCGAGGAGCGGGCGCGGCAGGAACTGCAGATGACCCGCAGCGACGAGATCCTGTTCCAGTTGGTCCGGCCGAACGCGGACAACGGCTCGAAGGCACCGCCCCCGGCGCTCGCGCCCGGCAGGTAGTCAATTGGGCGGCGGCGTGACGAGCCCGTGATCGCTTCGCTGCTCTAGAAGGAATAGGTCGCCGTCGCGCCGATCAGCACGTTGCGGGTCGGCGCGGGCGCGTAGTAGCGGCCGTTCGAATCGCCAACGATGACGGCGCCGATGTACTCGCGGCCGAACAGGTTGTTGACGCGCGCGAACTCGCGCAAGCGCCAGCGGCCGGCAGATTGCTCGAGCGAGGCCCAGACGTTGGCGACGGCATAGCCCGCGGCATCGGCCGAATTGAAATCGTTCACCGGGACCGGCCCGTTGGCGATGACTTCGAGCGCGCCGCTGAGACCAGGCGCCCGGCTGCGGTAGGACAAGTCGGCAAAGAGCGTGGCATTGGGCACGCCCGGCACGCGGTTGCCGGCCGGCACGACCGCGGTGTTGGCGCCGGTGATCGGATTGCAGAAGCCAGCCAGCGGCGCGCAGCTGCGAAATGCGGTGTCGAAGCGGGCGTTCAGCAGCGTCACTGCCACGTGCGTGCTGAAGCCGCTGCCCAGTTCGCTTTCCAGCATCAGTTCCGCGCCCAGGCGCGAGGAATCGCCGGCGTTCTGGTAAGAGGAGCGGCCGCCGGTGCTGCGCGCAATCACGATCTCGCCGTCCGTTCTTATGCTGAAGGCGGCGACGTTGAGCCGCGTCGCCGTTCCGAGCAGCAGCTTGGCGCCGATCTCGAACTGGTCGCTGATCGACGGCTGCAGCGAGTAATTCAGGCCGCTGGCGCCATCGGGTCGATACGCCAGTTCGACCGCCGTCGGCGTTTCGAAGGCCCGACCATAGCCGGCGTAAAGGTGGACGGTCGGCGTGAACCTGAACAGCAGGGCGACGGTCGGCGTCCACTCGGAGTAGCTCGTCGAGCCGCTGTCATCCGGGTTGCCGGCGGCGACATAACGATCGTCCGAGGAGAAGTCGACCTTCGTGTAACGAACTCCGGCAGAGGCCGACCAGCGCGCCGCGAACTGCCACTCGGCCTGGGCGTAGGCGCCGATGCTGTCCACCGCGTTGTCCTCGTCGCGCTTGAGCTGGCCGCGCACGCCGAAGTTGTTGATGTAACCCTGGCGCGTCTCGGTCGAGCCGTCGTAGTCGGCGCCGACGGTCAGCGTGATCGGCCCCTGCAGCAGTTCCTGCCGGCGGGTCCAGCGCACGCCGCCGCCGCCGAACTGGCGATCGAGCGTGGCCACGCCGCCGGAACTGCTGGGCGCGAGCTGGCTGTCGAGCGGCACGGCAAGGTACTGCTCGTTGCTGCGGCTGCCCGCATAGGCCAGCACGCGCAGGCTGTCGTACTCGCCCAGCCGGCCGTCCCAGGTCAGCCCGCCCTGCACGTTGTCGAGCGAGCGCCGGGTGTCGAACGCGATCGCCGCCGGCTGCGCCTGGCGCCGGTCCTGCTGCACCTGCGCCTGCGTCAGGCCGAGCGGATCCTGTGCGTTGGGCTGGCGAAAGCCGGTGGCCACCAGGGTCAGCCGGTTGCCGTCGCTTATGTCGTAGGCGAACTTGGCATTGGACTGGGTCTTGCGTGCCGCGCTGTGCTCGCGGTAGCCATCGGTGCTGAAGTACGACGCGCTTGCCATGCCGTTGAGCGCATCGCTCGCCGCGCCGCCCTTCAGCGCGTAGCGCTGCAGCCCGTAGCTGCCGAACTCGAGGTCTGCCACCAGACTGGGCGGCGAGGTTCCGCTCTCGCTGAACACCTGCACGACGCCGCCGGAATGGTTGCCATAGAGCGCGGAGAACGGTCCGCGCAGCACTTCGATCCGTTCGGCCGAGCCGAGGTCGAACACGCCGGGGCTGCCCTGGCCGTCGGGCGAACTCGCCGGCACGCCGTCGGCGATCAGCTTGATGCCGCGCGTGCCGAACTGCGACCGCGCGCCAAACCCGCGGATCGTGACCTGCAGTTCCTGGGCGAAGTTCTCCCGGTTCTGCACGAACACGCCCGGTACCCGGTTCAGGTCCTCGGATAGGTTGATGCGGGCCTTGCCTTGCTGGATCGACTGGCGCGAGAGCGCGTCGATCGACATCGGCAGGTCGAATGCCCGTGCCTCGATGCGCGTCCCGGTGACCACGACGGGTTCGAGGGCATCAGCCACGGACTGCGCGCGGGCGGTACCCAGCACAAGCAGCAGGCACGCCGCCGCAATGCCGTGCCGCAGCCCGCTGGCCGACGTCGTTCGCCTGAGGTTGATTGATGCCTCCACCTGCAGATGATTCTTGCCTGAACCTTCATCGGCGGCAACCCGCGGCACTGGGACCATAGGGGATTTGCAGCCTCGTGGCGCCGATTGCCGGATGAAACGTTGATCCGAACGGCTCAATGCCGCGTCGAAGCGTCCGCTTCGCGCGTCGCGCCGGAGGCGAACAGCTGGCCGACATCGACCGCGTCGAACCCGTAGCGGGCGTTGCAGAAGTCGCAGGTGATCTCGACGTCGCCGCGCTCGGCCAGGATCGAGTCGACTTCCGCGCGCCCGAGAGCCAGCAGCATGCGGCCGCTGCGCTCGCGCGAACAGTTGCACTCGAAGCGCGGCGCCACCGGCTCGAAGTGCTGCAGGTTCTCCTGCCAGTACAGCCGGTGGGCGAGCGCCTCGGGCTCGAGCGCAAGCAGTTCGTCGCGCGCCAGGGTCGCCGTCAGTGCGCCGACGCGGTCCCATGCGTCGACATCGGGCTTCGACGCCGCGCCGCCGCCCTCCTGAGGCAGTTTCTGCAGCAGCACGCCGGCCGCGGCTATCTCGTCCGCGGCCAGCCACAGGCGCGACTCGACCTGCTCGGACTGGCGCAGGTAGTTCTCGAGTACCTGCGCAATTGACTCGCCGGCCAGCGGCACCACGCCCTGGTAAGGCTGCTGGCCCGGCCGGCGGCCGGTGGGATCGAGCGTGATGGCGCAGCGCGCTTCGCCATTCGGGTTCGTCAGCTGCTGCAACGTCGCCTGCGCCTCGATCACGGCCGTCTCGCGCAGCTTGGCGGTGGCGCGCAGCCGCATCTGCGGCTGCACCTCGACCACCAGCAGGCGCACCGGGCCGTTGCCCTGGATCTGCAAGATGAGCGCGCCGTCGAACTTGATGTTGGCGGCCAGCAGCGCAGCGGCCGCGGTCATCTCGCCGAGCAAGCGCGCCACCGGCGCCGGGTACCGGTGGTTGGCGACCATCTGCTGCCAGCTTTCTTGCAGGCGGACGATCTCGCCACGCACCGGCGCGTCGCGGAAGAGGAACTTGAGCAGGGTGTCGGCCACGCGCCTTCAGCCGATTCGCGTCAGTTGCGCCTTGTAGGCAGCGCCGCGCTCGACGTAGCCGGCGGTGTTGGCGTGGTTGCGCGCAATGTCCTCGGCGGTCAGCTCACGTACAACCTTCGCCGGCCGGCCGAGCACCAGCGAGTTGTCCGGGATTACCTTGCCCTCAGTGACCAGGGCGCCGGCGCCGATCAGGCAGTTCTTGCCGATCACCGCGTTGTTCAGGATCACCGCCTGGATGCCGATCAGGCTGCCTTCGCCGATCGTGCAGCCGTGCAGCATCGCCTGATGGCCAAGGGTCACGTTGCGGCCGATCGTCAGCGGGCAACCCGGGTCGGTGTGCAACACGCAGCACTCCTGCACGTTGCTGCCGTCGCCGATGACGACCGGTTCGTTGTCGCCGCGCACGGTTGCGTAGGGCCAGATGTTGACGCCGCGGCCGAGGAACACGTGGCCGATGACGGTCGCGTTCTCGAACACGAACGCCGACGGGTCGATCTGCGGGATGCGGTCTGCGAGCTGGTAGATGGCCAAGGAACTCTCCTCATTCACGCCGGCCGGCGGGTGGCTGCCACAGTTCGACCTTGTTGCCGTCGCAGTCGATGAGCCAGGCGAATTCGCCCTGCTCGCCGCTTGCACGCTCCTGCAGGACGGTCGCGCCGGCGGCTGCGACTCGGGCGACCACCGCATCGAGGTCGTCGACCACCAGGTTGAACATGAACGGCTGGGCGCTCGGCTTGAAGTAGTCGGTGTCGGCGGCGAACGGCGTGAAAACAAGCGCGCTGTTCCTTGGCAGTGCCGCCGGATCGAAGACGATCCCGCCCCAGTTGTTGAACTGCAGGCCAAGCACGCGGCCGTACCAGTCGCGCAGCCGCGATGGGTCCGGCGACTTGAAGAACAAGCCACCCAGGCCCAGCACCTGCCCTTGCGTTGCAGGAGAAGTCACGGTCGCTCCTAGAATTGCCGCGAGTCTACTGGGGCAGTCTTGGACGAGCTTCGATCCCGCGCGCTTGCCGCACTGCGCATCGCCGAGCCCGGCGCGCGCTGCTCCGCGGTCCACGAGTTTGCCTCTTTCGGTGGCACGGTCGACACGGAGGTCGTCCTGGCCGAGCCGCCGGGCGTTCCGGGCAGGCCGGCGCGCCCGCTGCTGGTTCCGCCCGGCTCCGTCGCGCAACGTGCGGCGGGTACACCCGGGGGGCGTGCCGCGCTGCTGCATGCGCTGGCGCACATCGAGTTCAACGCCATCGGGCTTGCGCTGGACCACGTCTGGCGCTTTGCCGGATTGCCGGAGGAGTATTACTGCGACTGGGTGCGCGTGGCCGTCGAGGAAGCGGACCACTTCGCCTTGCTCCGCGGACGGCTGCTCGAAGCCGGCCATGACTACGGCGATTTCCCGGCCCACGACGGCCTGTGGGAGATGGCCCGCCGGACGGCCGATGACGCCTTGTCGCGGATGGCGCTGGTGCCGAGGACGCTGGAAGCGCGCGGTCTGGATGCCTCGCCGGCAGTGCGGGCCAAGTTCGTGGCCATCGGCGACATCGACTCGGCGCGGGTCATCGACGTCATCCTGCGCGACGAGATCGGCCACGTGGCCGTCGGCAACCGCTGGTTCCGGTTCCTGTGCGCCCGGCGGGGCCTCGATCCGGAGGTCACGTACCGCGAGGCCACCCAGCGCTGCCGGGCGCCCCGCCAGCGCGGCCCGTTCAATGTCGCTGCGCGGCTGCAGGCCGGCTTCACCCCGCAGGAGGTTGAGCAACTTCAGAGGTCGGCGAGATAGAGGCATCGATCGGTTGAATTCATTGCAGATCGGTGCTAAACAGATACCGCATTATTGGTACGTCAGACGTCGGAATCGGCGGGCGCCGCGGCATCTCATGAGACTTCTGGATTCAATGCGCACGATGCTCGGCGTGCGGACGAAGCGCGCCGTTCCTCCCTCCGGGCCGAAGCCGCGCCTGGGTGCGAGGATCGTCAAGGACGACGTCCGGATCACGGTGCAGGCGGGCCTGACGGACGCCACCTGGACCTGGCTGATTGAGCACGGTTGGCGCGAGGACGCTTTCCGGAGCAACCGCCGCCGTTATCGCGAGGTGCCGCCATCCCTGGTGGCGAAACTCTTCGATGCCACGGATCCCGACGAGTGCGCGCAGCTGATTCGGCAGGCGATGGCCAAAGCGAAGTTCCGGCCGGCCGTCACCCTGTCTCGCCGCTGACCGCACATCCGCCGCGCCGCTCCAACGGGCGCCTTAAGACGTTTGTCCGAGCGCGCGGGTCGTCCGAAGGGGATAGCCTATTGGCGCATGGTCGGGTCCTGGCCGATCACCCTCGAAAGACCTTGTGCACGGAGCAGGCAGATGGGCGCGTTCGACGGATTTCGCAACCTGTTCAACATCCGGCAGGAGCGCGCGCGGCTACCCGCGGGGCCGAAGCCGAAGATGGGGGCGAAGATCTATCTGCATGACGTGCGGATGGTTGTCCAGTCGGGCCTGAGCGACGAATTGTGGCAATGGCTGACCGAACTCGGCTTCCGCGAGATCACCTTCAGCCCTGACCGGCGCCGCTACCGCGACCTGCCGCGATCGCTGGTCACTCGCCTCTACGACGCGCCACGTGAGGAGTGGCGAGCACTGCTGAAGGTGGCGATCCAGGAAGCCACCAAGCGGCCGCCGGTCAAGACCGCGGCGCGACCCTTGCGCGTCAACACCTAGGGCGATTGCCGCTCAGCCGGCGCTTGGCGCCCGCTTTGCTTCGAGTTCGCGCAGTACGCGCCGCTGCACCTTGCCGGTGGTGGTCATCGGCAGCGCCTCGATGAACTCGATTTCCTTCGGATACTCGTAGGGCGCCAGCTTGCCGCGCACGTGGCGCTGCAGTTCATCGACCAGCGCCGCATCGCCGCGGCTGCCCGGCGCCAGCACCACAAACGCCTTTACGACCGCGCCGCGCTCCGGGTCCGGCTTGGGCACGACGGCGACGTTGGCTACGGCCGGATGGCCGAGCAGGCAGTTCTCGATCTCCCCCGGTCCGATCCGGTAGCCCGCCGCCTTGAACATGTCGTCAGCGCGGCCGCGGTACCAGAGGTAGCCGTCTTCGTCCTGGCAGGCGAGGTCGCCGGTGCGGCACCACGAATCGGCCGGATCGCCCGTGTACTTGCGCCGGGTCGCCGCGTCGTTATTCAGGTAGCCGAGGAAGAACACCGGATCCGGATGGCCGTGGATGTCGCGCCGGTGGACCGCCACTTCGCCGACTTCGCCGGGGGGCAGCACCTGGCCCTCGTCGTCGATCACCGCCACCCGGTGGCCCGGGTAGGCGCGGCCCATCGCGCCCGGGCGCGCCGGCCACTTCTGGTGCGAGTTGCCGACGATGTAGTTCATCTCGGTCTGGCCGAACATCTCGTTGACCGTCACGCCGAGGTGCTCGCGTGTCCAGTCGAACACCGCCGTGCCGACCGCTTCGCCGGCGCTCATCACCGCGCGCAGCTTCAGTCGGCCGGGGCGCCGCCATTCGGGGGCGCGCATCATCATCTTCAGCGCGGTCGGGAACAGGAAGCTGTTGGTCACGCCGTAGCGGCGCACAAGCTCTAGAGCCCGATCCGGCGAAAACCGTCCCCGCACGCCGACGATCGGAAAGCCGAAATACAGCGTCGGCAGCAGCGCGTCCATCAGGCCGCCGGTCCAGGCCCAGTCGGCCGGCGACCAGAACACGTCGCCGGGGCGCGGGAACCAGTTCTGCGAGGCGACGAAACCGGTCAGGTTGCCGATCATCGCCGAGTGCGGAATCAGCGCGCCCTTGGGCGGGCCGGTGGTGCCGCTGGTATAGATCAGCACCGCCGGATCGCTGGCTCGGGTGACGACCGGCGTGTAGCGATCGGCGGCGCGGGCCAGCAGGGCGCTCCAGTCGGTCGCGCCCTCAGCCGGGCCGTCGACCGAGATCACCTGCTTCAGCACTGGGCACGAGTCGCGCAGGCCGGCAAGCGTCGCCGTGGTCGACGAATCGCAGATCGCCACCTTCGCCGCGCTGTCGTTCAAGCGGAAGCCGAGGGCTTCGGGACCGAAGAGGATCGACAGCGGCATCGCCACTGCCCCCATCTGGTAGCTGGCCAGGTGGGCGACGGCGGTCTCGGCGCGCTGCGGCAGCAGGATCGCCACCCGGTCGCCGCGCCCGACGCCGAGGGCGGCGAGCGCGTTCGACAGCCGGTTCGCATCGCGCATCAGCGCCGCGTAGGTGAACGTTTCGCGGTTGCCGTTTTCGTCTTCGGTGTGCAGCGCGATGCGCGAGGTCTCCGCCGCCCATCGGCGGCCGCAGACATCGGCGATGTTGAACTCGGCCGGCACGTGCCAGCGGAAGCCTTCGTAGATCTCGCGGTAGCGGTCGCGGGGCATGGTGGTGACCTGTTATCTTGCGCGGCCCGATCATCCCGCAGCCCCGTGCGGCCGGCAATTGCCATGAAGCCATCGCGTTCCCGTTTCGTCTCCGTGCGCGGGTTGCGCTATCACCTGCGCGAGTGGGGCAAGCCGGGCGCGCCGCAACTGCTGCTGCTGCACGGCTGGATGGATGTCTCCGCTTCGTTCCAGTTCGTCGTCGACGCGTTCGAGCGCGACTGGCACGTCGTTGCGCCGGACTGGCGCGGCTTCGGCCTGAGCGACAAGGGCCCCGGCGACTGCTACTGGTTCCCGGACTATCTCGGCGACCTCGACGCCATCCTCGACGACGTTTCGCCCGATGCTCCAGCCACATTGGCCGGCCACAGCATGGGGGGCAACGTCGCGTTGCTGTATGCCGGCGTGCGGCCGTCGCGCGTTCGCGCGGCGGTGAATCTGGAAGGCTTCGGGTTGAAGGACTGCGAACCGGCACAGGCGCCGGCACGGTACACGCGCTGGCTGGACGAACTGAAGTCGCCACCGACGGGGCGCCGCTACTCGACGGTGGCCGAAGTCGCGGAGCGCCTGCGGCGGAACAATCCGCGCCTCGACGGCGAGCGCGCCGCCTTCCTCGCCGAGCACTGGTCGCACCGCACTGCGCAGGGCGACTACGAGATCGCCGGCGACCCGGCGCACAAGATCGTCAATCCGGTCCTCTACCGCTGGCCCGAGGTTGCCGCCTGCTGGGCGGCAATCACCTGTCCGGTGCTGTGGGTCGAGGCCACCGACACCGACGCCCACCGCTGGGCCGGCAACGCCGAGGAAATTGCCCGCCGCGTCGCGGCGCTCAGGTCGGTCGAGATCGCGCGCGTTGCCGATGCCGGCCACATGCTCCATCACGACCAGCCGCGGCAGGTCGCGCACCTGATCGAGCAGTTCGTCGGGCGAGTTCACTCGCCGGCTCCGTAGAATCGCGCCCGCTATGAGGCTCGCCGCCGAACTGAATGCCGACCTGCATTCGCACTCCACCGTCTCCGACGGCACGCTGTCGCCGCGCGGTCTGGTGCTGCGCGCCGCGCAGCAGCGCGTCGAACTGTTCGCGCTGACCGATCACGACGAACTTGGCGGGCTGGCCGAGGCGGCTGCCTGCGCCGAGCAGATCGGGCTGGCCTTCGTGCCGGGCGTCGAGGTCTCGGTGACCTGGGCCGGTCGGACCGTGCATGTCGTCGGCCTGGGAGTCGATCCTGCCGACAGCGCGCTGAGCGAAGGCCTGGCCACCGTCCGCTCCGGCCGCACCGAGCGGGCGCGGCAGATGGCCGAGCAACTGGCGGCGGTGGGCATCGGCGGCGCCTTCGATGGCGCGCTGAAGTACGTCGGCAATCCGGAACTCATCTCGCGCACCCACTTCGCGCGTTTGCTGGTCGAACGTGGCATCTGCCGCGACACGCGCGAGGTGTTCACCCGCTACCTGGTCGAGGGCAAGCCAGGTTATGTGCAGCATCGGTGGGCCCGGCTTTCGCACGCAGTTCGCTGGATCGTCGACGCCGGTGGCGTCGCGGTGATCGCGCATCCCGGTCGGTATCGGTTCACCGAGAACGAACTGTGGGCGCTGGCCGCTGAGTTTCGCGAGCTGGGCGGCACGGGCCTCGAGGTCGTCACCAGCAGTCATGGTGCGGCCGAGGTGCAGCGCTTCGCCGAACTGGCGCTCGAGTTCGGATTCGCCGCCTCGCGCGGCAGCGATTTTCACGGTCCCGGCGAGTCACACGCCGAGCTCGGCCGTGTCGGCACACTGCCGTACCGATTGACGCCGGTGTGGGAACGTCTTCTCTAGGCGATGGCGCAGCTCTTTGTCGTTCACCCGACGAACCCGCAACTGCGGCTGCTGCGGCAGGCGGCGCAGATGATCGAGCACGGTGGCGTGGCGGCGATCCCGACCGACTCGTGCTACGCGCTCGTCTGCCGCCTCGACGACAAGGAGGCGGCGGACCGGGTGCGCCGCATCCGCGGAGTCGACGAGCGGCATCACCTGACGCTGCTGTGCCGCGACCTGTCGGAGATCGCCAATTACGCCAAGGTCGACAACGTGCAGTACCGGCTGATCCGCAACGTTACGCCCGGTCCGTACACCTTCATCCTCGAGGCCACGCGCGAAGTGCCGCGGCGACTGTCGCACCCGTCGCGCAAGACGATCGGCATCCGCGTGCCCGACCATCCGGTCGCCCAGGGGCTGCTCGACGTGCTCGGCCAGCCGCTGATCTCGACCACGCTGCTGCTGCCGGGCGACGAGCTGCCGCGCACCGACGCCAGCGAGATCCGCGAGCGGCTCGAGCACGACGTCGACCTGGTGATCGACTCGGGCGACGCCGGCATCGAGCCGACCACGATCGTCGACCTGACCGGACGCGAGGCGGTGATCGTGCGGCGCGGTCGCGGACCGATCGAAGCGCTGGGGCTTTCGGGCTGACACCGGCGGGTCTTCAAGAGACGCGCTGATAGACTGCGCGCCGATGGAA
>CAZSYX010000018.1:30838-48370 GCA_964610575.1 uncultured Burkholderiaceae bacterium
TTCATCTGACCATGTACGGCGACCGCGTCCTCTCCGGCATGCGCCCGACCGGCGCGCTTCACATCGGCCACTTTCACGGCGCCCTGAAGAACTGGGTCAAGCTTCAGGACGAGCATCCCTGCTTCTTCTTCGTCGCCGACTGGCATGCGCTGACCACCCACTACGAGACCCCGGAGGACATCGAGGCCAGCGTCTGGGACATGCTGGTCGACTGGTTCGCCGCCGGCATCGACCCGGCCAAGGCCACGGTGTTCATCCAGTCGCGCGTGCCGGAGCACGCCGAGCTGTTCCTGCTGCTGGCGATGGCCACGCCGCTCGGCTGGCTGGAGCGCGTGCCGACCTACAAGGACCAGATCGAGCGGATCAAGGACCGTGACCTGTCGACCTACGGCTTCCTCGGCTACCCGCTGATGCAGGCGGCCGACATCCTCATCTACCGCGCCAACATGGTGCCGGTCGGCGAGGACCAGGTGCCGCACATCGAGATGACGCGGGAGATCGCGCGCCGCTTCAATCACCTGTTCGGCAAGGAGCCGGGCTTCGAAGAGAAGGCGAACGCGGCGGTGAAGAAGCTCGGCGGCAAGCGCGGCAAGGCGTACATGGACTTGCGCAACCGGTACCAGGAGAAGGGCGATCAGCAGGCGCTCGAGGAGGGACGGGCGCTGCTGGCTTCGTCGGCCAGCCTGTCGACCAGCGATCGCGAGCGGCTGTTCGGCTACCTCGAGGGAACGCGCCGCGTCATCCTCGCCGAGCCCGTGGCCAAGCTCACCGAGACGCCGAAGCTGCCCGGCCTGGACGGCCAGAAGATGTCGAAGAGCTATGGCAACGCGCTGCTGATGCGCGAGGAGCCTCGGCTGCTGACCGACAAGGTCCGCCGCATGATCACCGATCCGGCGCGCGTGCGCCGCTCCGACCCAGGCGAGCCGGAGCGCTGTCCGGTGTGGTCACTGCACCAGATCTACACCACGCAGGAAGTGCGCGACTGGGCGGCCAGCGGCTGCCGCAGTGCCGGCATCGGTTGCCTCGAATGCAAGCAGCCGGTGATCGAAGCGATGCTGCGCGAGCAGGAGGTCTGGCGCGAGCGCGCCCAGCCCTACCTGGACGATCCCTCGCTGCTGCGTTCGATCGTTGCCGACGGTTGCGACCGTGCTCGCCAGGCCGCGCAGGAGACGATGCGCGACGTGCGCGAGGCGATGGGGCTGGCGTACAGCTGATGTGGCTGCGCCGCCGCGCCACGCCAGCGCCGGCAGCCGCCGACGAGCGCCTGCGCGGACGGGCCGAAAAACCGCGCGCTGAACACGGCGCCGAGGCGCCGTCGCCGTGGGTGCTGCGTTTCGCGGCGCGCGTGCCGCCGGGAGCACGGGTTCTCGACGTTGCCTGCGGCCGCGGCCGTCATGCACGGCTGTTCTCCGAGCAGGGCTGTGCCGTCGACGCGGTCGACATCGATGCAGAGGCAGGCGCGTCGCTGGCGCAGGTGCCCGGTGTCAGCTTCCTGCGCGCCGATCTCGAAGGCGCACCGTGGCCGTACGCTGGTCGGCAGTTCGACGCGATCATCGTCACCCATTACCTGCACCGACCCCTGTTCCCGCTGCTTGCCGAGGCGCTGGCACCGGGCGGCATGCTGATCTACGAGACGTTCATGGTCGGCCACGAACGGTTCGGCCGGCCGACCAACCCGGCCTTCCTGCTGCGCTCGCGCGAACTGCTCGACGCATTCGGCCCGCTGCTCACCGTGCTCGCATTCGAGGAGGGCGTCGTCAGCCTGCCGCGGCCGGCGCGCGTTTCCCGTCTCTGCGCGGTCCGCGCCGCGGGCGACGCGCACCTGCGGCTCGATGCGCACCGCTGAGCGCCGGCCGGGCGAGCGCACCGCCGCCGGTAGAATCCACCGCTTATTCGGAACGAGGCTTGCATGATCAAGGGCTCACTGGTGGCGATCGTCTCGCCGATGCGCGACGACGGCTCACTCGACTACGACGCGTACCGGCGGCTGATCGAATGGCACATCGCCGAAGGAACCAACGGCATCGTCGCTGTCGGCACCACCGGCGAATCGCCGACGGTGGACCACGACGAACACTGCGAGCTGATCCGCGTGGCGGTCGAAACGGTGCGCGGGCGGGTCCCGGTGATCGCCGGCACGGGCGGCAACTCGACCACCGAGGCGATCGAGCTGACCGCCTATGCGAAGGGGGTGGGTGCCGACGCCTCGCTGCAGGTCGTGCCGTACTACAACAAGCCAACACAGGAAGGGCTGTATCAGCACTTCCGCAAGGTGGCCGAGTCGGTCGACCTGCCGATCATCCTGTACAACGTGCCCGGCCGCACGGTGGCCGACCTTTCCACCGAGACCACGCTGCGCCTGACCCAGGTGCCGGGAATCGTCGGCATCAAGGACGCCACCGGCGACCTGGCTCGTGTCAGCGATCTGCTCAAGCGCGCGCCCAAGCCGTTCGCCGTTTACAGCGGCAACGACGACACCGCGCTCGCCCTGATGCTGCTCGGCGGCCACGGCGTCATCTCGGTGACCGCCAACATCGCGCCGCGGCTGATGGCGGAACTGTGCAAGGCGGCGCTGGGCGGCGACCTGTCCGGCGCGCGGGCGCTGAACAATCGCCTGCTGCCGCTGCACCTGAAGCTGTTCGTCGAGCCCAACCCGATCCCGGTCAAGTGGGCGCTGGCCAGGATGGGCCGCATCGGCAGCGGCATCCGGCTGCCACTGGTGCCGCTGGCCGAGGCGAACCGGCCGGTGGTCGAGGCCGCTCTGCGCGAACTCGGTCTGCTGTAGTGGGCGAGGAGATATCGATGAAGTCTTGCGCCGGGCTCGCGCGCGCCGCAGCGGCGTTCGCATTCGCCGGGTTGGTGGCCGGCTGCAGCACGGTGAACCTGACGTCGGACAAGATCGAGTACCAGAGCGCGCCGGCGCCGCGCACGCTCGAGATTCCGCCGGACCTTTCACAGTTGCCGCGCGACGATCGGTTCGCGGTGCCCGATCGCGGCGGCGCGACCACCAGCGCGACGGCGAGTGCGACCGTGGCGGCCGCTGCGAACCGGGCCCAGCCCCGCGGCGGCACCGTGTTGGCTGTCGCACCGACCGTTTCCAACGCACGCATCGAGCGCGAAGGCACCCAGCGTTGGCTGGTGGTCGACGTCCCGCCGGAGCAGGCCTTCAACGTGGTGAAGGAGTTCCTGCCGACCATCGGCTTGCAGATCGAGCGTGAAGACCCGAAGGTCGGCGTCGTCGAGACAGCGTGGGCCGAGAACCGCGCCAACCTGCCGCAGCCGCTGCTGCGTGGTCTGATGGGCCGCTTCCTGGGCCAGGTTTTTTCGACCGGCGAAATGGACAAGTTCCGCTTCCGGGTGGAGCGCACCGCCGCCAACACGTCGGAGATCTTCGTCAGCCACCGCGGCATGGTCGAGGTGTACACGTCGCAAGCGCAGGACAGCACGAAGTGGCAGGCGCGGCCGTCGGATCCGGAACTCGAGGTGGAACTGCTGCAGCGCCTCGCGCAGCGTTTCGCCCCCGCACCGGCGCAGGCGACGGCCGCCACTGCCGGCGTAGCCGCGCCGGGCGCGGCCGCGGCTGTCTCGACGCCGCCGGAGATCGCCCGCCTGCTGCCGGCCGATGCCTCCAACCCGGCCCGGGTCAGCATCAACGAGCCGTTCGACCGCGCCTGGCGCCGCGTCGGGCTGGCGCTCGACCGCGGCGGCTTCACCGTCGAGGATCGCGATCGCGCCCGCGGCCTTTACTTCGTCCGCTACCTGGACCCGGAAATCGAGCAGAAGCAGCGCGACAGCCAGGGCTTCTTTTCCAAGATGTTCGGCCGTGACGCCAAGGTCGAGGCGCAGCAGTTCCGCGTGCTGGTCTCGGCAGCGGGCGAGCGCACCGTCGTGACGGTGCAGGACCGCGAAGGCAAGCCGGACGCTAGCCCCACGTCGGGCAAGATCCTGGCGCAGATCAGCGATCAGCTTCGCTAGAGCCCCGCGCGACGGACGCCGATGCTGCGGTTCTGCTGCCTCGGCTCTGGCAGCGAGGGCAATGCCACCGTGGTGGAGGCCAGTGACGGCCTCGCCACCACCCGCGTCCTTCTCGACAACGGCTTCAATGGTCGGCAGCTGCGGCTGCGGCTGGCGCACGCCGGCCTTGGCATCGACGACCTCGACGCCGTCGTGCTGACGCACGAGCACAGCGATCACGTCGGCGGCGTGCGCACGCTGCTGCGGCAAGGAAGGTTGCCCGTGTACTGCTCCATCGGTACGGCGCGGGCGGCGTCGCTCTCGGACGCCTTCACCGAGGTCGTCGCCGGCGAAATCGTCGCCATCGGCGCATTGCGACTGATGCCGTTCCCGGTGGCGCACGACGCGGCGGAACCGCTGCAGTACGTGTTCAGCGATGGAGACTGCCGCCTCGGCGTGCTGACCGACATCGGCGCGCCGGGCGAGGACGTGATCAGCGCGCTGGCCGGCGTCGATGCGCTGCTGCTCGAGTGCAACCACGACGTCGACATGCTGCGCGCATCGGCCTATCCGCCGTTCCTCAAGGCGCGCATCCTCGGTGATCAGGGTCACCTGTCGAACGCGCAGGCGGCAGCGCTGCTGGGGCAACTCGATCGCCGCCGGCTCGGGATCGTCGCCGCCGGCCACCTGAGCCGGCGCAACAACATGCCGCGACTGGCACAGGAGGCCCTGGCCGTGGTGCTCGGCTGCGCGCAGGACGAGGTGCTGGTCGCCGACCAGGACGAAGGCCTCGCCTGGCAGCGCTGCTGAGCTCGCCGCCTGCGTCGGAATGCAAAAAGGGCCGGTCGAACCGGCCCTTTCCATGCTGCGCCGACTGCTCGCAGCCGCACGCATGCCCGATTACTTCTTGGGCGTCACGGCCTGCTTGACTTCGGCTGCCGACTTCTGCGCCGCTTCCGAGACTTGGCCGGGCGCCTGTTTGGCGGCCTCGGTCACCTGGCCGGGGGTCGCTTTGATGGCCTCGCCGGCTTGCTTGAGGTCCTGCTGGACCTTTTCGGTCATCGACTGCGACGAGCCGGCCGGAGCGGCCTGGCCGGGCGCGGCCTCGCTCGTCGGGGCGGCGCCAGGCGCCGGGGCGGGTGCCGGAGCCGGGGCGGCGGCAGGGGCCGGAGCAGGAGCAGGGGCAGCGGCCGGCGCAGGAGCAGCCGCCGGGGCGGCCGGGGGAGCTTCTTTCTTGCCGCAGGCGGCAAGCGCGACAACGATGAGGGAAGCAGCAACGAGTGTACGGGTCATTTTGGGTGTCCTTTTCCGGGATTGTCGAAGCGCTTTCGGCTCGGCGCAGGCGCGGGTTCACCGCGATCGTGCAGGGCTACCGGAAACGCGTAGGCGATTGTACATGCTGCACCGCGGCATTTGCACCATGGCAAGCCGATTCACATAGAGCAACGTGTCTAGGTGGCAACGACGCTACAGGCCGAGCGGCTGCGACGGCTGGTTGTGCGACGCGTGCTCCCACCGCCGGTCGAATTCGGTAAGCAGCGGCTGCGCAAACGGGCTGTGGTGGCACCACAACTCGCCGAGGACACCGACGGTCGGTTGCAGCCGCAGCGCGTCCAGGTCGTCGCCGATCGCCACCACGTCGTGGCCGACGGGATCCTGCGAATCGGCGCAGCGGATCAGCAGCGCATGGGAGAAGTCCCGCTGCAGGCTGCGCAGCCGCGGCGCGCGCGTGTCCAGCCACGTCATGTCGTCGACCAGCAGATGGATGCGGTTGCCTGGATGTGCCAGCAGCACCTCGCGCATCGCGGTCACGGGCTGCAGGTTGCCCAGCGACAGCGCCGACAGATCCGCCGCCGCGATGCGCAGCTGGCGCCGCGCGCGGCCGATGAGCAGCAGCAGCGCGGCCTCGAGTTCGGCGCGCGAACCGATCAGCACGCGTTGTGGCGGGTCGAACGGAACGTCCTGCATGGAATCGGCCTGTCACTCCTTAACGGCATGCAGCCATCCGGCCACCAGCCACTCGTGCAGCAACTGCAGCAACGCCGCGGGCGCTCTGCGCAGCGAGTCTGCGTCCAGCTGCCGTGTGTCGGCAAGTCCGGCCAGGCGTGGGTCGAAGGCAGTCGTCGCGCAAACCTCGCCGTTGATCGCAAATCGCCGGCCGGCATAGAGGCAGCGGCTGCGCGGGTCGGCGCGCAGGTGCAGGCGGCCCTGCGCAGTCGCCTGCGAAAAAGCGGCCAGGGTCAGCGGCCGTCGCGGCCGGTCGAAGATCACCTGCGGCTTCGGTTCGGTCAGCTGCGCGAGCAGCACCTCGACCGCGTCACTGCGCCGCGGCCGCAGCCGCGACAGGCGCTGCCACGTCTCCTCGATCATTGCCGCCGGCAGCCGGCCGGGATGGCGCGTCGGCCGCGCGCCCGGATCGCCGTAGCGGCCGGCCAGCCGGGCGCGCTCGGCCTGCTGCAGGAACCACGGTTCGGCCAGCTCCTGCCACGCGGGCGCGCGGAAGCCGACCGACAGCGTGATGCACTCGCCCAGCGCGACGCCGTCGTGCGCCACGCCCGGCGGCAGGTAGAGCACGTCGCCCGGCTCGAGCACCCACTCAGCGCTTGGCCGAAAGTCGGCGAGGATCGCGAGCGGCAGTCCGTCGACCAGCGCCAGTTCGCGCTGCCGGCTGATTCGCCAGCGCCGCCGTCCGTGCGCCTGGATGAGGAACACGTCGTAGGAATCCACATGCGGTCCGACGCCGCCGCCGTCGGTGGCGTAGCTGGCCATCAGGTCGTCGAGGCGCGCGTCGGGAATGAATCGGAAACGCTGCAGCAGCGAATGGGCGGCGGGCAGATGCAAGTCGAGCCCTTGTACCAGCAGGGTCCAGTCCCCGCGCGACAGTGGTGGCAGCGACGAACGCTCGAACGGGCCATGCGCGAGCCGCCAGTCGCCGCGCAAGGCGGTCACGCAGCGGGATTCGACGTCGTCGTGCGCGGCCAGCTCGAACAGCTGCTCGCGCGTCACGGGTGACGCCGATGCCGGCAGTGCCTGCCGGATCAGCAGCGGCCGCCGCTGCCAGACCTCGCGCATGAACCAGGCGACCGTGTGCTTGCCGAGTTGCGTCAGGACGGGCGGGGTCATAATCGCCGTCGAGCATATCGCCGATTGACGGTTCCTCCGTGAAGATCGAAGACGGTTGCCTGGTGAGCCTCGCCGTGTCGATGTACGACGCGCTGGGGGAGTTGCTGGAGAGGACCGAGTCGCCGCTCGTCTACCTGCACGGGGCGGGCGACATCTTTCCGCGCATCGAGACGGCGTTGGCTGGTCAGGAGGCGGGCTATCGCACGTCGGTGACGCTCGAGCCGGAAGAGGCCTTTGGCGATGCCGATGCCTCGCTGGTGCACCTTATGGAGTGCCGCAGGCTGGGACCGAAGGTCGAGGTCGGCATGCGCTACGAAGGGCTGCCCGGCCGGCCCGACGGCCGTATCTACACCGTGACCGACGTCGCCGAAGGAATGGCCGTGCTCGACGGCAACCATCCGCTGGCGGGTTATTCGCTGCGTTTCGACCTGCACGTGCGCCGCGTGGAACGGGCAAGCGACGACGAACTGGCCGCGGCGCAACGACCGCAGCCGCCGGACTTTCTGCGCGTGGTCGAGCCGCAGGACCTGCATCGGCTGCCGCGCGGCCACGAGCACTGAGCGGCGCGCCGGCGCGAACTTCAGCGCCCGCCGAGTGCCTTCAGCTCGTAAAGCAGCGCCAGCGCTTCGCGAGGGCTGAGCGAGTCGATGTCGGTGGCGGCGAGTTTTTCGCGCAGCTCGTCGGCAGGCGGCTCGACCGCCGGCGCGGCCTCGGACGCGGCCAGGCTGCCGTCGCCGCTGGCGAAGAGATCGAGTTGCGGCTGCGCGCCGGCGGCCCGCTGCTCAAGTTGCGTGAGCAGCGTGCGCGCGCGGCGCACCACTTCCGCCGGCACGCCGGCCAGCTGCGCCACCGCCAGCCCGTAGCTCTGGCTCGCAGGGCCTTCGCGCACCTCGTGCAGGAACACCACCTTGCCGCGCGACTGCGCAGCGGCGACGTGCACGTTGGCCACCTCGGGCAGCCATTGCGCCAGCTGGGTCAGCTCGAAGTAATGGGTGGCAAACAACGTGAAGCAGCGGTTGCTTTCGGCCAGCGCGCGCGCGATCGCCGCGGCCAGCGCCATGCCATCGAAGGTCGAGGTGCCGCGGCCGATCTCGTCCATCAGCACCAGGCTCGACTCGGTGGCGCGGTTCAGGATCGCCGCCGCCTCGGTCATCTCGACCATGAAGGTCGATGCGCCGCGCGCCAGGTCGTCGGCGGCGCCGATGCGGGTCAGGATGCGGTCGATCGGCCCCAGCCGCGCCGCATCGGCCGGCACGAAGCTGCCCGCGTAGGCGAGCAGCACGATCAGCGCGATCGAGCGCATGTAGGTCGACTTGCCGCCCATGTTCGGGCCGGTGATCACTAGCAGCCGCCGTCCCGCGCCAAGCGTGCAGTCGTTGGCGACGAACTGCTCGATCTGGTCCTCGACCACCGGGTGGCGCGCGCCGCGGATCTCCATCCCCGGCGCATCGCTGAACGCGGGAGCGACCCAGCGCGCCCGCTGGGCGTGACGGGCCAGCGCGCCGAGCGCGTCGATCGTGGCGACTGCGTCGGCGGTGGCCAGCAGTTCGGTCACCCGCGGCTGCAGCCGCCCGACGAGCGCTTCGTAGAGCTCGCGCTCGCGGGCGCGCGCCCGCTCCTGCGCCGAGAGCGCCTTGTCCTCGAAGGCCTTCAGCTCCGGCGTGATGTAGCGCTCGGCGTTCTTCAGCGTCTGCCGGCGGCGGTAGTCGTCGGGCACCTTGGCCGCCTGGCCGTGCGTGACCTCGATGTAGAAGCCGTGCACGCGGTTGTATTCGACGCGCAGGTTGGCGATGCCGGTCCGCGTACGTTCGCGCGCTTCCAGGTCGAGCAGGAACTGACCGACGTTGTCGCGCAGCGCGCGCAGCTCGTCCAGCTCGGCGTCGAACGCCGTGGCGATCACGTCGCCGTCTCGCACCAGCGGCGCCGGCTCGGCCAGCAGCGCGCGGGCCAGCTCGTCGCCGATTTCCGTCGGCAGCAGGCAGCGCTCGCGCGTGCCGCCGGCATCCGGCGCATCCACCGGTGCCAACAGCGCTGCCACCGCCGCGAGTTGCGGCCCGGCATCGCGCAGCGCGGCCAGCTCGCGCGGCCGCACGCTGCCGAGCGCGATGCGCGCGGCGATACGGTCGAGGTCGGGCACGTGGCGCAGGCAGGAGTGCAGGCGATCGGCGAGATCGAGCTCGAGCAGCGCGCCGATGAACGCCTGCCGGCCGCGCGCGATGGCCGCGTCGCGATGCGGGTGATGCAGCCAGTGACGCAGCCGCCGGCTGCCCATGCCGGTGGCATTGCCGTCGAGCAGGCGAAACAGCGTCGGCCCGCCGTCGCCGCGCAGCGACTCGGTCAGTTCCAGGTTGCGCCGGCTCACCGCATCGAGCGCGACGAATTCGCTTTCGTGCTCGACGGTGATCTTCGTGACATGCGACAGTGGTGCCTGCTGGGTGTCCTGCGCGTAGCCGAGCAGGGCGGCGGCGGCGGCCAGCATCAGCGGCTCGTCGTCGATGCCGTAGGCGGCCAGCGTGGCCACGCCGAGCAGCTCGCGCAGCAGCCTGGCGCCGCGCTCGGCATCGAAGTGCCAGGGCGGCAGCCGCTGCAGCTTCGCTCCGGTTTCCGGTGCGGGCAGCCGGGGGTCGTCGGCGAGCAGCACTTCCGTCGGCGCGATGCGTGCCAGCTCGGAGGCCAGCTCGCCGCGCCGCGTGCGCGTGACACGCAGGTCGCCGCTGGCCAGCACCAGCCAGGCGATCGCCGCTTCGTCCTTGCCGTCGTCGGCCAGCGCGGCGAGTGCGGCATCGCTCTTGGCGTCGAGCAGCGACAGCTCGGTCAGCGTGCCGGGCGTCACCACGCGCACGACCTTGCGCTCCACCGGGCCCTTGCTGGTCGCCGGATCGCCGATCTGCTCGCAGATCGCCACCGACTCGCCAAGCTTGACCAGTCGCGCCAGGTACTGCTCGACCGACACCACCGGCACGCCGGCCATCGGGATCGGCGCGCCGGCCGACGCGCCGCGCTGGGTCAGCGTGATGTTGATGAGCTTCGCTGCGCGACGGGCGTCTTCGTAGAACAGCTCGTAGAAGTCGCCCATCCGGTAGAACAGCAGCACGTTCGGGTGCCGCGCCTTGATGCGCAGGTACTGCTGCATCATCGGCGTGTGTCGACCCATTTCGGGCTTGTCTGAAACGCTTCCGCCGTTGATTTCGATCCCCTTTTCCGACTGACTTTCCTAAATTTTCCTCTAAAAAAACAATCGCGGGTCCGGACAGGTCTGGACAAGAACTTGCATGTCCTCGCCAGCCAAACCAGTGTAGGTCGAGGTGTAGGTTTTTGATTTTCGCGTTGACACCGATGAATCGACAGGGTATGAAGCAGAAAACCTACACTGAATTGCCCATGCCCGGCCGCGCGAAACTCGAAAAGCTGACGCCCGAGAAGATCATCGCGATGGTAGCGGGCGACGAGCTGGCGGACCCCGAGGCACCGGGGCTGCGCGTGCGCTGCGGATCGCTCGACAGCGACGGAAAGGCGAAGCGCGTCTTCTTCTACCGCTACCGCGACAGGGCTGGGGCGCTCCGCCAGATCAGGCTGGGCGAGTTCGGGCCGCTGACGCTCGCCATGGCGCGCAAGGCGCGGGCCAAGAAGCGCCTCGAACTCGACCAGGGCATCGACCCTCAGGAACAGAAGCAGCGCGAGCGAACCGAGGCGAGACGCAGGCGCGAGGTCACCAAGGCCGAGCAGGCCCGCCAGCGCAACACAGTGGGTTATCTCGTCGAGTGCTATCTGACCGAGGTCGTCGAGCCGTCGCGCAAGACCAAGGGGGCCGCCGAGACCCGCCGGCTGCTGGAACGCACGATCGCCGCCGCGCGTGATGCGGCCGCCGACGAGATCTCGAGGGAGCGAGCACACGAGATCGTCAAGGCCGTGGCCAGGACCGCGCCGCGTGTGGCGCAGATGGCGCGGCAAGAGCTGCGCGCCTGCTGGGAGCACGCGCTGGCCGTCGGGCGCCTCAAGGAGGGCAACCCGTTCCTGGGCAAGACGATCGGGGCGATTCCAAGGATCGCTCCGAAGCAGTCGGCGTTGAAGCCGGCGCAGGTGGGGGCGTTGCTGCGCTGGATGCGCGAGCCGGGCTCCTACAGCCGAACCGTGGCAGACGCGCTCGAACTGGCGCTACGGACCGGACTGCGCACCGGGGAAGTCTGCGGGATTCACGCGGAAGAAGTCGAGGAGCGGGACGGCGTCCTGTGGCTCGACATTCCCGGCGCACGGATGAAGCAGGGCAGGGCGCACAGCGTGCCGCTGGTCGGCCGCGCACGCGAGATCGTCCTGGCCAGGCTGCAAGACGGCGGCGGCTTCTTGTTCCCGTCGCGCGTGGGCAACCGAGCCATCGAGCAGAAGGTGCTTGGCGTCGAGGTGTATGCGTGCAGCAGCCGGTCGAAGGCGCCGGCATACGCACATCGCAAGACGTGTCCGGTCGGCGGCTGGGCACCGCATGACCTGCGGCGGACGGCGCGCACCCTGCTCGCGGAACTCGGGTGCCCGTTCGAGATCGCTGAATCGATCCTCGCCCACCGTCTGCCGGGTCTTGCCGGCGTCTACAACAAGGCGGGGTTCGAAAGCGAGCGGGTCGAGTGGCTGACCCGACTGAACGAGTATCTCGATCGTTTGGTCGCCGCGAACAACCTGGTGGCCCTGACTGCACGCAAGCGCGCGTAGCTTGCGGCCTGCGTAGCTTTCCTCCCGCGCTCTTTGGCCCGATTACGCCGAAAACCAAGTGGCCGGAATACGGCGATGAGTGACACCTCCACTCCGATGTGTCGCGCAGCCGCACGCGGGGCGACAACGGTGCGCGCGGATGAACTGCACGCCGGCCGATCTGCCCGTGATGATGCTGTCCGCGCTGGCGATCGGTGTTGGCGATGATGCTGATCATTGGCGGCTCAAGGATGGTCATGATGATCATCGATCGCGATCCATCGGCGGCATTCAGCCGCAGCCCCAGACTGATCAGCCGCGGCGACGGTTACTCAGCGCACGAAGCATGCTGAGACCGATGGACTTGGTTCGGGACTGCTAAAACCGTTCGTATTTCTCTTAATGTTGGTTTCAGTAGTGCAAACCGCTTGACCTCTCTTAGCCGTTTGAGTGATACTCAAACCTTTCTAAAACGACTTCCAGTTGGTTTCAGTATGCCCCGTCCGCTCCAGTTCAATGAAACCGCACCTTTCGCCGTGCGGAGTGGCGCCCTTCGCCTCGGCGAGCGCTTGGCGCTCGCGCGAAAACGCCGACGCCTGACGCTGCGAGAACTCGCGGCCAAGGCCGGGATCAGCTACGACACCGCCCGTGCCGCAGAAGCGGGCAATCTGCAGACCGGACTGGGCGCGTACCTCGCGATGCTTTGGGCCATGGGCCTGGAGTCGGAAATCAACTCGTTCCTTGACCCGGATCGCGACGAAACCGGCAAACAACTCGAAATTTCGCGCCAGCCGCGACGCGTGGCTCACCGCAGGGAAAAGCATGACGACGACTTCTGACCGTCGTGATAGCGATCGTCGAGCGTACGTGTACCTGCAGCTGCCGCAGTCGTTCGAGGTCGTTACTGCGGGCTACTACGAACTCGACTTCCCGCAAGGTGTCGCGACGGGCTCGTTCGTCTACAACCCAGCCTACCTTGACCGTCCGGACTCGGTGCCCCTCGACCCTTACGAGCTGCCGCTCAGCCCGCGCAGGGCGACCACCGTGCGCCTGAAGGGCATCTTTGGCGCGCTGCGCGACGCTTCGCCCGACGCTTGGGGCCGTCGCATCATCGAGAAACATACGGGTCGCGCGGATCTCAACGAGGTCGACTACCTGCTGCATTCGCCGGAGGATCGCGCCGGCGCGCTGTCGTTCGGGCGTGGCAAGACGCCACCCGGTCCGCTGCGCAACTTCAACAAGGTCGTCCAGCTGGAAGCACTGCTCGCCGCCGCTGAAGCCTTCCTCGAGCAGGAGTTCGCCGGCGCGAAGGGCATCCCCGAGCAGTTGTTCGAGTTGCTGCACCCCGGCACGTCGATGGGCGGCGCCCGGCCGAAGAACGTCGTCGAGGACGGCGAAGGTCTATGGCTCGCGAAGTTCCCGGACCGCGGCGATCACTGGAGCAACGCCCGCGTGGAAGGCGCGATGGCGGCCCTGGCCGTCGACTGCGGAATCCGCGCCGCGACGTATCGCATCCAGAGGCTGGCAAGCAAGGATGTGCTGCTCGTGAAGCGATTCGACCGCACGCGCACGGACGAGGGCTACCTGCGCCATCGCATGGTGAGCGGGCTGACGATGCTCGGTGCCGAGGACACGCACGGCGATCGAGGCAAGTGGTCATACCTGCTGCTCGCTGACGAGCTGCGCCGGCGCAGCGCACGGCCGACTGAGGATCTGCACCAGCTCTTCCGGCGGATGGCCTTCAACGCGCTCATCTCGAACACGGATGACCATCCGCGCAACCATGCGCTGCTCGCCCTGACCGAAAAGTGGGAGCTGTCGCCCGCGTACGACCTGACGCCGAACCCATTGCTGAGCCAGGAGAAGCGCGACCTCGCGATGACGTGCGGCCGCTTCAACCGCTACGCGAACCGCGCGAACCTGTTGTCCGAGCACGCGCAGTTCAAGCTCTCGCTCGAACAGGCGCGCGCGATCGTCGACCAGGTGCAGAGCGTGGTGGCAGCACGGTGGCTGCCGGTGCTGCGGCAGCACGGCGCCTCAGAGGCCGAGTGCGAGCGGCTGGCGCCGGCGTTCAACTACCCGGGCTTCGAACTCGATCCTGCAGGTGTACTCGCCGCGCAAGGCTGAAGCCGTTGGCATCCTCGATGCTGCGTGCATCGCCAATGTGTTGGCCTTGATTCTCATGCTGGACAGTTCGGCGGAGTGCTCGGATCGGTCGAACCCGCGGCTGGCGGCGGCGCCTCGCAAGGAACCGGCCCCGCCAAGGATGAAGTCTCACACGAGATTCGTGCGGCCGATGCGGGTGGGCGTCATCGCGAGTCCCGCGGCTTCCGGTGTCCGCAGAGCGTCTCCGCTCTGCGGCGTACAGTGCGAGCCAGGAGGCGCAACCAGGCCGGACGCACCGAGATCGGATCGCAGGGCTGGCATGAACCCACCGCTCATCTCCGTCATCACGCCGACGCTGAATGTCGCCGCCAGCCTCGAAGCGACGCTGCTGAGCGTCGCGCGCCAGACCTATCGTCCGCTCGAGCACTGGATCATCGACGGCGGATCGACCGACGGAACCCTGGAGGTCGTCGCGCGCCTGCAGGAGCGCTTCCCGCACATCCGGCTGCTGGTGTGCCGGGATCGCGGGCCGTACGAGGCGATGAACCGCGGGATCGACCGCGCACGCGGCGACTGGCTGTACTTCCTGGGCGCCAGCGACCGGTTCTACGACGATGCCGTGCTGAGCGACCTGGCCGAGGCGGGCTGGCTCGCCGGCGGCAGGCCGGTCTACGGGAACGTGCTGATCGTCGGCGACTGCGCGTGGGCGAAGGACGGCGCCATCTACGACGGCCCGTTCGATCTCGACCGCTTGCTGCGCCAGAACCTGTGCCACCAGGCCATCCTGTATCCGGCACCCCTGGTCCTTGAGGTCGGCTACTTCAAGCGCCGGTACGCCGTCATGGCCGACTGGGACTACAACCTGCGCTGCGCCGCCCGCGAGGAGTTCGTCTACGTCGATCGGATCATCGCGAATTTCTCGGGCGGCGGCCTGTCCTCGTCGGGCGCCCCGGACCCGTTCGTCGAGGACCTGCCCCGGCTCGCGCGACGCTACTTCGATCGCGGGGACGGCGCGCTCCGCCGGCGTCCCGCGCCGGATGCGGGGCCCGGGACGCTGGCGCGCCGTTTCCGGTCCGCGCATGGGTCGGTCGGAGCCGGCGACGATCTGCTCCACGCGTTGTCCGGGCGGCCGATCACCGAGGACATCCGGACCCTGTTCGTCGTCGGTGCGCACCTGTTTCAGGAGGCGAAGCTCGTTTTCAGGCTGTTTCCGCGGCTCGCGAAGGTGGTCCTGGTCGAGCCGCAGCCGGGCATCGCGGCGCGGCTGCGCGCGGCGGTGGCCGGCGACCCCAGGATCGAGGTGCTCGGGTACGCGATCGCAGACGCCAACGGCAGGGCTGCGTTTCACGTGACCGATAACGACGGGGAGTCCAGCTCGCTGCTGCCGATGGGGACGCACCGGGACGTGTTCCCCTGGGTGAACGTGGTCGACCGGATCGAGGTGCCGACGCTGTCGCTCGAGGAAGCCATCCGCCGGCATGGCCTGCCGTGTCCGGACATGTTGTTCCTGGACGTGCAGGGCGCCGAGTACGCGATACTCGCCACCTTGGGCGAGGAGCTGCGCCTGCAGATCCGGCTGATCTACACAGAGTGCAGCACGGAGGAGGTCTACCGCGGCGCACGTCCGCTGTCGGCCATCGAGGCGCTGCTGCGTCCGGACTTCCTGTTCTTGGGCTACGTGCCGCTGCTGCCCGGCACGCCGATGCACGGCAACGCGCTCTTCGTGCATCGCCACTGCGAGTCCGATCTGGAGGCGACGCCGGACGATCCGCCGGCAGCCGAGCGTCGCGTCCAGCCGGGGCCGGCAGGCGTTCCACCCGCGCGCAACGCGCCGTGCCCCTGCGGGTCGGGCCGGCGCTACAAGGACTGCCACGGGAGGCTGACCTGAGGTCGTCGAGGCCGGCGACGCCGTGCGTGGCCGAGGCCCGCGTCGATGTCCGCGGCGCGTGGCTTCGGCGCGGGTGCCCTAGATCGACAGCGACCCCTCGCGGCAGTCCGTCGCGTCCAAGCTACACGTTGACGAGCACCGGACGCCCCGCCGCGGCGTGTGCCCTGGCTTCCGCCAGCGCGGTCGCAACCTGCTCGGGCCTCATGACGAGCAGCCCCTCCGCCCCGAAGCCGCGCGCGACCTCGTCGTAGGCGGTGCGCGCGAGCACGGTGGCGACCGGGTCGCCGAGGATCTTCACCTGGTCGCGCGCGATCTGCGTCCAGCCCACATCGTTGCCGACCACCGCGATCGTGCGTGCCAGTTGAGCAGCCGTAGCGCGCGCAACGCCAGCCAACGCGTGCGCTCACCACTTTACGAAGACGTGCGCCACAGCCGGCGGAGTGCGAGGCAAACTGTTTACTTCGCCGCGCCAAAGCGCGACTCGCAGGCGACGATGATGCTGGTGCAGACCTTGCCTTCGCCAACGCGCGCGATCCGCCGTGTGACCTGCCCCTGCGGCTCGCGCACAAGCGCCGAGACGATGTTCGTGTGCAGCAGGTACTTGAAGGCTGCGTCCGACGGCATCTACAGGTCGACCGGCTCGGCCTGACGATCCCGGATCGGCGGAAACGTGTCGCGCAGCGGTCTTATCGATTCCAGCTGCCGCTATCAGGAGGGGGCGTCCATCCCATTGCATACGGACATGCTGACTAGCAGCCCCTCGCCCGCGAACTGACCGGCGAAGGAGGCCGTGGGCGTCTGCGCAGCAGCGTGACTTGCCCGTCGAGGGTGCTTGCCGAACGGGCGACTCCGGCCGCTGCTGGCCGCGGGCCGTCTATTGGACTGCCTCGACACCGATCACGAGCCGCTGACCGAGAAGACTGATTGCCTTAGCGATGCGCGGCAGTTTTGATCCGTAGTGGGGGTCTAGCAGACGACGGACCTCCTTCTCATCGACGCCAAGCCGCTTAGCCAACTGGACCTTGGTGATTCCGGCCTGCCGCAAAGCAACGTACAGGGCAGCTTTGGCTGCCGTCTCAGCAGGCGGGGCTACCAAGTACTCCCGCCGCTTCGCCTTGCTCGGATCGGGGAAGTCGATACCCTCGGTCAAGTACGTCGCAAAGACTTCATCCATCGCGTCGGATGCCTGCTCTAGGGCATCCTCAACGCTTTCGCCTTGCGTCACGAGCTGCGGCAAATCACGACAGGTCGCGACGTAACCGCCTTCGTCGGCGGGGGTCAGTAGCACTGGATACTGAAACCGATTCATGCCAGTCCTTTCACAAGTCCTTCGCCTTGATCCCAAGCTGGGAGCACATGGCGTGCAAGGTGCCGCTCTTCAACTCGTCCTTCAGATTCCGGACGATCGTGAACGCGCTGCCAAAGTAAAGCGTCTGGTGGCTGCCTGTGCCGCGAGCGGCGTTCAGTACGACCGGCACGTTCCGGGCCCGGCCGAGCGCCTTCACTTTGCGGACGAACTCATTGCCGGTCATGTGGAATTGTCGGACGAAAAAGTCCGAAAGTAAAGCGCTGTCAACGGGGTTTGCTTGTCTGACTCAATCGTCGCGCGTTGGCCGCGAATCCGCGCATGAACGCATCGGAGGGTCCGCATTCGGCTAAATCAGGCGGCGAGTCGCCACGGCGGGTTCATGGCCGGTTCACGACTGATACACGCCGCGCAGCAGCGCGACCGCCAGCGCGAGCCAGCAGACAATCGCGAACAACTCGGTTGCTTCGCTTAG
>CAZSYX010000019.1:0-47576 GCA_964610575.1 uncultured Burkholderiaceae bacterium
TAGGCGCGCCGACAAGGTCCGGTATCGGAACTCCGTGAAGTCGGCTTAGGGTCGGTTGCGCCAGTTCGAGTCGGTCGGTAGCTGTCATTCCGGCTGTACTTGGCCCCGGCCGCCGCCGTTGATACCTGAACGACCGCTTGGAAGAATCCGGCGTTGACATCGGCACTGCGCGCAGCGGGGCAAGCGCGGCGATTCCTTCGTCAAGCGCATGCTGGCGCAACCCCGGATCTGGCTGATCGGCAGCGCCGCCGTCACCCACGCTGATCCAGCGAGACGCATCGAGTCGACGCGCGACACGGTCAGCGGGCAATCTTGCGGGCAACCTGGCGGCGGCGCCCCCGCTTCGCGACCGGGCTTCCGATCGCGCGAGAATCGTCACCCTCCTCTCCAACCTCTCGGGAGTAATTCGATGAGCATCCAGAGAATCGGCGTCGTCGGCGCCGGAACGATGGGCAACGGCATCGCGCAGGCCTGCGCGGTGGCCGGCCTCCCGGTCGTCATGACCGATATCGCGCAGGCCGCGGTCGACCGCGGGCTGAAGACGATCGACGGCAGCCTCGAGCGGCTGGTCAAGAAGGACAAGCTCTCCGCCGAGGCCAAGGCGCGGGCGATGGGGCTGGTCAGCACGGCGACCGACACCGCGGCGCTGAAGGACTGCGACCTCATCATCGAGGCGGCCACCGAGAACCTGGAGCTGAAGCTGAAGCTCTTCGCCGCGCTCGACGGCCTGGCCAAGCCCGCGGCGGTCATCGCCTCGAACACCTCGTCGATCTCGATCACCAGGCTCGCCGCGGCGACCAGGCGGCCGGCGCAGGTGATCGGCATGCACTTCTTCAACCCGGTGCCGATGATGCAGCTGGCGGAGCTGATCCGCGGGCTGGCCACCTCGGACGCGACCTACGCCGCGGTCGAGGCGGTAACGAAGCAGCTCGGCAAGACGCCGGTGAAGGTGAAGAACTCGCCCGGCTTCGTCGTGAACCGGCTGCTGTGCCCGATGATCAACGAGGCGGTCTTCGCGCTGTCGGAAGGCCTGGCCACCGCGCAGGAGATCGACGAGGCGATGAAGCTCGGCTGCAACCACCCGATCGGCCCGCTGGCGCTTTGCGACCTGATCGGCGTCGACGTGCAACTGGCGGTGATGCAGGTGCTCTACGAGGGCTTCAAGGACTCGAAGTACCGGCCGGCGCCGCTGCTCGTGGAGATGGTCGAGGCCGGCTACCTCGGCCGCAAGACCGGCCGCGGCTTCTACACCTACGGCTGAGGCCCGCCGCTACTGCGGCGGGTATTCCTCGAACACCGGCAACCCGTCGCCGCCGCAGGACCAGTTCGCACGCGAGCCGTGGAAGATGCGCGCCTGCGGCGCCATCGGCGCCTCGCCGTCCAGCGACCCGGCCGGGATCATGACGATGTCGGTGCCTGCGGCCTGGCGCGGCAGGCGGCCGCCGCAGTTGGCGCAGAAGGTGTTGGTGAACCGCTTGGCCTCGGGCACCTTGAACGCGCGGACCTGCTCCTCGCCGGCCAGCCACTTGAGCGTCCCCGGCTGCAGGAAGAGGTTCGAGGCATGCCCGGTGCCGGTGGCCTTGCGGCAGCGCGAGCAGTGGCAGTGCATGAACCGCTTCGGCTCGCCGCTCGCTTCGTACTTCACGGCGCCGCACAGGCAACTGCCTTTCAGGGTGGTCTGCGTCATGGCCCTCTCCGGTCGATGATCGAGCGATGCAGGATACGGGCGGTTTGCCGGCCAGGGGACACCCGGAT
Source organism: uncultured Burkholderiaceae bacterium (assembly GCA_964610575.1). Classification (GTDB taxonomy): domain Bacteria; phylum Pseudomonadota; class Gammaproteobacteria; order Burkholderiales; family Burkholderiaceae_F; genus JADJWR01. The sequence continues at coordinate 1,756 of CAZSYX010000019.1, forward strand.
GCCCGGGCAGCGGGCAGTCAGAACAAACCGGTGCCCTTGAGCCCCTCGGCCGTCACGCGCGACAGCTCGCCGACCTGCTGCGCCTCGTTCGGCGCGCCGGAGCCGCGTGCACGGCCGGACCAGACCAGCTTGCCGGTCACGGCGTCGGTCAGGCTGGTGCCAGAGGCCAGCGCCGGCCCGGTGCCGCCGAGCGGCAACGTGATGCCGATCGCGCCGCCGCTGCCGCCGCCCCAGCCGCCCGAGCCTCCGCCGACGCCAATGCCGACCGACCCGCCCGACGGCGAAGCGGCGGCGTAGGACCGCTCCAGCCACATCGCGAGAACCGCGTCGGCCCGCACGGCGCGCGCGGCCTTCAGCAGCGCTTCGCCCGCCGCCGGATCCGGCAGCCCAAGGCGCGGCAGTTCTGCCCGTACCACCCGGATGCCGATCGCCTGTGCGTCGGCGGCCAGGCGATCCTCGCAGATGCGCTCGAGCGTGACATCGAGTCCGCGGCACACGACCAGCACCGACTTGCCCTGCATCGATCGCGCGCCGACCTGCGGGTCGCGCCACTGCCCTTCCATCTGTGGCGTGGCGCAGGCGGCGAGGAGCCAAGCGCCGAGCAGCGACACGCAACCGCGCCGCCACGGCAGTGACCGGACCTGCTGCACGCGCATCGCACTCACCTCGGGAAACGTCCATGAAGACCGGCCGCGGCGGGAGCCGTGCCTCCCTGCATCGGCGCATCGGTCCGGCCGCCCACACTCCGGCTGCGCAGTCTAGCCGTCGGGGACCGGCAAGCCGACGTTGCGCGGCGTTCTAGCGCCACGAGCCTCGCAGCAGTTCCTCGAGCACGGCGCTCCAGCCCGCGGCGACGTTGCCGAGGTCGTAGCCGCCGCCGCCGAAGGCCATCAGCCGGCCGGCGCACAGTTCGTTGGCCAGCCGGCACAGGCGCGCGGCAGCGCGCGCGTGCGACTTCGGCGTCAGGGCGAGATGGGCCAGCGGGTCGCCGCGCAGGCTGTCGGCGCCGCACTGCAGGAGCATGAATTGCGGGCGCCGGTCGCGCAGGAATTCCTCGGCGGCGTCCCACGCGCGCAGGAACTCGGCGTCGGTCGCGCCCGGCGGCAGGGGCAGGTTGAGCTTGCTGCCTTCGGCCGGGCCGACCCCGCGCTCGTACGCATGGCCGGTGCCCGGGTACAGGTAGCGGCCGTCCTCGTGGATGTCGACGACGATCAGGTCGGGGTCGTCCTCGTAGGTGTAGAAGACGCCATCGCCGTGATGCACGTCGATGTCCACGTAAGCGATCCGCCGCACGCCGTGGTCGCGGCGCAGGCTTTCGATGACCACGCCCAGGTCGTTGATCGCGCAGAAGCCGGCGGCCGCATCGCGGCGCGCGTGGTGCAGGCCGCCGATCGGCTGGAAGCTGCGCAGCGCCTCGCCCGCGACTACGAGCGAGAGCGCATCGAGCGCGGTGCCGGCGACCGCACCGGCGGCCTCGAAGACGCCGGGAAAGCACGGCGTGTCGCCGTAGTCGAGAAAGCCTGCGCCGCGCTGCGAGCCGAGCTGCACCCGTTCGACGTGCTGCCGGGTGTGGAAGCCCAGCAGTTCGTCGACGGCGGCGATCCGCGGCGGCAGCAGCCGCACCGCGGCGAGCAGGGCGCGCCGCTGCGCCTCGTCGAGGAACGCCTGCTGCCGGTCGACCGACAGCGGATGCCCCTCGGGAAAGCCGTAGCGGCGCAGCGCCTCGCCGGCGCAGAGCAGGACTTCCGGCACGGACGCCATGAGCTGCCCCGGCGCCTACCGGTTCACGGCCGCCGGGCCGGGCGCCGGCCGCCTGCGGCGGCGCGGCCGGGCGCCTGCAGCGCCGGTGGCCGCATCCGAAGCGGGATTGAACCCGGTCGACATGGCGGCCGATGATAGGCAACCGCGCGCTGCGCCGCCGGAGCGCCTGGCAGGCGAGCGCGTCGGCTTGCGCAGGGCAAGCGGGCGGAACAGATCGGCGGGACGGCCGAGACGAGGGGGGACGGACACATGACGAACACGACGACGACCGAGGCGCCGTCCGCGCCGGTGGAGCTGCGGCGTTCCTATCCGCGTGCGGTGACGCTCGACGACGGCAGGCAGGTCACGCTGCGCCTGATGGTGCCGGCCGACGGCTATCGCCTGCACGCCTTCGCCCGCTCGCTGCCGGAGGAAGACCTGCAGTTCCTGCGCGTCGACATCACCAGGATGCTCGTCGTGATGCTGTGGGGACAGAACATCAAGGCGGGGTTGACGGTGACCGTGCTGGCGGAGAAGGACCGCGACGTCGTCGGCTACGCGAGCCTGCACAACGACCAGGTGAGCTGGCAGCGCCACCTCGGCGAGCTGCGCATCCAGATCGCGCCGACCTGGCGCGGCCACGGCCTGGGCTCCGCGCTGGGCCGGGAGATCTTCGCGATCGCGCCGGGGATGGGCATCGAGAAGATCGTGGCGCACATGACGCCCAACCAGGCGCAGGCGATCGCCCTGGTGAAGCGTCACGGCTTCCGCCATGAGGCGGTGCTGCACGACTTCGTGATCGGGCGGGACGGACGCAAGAACGACCTCGTGGTCATGACCTGCGACATTGCCCACCTGGCCGGCGCGGCGCGGTAGCGCACCGCGCGCCGGGCGCGCGGCCGCGGCGCGGTTGCGCCAGCGCAAAGGAATCCGAAATGACGCCCCCGCGACGCCGTCGCCCTGTGGACTCTTTCCGGCGACCCGGTAACATGTTGCAGTGCAACACACACTGAGGGGGACCCCATGGAATTCTCGAACCGAGTTGCCGTCATCACCGGCGGCGGCAGCGGCATCGGCCGCGCGGTCGCCGCCGCGCTGGCGCGGCGCGATGTAGCCGCCGTGGCATTGGTCGACGTCAGCGAGACGATCGAAGACGTCGCGGCGAAGCTCAATACCGAGGCAGGACGCACGGTGGCGATCCCCTTCCAGGGCGACACGACCGACGCGGCCTTCCGCGCCCACGTCTTCGATTCGGTCAGCCGCAAGTTCGGCCCGGTTTCGCTTTGCGTGCCGGCCGCGGGCATCACCCGTGACGATCTTGCCGTGCGCATCGACAAGTCGACCGGCAAGGCCCGCATCTACCCACTCGAGCAGTTCAAGCTGGTCGTCGACGTGAACCTGATCGCGCCGGTGTACTGGGCGCTGGAGATGATCGGCCGCATCGCCGAGGATCGCGCCGCCAGCGGCCTGAAGCGCTGGACAGCCGACGAGGGCATGCAAGGCTCGGTGGTGTTCATCGGTTCGATCTCGTCGCAGGGCAACCGCGGCCAGATCTCCTATGCGAGCACCAAGGCCGGCCTGGAGGGCGCCGCGGCGACGATCATGAAGGAGGCGATGTACTACGGCGTGCGCTGCAGCGTCATCCACCCCGGCTTCACCGACACGCCGATGGTGCGGGCGATGGGCGCGGAGTACGTCGCGAAGAACATCCTGCCGTACACGCAGCTCGGCCGGCTGATCCAGCCCGAGGAGATCGCCGATGCGATCTGCTTCATGCTGGCGAACTCGGCGGTCAGTGGCGAGCTCTGGGTCGACGCCGGCTGGCACGCACCGGCGTAGCGCCGCAGCAGGATCAGCTCACCGGATCTTTCACCCATCGTCTCGAGGCTGCCGTCATGACCGCAAGAAAAGGAGCCGCCCGCACCACCCGGGACTTCGACCGCGAGTTCCGCGCCCAGGTCGCACAGATGACTGCCGGGCTCGCCCCGACGGCGTTCACCACCGCCTGGGCCGACTGGGCGATGCACCTGGCCCTGGCCCCGGCCAAGCAAAGCGAGCTGCGGCAGCACGTGGCGGCGCGCGCGCAGGACACCTGGGCGTTCGCGCTTCGTGCGCTGGCCGGGGCGCCCGTTTCGCCCGCCGAGGGCTTCGCCGGCGATCCCGACAAGCGCTTCAGCACGGCGGACTGGTCGCAGTTTCCGTTCAACGTCTACGCGCGCGCCTACCAGAACAACGTGGCGCTGCTGAAGGATGTCGTGCGTGACGTCGATGGCGTCACCGAGTATCACGACCAGCTGCTGGAATTTGCGGTGCGCATGCTGCTCGATGCCACCTCCCCGTCGAACTTCCTGGCTTCGAATCCCGAGCTGCTGGCGCTGACCCAGGGGGAGAAGGGGCAGAACCTGGTGCGCGGACTGCAGAACCTGGCCGAGGACCTCAGGCGCACGCTCAGTGGCATGGAGCCGGTGGGCGCCGAGGAGTTCGAGGTCGGCAAGGTCGTGGCTGCGACACCGGGCAAGGTCGTCTTTCGCAACGAGCTCATCGAGCTGATCCAGTACGAGCCGGCGACGAAGGACGTCTACGCGGAACCGATCCTGATCGTGCCGGCCTGGATCATGAAGTACTACATCCTCGATCTGAGCGCGCGCAATTCGATGGTGAAGTACCTGGTCGACCAGGGCCACACGGTCTTCGCGATGTCGTGGAAGAACCCCGTCGAGACGGACCGCGAGATCGGCATGGACGACTACCTCGAGATGGGGTTCCGCGCCGCGCTCGACGCCGTCACCACCATCGTGCCCGACCGCAAGGTCCACGCCGTCGGCTACTGCATCGGCGGGACCCTGCTCGCGATCGGCGCGGCGGCACTCGCCCGCGACCAGGACGAGCGGCTGGCCTCGATCACGCTGTTCGCCGCGCAGACCGATTTCACCGAGCCGGGCGAGCTGGCCCTCTTCATCAACCCGAGCCAGCTGGCGATGCTCGAGGCCACCATGCACCGCAAGGGTGTGCTCGAGAGCAAGCAGATGGGCGGCGCGTTCGTGATGCTGCGTGCCAAGGACCTGTTCTGGCAGCCGCTGGTCAACACGTACCTGAAGGGCAAGCGCGATGCGATGATCGACCTGATGGCCTGGAATGCCGACGGCACGCGGATGCCCTGGCGGATGCATTCGGAGTATCTGTACCGGCTCTTCCTCGACAACGAGCTGGCGACCAACCGCTTCCCGGTCGGCGGCAGGCTGGTCCGGCTGTCGGACATCCGCGTGCCGATGTTCGCGGTGGGCACCGAGGCCGATCACGTCGCGCCGTGGAAGTCGGTCTACAAGGTCGACAATCTCGTCCGCTCCGACGACTTCACCTTCCTGCTGACCGCCGGCGGCCACAACGCCGGGATCGTCTGCGGGCCGGTCAATCCGAAGCGCCACTACCGCATCAAGACGCGCCGGCTCGCCGACCCGCATCTGGCGCCGGAGGACTGGATGGAGGCGGCGACCAAGCACGACGGCTCCTGGTGGCCGGCGCTGCATCGCTGGTTGGCGCAGCATTCCCGCGGCAAGACCAGGCCGCCGGCGATGGGCGCGCCGCGCAAGGGCTATCGCGTCATCGAAGACGCGCCGGGCCAGTACGTGCGGCAGCGGTAGCGTCGGCACCGCGCGCAGGCGGCCTGCAGCGCCGCGGCGCGCGGCGCGCACCGACGTCATCTCGGCATGGGCTGCTGATCACCGCTGCTACGCTCAGCGAATGACCAGCCCCTTCATCGACCTCGGCCTGTCGCCCGAACTGGCGCAGGTCCTCACCGGCCTCGGCTACGAAGAGCCGACCCCCATCCAGAGCCAGTCGATCCCGCCGCTGCTCGCCGGGCGCGACCTGCTCGGCCAGGCCGCCACCGGCACCGGCAAGACGGCGGCGTTCGCGCTGCCGCTGCTGCAGCGGGTGCTCGCCGGCAAACGCAAGACCGCGCACCCGGCGGCGCTGGTGCTGGTGCCGACGCGCGAACTGGCGATCCAGGTGGCCGAGGCGCTGCACAGCTACGGCCACAAGCTGGGCGCGGTGGTGCTGCCGATCTACGGCGGCGCCGAGTTCGGCCGCCAGGCGCAGGCCCTGAAGCGCGGCGTGCACGTGGTGGTGGCCACGCCGGGCCGCGCGCTCGACCACATCCGCCGCGGCACGCTGCTGCTGCAGGCGCTGCAGACGGTCGTGCTCGACGAGGCCGACGAGATGCTCGACATGGGCTTTGCCGAGGACATCGAGCTGATCCTCGATGCCACGCCGGGGCAGCGGCAGACGGCGCTGTTCTCGGCGACGCTGCCGCCGCGCATCGCCGCCATCGCCGACAAGCACCTGCGCGACCCGGCGCGGGTGCTGATCGCGCGCGAAAAGACCGAGAAAGGAGCGCTGCCGCGCGTGCGCCAGACCGCCTACGTCGTGCAGCGCGCGCACAAGGTGGCCGCGCTCGGCCGCGTGCTGGACCTCGAAGCACCGACGCTGGCGCTTGTCTTCGCACGCACGCGCACCGAGGTCGACGAGCTGGCCGAGAAGCTGCGCGGCCGCGGCTACCAGGTCGAACTGCTGCACGGGGGGCTCTCGCAGGACCAGCGCGACCGCGTGATGAAGCGCGTGCGTACCGGCCAGATCGACCTGCTGGTGGCCACCGACGTGGCTGCGCGCGGGCTCGACGTGGAGCACCTGTCGCACGTGGTCAACTTCGACGTGCCGGCCTCGCCGGAGAGCTATGTGCACCGCATCGGCCGCACCGGGCGCGCCGGCCGCGAAGGCGTGGCGATCACGCTGGTGGAGCCGCGCGAACACCGGCTGCTGCGCAACATCGAGAGCCTCACCAAGCAGAAGATCGACGTGGCCACCGTGCCCACGCCGATGGACGTGCGCGCCAGGCGGCTGGACATGACGCGCGGGGCGCTGCGCACGGCGCTCGAGGAAGGCGAGCTCGACAGCTACCGCGTGGTCACCGATGCGCTGGCCAGCGAGTTCGACCCGATGGATGTCGCCGCCGCGGCGGTGAAGCTGGCCCACCAGGCGCTGCAGGCCGACGCCGCGCACGACGAGGAGCACATCCCGACGATCGACCTGCGCGCCGGGCGCGAGCCGTGGTCTAAGAGCGGCCGCACCGGCAAGGCGCCGCGCGGCGAGCGCGCCGCGGGCCCGGCCACGCACAAGGCGGCGGGCGCGAAGCGCAAGGCGCCGGCGGGTGGAGGGGCGATGGTGCGCGTCTACGTCGGCGCCGGCCGTAATGCCGGTTTGCGGCCGGCGGATCTGGTCGGCGCCATCGCCAACGAAGCGGGCGTCAGCGCGCGCGAGATCGGCGCTATCGAGATCGAAGATCGCTTCTCGCTGGTCGAGGTCTCCGATCACATCGCCGAAGACGCGATCCGCGCCTTGCGCGGCACCTCGCTGCGCGGCCAGCGGGTGCCCGTTCGCCGCGACCAGCCGAAGCGCTCGACGAAGTAGAAGACGCCGCGCGCCGGCCTACACGCGCGCGAACTCCAGCAGGTGCAGCGCCACGCCGGCCAGGCGCAGCAGCAGCGGGGCGAGGTCTGGTACTCGGGCACGGCCAACGCGGTGATGCTCGAGGAGCACGTCGCGCGGGTTCCACGTCACTGAGCGCGGCATCACGCTGGTGACGCCGGAGATGCTCGGCCAGCAGTTCCGCAGCAAGGGCGAGCCCTCCTAGGGGCTCGCCCATCGCCCGCAGCGGCGATCCGGCGACGCGCGCGTCGCCGGCCGCGGCCTGCTACGCCTCGAATGCGCCGCCGTTGATGTTGATCTGCTCGCCGGTGATGTAGTCGCCGTCGGCGACGAGGAAGATCACCGCCTTGGCGATCTCCTCGGCGTGCGCAAAGCGGGCCAGCGGGATCTTCGCCTTGATCTGCGCCTGGATCGGCGCCGGCACTGCGGCGAACATGTCCGTCTCGGTGAACCCCGGCGCGATCGTGTTGACGGTGATGCCGAAGCGCGCCAGTTCGGAAGCGGCGGTGCGGGTGAAGGCGATGATGCCGCCCTTGCTGGCGCTGTAGTTCGCCTGGCCTATCGCTGCCATCTGGCCGTTCATCGAGCTGATGTTGATGATGCGGCCGAAGCTCTGCTTCGACATGTACGGGATCGCCGCCGAGGTGCAGAAGAAGCAGCCGTTGAGGTTGGTCTGTATCACCTCCAGCCACTGCTCGTCGCTCATCCTCGGCAGCAGCGAGTCGCGCGTGATGCCGGCATTGTTGACCAGCACGTCCAGGTGGCCGAAGTGCTCGGCCGCCTTCGCCACCATGGCGCGCGCCTCCTTCGCGTCGGCCTGGTTGGCCTTCAGCAGCAGGCATTCGCCGCCCAGCTTCTCGACCTCCGTCTTCACCTCCTGTGCCGCGGCGTCGTTGCTGGCGTAGTTGACCGCCACCCGCGCGCCCTCGCGCGCCAGTTCGATGGCGATCGCCCGGCCGATGCCGCGCGAGGCACCGGTGACCAGTGCCGTCTTTCCTTCGACCCGTTTCATTCCCGCCTCCATCATGGTTGTCTTTGGTTTGTCCGCCGCCGGCGGCATTTCACAGGCGCTCGACGATGGCGGCGATGCCCTGCCCGCCGCCGATGCACATGGTCACCAGCGCCCGCCTGCCGGCCGTCCGGTTCAGCTCGTACAGCGCCTTGACGACCAGGATGGCGCCGGTGGCGCCGATCGGGTGGCCGAGCGAGATGCCGCTGCCGTTCGGGTTGGTGCGCTGCATCGGCAGCTTCAGTTCGCGGCACACCGCCAGCGCCTGCGCGGCGAAGGCCTCGTTGACCTCGAACACGTCGATGTCGTCGAGCTTCAGCCCGGTCCTGGCGAGCAGCGCGTTCACCGCGGGAACGGGCCCCATGCCCATGAACTTCGGGTCGACACCGGCGTAGCTGTAGGCGACCAGCCGGCCCATCGGCTGCAGGCCGCGCTTGTCGGCCGTCTCGCGGTCGCCCAGCACCAACGCCGCCGCGGCGTCGTTGATGCTGGAGGCGTTGCCGGCCGTCACCGTGCCCTCCTTGTCGAACACCGGCTTGAGCTTGGCCAGCTTCTCGACCGAGATGTCGCCGCGCACCGTCTCGTCCATCTCGAACGGGATCATGTCGCGCTTGACCTTGATCGGCACCGGCACGATCTGCGCGCGGAAATAGCCGTGGTCGACCGCCGCCTGCGCGCGGCGGTGGCTCTCGACGGCCAACTCGTCCTGCTCGGCGCGCGAAACGCCGTACTTCTTCGCCACGTTCTCTGCGGTCACGCCCATGTGTACGTTGTCGAACGGGTCGCTCAGCGCGCCGACCATCATGTCGACCATGGTGGCGTCGTTCATGCGCGCGCCCCAGCGCAGCGTCGGCACCAGGTACGGGCTGCGGCTCATGTTCTCGGCGCCGCCGGCCACCGCGAAGTCGGCGTCGCCGTTGCCGATCATGTTGGCGGCGGTGACGATCGCCTGCAGCCCGCTGCCGCACAGCCGGTTCAGCGTCAGCGCCGGCGTCTCGTGCGGCAGCCCGCCCTTGACCGCCGCCACGCGCGCCAGGTAGTGATCGCGCGGGTCGGTGTGGATGATGTTGCCGAAGACCACGTGGCCGATGTCGGCCGGCTTCACGCCGGCGCGCTTCACCGCTTCCTTCACGCAGATGGCGCCGAGTTCGACCGGCGGCGTGTCCTTCAGGCTGCCGCCGTAACCGCCGATGGCCGTCCGCACGGCGCTCAGGAAAACCACTTCACGGGTCATATCATCCTCCTTGGGGGTAAGCTGGCGCAGGTGCGGTGGGCCCGGCGCGAAGCGGCGCCGTGCCGACATGTGTCGGTATACTGCGCCGCTCCCCCGCCGAGGAGTCCACCCATGCGCTACGTGCACATGGCGATCATCGTGCTGCTGACGCTCCTGGTGCTGAGCTTCAAGTTCCAGAACCTGCAGTCGGTGACGCTGCAGTTTTTCTCGCTGAACATGACGATGCCGGTGACCGTGCTGGTCTTGCTGGTCTACGTGCTCGGCATGTTCACCGGCGGCTCGCTGTGGAGCCTGCTGAAGCGGTCCTACCGGGGCAGCTTCCCGCCGAAATAGCGCGGCGGGCCGCTACCCCTTGCTAGCGGTCGCTGAGGTAGGCGACGCCGGGCAGGTCCTTGCCTTCGAGGAACTCCAGCGACGCGCCGCCGCCGGTGGAGACGTGGGTGACTTTGTCCGCCAGGCCGTTCTTCTCGACCGCCGAGACGGAGTCGCCGCCGCCCACCACCGTGATCGCGCCCTGCGCGGTGGCATCGGCGAGCGCCTGGGCCACGGCCAGCGTGCCGGCCGCCGTGGCGGCGATCTCGAACACCCCCATCGGCCCGTTCCACACCACCGTCTTCGCACTCTTCACGATCTCGGCGAACTTCGCGCGGCTGCCCTCGCCGATGTCGACGCCGATATCCTTCGGCCCGATCCGGTCCCACGGCACCGTCCTGAGCGTGCCCACCCTGCGGGCGTCGAAGTCGAACGTGTCGGTGACCACCGCGTCGATGGGCAGCACCAGCTTGTCGCCGGCCCTGGCGAGCAGGTCCTTTGCCATCTGCAGGCGGTCGTCCTCGACCAGCGAGCCGCCGACTTCCCTGCCCTGCGCCTTGTAGAAGGTGAAGGCCATCGCGCCGCCGATCAGCAGCCGGTCGACCTTCGGCAGCAGCGAGGCGATGACGTCGATCTTGCCCGAGACCTTGGCGCCGCCGATGATCGCCACGAACGGCCGCTTCGGCGTGTTGACCGCGTCGCCGAGGAAGTCGAGTTCCTTCTTCATCAGATAGCCGGCGGCGCGCTTCTCGTGCGCGACGCCGGTCATCGAGCTGTGCGCCCGGTGCGCGGTGCCAAAGGCGTCGTTGACGTAGACGTCGCCGAGCTTCGTCAGCGAAGCGCGGAACGCCTTGACCGCCTCGGGGTCGGCCTTCACCGACGAGCCGTCCTCCTTCTTGACCTTGCCCTCCTCCTCGATGTGGAAGCGCAGGTTCTCCAGCAGCGCGACCTCGCCGGGCTTCAGTGCAGCGCAGGCTCGCTCGACCTCGGCGCCGACGCAGTCGGGCAGGAACTTCACCGGCTTGCCGAGCAGCTCGGCGAGCTTCGCGGCCACCGGCGCGAGCGAATACTTCGCGGTCGCCTGGCCGTCGGGCCGGCCGAGATGGCTCATCAGCACCAGGCTCGCGCCCTTGCCGAGCACGTGCCGGATCGACGGCAGCGAGGCGCGCAGGCGCTTGTCGTTCTCGACCTTGCCGTTGTTCACCGGCACGTTGAAATCGACGCGCATCAGCACGCGCCTGCCCGCGAGGTCGAGATCCTCGATGAAAAGCTTGGCCATGGTGTTTCCTTCCGGATGGCGGCCTCATGGCCGCCGGTGCGACAAAGAGAAGGGCGCGCCGCGAGCGACCCGCCCCTGGTTAGGGCAGCCCCGGGGCTCCTGCCCCGGGGCGAAAGGCAGCGGGACTACCGCGCCCCGTCCTTGCTCGCCATGTAGCGCAGCAGGTCGACCACGCGGTTCGAGTAGCCCCACTCGTTGTCGTACCAGGACACGACCTTGAAGAAGCGCTTCTCGCCCTTGAGGTTGTTCTGCAGCGTGGCCAGCGAGTCGTAGATCGACGAGCGCTCGTCGTGGATGAAGTCGGTCGAGACGACCTCCTCGTCGCAGTAGCCGAGGATGCCCTTGAGGTACGTCTGGCTGGCCTTCTTCATCAGGCCGTCGATCTCCTCGATCGACGTGTCGCGGCCGGCACGAAACGTCAGATCGATCACCGAGACGTTGGGCGTCGGCACGCGGAAGGACATGCCGGTGAGCTTGCCCTTGGTCGCCGGCAGCACCTCGCCCACCGCCTTGGCGGCGCCGGTCGAGGACGGGATGATGTTGATCGCCGCCGCCCGGCCGCCGCGCCAGTCCTTCTTCGACGGGCCGTCGACGGTCTTCTGCGTCGCCGTGTAGCTGTGGATGGTGGTCATCAGGCCGGTCTCGACGCCGATGCCTTCCTTCAGCAGCACGTGCACGACCGGCGCCAGGCAGTTGGTGGTGCAGGACGCATTCGAGACGATGTGGTGCCTGGCCGGGTCGTACTCGCCTTCGTTGACGCCCATCAGCAGCGTCTTGACGTCGCCCTTGCCGGGGGCCGAGATGATCACCTTCTTCGCGCCGGCCGCCAGATGGCCCTTGGCCTTTTCCGAGTCGGTGAACAGCCCGGTGCACTCGAGCACGTAGTCGGCGCCGAGTTCCTTCCACGGCAGCTGGCTCGGGTCCTTGGCGGCCATGATGCAGCGGACCGGGTCGCCGCCGACGACCAGCACGTCATTGCCTTCGGCCTTGTCGCTGCTCTTCCGGGTCGCCAGGGGATGCTTGAAGCGGCCGTGCACCGAGTCGTACTTCATCTGATAGGCGAAGTAGTCGGCGTCGGTCGAGATGTCGACGACGCCGACGACGTCGATCTGCTTGCCGAGCAGCCCCTGATCGCACAGTGCCTGGAACACCAGGCGACCTATCCGGCCAAATCCGTTGATTGCTACCTTGATTGCCATGTTCGTCGAGCTCCTTGCGTGGGTCCAGAAACCGATCGGGCCGGGACATTTCGCCCCGGTCAGGGGTGCTGCGCGGGTGCCCGCGGTCACCACAAGCATCAGCGTAGCCCCGCCGATGCAGCCGGGTGTTGCGCTGGATTAGTTCCCGGCACCGTTGCGCGGGCAAGACGCCGGCGCGCACCGGGCGACGGCCGAGCCGAGCGCGGCACCTGTCCGAAGGCAAGACCTCGTCCGGCGGCGCGGGATAAGCTGTTGAAAGGTTTGTGCTCGCTGGATGCCCCCAGGCAGTGGAGGCGGCGCGGCAGGAGAAGGGAACGGGATATGAAGACACTCTCCGAAGCGCTGAACGTTGGCGCCAGGGACATTCGACGTGCCGCGCAGATCCTGGCCAGCCGTGTTCCCGCACGGCTGGCACCGCTTGCCGAGGTCGCTTACAAGTTCAGCTGGACCGGGAGGCGGGACGGCGAACAGCTGTTCCGGAGCATCGACGCCTGTCGCTGGCGCGCGTGCCGGCAGAACCCGGTGCGCCTGCTGCAGGAGGCTCCGGAGGAATCGCTGGAACGCGCGGCGATCACGCCGTCTACCGCTCGCTGCCGCTCGATGCGCGGGCCCGGCCACGCACAAGGCGGCGCGCGCGAGATCGGCGCCATCGAGATCGAAGATCGCTTCTCGCTGGTCGAGGTTTCCGATCACATCGCCGAAGATGCGATCCGCGCCTCGCGCGGGACCTCGCTGCGCGGCCAGCGGGTGACCGTTCGCCGCGACCAGCCGAGGCGCGCCACGAAGTGAGCGCGGCGGGCCGTGGCACAAAGGCACGCCGGCGAAGGTCGGAGACATGACCGAACGCAACCCCGGCGCACGCGCAGCCTCTTAAGGTTTGATTAAGCTTGCTGCCTTAGCGTTGACGGGTTTGTCTGCCGGCGCCGGGTTCCGCCTGAATGATGGCCCGTGCCAGGCGGCTCGCAGGATCGATAATCAAGCCGCATCGAGGATCGCGGACCAGTGACAGCCGCTTTCTTGTGCGATGGCTCGCTAGACGAGGCGTAAGACGACCACTCCGTTGCCGCAGAACGAACTGCGACCGACCCCGCCCGCGCTGACGGTGCTGATCCCGGTGCACAACGAGGCCGAAAACGTCGGCCCGCTGGCCGAGGAGATCCACGCCGCTCTCGCAGGGCGCATCGACTTCGAGGTCGTGTTCGTCGACGACGCCAGCAGCGACGCGACGCCGCTCCAACTGGTGGCGCTGACGCGCCGTTACCCGCGCCTGCGCGTGTTGCGGCACCTGACCAACGCCGGCCAGAGCACGGCGCTGCACAGCGGGGCCAGGCATGCGCGCGGCGAGCTGATCGCGACGCTGGACGGGGACGGCCAGAACGATCCGGCCGACATCCCCGCGCTGCTGACGCGCTGGGAAAGCGAGCAGCGTGTCGACGCGCACGCCGGGCCGCTGTTGCTGGCAGGTTGGCGCGCCTCGCGGCGGGATACATGGATCCGCCGGCTGTCCTCGCGAGTCGCCAACGGCATCCGCCGCCGTGTGCTCGGCGACGGCACACCGGACACCGGCTGCGGCCTGAAGCTTTTCCGGCGCGATGACTTCCTCGCGCTGCCCTATTTCGATCACCTGCACCGGTTCCTGCCGGCGCTGTTCATCCGGCACGGCGGACGCGTCGTCTCGGTGCCGGTCAATCACCGCCCCCGACTGAGGGGCCAGTCGCACTACGGCGTCGGCAACCGGCTGTTCGTCGGCATCGTAGACATGGCCGGCGTGCTGTGGCTGCGGCGGCGCACCCGGCTGACCGACGTCGAGGAACTCGGCGCCGATGCCGCGCCGGCCGCAGCCGATGCCGGAGCGTCGCGACCATCGGTTTCCAAGGAGTCACAAACATGGACCACGATCCCGTCTGGCTGACCATCGGCTTTCTCGGCCAGGGGTTGTTCTCGATGCGCTTCATCGTGCAGTGGATCAAGAGCGAACGCATGAAGCGCAGCGTCGTGCCGCTGGCGTTCTGGTACTTCAGCCTGGCCGGCGGGGCGGCGCTGTTCATCTATGCGCTGCACCGTAACGACCCGGTGTTCGTCGTCGGGCAGGGGCTCGGCATCTTCATCTACCTGCGCAATCTCTGGCTGATCTACCGTCATCCGCTGGTGGCGGACGGGTCGACCGGCGAGCCGCCGCGCGCGGCCTGAATCGATGCGAACTGATCTGCGGCGCCACGGGCTGCTGCTGGCCGCCCTTTGGTGCGCCGCTCTGCTGGTCGCGGTCACGGCCCTTCGGCCGCTGACGCCGGTCGACGAGACGCGCTACGCGAGCGTGGCATGGGAGATGTGGCGGTCGGGCGACTGGCTGCAGCTGCGCCTGAACGGCGAACTGTACGGCCACAAGCCACCGCTGCTGTTCTGGCTGATCAACGTCGGCTGGTCGATCTTCGGGGTCAGCACCTGGTGGCCACGGATGCTGACGGCGCTGTTCGCCGCCGGCGCCCTCGGCCTGACCTGGAAGCTGGCCCGCGTCCTGGCACCTTCACGCACGGAAGTGGCGCCGATCGCGGTGTTCGTCACCGGCAGCGGGCTGTACTGGAGCTTCTTCACCGGCGCGCTGATGTTCGACTCGATGCTCGCTTTCTTCGTCCTGCTGGGCGTGCTCGGAATCGCCCGCGCGGCGACAGGCGGCCGGTGGGCAAACTGGCTCGGCGTCGGCGCGGCGCTCGGCCTGGGCATCCTGACCAAGGGGCCGGTGGCACTGCTGCACCTGCTGCCGCTGGCGCTGCTGGCGCCCTGGTGGACAGCGGCGCAGGCCAGTCCAAACGGCAAGGCACGATCCTGGGGTCGCTGGTATGCCGGCGTCGCCGTTGCGGTGCTGGTCGGCGCAGCGATCGCGCTCGCCTGGGCAATCCCGACGGCGCTGGCCGGCGGCGCCGGTTTCGGCCGCGAGATCTTCTGGAGCCAGTCGGTCGACCGCATGGCGACCACGAGCCATCACCTGCAACCTGCCTGGTTCTACCTGATGATGCTGCCGCTGCTCGTGTTTCCGTGGCTGTTCGTGCCGTCGGTCTGGCGCGGTCTCGCCGGGCTTGCCCGGCAGCGGGCCGAAATCGTCACCCGCTTCGCGATGGCCTGGTCACTGCCTGTGTTGCTCGCGTTTTCAGCATTCAAGGGCAAGCAGGCGCAATACCTGTTGCCGGAAACCGCCGCCTTCGGCCTGCTGGTGGGCATGGCGCTGGCAGCGCGAGATCGCGACGACACGCCGCCCACGATCGCCGACCGGATGGCAGTCGCCGGCGTCTTCTTCGCGCTGGCCGTGGTGATCGTCGTCCTGATGGGACGGCCGCGGTTCGCCAACCTGATCCAGACCGGCGAGCGGCCGGCGATCCTGCTGACCGTCGCCGCGATCCAGGCGATCGCCCTCGTGCTGGCGTTCGTGCGCGTGCGCGATCACGTCGCTTCGGCGGCGATGATCGGCACAGCGAGCGTCCTGCTGCTGGTTTCGGGTTACGTCGGTCTCGGCCGGGCACTGTTCGACAGCTATGACGTGCGCCCGGTGGCGCAGCATCTCGCCCGGGTGCAGGCCGCGGGCAGGCCGATCGCTCACTTCCCCAAGTATCACGGCCAGTTCCAGTTCGTCGGCCGCCTCGACCGGCCGCTACAGGTCGTTCTCGATTATCCGGAACTGCTGGCGTGGGCCGCCGCGCATCCGGACGGCGCAGTGGTCGTCTACAGCTACCGGCCGCTCACGAATCCGAGTGCGCGGCCGGAGTTCCGTCAGGGTTTCAAGGGGCGTGAGGTCTATGTATGGCGCGCCGCCGATCTGCGCAACGTGTCCGACGGCTGGTACACAGGCAAACCGGCCGACGTCGGGAGCGATGACGGCTAGGGCGGAACCTGCCCGCCCATTACAGAGCGTGTGCTCAGTCGCGCACAAAGTCGAGCAAGTGCAGCGCCACGCCGATGAAGTGCAGCAGCACCAGCGCCGCGCAGGCGCGCGCGGCGAGGATGTGCGCCTCGCGCAGCACGACCGCGGTCTCCGAGCCCTGCACGAAGTACCACGCCGCACCGGTCATGCCGGCCGCGAGCAGCACCAGCAGCAGCAGGCCCTCGATCATCGGCAACAGGCCGCCGCCTTCGACGGCGGGCAATCGGCCGCGGAAGATTCCGGTGATATCGCGGCCCACTGCACCGAGATCGCCGCCCAGCCACGGGAAGTACTCGCGCCAGCGGCCGCCCTGCGCGACGGCGGCGGCGTAGAGCACGCCGATTGCCAGCGCGGCGAAGCCGACGACGACGTGGGCGAGGTTGATCCAGCCCGGCTCCTCCGGCATCCGCTGATACATGCCGATCCACGGGCTGCTGAGAATCAGCCAGGCGGCGGCGAGCGCCACGCCGAGGTGCAGCGGCCCGTTCAGCCGGTCGAGCAGTGCCCGCACCGCCCCGCCCTGCCTAAACGGCCTGGCCGTTGGCGAACGCCGCCACCTTGCCGGCGAAGCGCTCGACTTCGTCCCAGTTGGTGAACTGCACCTTGGTGCTGAAGTCGGTCGGGCCTTTGTTGATCCACATGACGAACCGCATCATGTACTTGTCAACCGGGCCGTAGCGCGAGTAGTCGAGCTCGCCAGCAAAGACGCCGAGCAACTTCGGCTTCCACGGGCACCTGGCGAGGAACCGCTTCAGGTACGGGTTGGTCTGCGGCGTGTTCTTGGCCGGCTTGCGCGCCACCAGGTTGACCGAGAACAGCGCGCTCGGTTTCGACTCCAGCATCGGCTGGTGGGCACGGATGAACTCGAGCACCGACGGGTGGTGCTTGCCGTGCTTGATGCTGGCGCCGATGACGATCGCGTCGAACGCCTGCGGATCGGCGCCGTGGCCGACCAGCGGTTCGACCTCGGCCTGCTGGCCCTTCTCGCGCAGGCCGGCCTGGATGCGTTCGCAGATCTTCTTCGACAGGCCGTAGTTGGTCGAATAAAGCAGCAGGATGTTGGCCACGTGGATCTCGCCGAGGTTCTGGCTGACGCGCGCAAGACTAGCAACGCCCTCTTGCGAATCGCTGACCCATGTCAGACGCGGGCGCGTGCACGCGGCGGGCGCGCACCGCCCTTGCCCTGAGACAAAGCACGGCTATTTCTTGGCCGCGGCCTTCTGCGCTTCGGCGGCGAGCTTCGCCCAGTCGACGGGGCCGACGTCGAATCGCTTCTTCAGTTGTTCCAGCGTCCAGCCGTTGCCCCAGCGGAAGTGCTTCAGCACGGTGTCGTAGGGCTCGCCGCTGCGGTAGCCGGGTTGCACGAAAGCGACGTGGGTGGTGCGGTCAGTCAGCGGTTCGAGCAGCACGATCGTGTGCAGCGACTGGAAGGTCGGCACGTCGAAAGCCGCCTTCGGCGGCGCCTGCACGTTGCGGATGGCGAACATCCGTTTCGGCAGGTAGGCGAGGACCTGGTTCCTGATGTTCTCCGGCGCGCCGGCCTGCGCGTCCATCCGGTAACTGGTCTCGATGAAGCCGCCGAGCCGGAAGTCGACCATCGCAAACGGCGCCGCCCAGCCGCGCCAGCCCTCGCTGGTCGTCAGCGCCTGCCAGACCTCGCCCAGCGGCGCATTGACGACGATGCGCTGGTCGAGCGTGGTGGTGCCGTCGGCCTCGGCGGTCAGCGCAGTCGTCAGCGGACTCGGCGCGGGCGTCTGTCCGTCGGCGATGCCGGCGAAAGCCAGCATGGCGAGCAACGCCAACGCGACCCGCCGGGCTGCGCCGGTGCGGATTGCCGTCCTGCAATGAAGTGCTGACATCTAGCCTCCCGTGACGAACATTCATCGTACCGCGCGGGCCGCCAGCGTACGTGATGCGGCACGACGAAACCATCCCGACCCGTGCGATGGACGCGGCCCGCCACTACACTGCTCACCGCCACGACGAGAACGGAGGAGACGATGATCGGTTACCTCACGCTGGGCACCAACGACCTGCCGCGCGCCGCGGTGTTCTACGCCGGCTACTTCCGCGACCTCGACGGCAACAAGCTGAACGTCTTCTGCATGGGCTAGCGGCGACGCCGCACGGCCCGAGTCTTCCGCGATCCTGGCTCCCCAAGGTGACCGCTCCCGTCGTCGCCCGCCACGGTGCGTGGGCATCGCCGCTGTCTGCCGCGGCACTGGCGACGGCATCGGCGGCGATCGGTCATGCGCGCGCCGCGAACGGCAGGCTTTACTGGACCGAGAGCCGGCCCAACGAGGGCGGCCGCGTTGCGCTGCTGACGTTCGACAGCGAAGGGCGGGTGACCGAAGTCACGCCGCGCAGTTTCAACGTGCGCACTCGCGTGCACGAGTACGGCGGCATCGCCTTCGCCCATGCCGGAACGCGCGTGCTCGCCTGCCACGATGACGACCAGCGGCTTTATTCACTCGCCGACGGCAAGCCGCCGCAGCCGCTGACGCCGCCCGGCCTGCGCAATGCCGACGGCGCGGCGACGGCCGACGGCGCGCGCGCCTTTTTCGTCCGCGAGGACCATCGCGCAGCGGGCGAACCGAAGAACACGATCGTCGCGGTCGATCTCGCGCAAACTTCTGAAGGCACGGTGCTGTTCGGCGATTCGGACTTCGTCGCCTTTCCCCGCCCGAGCCCGGACGGACGCCGGCTCGCGTTCGTGAGCTGGAACCACCCGCTGATGCCGTGGGATGGCACGCGGCTGCACGTCGGCACGCTGTCGGCCGACCGACTGCACGACCTGCAGACGATCGCCGGCGGCGATGCGGAATCGGTGAGCGAGCCTTGCTGGGACGCCGACGGCAGCCTGTACTTCCTGTCTGACCGCGACGGCTGGTGGAACCTGTATCGCTGGCGCGGCGGCAAGGCGGAACAGGTCACGAGTTTCGACGCCGAGATCGGTGCGCCGCTGTGGCAGTTCGGGCTGGCGAACTACGTGCTGCTCGGCGATGGCCGCGCGCTGGTGCGTGTCTGCCGCAACGCCGTCGACGCTCTGGCGTTGGTCAATCTCGAAAGCGGTGCCGCGACGCCGCTCGCACTTCCGTTCGTTTCCTTTCGATCGCTCGGCCTGCTCGACGCGCGCACCGCGTTCGCGATCGCCGCAGCCGAGGACGACCTGCCGGCGCTGATCACGATCGACCTGGCGAGCGGCGGCCACACAGTGGTGCGGCGGCCGGCGGACACGCCGCCGCTGCCGAAGGCGTTCGTCGCGCGCGCCGAGCCGATCGAGTTCCCGACCCATGCCGGGTGCGACGTCGAACCGCGCACGGCGCACGCCTTCTTCTATCCGCCGCGCAATCCTGGCTTCGCCGCACCGGCGGGCGAATTGCCGCCACTGGTGGTGGTGCTGCACGGCGGGCCGACCGCACACCGCTCGACCGATCTGAGCCTCACGACGCAGTTCTGGACCACGCGCGGCTTCGCGGTGGTCGACGTCAACTACGGCGGCTCGTCGGGCTTCGGCCGTGCCTACCGCGAGCGGCTGCGCGGCCAGTGGGGCGTGGTCGACCTCGCCGACACGGTGGCCGCGGTTCGCTTCCTGATCGACGCCGGCCGCGTCGACCCGAAGCGTGTCGTCATCCGCGGTGGCAGCGCCGGCGGCTACACGGTGCTGTGCGGGCTGGCCTTCACCGACGTGTTCGCCGCCGGCATCAACTACTTCGGCGTCGCCGATCTCGAACTGCTCGCCGCCGATACGCACAAGTTCGAAAGCCGCTACACCGACGGACTGATCGCGCCGCTGCCGCAAGGACAGGCGATTTACCGCGCGCGCAGCCCGATCCACCATCTGCAGCGCATGAACTCCGCGCTGATCACCTTCCAGGGAAGCGAAGACAAGGCGGTGCCGCCCGAGCAGAGCCGCGCCATCGTCGCTGCCGTGCGAGCGCGCGGCCGGCCGGTGGCCTACCTGGAGTTCGAAGGAGAGCAGCACGGCTTCCGCAGCGCCACCAACATCACGCGGGCGCTGGAAGCGGAGCTGTACTTCCTCGGCCGCGTGCTCGGCTTCACGCCGGCCGACCGAGTAGCACCCGTCGCCATCGACAACCTCGCCGCGCGCTGATCCGCGCGTTCGATTGGCATTCACCTCAGGAGGCAGTATGGGCAATCGTGCGCGGTCTCGCCTTTCGTGGTCGAGGACGGTCGGGGCCTTACTCAAGGGCACCCTGGCGCTGGCGTTCGCAAGCAGCGCAGTCGCCCAGCCGCCACTCGAACGCGGCCGTTACCTGGTCGAGTCGATCCTCGGCTGCGGCAACTGCCACACGCCGAAGTCGCCCACCGGCGAACCGATCATGGAACGCAACATGGCCGGCGGCATCACGGTGACGGCGCCGCCCTTCAGCGGCATGGCCTCCAACATCACGCCCGACCGCGAGACCGGGATCGGCACCTGGACCGATGCCGAGATCGAGCGCGCGCTCGTCGAGGGCGTGCGGCCCGGTCATGGCCGGCTGCCGAACACACCGCTGGCGGCGGTGATGCCGGCCTCGTTCTTCAAGGCGCTGCTGCCGCGCGATCTCAACGCGATCGTCGCCTACCTGCGCACGGTGCCGCCGATCGAGTGAGCGGAGGCGCGCAGGTTCGTGCACCATTGAAAAAGCCCGGCTGAGCCGGGCTTCTCTTTCTCCTGCCGCGCTGGCGGCGCGGCCGGACCGGTGAGCCGCGCCTGCCGGCGCAGCCGCTCAGTTGACGGCCGGGGCGGTAACGACCACGCGGTCAAACGCAACGACCTGCAGGTCAGCGGCCTGAGTACCGGACTGCATGCCGAGGACGGTGGAGCCCAGGACGACGGTGCTGGTCAGGATCGCGGCGGCGAAGGCGGCGATGCGGGTGGCGGTCGGGGCGGTGAAGGTGGCGTTCATGGTCAGGTCCTTTCGTTCGGGGTTCGTTGCTGCGATGGGTGAACTGTAGGCAGCAGCGATGCACGTCGCGAGCGACTTGCGACGGACTGCGCGAATCGCGGACTGAACTGCAAAGGCCGTTTCGTCGCGCGACGGGCCGGTTTCGCCGTTCATTCCGGCTTTCTGCCGCTTCGTCGCGCCCAGGCGCATTCCGCGCCGGAATTCGGCTTGCTGCGACGGGAAGCGGATGCGGCGACGGTCGGCGGGCGGAAACCTGGTGGCAGCGACGGGAGGACGGGCGCGGCTTTGCGCCCTCTCCCTCGGCGGCCTTTCCCGCGCGGAGAGAGGGAAGCAAAGGTTCCCTGCTCTCAGAGGATTTGCAGCACCACGTTGCCGACGATGCGGCCGCTCTCGACCAGTTCGTGCGCCTCGGCAATCGAATCGAGCGGCAGCCGGGCGGCGACGACGTGCTGCAGGCGGCCTTCACGCAGCCATGATGTCAACTGCCCCACCGCCGCGGCGCGGTCGGCTGCGGCGAGGTTGTAGACGATGAAGAAGCGCAGGCGGACGTTCTTCAGGATCGACGGGAAGAACGGCACCGCGATCTCGGGTTTGCCGCTGCCGTAGACGACGATGTCGCCTTCGGGCCGCACCGCGGTAAGCGACGCGTTCACGTTGGCGGCGAAGTCGACCTCGATCACGCGGTCGATGCCTTCGTTCCCGGTCAGCCGAAGCACGTGCGCTGCGACGTCGTCGTGGCGGTAGTCGATCACCTGGTCGGCGCCTGCCTGCAGCGCCAGCATCGCCTTGGCGTCGCTGCTCACGGTGGCGAAGACCCGCCGCGCGCCGGCGAGCTTGGCCATCTGCACCGCGTAGTGGCCGACCGCACCGGCGCCGCCAGTGACCAGCACCGACTTGCCCTCCACCCCGCCGTCCATGCGCACCGCGTGCAGCGCAGTCAGCGCCGGAATGCCGAGGCAGGCGCCGGCGTCGAACGGCACGCCGGGCGGCAGCGTCACTGCCTGCCCGGCCGGCAGCACGACGTACTGCGCGGCCGTGCCGTAGGCCCGCTTCCAGGCAGCGTTCCAAACCCACACCCGCTCGCCGACGCGCGCCGCCGGCACACCTTCGCCGACGCGGTCGATCACGCCGGCGCCGTCGCTGTGCGGCACGATGCGCGGGAACGGCAGTTCCTTCGAGCGCAGGCCGGCGCGCGCCTTCACGTCGGACGGGTTGACCCCGGAGGTGGATAGCCGCACGCGCACCTCGCCCGTGCCCGGCTCGGGCGTGGCGAGTTCGGCCAGTTGCAGCACCTCCCGTGCCGGGCCCGTGCGTTCGTAGAAGGCAGCACGCATCGTCATCTCCCTGTCGGTCGCCCGTCGGCCATCGTCCGTTCGCGTGAATCGTCGCACTTCCCGAAAGTGCCACACATCGGCTAGAAACCCGGCAGGGCAACCCGCATCGCCGGGAGCCGGCCGCAGAGCAGTCCGATCGGGCGCCGGCCGCGCCGACGTTTCGACTCATGGAGGTGCCGATGCCACGCGACATCGCCTTTACCGCCGGGCTGGAAAACGCATCCCACCTGATGCTGCCCGTGCCGGCGCCGGCCGACGTCTGGTCGCGGGCGCAGCGCGAGTTCCCACCCAGCCGCATCGAGCGGTTGCCGTTACGGGCACGTTTCCTCGACGTTCTCGAATACCTCGATCGCGGCCACCTGCTGGCGATGATGGGTGCCACGACGCCCAGGGTGTGGCTGGCCGGCTGCCCGGAAATCCCGCTGCTGGTGGGCGTGCTGTTCACCTACGACTATGTGCAGATCGCCGGCCGCCACCGCGAGAACCCGTACGTCGTCTACTTCACGCTGTCTGACGCCGGGCGGAGCAAGCTGCGCGAAGGCAAGGCGTGGTGGAAGGGCCTGACGTTCGGGCAGCGGGTGCGGGTGCGCTTGTTCGGCTGACGCCGGAGTGAACGCCTATGCGAGGGTGCGCATGGGCGGTTGCTACTCCATCGCCGGCATCGCAGGGCCGCCCGGCGGCACCGGCTTCTCGGCGATCACGCAGTCGGTGGTCAGGATCAGGCTCGCCACGGAAGAGGCGTGCTGCAGGCCGAGGCGGGTGACCTTGGTCGGGTCGATGACGCCCATCTCGAACATGTCGCCGTACTGCTCGGTGGCGAGGTTGTAGCCCCAGTCCGCCGCGCCGTTGCGCACCTGCTCGAGGATCGGCGCCGGCTCGGCGCCGGCGTTGCGGATGATCTGCTTCAGCGGTGCCTCCAGCGCGCGGCGCACCGTGTCGATGCCGCACTGCTGCGCGAGGTTCTCGACTGCGAGCCCATCGAGCGCGGCGGCCGCACGCAGCAGGGCGATGCCGCCGCCCGGCCCGATGCCCTCGGCGACCGCCGCCCGCGTGGCATGCAGCGCATCCTCGACGCGGGATTTCTTCTCCTTCATCTCCAGTTCTGTCGAGGCGCCGACGCGGATCAGCGCCACGCCGCCGGAGAGCTTGGCGATACGCTCGTCGAGCTTCTCGCGGTCGTAGTCGCTGGTCGACTTCTCGCGCTCGGCGCGCAGCGCGGTGATGCGCGCCTGGATCTGCGCGGCTTCGCCGGTAGCGCCGATCAGCGTGGTGTTGTCCTTGTCGCTCTCGATGCGGCGCGCGCGGCCGAGTTGTTCAAGCGTCGCCTTCTCCAGCGACAGCCCCATCTCCTCGGAGATCACCCGACCGCCGGTGACGATGGCGATGTCCTGCAGCAGCGCGGCGCGCCGCTCGCCGAAGCCCGGCGCCTTGGCGGCGCTCACCTTCAGCACGCCGCGCACCGCATTGACCACCAGCGTGGCCAGCGCCTCGCCGGTCACGTCCTCGGCGATCACCAGCAGCGGCTTGTTGGCCTTGATCACCTCCTCCAGCAGCGGCAGCAGGTCGCGCACGGCCGAGATCGACTTGTCGTGGATCAGCACGAAGGCGTCGTCGAGCACCACCCGCTGCTTCTCGGCGTCGTTGATGAAGTATGGCGACAGGTACCCGCGGTCGAACTGCAGGCCCTCGACCACCTCCAGTTCGCTCTCCATGCCGCGCGCGTCCTCGGACTTGATCACGCCGGAGTTGCCGACCTTGCCCATCGCCTCGGCGATGAGGTTGCCGATCGCCGCCTCGCCGTTGGCGGAAATGGTGCCGACCTGGGCGATTTCCTGCGTCGTGGCGCAGGGGCGCGAGGCGCTCTTCAGCCGCTCGACGATGCGCTCGACCGCCAGGTCGATGCCACGCTTGATGTCCATCGGGTCGTGCCCGGCGGCGACGAATTTCAGCCCTTCGTTGACCATCGCCTGCGCCAGCACGGTGGCGGTGGTGGTGCCGTCGCCGGCCAGTTCCGAGGTGCGCGCCGCCACCTCGCGCAGCATGCGCGCGCCGAGGTTCTCGATCGGGTCGTCGAGTTCGACCTCGCGCGCCACGGCCACACCGGAGTTGATCACCGTCGGCGCGCCATAAGGCCGGCCGAGCACCACCGTGCGGCCGCGCGGGCCGAGCGTGACCTTGACGGCGTCGGCGAGCTTGTTCAGCCCCGCGCAGACCCGCTGCCGCGCGTCGTCGCCGAATACGATCAGTTTGCCGCTCATGACGTCCTAGCCTCCATTTGCAGCGCCCTGCCGACGGCAACCACGACCCGCCGGCAGACCGGCTGCACTTACCTTAGCGATCCGCCGCCGGCGCGCGTTGCGCAAGGGCAAGCAGCCGCAAAAACACCGGCACGACCGGGCAAATCGGCGTACACTTCGCCGGCTTTCGTTTGAGGTCCGGTTTTCCTAAGGTTTTCCAAAGGCTCGTTGTTTGGTTCGTAGAACAGCGACGCGTCCCAGGTTTCCCAGGTTTACGCCGCTTGATCGTCTGCTCGCCACGGGGCTTTTCCCGCGGTCGATTCACTTCAATCTTGTTTAGGAAATTTCAAATGGCACAGGGAACCGTCAAGTGGTTCAACGACGCTAAGGGCTTTGGCTTCATCACGCCGGACGACGGCGGCAAGGACCTGTTCGCGCACTTCTCCGAGATCCAGGGCGGCGGCTTCAAGTCGCTGCAGGAAGGGCAGAAGGTCGAGTTTGTCGTCAAGCAGGGCCCGAAAGGCCCGCAGGCGTCGGAAATCAAGCCGCTCTAACTGGCGCGCTCGCGCCAGCAGAAAACCGCGGCCTTGCGCCGCGGTTTTTTTCGCCCTCACACGCCTAAATAGCGGCCCGGCCGGTGGTTCACCGCCACCACCAGGTTGAGCGCCACCGCGCCCAGCACCGAAACGGCGATCCGCCACGGCTCGACCAGAGCGAACGCCGCCAGCACGATCAGGCAGTCGATCACCATCTGCACCTTGCCGGCGCGCCAGCCGTGCCGTTCCTGCAGGTACAGGACGAGGATGTTGATCCCGCCAAGGCTCGCCTTGTGCCTGAACAGCATCAGCAGCCCGGCACCGATGAGAAAACCGCCCATCACGCCGGCGTAAAGCGGTTGCAGCAAGTCGAAGCGCGCTACCAACGGCATCAGCTCGCTGAACAGCGACAGCGCGGCGATGGCGCAGAACGTCTTGAGCGTGAACGCCCAGCCCATCGCGCGCAGCGCCAGGAAGTAGAAAGGCAGGTTGATGACGAAGAACACCACCCCGAAGCGCCAGCCGGTGGCGTAGTGGATCAGGAAGGCCAGGCCAGCCGTGCCGCCGGTGAGCAACCCCGCCTGCGCGAACATGGCCACGCCAAGGGCGATGAAGAGCGCGCCGGTAATGATCGCCTGCGCGTCCTCGAACGCGCTGTGCTGCCTTGCCGCCGCTGCTTCGCTGGCCACCGCTCGGCCGCTCAGTCTGTCACGCGGCCGCGCAGCGCCTTGACCTGCCCGCGGCGCACCTTCGACTCGACGCGCCGGCGCTGCGATGCCTGCGTCGGCCGCGTGGCTCGGCGCACGCGTGGCAGCGTCGCGGCAGCAGCCACCAGCGCCTGCAGACGGGCCAGCGCCTCGGCGCGGTTCTTCTCGAGGCTGCGGTGCTGCTGCGCCTTGATCACGATGACGCCTTCGCCGCTGATGCGCTGGTCGCGGCGGGCTAGCAGACGCGCCTTGATTTCATCCGGCAGGCTCGAGGCGCGGATGTCGAAGCGCAGGTGCACGGCGTTGGAGACCTTATTGACGTTCTGCCCGCCCGCCCCCTGGGCGCGGATCGCCTCGAACGCGATTTCCTCCTCGCGCAGTTCGAAAGGAATCTTCTCGCCCATATCGGCAATGCTAACCGTGCCGGCGCCGCATAATCGGCCGCCTTCGCCACCCCTGCCTGCCCTGCATCCACGATGAACCGCGGCATCGCCTATGCCAGCGCCGCCTACCTGCTGTGGGGCGTGTTCCCCGTCTACTTCAAGGCGCTGCAGGGCGTCGCCCCGCTCGAGATCCTCGGCCACCGGATCGTGTGGTCGCTGATGGTCTGTGCGGTGCTGCTGCTCCTGCTGCGGCGGCTGCAATGGCTGGCCGACCTGCGGCGGCAGCCGCGCGTGTTGTTGTGGTTCGCCGCCAGCAGCCTGCTGGTGGCGGCCAACTGGTTCGTCTACATCTGGGCGGTGAGCGCGAGCCGGGTGGTCGACGCCAGCCTCGGCTACTTCATCAATCCGCTGGTCAACGTGTTGATCGGCGCGGCCTTCCTGCACGAGCGGTTGCGCGGCGCGCAGTGGGTTGCGGTCGGCGTCGCAGCGGCTGGCGTGTCTTGGCTCACCTGGCAGGCGGGCGCGGTGCCGTGGATCGGTCTAGTGCTGGCGCTTTCCTTCGGCCTCTACGGCCTGTTGCGCAAGACGGCGGCGCTGGGCGCGATCGAGGGGTTGACGCTCGAAACGGTGCTGCTGACGCCGATCGCCGCGACCTACCTGCTCTGGCTGGTGCAGACCGGGCAGAGCGGCTTCGTCGACGGCGACGCGGCGACGCGGTTGCTGCTCGCCGCCGCCGGGCCGGTGACCGCGGTGCCGCTACTGCTGTTCGCCGCCGGCGCGAGAAG
Organism: uncultured Burkholderiaceae bacterium; assembly: GCA_964610575.1. GTDB lineage: Bacteria > Pseudomonadota > Gammaproteobacteria > Burkholderiales > Burkholderiaceae_F > JADJWR01. The sequence goes on from CAZSYX010000019.1 coordinate 28,821, forward strand.
GATTCCCTTCTCCACCCTCGGCCTGCTGCAGTACCTCGGGCCGTCGCTGCAGCTGCTGATCGGCGTCTGGTTGTACGACGAGCCGTTCGCCCAGCGCGCGCCCGGCTACGTGCTGATCTGGATCGCGCTGGCCGTGTTCAGCATCGAGGGCATCGTCCGGGGCTGGCGGTCGCGGGTCGCCGCCCGCTGATTCAGCGTCGACCCGCGCCGACACCGCCATTCCGTTGCCGCAGCGAAACGCCGGATCGTCCGATCTTTGACGGCCCGACGGTTCGGCGCGAACATGCGCACCCTCGCTCATCGAGCGCTTTCGCACTGAAGGAGGCGCATATGGCAAACCTCGAGATTGCTCCGCTGGTCGGCTGCTGCTGACGCGGGTCTTTCGAACGCGCCCCGCCGCGCATCGCGGCCGGCCCTTCCCTACGCCAGCTGAGTCCTGCGCCTTGCGCGCAGCCCTTTGCCGCGCCTGCACGCCCCGCGCGCGCCGGCGCTCGATGAGAGACTTCAGATGCACAGCATGCTTTTCGATCGGCTGCGGCCGATCGGCTTTACCCCGGCGCTGGCCAGTTCGTTCGACGCCACCGGCATCGCCCAGGCCTGGCCGGCGCGGGTGATCGAGGTGCAGCGCGAGACCGTCACGCTCGACGCCGGCATGGCGGTCCTGCCGGCGCGACTGCACCCGCATCTGGCGCGCGGCCTCGGCGAATCGGACCAGACGATCGCCGTCGGCGACTGGGTCGTAGCGGTGCGCGACGCGCACGGCGACGCCTGGATCCACGCGCTGCTGCCGGCGGCGACGCACATTGTGCGCATCGACAGCGACGGCCGCCGGCGCGTGCTGGTCAGCAACGTCGACACCGCGCTGATCGTGATGGGGCTCGACGGCGACTTCAACCCACGCCGCGTCGAGCGCTACCTGGCATTGACCCAGGGCGCCGGCGTGTGGCCGGTCGTCGTGCTGACCAAGCTCGACTGCGCCGCACATCCGCATGCGTCGATCGACGCCCTGCGCAGCCGCCTGCCGGCGGCCGTGCCGATCGAGGCGGTCAACGCGACGACGGCAAGCGCGGCGGCCGCGCTCGCCCCGTATCTCGGCGCCGGGCAGACCGCGGTGCTGCTCGGCTCCTCGGGCGCAGGCAAGTCGACGCTGACCAATACGCTGATGGGCCGCGCGGTGCAGCCCACCGGCGCGGTGCGGGCCGACGATTCACGCGGCCGCCACACGACCACCGCGCGCACGCTGCATCGTCTGCCCGGCGGCGCCTGCCTGATCGACACGCCGGGTCTGCGCGGGCTGCGCGTCGACCTCGACGAGTCGCACCTGTCGGCGAGCTTCGCCGACATCGCCGAGCTGGCGCGACAGTGCCGGTTCCGCGACTGCCATCACGAGGACGAGCCCGGCTGCGCGGTGCGCGATGGCATCGCAGCCGATCGGCTGAGGAATTTCCGCAAGCTGTCGCGCGAGGTGCAGCGCGAGCAGTTGACCTACCTCGACCGGCGTCGGCAATTGGCCGAGTGGAAGTCGCGCGGCCGAGCCGCCGAGCAGCGGATGCGGATCAAGCGCGGCTGAGCGCGGCGGCGTCAGCGTGAGGTTCGTCGCGAGGAAGCCGCCGGCACGCCCCGGTTCAGGCCGATGCGCGTGAACAGGTCGATCAGTACGCGCAGACGCGGCGGCACGTGCCGGCCGGACGGGTAGACGAGCGAGATCGGCGTCGGCGGCGGCCGGTACGCCTGCAGGACCTCGACCAGCGTCTTGCTGCGCAACTCCTCGCGCGCCATGTTGTCGGGAACCTGCGCGATGCCCATGCCCTGTCTCGCCGCCGCGACCAGCGCCTCGCCGTCGTTGAAGACACAGAAGGCCGGCGGCACCAACTCGAGCGCGCGCCGGCCGGCGCGGAACTGCCATGGCCGCAGGCGACCGGACGACGGATTGCGGAACAGCAGGCAGGCATGCCCTTCGACGTCGCCGGGCCGCGTCGGCGGGCCGGGGTCCCGGCGCAGGTAACGCGGCGCGGCCACTGTCAGCAGCGCCTGCTCGCCGAGCGGGCGCGCCGTCAGCGTCGAATCGGCCAGCGCGCCGATGCGCACCGCCGCGTCGATGCCGTCCTTGACCAGGTCGACGTAGCGGTCGCTGAAGCTGACCTCGAACTGCAGCTTCGGATGGCGCGAGCCCAGCTGCGCCAGCAGCGGCACCACTTCAAGCTTGCCCAGCGTCGAGGGCACGTCGAGGCGCAGGCGCCCGGCCGGCTCGCCGCGCACGCCCTCGGCCTGCGCACGCAGGGCGTCGAGTTCCTCGATGATTCGCTCGCAGCGCGCATGCAGCTCGCGCCCGTCGGCAGTGAGGCTGACCTGCCGCGTCGTGCGATGAAACAGGCGCAGGCCGACATCGCGCTCGAACCGCTGGACGCTCTTGGCGACCGCCGACGGCGACAGGCCGAGCGCGCGAGCCGCGGCGGCAAAGCTGCCGCTGCGCGCGGTCTCTGTAAAGGCGGCGAGAGCCTGCAACCCAGTCACGAAGGACACGCGATTGACGACAAATTGTCGGCAATCATAAGACGTCCGCTGCCCTTCTGTCGCGCGGCACGGCAACGCAAACTGCGCAGCACGACGGTAGCGCGGGCCCTCCGATGCCGCCGGTTCCAACTTCAACCAGGGAGAAGAGCATGTACATCGTCGACAACGCCACGATCGCCGCCACCGGACTGCCCGGCATCACGCACCGCACGCTCGCCAGCCATGCCGACGGCCTGCGTTCGCTCTCGGTTTGGCTGCAGACCATCGACCCCGGCGCCGCCACGCCGCCGCACCGCCACGACTGCGACGAGGTCGTGCTCGTTCTGGCGGGGCAAGGCGAGTTGCACGTCGGCGGCGAGGTGCAGAAGTTCGGGCCGGACCAGACGATCGTGCTGCCGGCCGAGGTCGATCACCAGATCGTCAACAGCGGCGACGAACCGCTGCGCACGCTCGCCGCCTTCGCCGCCACTCCCGTGCGGGTTCTAATGCCCGACGGAACGCCGTTTCCGCTGCCCTGGAAGAGCTGACCTCAGCGCCGACGGGCGGCCGACCGGCGCCGCGCTGTCAGTCGGCCGCCAGCAGTTCGACTTCGAAGACCAGCGTCGAGTTGGGCGGAATCACGTCGCCGGCGCCCCACTCGCCGTAGCCGAGCGCCGGCGGGATGGTCAGCTTGCGCAGGCCGCCGACGCGCATGCCGGCGACGCCCTCTTCCCAGCCGGCGATCACGTTGCCCTGGCCGAGCGCGAAGCCGAACGGCTCGTTGCGATCGCGGCTGGAGTCGAACTTGGTGCCGTCGGTGAGCCAGCCGGTGTAGTGCACCACGACATCGGAACCGAAGCGCGCCACGGCACCCTGGCCTACGCGCAGATCGTCGTACTGCAGGCCACTGGCGGTGGTGACCGTTGCCATCGTCGGGCTCCCTCTGGAGTGTCGTTGCAGAAGCGGCGCATGCTACCCGCGCCAGGCTGCCGCGATGCGAGGCAGGCAGCCTGTGCAGGAGGATGACCCACGGGATGCGGCAAAGCGGGCCGGTTGCCGGCCGAGATGTTGGTTGCAGACGACGCCTTGCGACGGCCGTTGAGCGTCCTGGAGGGCAGTCGTACGGGGGAAGTCGGTCGGCGATCGTCTGCAGGTCGTCACCGTAATCCCTGCAACCTGCGGTGTCAGTCGAGCGAAAGGACTAAGTAAAGACGCGCGGCGCTAGACTGCGCGCTCGCTTTTCCGGACCCGGGAGCCGCTCCCATGGACAAGCTTTTCGATGCCCGCGCCATGGTGCGCGGACGGATCGACGCGCTGCGCGCGGCGATGCACACGCACGGCCTGGCTGCGTGGATCCTGCCTTCCTCCGATCCGCACCTTTCCGAATACTTGCCCGAGCGCTGGCAGGGACGCGAGTGGGCGAGCGGCTTCACCGGCTCGGCCGGCACGCTGGTGGTGACCGCCGAAGTGGCGGGGCTTTGGGTCGATTCGCGCTACTGGACCCAGGCCGACGTGCAGACCGCCGGCACCGGCATCGAGGTGATGAAGATTGCCAGCGCCACCAGCCCCGGCCATGTCGAATGGCTCGCCGGCAGTCTTGCGGCCGGCGCCGTGGTCGGCGCCGACGGCGCGGTGCTGTCGCTGGCGGCGGCGCGCACGCTGCAGGACAAGCTCTCGCCGCGCGACATCGCGCTGCGCACCGACCTCGACCTGCTGGACGACGTCTGGCCGCAGCGCCCGGGCCTGCCCGCCGCCGCGGTCTACGAGCATCCTGCGCCGTATGCGCCGACCTCGCGCCGCGACAAGCTGCAGCGGATCCGCGCCGAGATGCGCAACTCCGGCGCACAGGCGCACTTCATCTCGACGCTCGACGACATCGCCTGGATCATTAACCTGCGCGGCGCCGACGTCTCCTACAACCCCGTGTTCGCCGCGCATTTGCTGATCACTACGGAGAGCGCCGTGCTGTTCGTCGGCGAAGGCAAGATCACGCCGGCGCTGCGCGACAAGCTGGCCGCCGACGGCTTCACGCTGGCGCCGTATGCTCAGGCCGCCGCGGCGCTGGCCGACCTGCCCTCACGCAGCGCACTGCTGCTCGATCCGCGCCGGGTCACGCTCACCTTCCGGCAGGCGGTGCCGGAGACGGTGCGGGTGGTCGAGGCGATCAACCCGTCGACGCTCGCCAAGAGCCGCAAGAGCGAGGCGGAGATCGCCTTCGCGCGACACGCGATGGAGGAGGACGGCGCGGCGCTGGCGGAATTCTTCGCCTGGTTCGAAGCCGCGCTCGGCCGCGACCGGATCACCGAGCTGACGATCGACGAGGAGATCACCGCCGCGCGCGCTCGCCGGCCCGGCTTCGTCAGCCCGAGTTTCTCGACCATCGCCGGCTTCAACGCCAACGGGGCACTGCCGCACTATCGCGCGACTGAAGAAGCGCACGCGGTCATCGGCGAGCCGGGGCGAACGGGCGACGGCCTGCTGCTGATCGACTCCGGCGGCCAGTATCCGTTCGGCACCACCGACATCACGCGCGTGGTGCCGGTGGGCCGGACCACGCGCGAGCAGCGCGAGGACTTCACGCGGGTGCTGAAGGGCATGATCTCGCTGTCGCGCGCGATGTTCCCGCGCGGCACGCGCTCGCCGTCGCTCGACGCGCTGGCGCGCATGCCGATCTGGGCAGCCGGCATCGACTACGGCCACGGCACCGGCCACGGTGTCGGTTACTTCCTCAACGTGCACGAAGGCCCGCACGGCATCACGCCGCACCTGGCGCCCGAGCCGCAGACGGCGCTGGAGCCGGGCATGATCACCAGCAACGAACCGGGCATCTACCGGGCGGGCCGCTGGGGCGTGCGGATCGAGAACCTGGTGCTCACCGTGCCGGCCGAGAAGACCGAGTTCGGCGAGTTCCTGCGCTTCGAGACGCTGACGCTGTGCCCGATCGACACGCGCTGCATCGAGCGGAACCTCTTGAGCGCCGAAGAGATCGCCTGGCTGAACGCGTACCACGCCGAAGTGGCGAGCCGCGTGGGGCCGCTGGTCAGCGGGCCGGCGCACGAGTGGCTGGAGCAGCGGACGCGGCCGATCTGAGCGGCGCTGCCGGGATCCGCCGCGACCGGCCCCGACTCGCGTACGCACGACCCCGCGACGCGGAGGGCGAGCCGCTTACGGCGGATCCAGGGTCGGCTTCGATGCGCCTGCGGCCGGTCCGGAAACGGAGATCCTGCTGATCGCAGCGCCCTGCTCGAGTGCCTGCCGCAGGACGCGGTAGTCGACCTTGGCGTTGTGCCGTCGGTCGACCGGGATCCGCCGCACCAGCGCGATCTGGTCGATCTGCGCCCACGGGATCGCCGCCAGCAGCGGCGCCAGCGTGTCCCGCCCGCGTCCGGCATCCGCCTGCAGCACCAGCACGCGTTTCGACTGCCAGCCGACGAGCGCCGCCCGTGGCGCGTCCGGCACGAACGAAAGGGCCGCCTCGACCGCAAGCGGATGAATGGCGCCGTGCGCGTCGTCGATCCGCGCGCCGCAACGGCCGACCATCCATAGCCGGCCCGCGGCATCGCGCGTTCCTGCGTCACCGGTGCGATGCCAGCGCACGGCGCCGTCGTAGATCGTGTTGTCGCGATCGCCCTCGCCGCCAAGGTAGCCGGTCGAGACATGCGCGCCGGCGACAAGAATCTCGCCTGTCGCGCCGACGTCGGCCGTGGGAAGCGGCGGCCTCGAAGGCATGCCGCAACCGTCCGGCAGGATGCGCACGCTCACCCCGGCCACCGGGGTGCCGAGCGCGATGCCTCTGCCGGCCCGCGCTTCATTGCGCAGCGCAGGTGACCAGTCCTCGTAGCGCATTACCGCGATCGGCTCCGCCTCGGTAGCGCCATACAGAGAACGGATCTGTGCCGAGGGGGCGATCCGCGCGAGCTTGTCGAGCACGCGCGGGAACACCGGCGCGCCGCCGACGAACACGCGCCCCAGGCTCGGCAGGCGCACGTCGGCACCAAGGCACCAGTCGGCCAGGCGATCGACGAATGCAGGAGAGGCCAGCATGCTGCGCGGCGCGAGCCGACGGATCTGCGCTGCGACGCGATGCGCCGGGGCTGCTGCCGGCTTGCCGAGGTCCGCATCGAGCAGCAGGCTCGGCGCCCCGGCCGCGAGGTTCGAGAACACGAACAGCGGAATGATCGGCACGGCAAGCTCACCTGGCTGTGCCTGCAATGCCGCCTGCAGGGCCGACTGCGTGGCCGCGAGCACGGCGTGGCTGCGCAGTACGCCTTTCGGTCGGCCGGTGTTGCCGCTGGTGAAGGTCACCGTCGCGGTGCTGTCCGGCGCGCATCGTTCCCAGCCGTCGAGCGGCACGTGTCGGCTTGCCGCACCCAGCGGCGTGGCCCCCGGCAGCATGCGAGCAGTCGCAAAGGCGAGCGGAATCGCGCGCAGTTGCGGCACGAACCAGCGCAGCAGGCATGCCGCCGGCGTTCCCACGAACCCACGCAGCCGAAGGTGGTGCGCGCAGGATGCAATGTTGTCCCTCCAGGCGCCCGGCTCGACGAAGACGACGACGAGCCCCAGTCGCAACGCGGCGGCCATGATCGCGTAAAGCTGCACCGACATCGGCACGAACACCGCGATCGCGTCGCCGGCCTGCAGTCCGGATGACCGGAACAGCGCCGCCAGGCGACGGGAGTGTTCCGCAAGCGCGGCGAAGGTCACCGTGCGCTCGGCGCCCTGCGGCCCATACAGCAGCGCCGGCCGGTCGGCGAAGCGGCGCACGCTGTCGTCGAACAGCTCGATCACGTTCACAGCGGCCTCGCGTACAGGGTGTAGCGGCGGAAATCCCGCGCGCCCGGCCCGCCTAGCCGGCGCGACGGATTGGCCTCGTGCATCAGCGCCAGGATCGCGCGCCGGAATCCGAGCGCGGCGGCCTCCTCGGCGGTGCGCCAGAACAGCAGCCGGCCCAGTCCGCGGCCGCCGTGCGCACGGGCGATGCCGAGCGTCTTCATGATCACCGTGCGACGGGTCTCCCCGCGCCGAGCTGCCAGTACATCGGGAATCGCGAAGCAGAAGCCCACGGGACGCCCGCCTTGCTCGGCGAGCAGGACGAGCCGCGGGTCTACCGTCGGCAGCAGCTTCGTGTAGCCATCGACGAACTCCTGGCGGCTGATCGGCGTGTAGAGGAAGTTCCGCGAAAAAGCGTCGATCGCGATGGTCCAGATCGTTTCCAGAGCTGCTCCCAGCCGGCCGGGACCGATCGCCCGGATCGAGTAACCTTGCGCGTCGAGCTCCGCCGCACGCAGGTCCGCGGGTGACGTCATGTCGTCGAGCAGCGCCGAGTAGTACTCCGCGATCGGCCTGAAGCCCGCGCCTGCCCAGTGCGCCGGCCAGTCGTCCGGGTTGTCGGGTTCCAGGAAGAACGGCGGCTCATCGCCGCGCTGCGTCAGCAGTCGATAGCGCCGCCACGTGCTGCCGTCGATTGGGCCGATCACCAGCGTGCAGCCGGCCTCGCGCAGGCGCGCGCAGCCCAGCGACAGCACCTGCAGCGCCGCGGCCGCGTCGACGGCAACGTAGTGGCCGAGCAGCCCGACGCGCTCGTCCCGGTAGGCAGGCACGTTGCGCCACCACAGCGAGCATCGCGCCGCGCCGTCGAGCAGCAGCCTCTCGTCCGGCGCATGCGCGAGCACCGCCTCCGCCGACAGTTCGTCGGGCCCCGGCACCGCGCAGAAGGCGGCGAGGTCCGCCGGCGACATCGTTATCGATCGCATCGTCAGAACAGCTCGAGGACGTCGTGCAGCGTTGGTGCGCGCACCCCCGCCAGCATGGTGTAGTCGGAGCCCAGTGCGATCACCGACGTCGCGGTGGCGATCGCGGCCTGACGGAACCAGCGCGCACCGTCGACCGGAAAGGTCGAAAGCGCCGGCTGGAAGCGATAGAAGAGTGCCGTGGCCACGTACAGCGCGAGCAGCGCGAAGGCGAGGTCGACGACGACGGTGAGCGCGAAGCCGTCGAATGCGAACAACGTCGGCACGACGACGATCAGCCCCTTGGCCACCGCACCGGAGACCGCACGCCGCGCGTCGAGCTCGGGCGTCGCTGTCTTCTGCCTCACCAGCGCGATCATGGCGAGATTGGCGCCGAAGCAGGCGGCGAACGGCAGCAGCATGCGGGCCTCGTCGGTCTGCCGGTAGATCAGCAGCCAGAGGAAGCCGCCGACGATGTTCGCCAGCACCACGGGGAAACCGAAGGCGTGCAGGTGCTCCCGCGGGGTCTTCGCCGTGAAGCGGGCATACGTCACCAGCTGGATCAGCGGCGGCAGCACCCATTGCCAGCCGCCGACGATCCACACCACGTAGCCCCACAGCGTGGCGCCGAACAGCGCGTCGTCGCCGAGCGTGGTGTGGCGGCGATAGAAGCGCATGAACAGCGCCAGCGCCAGCACGAAGGCGAGGTGGGTGGCCATGGTCCCCGCATCCATCTGCAGCAGCGACTTCAGCAGCATGTACGTCCACAGCGGGATGATGATGTTGTCGATGCCCCACCATGCGGCGACCTCGGCCATCATCACCATCACGCCCACACCGGCCGCGATCAGCAGGCTCTCGAGACGCCCGGACTGCCCGGACAGGAGCACCGGCACGTGCACGCAGAAGAACGTCGCCAGCGCGAATGCCGCGGCGCCTTCGTAGCTCTTCCGGTCGCCGCGCATGCGCAGCGGCAGCTTGCCGTACTGCTCGCCGATCAGCGCTGCCGATGCGTCGGCGATGGCCAGCACGAGCAGCGGCACGCTGTACAGCAGCTTGTTGCCGTGCGTGAGCCAGAACAGCAGGCAGACGCTGGCGACGTAGCAGAACTCGCCGACCGTGTTGCGCTTCACGCCGAGCAGCACCTGGCCGACGCCGTCGCGCAACAGCGGCACCTTGCGTATCGCGACGAACAGCGCGGCGATCGCGCCGCTCGTCAGCAGCACCGGGAGCAGCGAATCGAACAGCCAGGGCAGCGACAGCGCAAGCAGGCCGCCGCCGATGTGAAACAGCTTTCGAACGAGCTCCGGCTCCGGCGGCGGCTTGCCGCGCAGCTGGTACCAGCGCAGCAGCGCCAGCAGCCCGCCGGCCAACCCGAGGATCAGCGCGATCCGGAGCGCGTCGCCTGTGCTCATGCGCGGATCTCGTCGGCGAACAGGCCGCTGTAGAAGAACGTCTGCGCCTGCCCGTGCAGGTGCGTGCTCAGTTCCTCGAGCGTGTGCAGGCGCGCCGCCAGCCGTTCCGGCCGGCGGCGCGGCACGAGCATGTTCCAGTAGGCAACGCGGCCGCCGGCGCGGCCGCAGCGCACGATGTCCTCGAACACGCGGTCGGCGGCTTCGGCCGAGATGTACTCGAAGACATCCGACAGGTTGAACCGGTCGATGCTCTCGGCCGCCGCCTGCCCCAGCGCGCTCTCGACCGAGCACACGCGCAGGCTGAGGCGGTCGACGTGCGCGCGGATGGCGGCGTAGTTCTCCGCTCGCCAGACGTGCGGCAGCGCCTGCCCGAAGGCGCCACGCACGATCCACGACAGGTAGGGATTGCGCGTCGGGTCGAGGTCGACCAGGGCGTGCTCCGTGCGCCGCAGGATCGGCGCCGCGACGCTGCCCTGCACATACCTGAAGAAGCTCGGATCGCGTCCCGCATGGCCCAGCACCGTGCGCGAGACGAACAGGCGGAACAGCAGGCGCCACCTCCAGTTGTTCCAGGTGTCGCGGTAGAAGGCGCGCCGGCCCTCCACGTCGCGCGGGACGAGCAGTTCGGCCCTGCGGGCCGCGGAATGAATCAGCGGCAGCACCCACCTGCGGAAGAGCTCGAAGTACTTCTCGAACTTGCCCGCACCCGCGAGCCCGGCGTCGATCATCGGCAGGCGCTGGTCCCAGTACTCGCGCGCCGGCCCGCTCAGCGCCGGCGACGCCCGCGCATACAGCTCGCGGCGCCGCGCGCTCGGCCGCACTCCGACGAATTCGAGCAGCGCGCCGTGCTCCAGCGTGCGGAAGCCGGCGGCCTTCAGCTCGACCAGATGAATCTGCGCCGGCGACAGATCCACGGCCAGGACCTCCGCCGGCGCGCGCGACAGCATCGACAGCGAGTTGTCGCCGCCCGAGGCGACCGAGAAGCAGCGGTCACCGGGACGGATGGCGAGCGCTGCCAGCAACGCGTCGGTGTCCTCCCAGCACTGCGCGTAGCGCAGGATCGAGAAGTCCGCGCGCGCCGCGACCTCGCTCGCCGGCTCATCGCGTGGCATCGACGGCCTCCTGCGGCTGCGGCGCGATGCGCATGACCACGCCGGTGGCGCCGTTCATCTCGACCCACTCGCCGTCGCCGAGCCATCGGGTCAGGCCGGCCAGCGATACGACGGTGGGCAGGCCGAGTTCGCGCGCGACGATCGCCGAGTGCGACAGCAGGCTGCCGCGTTCGACCAGCAGGCCGGCGGCCGACGGAAAGATCATCACCCAGCCCGGGTCGGTTCGCTCCGCGACGACGATCTCGCCGGGCCGCAAGCTGGCGTTGCGCGGATCGCTGACCACGCGCACCGGCCCGCGAACGACACCCGGACAGCAGCCGAGCCCGCGCAGGGTGTCGCCGGCGAGCTCCGCCGCGGGCCGCTCGGCGCCGAAACTGTGGCCGCGATAGGCGATGCCGCGCGTCTCGAAGCGGTCGGCCGGCGCGGGCAGCCGGCGATAGCGGGCGAACTCCGCCTTGCGAGCGGCGGCGAGCCCCTTCAGGTCGGTTGCCGTGCTGCGCGCCTCGACGAAGGCGAGGACTTCGTCGACTTCGAGATAGAAAACGTCGTTCGCGTCGTCGAGTACGTCCAGCGCATACAGGCGGCGCCCGAGCTCGACCAGAACCTGCCGCGCGCGACCGAACACGCGGGTGCGCTCGAAGCGCAGGTCCTCGCGCGCCCGCACCCGCGCGCGCGCCGCCGCCAGTATCCGGGCGAACACGAGCCGGCGCAGCGGACGGCGGCGCAGCGCTTCGCCGACCTTGGCCTCGGCCTCGGCACGGACCGTTGCCTGGGCAGGCGTCTCGCTGCGCGCCGTGCCCGACGCCAGGCCCGCCGCGCACTGCCCGACCGCGCGCAGCAGCGGCGTGGGATCGTCGTGCAGCGTCGCGCTCTCCAGCTTCAGCTCCTCCGTGCAGCGGTCGCCGAACTTGTCCAGATACGCATCGAGTTCCCGCTGCAGGTCGGGATGCGCCTGCAGGCGCGCGCGGATCGACGTCAGCGGCTGCTCGCACAACGCCTGAACGAGGTCGCGATCCGGCACAGCGAGTTCCGCCATCGCGCGCACGCGCCGCGCGGGCTCCCCGCCGAGCATTCGCGTGCCGCCGCACAGCAGGTCGTTGGAAAGCGTGCCGCCGGAGTCGCCCGCCCAGGCAGTGCACAGCCTGCGAAGCAGGCCGTGGGAGATCATCGTCGCGAAATCGTTCACGATCGGCGCGTCCCAGTTCGTGAGCAGCCCGCGCTCGAGCCCTCGGTAGTACGCCACCAGTTCATCGGGCCGCTGGCCCGAGAGATCGGGACGCTGCGTGCCGAGGGTCCGCTGCAGCCGCTGATAGAAGCGGCCGACACGGCGGTCGAGCGTCAGCAGGCTGGCCGCGATTCCGCCCAGCGCGAATGCGAGGCGGACCGCGTCGCCGACGCGCCGCGCGGCGTTCGCCGGGCGCTGCGCGCCGGCGATGTCCTCGGGCAGGCTTTCGCGCACGCCCATCATCTGCTCCATGAAGCGGCGATTGCTCGCGTATCCCGGTAGCAGCGCGACCAGCCGATACCAGTTGAGCAGGTTGTAGTAGACGCGCCCGTTGATCAGCCCGAGCATGCAGGCGAACATGTCGGCCTGCGCCTCGACCACCGCCGGCGGCACCCGCATCAGGCGGCAGAACTCGCGGTATACGTTCTCGTAGGCGCGCTGCGCGAACGAGAACGTCAGCGGCGTGGTGACGCCGCTGTAGCTCTCGATGATGTTCGAGTTGTCCCACACCGCCCGCACGGCGTCGGGATCGGCCTTGTCGGCCAGCGTGGTGACGGGCCGGCTCTGCAGAAGGAACAGCTCGTCGGCTGCCAGCGTCCATTCGATGTCCTGCGGACGGCCGAAATGGGCTTCGGCGCGCCGCGCGAGCGAAGCGACGCGCACGACGCCGTCGTCCGCGAGCGCCGGCCGCGCGGCAGCCTCCTCGGGCACCGGCACCGACACCACGCCCTCGGCCCGCGCCGGGTCGGCGCGATGCATCAGGCGCTTCGTTTCGATCGTTCGCTCGACGATCGCTTCGTGCCGGTCGACGCGCCACGTGTCCGCTGCCGCCTCGCCGGACACGAGCGCGCTTGCCAGACCGGGGATCGCCGCGACGACGGCGATGCCGCGACGCCCGCTCACGGGATCGGCGCTGAACGCCACGCCGGACACGCTGCCATCGACCATCCGCTGAACGATCACCGCCGGCACGCCGGCGAGCGCATCGATGCCCGCCTCGCGCCGATACCGAAGGATCCGATCGCCGAAGCCGGAGCGCCACACGCGCACGATGCGCGCCGCCAGTTCAGCGCGCGGAACGAACAGGAAGCTGTCCAGCTGGCCGGCGAACGACAGGCGCGCGCTGTCCTCCTCCGTCGCCGAGGAGCGCACCGCGAACAGCGCGTCCGCGCCGCCGATCCGGTTCGCCGCGGTCGCGACCTGCCCGGCCAGTTGCGGCGCCAGGCGAACGCCGTCGAAGATCGCCTGCGCGCTTTCCGCCGACGTCGCCTGCTGCAGCGCCTCGACGAGGTCCGCCGTCACGCTGGCATGGAACGCCGCCGGCAACACGACGAACCACGGCGGCACCGGCAGGCCGGACTGGGTCAATGCGGCGAGCGCCGCCGCCTTGCCGCCCACGCGGCTGGCACGATCGATCTCGTGCGGGAACAGCACGGTCGCGTCGTTCATCGGATCGGCACCGTGTGGGAAGCGACGAAAGCCAGAACGGCGAGCGCGATGTTCAGGACCAGCATCCACGTCGCCGACAGCGCCAGGAAGACCTTGTGGCCGCCGGGCCGAGGGTCGCGCAGGAAGCGCCAGCTCGCGATCGACGCGGCGAGCAGCACCGGTACGACGACCGCGCCCATCACCCGGTACGAGGTCACCGCCGGGGCCGACAGCACGGCGAACAGGGCGGCTGCCGCGAGGAGACCGAGCCAGACGCCGATCGCACGCCGCAGTCCCCATCGGCGGCTGTACATGTCCACACCCTCGCGTTCGTCTGCCGGCGCGCGGATCTTGCGGCCGACCTCGAAGACGCAGAAGGTCAGGTAGGCCGCGCCGGCCAGCGCCGCCAGCGCGATGTCCCGGACCTGTACGCCGGCGCAGGAGACCAGGTAGAGCAGGATCAGCGGCACGATCAGCATGTGCGACGCCATGTAGATCGCGGCGTGCGCACGCAGCCAGCGCGGCGCGAAGAATTCCTCGCGCATCAGCCACGCGTATGCCCAGATCATCACGAGCCACGTCAGCGGCGCCACCCCGAGCGCCGCCGATGCGACGAGCTGAATGCCGCCGGCAACGACTCCGAGCCGGCCCAGTTCCCGCAGGCTCACCAGGCCGCGCGGCACCGGTCGATACGGACGATAGCGCGCGTCGTCCTCGTAGTCCTTGAACTCGTCGAGGATGCGCAGCTGCAGGAAGACGAGCAATGCGGTGAGAAAGGCGGCGCCGAACGACCGCAGTCCCGCCCACGGGGGCGCGCCAGCCTGCACACGCGCATAGGCCTGCACCGCGAGCACCCACACGGCGATCGGCACGCCGTGGCCCAGCAGCGGAAAGCGCTCGCGGAAATAGGTCAGCCAGCGCGCGCCGAACGGAAGCGGGGCCGCGTTCATGGTTGCCCGGCGGCAGCCGGTCCGGCTCCTGTCCGGTGGGCGGCGTGCTCGGCCAGCCGCGTGAGGACTGGCGCCGCTTCCCCGATCTCATCGCACAGCAGGCCGACGACGACGCGATCGAACAGCAGCGAAAGATGGCCGGCGCCGTCAAGCGCAATCAGCTTCGCGCCGGGAAGAACGGCGCTTTCCTGCGGCGCGACGAAATTGTCATGGCGGCTGTAGATCGACACGATCGGCACCGCCATCGAGGCCGGGTCTGCATTCAGCCGGCATAGCCAGTCGCTGCCCGCTTCGAGCTGGCGGCTGTTCGCGCCGATGCCGAGGCGGGCATGGCGGCTGCCGTGGTGCGGCGTGCCGAGTGTGAGGAGCTTCTCCACCTGCGGCGCCAGCCCGGGCAGCGCGATGCAGGCCCGCGCGACGAGGCCGCCCACGCTGTGGCCGACCAGCACGACGCGCTCGGCACCGGTTGCGGCGCGCACCTGCTCGATGGACCGCGCGAGCTGCTGTGCATAGGCGTCGATGCTGCTCAATGGCGATTCGACGTCGAACGCGTAGACTGGTCCGATTCCGCGTGAGTCGAGGCGCTGGCGCATCCACCACCAGCTGGCAGCGTTGCAGTAGATGCCGTGCAGCAGAATCACCGGCCGCGCCGTGCCGCGCTTGCCCTCCGGCACGGGACCGCGGACGAAGTACCGCTCGAACGGCTGCAGCAGCACGTACAGCGCCGACAGCGCCAGGAACTCGCGAACGAACCAGCGCAGGCCGCGCCACGGTCCAAGGCGGCTGCCGCTCTCGTGCGCGTGCCGGAACGGCATCGCGACGAGGAAGCTCAGCACAGTCGCCGCGAGTGGCACGCCGAGCAGCACCACCGGCACCCCGAGCGGGCACCACGCTGCCGGCGCTTCGAACGCGCGGGTGATCGTCAGCCCGACCCAGAGCCCGAGCGCGACTTCGATCGCGAGAGCCAGGCGGAGAACCGGTGCCAGCACAAACCCCCCGCTCGCCGCTGAGTTCAGGGTGGTGCCAGACAAACCGGCCCGCGTCGTCGGGCACACCGCCCTTCGGGCGCTGCGCCCTGCGGCAGGCGGGCGCACCCTCCAGCAACGGACCATTTCATGATGCGCGCGCACCGGCCACCAGCCTTGACTGATCTCAAGCCGCGGCCCGCGACACGGGTCGGCGACAGCCTTTCAGGCGGATCCCTTCGGCTGCCGAGCGATCTGGGCGGGGGCATCGACTACGGCCACGGCGTCGGCGACCCCTCCAACGTGGACGAGGGACCGCAACGCATCACGCCGAGGTGGCCAGCCGCGTCGGGCCGCTGGTCAGCGGGCCGGCGCGCGAGTGGCTGGAGCAGCGGACGCGGCCGATCTGAGCGGCGCTGCCGGCATTCGACCTGACAGACGTTGCCGGTTGTCATCGAACCCGCCAATGCCCATTCCGCCCATCCTTCCAAGAGGGGACGCCTTGCGCCGCGCTGTCGCATGGCTCGCCGAACAGGAAACCTGGACGCCGTCGCTCATCGAGCAGGCCTGCCAGCGTTTTGACGTCTCCCCGGAAGACGAAGAATTCCTGCTTCGGGAACTTTGCAGGCGGCAAGAGCACAGAAAGGTCTAGCCACGGCTCTGCGAGCCAAGCCAGATCGCCTGAGCGGCGGCTTTCGCTCGAATTACGCATTCGGCCGAGAGATCGGACTCCGCTGAACACTGCGACCGGGCGCAAGTGCGCGCCATCTGTCGATGCGACGCAGTCCGGGATGCGCGAGCCGACGCCGCTCAGGTCCTTGTCACCTCGGGCTTGTCCGCCGTCGCTGGCGCAAACCGGTCTTGAACGGCGACGAGTTGGTCTTCAGTGGTCGCCACCACCCACAGGCGCGCCGACTCCACGATGTGGCGGTTGTGGTCCTTGAACGGCCCCATCGAAACGGCGGTCTTCCAGAGCACCGGGCCGACCCGGCTCGTCTTGCCCGACGGCGTGCCGACCAGCAGGCAGTAGGGCCCAAGCGGCAGCGACACGAACGGCTGCGCCGGCTTGGCGCGCACGCGCCAGTCGATGAAGGGCGACTCGCTGATCAGCAGCGGCGAGGGCAGGCCGCAGAACACGGTGTAGTCGTACAGGGCCAGCTGCTCGCGCATGCCCACGTACGTGCGCCGGATGTCGCTGATGACCGCGGCGCGGATCTCGTCGTCGAACATGGCCTCCTGCGCATAACGCGCAAGGGCAAGCTGTGCATCCTGCTGGTAGGCGCAGACAAGACCAAGGTCCACACAGTCCTGCACCGCACGCTGCATATCGGCAACCGACCCGGCTTCCTCCGGATGGCCGAGCTGGGCGGCACGCAGGAACCGCGCCAGTCCGCTTTCCTTGATCGCGGGTCCGCCGGCGGCATGCGCCGCTTCGTCGGCGTCCTTCTTCAGGCAGACGTAGAAGGTCTTCTCTGCGGCGAAGCGCGCCTTCTTGCCGTCGTCGAACTTGATCTGGCCGTCGGCGCAGTCGAGGTAGCGCGTCCCGACGTGCCCGTGCTCCCAGACCCAGTTCCTCAGGAAGGGGCGCAGCGGATGCAGCGCCTCGGCATCAGCCATTGAATTCTCCAGTGACCCGACGGGCTCGTCGGTGTGTCGATGCTGCCGGCGGGCAGGCACATGGGCGGAGCAGTGCACAATGGCCCGATGAAACCACCCAAGAGACTGAAAAGCCTGATCGAGGAAGGCCTGATCGACACCGTGGTGCGGCAGCTCACGAGCGGCAAGGAGGCGATGGTATACGTCGTGCGCTGCAGTGATGAGACGCGCTGTGCCAAGGTCTACAAGGAGGCCACGCAGCGCAGCTTCCGGCAGGCGGTCGACTACTCGGAGAACCGCAAGGTCAAGAACACGCGCCAGGCGCGTGCGATGGCCAAGGGCACCCGCTTCGGCCGACAGGCACAGGAGGCCGCCTGGCAGAGTGCCGAGGTCGATGCGCTTTATCGGCTGGCCGCAGCCGGCGTGCGCGTGCCCCGGCCGCACAACTTCTACGACGGCGTACTCCTGATGGAGCTGGTGACCGACGCAGATGGTGCCGCGGCCCCACGGCTGAACGATGTGTCGTTCACACCCGAGCAGGCCCGCGAGCACCACGCGACGCTATTGATCGAGGTGATGCGGATGCTGAGCGCCGGCGTGGTGCACGGTGACCTGTCGGAGTTCAACATCCTGCTGGGGGCCGCCGGACCCGTGATCATCGACCTGCCCCAGGCGGTGGACGCGGCCGGCAACAACCACGCCGCCCGCATGCTGCTGCGCGACGTCGACAACCTGCGTGGGTTCTTCGGCCGCTTCGCGCCCGATCTGCTGGACACCGAGTACGGTCACGAGATCTGGGACCTGTATCAACGCGGCGCGCTGCGCCCGGACGCCGTGCTCACCGGCCGCTTCGAGCGAAAGGTCGGTCCGGTGGACGTGGACGGTGTGATGATCGAGATCGACGATGCACGCGCCGAAGAGGCGGCGCGCCGCCAGCGCGTGCAGCCCGTTCAATAGGAAGCTAAGGCGGACGCCCGCATGGTGCGTACGGTCCGCGGCAGGCCGCGCTTTCACCGTCCGCGCTGCGGCACCACGGAGTGCCGGACCATGCCGCGCCGTGGTCAGAGCTTCGGAATGCGCAGCGTCCTGCTGATCATCAAGGTGCCCGAAAGGACGAACATCAGGACCAGCGGATGCAGGGTCCATGCACCGATTTCCCACGCGCCCCAGGGCAGCCGATCACCAAGGCGGCCCTGCCAGGCAAGGACCGCCAGCACCGCCGTCAGCACCACGCTGGTTGGAATCGGCGTGCCTTCGAAATAGGCCACCTTGTCGGCGCCGGCCGACAGACTTTCCGCCGTCACGTTGTAGCGCGCCAGGCGGCTGACCCCGGAGCAGACAAAGTAGATCAGCGCGACCGCGTCCCAGCCTCCTCGCATGCCGCCGGCGAAGGCCAGGGCCGCGGGGGCGACGCCAAACGAGATGACATCGGCCAGCGAGTCGAGCTCGCGCCCCAGGGCGGAGTGCTGCTGTCGCCAACGTGCAATCCGACCGTCCAGGAAATCGAAGGCGAAGGCCAGCGGGGCCATCGCCGCCGCCCACACAAAGTCCGATAGCGCACCGCTGGTGACGTACACCATCGCCAAGAACACGCCGGCCATCCCGCAGGCGGCGTTGCCCAGGGTGACGAAGTCCGCGAGATGGAAGCCGCGGATCATCGAGAAGTGCCGGGGCGGCTGAGCGGACGTGCGCATGCTGATTCTCTTCAAGTTGGCTGGCGGCTGGCTGATCTAGCGGCTGCTGTGGGACTGCTTGCGGTCGTCCGGGGCTGACGCGGCAACACTTGTAATCGGTAGAGTCGGGATGTGGCGCGGTGGCAGTAGGTTCGGTTTGTCTGTTGCCG
>CAZSYX010000020.1:0-33816 GCA_964610575.1 uncultured Burkholderiaceae bacterium
CTCATGCGGTGACCTCGCCGGCGGCCGCCACTGCTTCGACGAACGCTCGGCTGCGCTCGGCCAGGCGCTCGCGCGCGATCAGCAGCGAGCCGCCGATCAGCAGCATGCTGTCGTTGCCGTACTCGCGCTTCAGTTCCGGCACCCGCTCGACCGACATGCCGCCGGCCGGCACGGGCAGCGCCGGGTTCAGCCGGTGCCAGGCGGCGCGGTTGCCGCGGGCAATTTGCTGGCAAACATCGGCAGGGTAGGTGAAGCGGCCGCCGTGGTTGGGGAAGATCACCGCGTCGGCGCCGAACAGCCGCAGCAGCTTGCCGAGCAGCACCGGCGGCGCGATTCGACCCGCCCCGCCGAAAGCGGGGTGCGCGATGAAGGCGAGGTCCGGGTGTTCGCGCTTGAGCGCATTGAAGGTGGCCACGCCACAGACCAGCGGCGCGATCAGGAACGCGGCGACGCCATGGGAGCGCGCCAGTTCTATCTGCCGCTGCATCTGCACGTGCGTGCCGAACAAGCTTGGCGCGTACACCGTGCGGCGACCGGAGGCTGCGTTCGCTTCGTGAACCACGTGCTGGCAGGCGGCGACCCGCTCGGCGAACGGCGCGCTGCGCTGGTTGGCCCAGCCGTGGTCGTCCTTGATGACGTCGATGCCCGCCTGCGCGAAGGTTCGGCACAGTGCGGCGAGTTGTTCCACCGTCGAGCCGATCGGCTTCAGCGCCGTGCAGGTCAGCGGCCGGCCGAACGCGCCGGTCAGCCGCCGCAGCCCCTCAATCCCGAGGTTCGGCCCGCCGAAAGCGCTCGCCAACGGCGCCGGCACTTCGACGTCGACGAGTTCCACGTCCGGCTGCAAGGAACAGTTGCCGAACAGCATGTTCATCAACTGGCCGGCGTCCTCGCAGACGGTCTCGCAGGCGAGTTGCAGGTAGGCGAGGCTGGTGCCGTCGGCCTGCGGCTCGATGCGCGCGACGCGGGCGAGCAACTCGTCGAGCACCCGGCCGTCGACGACTGCCTCGGGCGGCATTTCGATGCTCTGCTCGATCGCCAGCAGACGGGCCCGGTGGGCGGCCTGCTCTGCGGCGACGTGGAGGCGGTAAACGACGTCGATCCGGGGCACAGTCATGCTTCGCATTTTACGGAGCGGCATTGTCGAACCCGGCAGGTTACCGCCGCTCGCTATGATCCGCGCTCTGCGGCGACCCGGTAGGTGGCGGCCGCGCGCGTTTGCGGCGGGGCCCGGGCTGGGCCAACAAGTGCGGCATGAAGAAGGACGTGGCGGGCGCGTGGCCCGATGTGATCGACGTGTAGGCATGGCAAAGGCTGACCAGATGCTCAAGCGGTTCCGTTTGCCGGCCGTCGTGTTCGCGCTGCTCCTTCTGGTGGGCGGCGCGGCCGGGGCGGCATCGACGGCGCCCGAACCGGCCACGCTGTACCTCGTCAACCGCGAAATCATCACGATGCGCGGTGTGGTCGCCGGACTGACGCCGGCGCAGCGGGTCGAGCGCGCCCGCGAGCGTCTGCGTGACCTCCCGCCTGAGGCCATCGACCTACCACTCAACGCCGTGCCCGCCGAACTGGGCGAAGCGCGCGGCGTGCAGCTCTTCCTCGGCGATCGGCTGCTGTTCTCGGTTCTGCACGATGATGTCGATGCGGAAGCCCGGCAGCCCTTCGAGGCGCTCGTCAAGCAGACCCAGGAACGCCTGGAGGAAGCGCGCGTCGTCTGGCACGAGTTGAGGGATCGGCCGCTGCTGCTGCGCGGCTTGCTGTATGCCGCGGTCGCGACGCTGGTGTTCGCCTTGCTGGTCTGGGTCGTGTACCGCGGTGGCGGCATCGGCCTGCGCTGGCTCGAGCAGTGGCGGGACAAGCTTGCCGCCAGGCATGCGCACGTCGATCTGGGCGAGTTCATCGGGCGGGTCGTCGTCGGCAGCATGCAGGTGGTGCAATGGCTGGTCATTGCAGCGCTGGCCTATGCCTGGGTGCGCTTCGTGCTCGGGAGTTTTGTGGCGACCCGGCCGCTGGCACGCGGGCTCGACGGCTGGCTCTGGGGCAGGCTGGTCTGGATCGCCGAGGGCTCTGTCGAGAGCCTGCCGGGGTTGGTCACCATCGTCATCGTGCTGGTCATCACGCGGGCGATCGCCGATGCGGTCGGCTACCTTTTCGATGCGATCGATCGCGGACGGCTCAATCTGCCGCTGGTGCATCCGGAGACGACGGCCGCGACACGGCGCATCTTCAGATTGCTCGTGTGGGGCGTGGGCATCGCCGTGGCCTATCCGTACCTGCCGGGGTCGAGCAGCGAGGCGTTCAAGGGACTGTCGGTCCTGCTTGGCGTCATGGTGACTCTCGGTTCGACCGGGCTGGTCAACCAGGCGATGAGCGGGCTGGTGATCGTCTATGCGCGGGCGCTGCGCAAGGGCGACTTCGTCGATCTGAACGATGTGCAGGGCGTGGTGACCGAGGTCGGAGTGCTGTCGACCAAGATCGTCAACGTGCGCAACGAAGAGGTCACGGTTCCCAACTCCGTGTTGATCTCCAGCCCGATCCGCAACTACTCCAAGCTCGCCGGCACCCAGGGCACGCTGCTGACGGCGAAGGTGACAATCGGCTACGACGCGCCGTGGCGGCAGGTGCACGCGCTGCTGATCGCGGCTGCGGGGAAGACGCCCGGTGTCAGGTCGGCGCCTGCGCCATACGTGTACCAGCGTGCGCTGTCGGACTTCTACGTCGAGTACGAACTGTTCGTGAGCATCGACCGGCCGCTGGAGCGGATACCGACCCTGTCGGCGCTGCACGCCAACATCCAGGACACGTTCAACGAGCACGGCGTGCAGATCATGTCGCCGCACTTCTTCACCCAGCCGCCGAACGCCGTGGTGGTGCCGAAGGAGCAGTGGTACGCACCGCCGGCGCAGCCGCCCTCGTGAGCCGGCCGGGCGCGCATCGATTTCGCTTTATCGCCTCACAGACCATTCCTCGCAAGGAGAACGCATGAACCTGAACTGGGCACAGATCTCCGACACGGTCACCACGCAACTGACCGCCTTTGGACTGAAGGCGGCCGGCGCGATCGTCGTCTGGATCGTCGGCCGCTACCTGATCAGCCTGGCGGTGCGGCTGGTGTCCGCCGCGCTGACCCGGCAGCAGGTCGATCCGACCATCCTGCGTTACGTCGGCAACATCGTCACCGTCACCTTGAACATCATCCTGGTCATCGCGATCCTCGGCTACTTCGGGGTCGAGACGACCTCGTTCGCCGCGCTGATCGCGGCGGCCGGCATTGCGATCGGCGCCGCGTGGGCAGGGCTGCTCGCCAACTTCGCCGCCGGCGCCTTCCTGATCATCCTGCGTCCGTTCAAGGTCGGCGATTACGTCAAGGCGGGCGGCGTCGAGGGAACGGTCAAGGAGATCGGCCTGTTCGCCAGCACCATCCTGACGCCGGACAACGTCAGCACCTTCGTCGGCAACAACAAGATCTTCGGCGACACGATCTTCAACTACTCGGCGAGCGCCTACCGGCGCGTCGACCGGCTGGCGCAGCTGGCGCATTCGGTCAATCCGCAGGACGCGATCGCCCGCCTGAAGACGGCGCTCGCCGGCATCCCTAACGTGGAGAAGACGCCAGCTCCCGACGTGGAGATCGTCGACTTCAACGAGCGCGGTCCGGTGCTGGCGGTGCGGCCGTACACGCACACCGACCACTACTGGCAGGTCTACTTCGACACCAACCGGGTGATCACCGAGTCGTTCGGCGCGGCCGGCTATCCGGTGCCGGAATCGCACATCAACATCCGCCACAAGGCCGCTTGAGCGGCGCGGACCAAGCCGTTCTCCTGGGAGGCAATTCGATGAAATTCCGTTGGTTACTGGCGGCCGTCGCTGCCGCTGCAATCGCTGCCCCGGCATTGGCGCAGCCGGCCGGCACGCTGAAGAAGATCGCCGATGCCCGCAGCATCGCGCTGGGCTTCCGTCTCGACGCGGCGCCGTTTTCCTACCGTGGCAGCAACGGCGAGCCGACCGGCTACTCGGTCGACCTCTGCCGGCGCGTGGTCACGGCAGTCGAGCGGGCGCTGAACGTGACGGGTCTCGAGGTCAAGTGGGTGCCGGTGACGCCGGAGAACCGGATTTCGGCGGTCACCAGCGGCGCGGTCGACCTGGAATGCGGCGTGACTACGGTGACGCTGGGCCGGCAGGAGCAGGTCGACTTCTCCAACCTGATCTTCGCCGAAGGCGGCAGCCTGCTGGTGCGCGCCGATGGCGGGCCGACGCGCCTGTCGGAACTTGCCGGCAAGACCGTCGGTGTGATGGCCGGCACGACCACCGAGGCGCGGCTGCGCGCGGCGCTGAAGGAGCGGCTGATCGACGGGCGGATCGTTTACGTCAAGGACGAGAACGACGGCGCGGCGGCGGTGATCGACAAGCGCATCGACGCCTTTGCCGGCGACCGGATGGTGCTGCTCGGCGTCGGCCTGCGCTCGGGCGGCGGCGCGGTGCTTTCGCTGGCGCAGGAGGACTTCTCCTTCGAGCCCTACGGGCTGATGATGCGGCGCGACCCGGCGTTCAGGCTGGTGGTCAACCGCGCCCTGGCGCAGTTGTATGCCGGCCAGGGAATCAACGAGATCTACGACCGCTGGTTCGGCAAGGTGGGGCGGCCGGGGCCGTTGCTGTCGGCGATGTACTACCTGAACGCCTTCGCGGAGTGACCCGATGCTCACGATGACTCGATTGCTGACCATCCTCGTCGCGGCATGCGCCGTGCTGCTGTCGGCGTGCGCCAGCGTGGCGGAAACCCAGGGCGTCAGCGGCCGCGGTGTGGTCCTGTCGATCCAGGAAACGCAGCGCACCTCGACCGCCAGCAACGTCGTCGGCACCGTCGGCGGGGCCGTCGTCGGCGGAGCGCTCGGCAGCCTGATCGGCGGCGGCACGGGCCAGACCATTGCGACCACGGTCGGCGCGGTCGGCGGCGCGATGGCCGGCAGCGCCGTCGCCGGCAAGGCAGGCGCCGAAATGGTGTGGGTGGTCAACATCCGCTTCGACGACGGCATCGACCGCGCCGTGACGGTGTCGCAGCGGCCGAACTACCGTCCGGGCGACAAGGTGCGCGTCGAAAACAATGCGGTGTTTCCGGTGGCGGCGAAGTAGCGTGCCCGGTGCTGCGCACCGCCGCTCAGTAGACTGGCGCGACCGGGTGCCGGCGGCGGCCTCGAAGCGGAGGTTCTGATGAGACGGCGTCGGTTCGAAGTCGCGGTTGCCACCCTGTTGCTGGCTTTCAGCGGCGCGGCCGCTGCGTTTGGCCTCGGCTTTCTGTCCGACACGCCGATTCGTCGATTCGACGCTGACGATCTGAGACTGATGAACGAAGCGATCGAAAAGGCCCTGGCGAGCAGCGAGACAGGGACGCCGGTCCGCTGGGCCAACGACAGCACGTCGTCGTCCGGCGAGGTCACCGCGGAGCGGGCGTTCGAGCACATGGGCCGCCCCTGCCGCGACCTGAGGGTGGTCAACCGCCACCGCAGACTCGAAAACTCGGGCGTCTACACCCTGTGCCGCGAAGACGGGCAGTGGAAGCTGGCGCAGTAGCGCGCGCCTGCGCGCGCGTTTCGCTGGCGCTGCTGCTGGGCGCGCTCGCTGCACTCGGCGCCCCCGCCGCCCGCGGCCAGCTGCCCGGGCTGCCGGGAGCCGCCAAGCCGGCGACGGCCGATGCCTCGGCTGCCGCGCAGCCGAAGGAGTCGGATGAGCAGCGGCGCGAGCGACTGCTGGTCCAGGCTGACCAGGCCCGCGCCCAACGCGAACGTCTGGCCACCGATCCGGCCATCGTCGGCGCCCCGCCGGGCGTGCCGCCCGAGGAGTTGACCAGGGCGCGCAGCGCGCTGAACCAGCTGGTCGTGTCGCTGGAGAGCCAGCTGCGCTCGCTGGAGGAGCTGCAGGCCGTGCGCGCCGAGCGCCAGGAGGTCGAGAAGGCGAACCAGGAATGGAAGGGCCTGGGCAGCCCGCCGCCGTACTCGCTGCTGCTGGTCGACGACCTGCACGAAGGGCTGGACTCGATCAGGACCACGCTCAACGCACTGGCCGCCCAGCGGGTGATCGCCGAGCGCGAAGGCGAGCGGGCGCGCGAGCAGGCGCAGCGCAACGACGCGGCGCTGCGGCGGGCGCGCGAGGCGGTGTCGGTAGCCACCGAGCATGAACGGCCGGCGCGCCAGTGGCGGGCCCAGCTCGCGGCGTGGTCGGCGGAGTCCGCCGCCGCCGCCGCCACGCTGTTCCAGCGGAGCGTCGAGCTGATCGACGAGCAGGTGACGCTCGAGAACGAGCGGCTGAAGTTCGCCGAGCGCAAGCTGCAGGTCGCCTCCAGCGACGTCCGCTTCTCCAAGGAAGACCTGGAGAAGATCCGCCGTACCGAAGAGCAGCGCATGGAGCGCATCCGGGCGATGCGCGCGAAGGCAGGCGACAGGGCGGGCGCGGTGGACCGCGAGCTGGCGGCGGCGAGCGCGGCGCTGAAGCGGATCGAGGCGGTAGCGCCGACCGATCCGGCGGCGCTGCCGGTCGCCCAGGCTCGCCTGCGCGCGGCTCAGGCGGCCTTCGAGGGGGCGCGGTTCGAGCTCGACACGCTCGACAACCTCGCCGCGGCCGCGTCGATGACGGTGGACTTGTACGGGCTGCGGTTGCAGGCGCTGGAAGACGGCGATGCCGATCGCCGCCGCTCGGCCGTCCTGCGGCTGCGCGAGGCGGCCGGGCGCTTCAAGCCCTGGCAGGACTACGCGCAGAGCCAGCTCGAGCTGCTGCGCGCCGCCCAGCGCGAGACCAACGTGCGGATCGACAGCCAGGACACGCTGCCGCAGGTGCGGGACTACGAGAACGCCATCGCCGATTCGATCCGCCAGCGTATGGCCTTCGCGCAGCGGCTGCTGGATGCGGCCGAGCGCGGCCAGCGCACGGTCGTGCGCTGGCTGGCGGAGATCGACACCG
This sequence comes from uncultured Burkholderiaceae bacterium, assembly GCA_964610575.1. Classification (GTDB taxonomy): domain Bacteria; phylum Pseudomonadota; class Gammaproteobacteria; order Burkholderiales; family Burkholderiaceae_F; genus JADJWR01. Next base: position 6,952 of record CAZSYX010000020.1, read on the forward strand.
AGCAGCAGACGCGACCGATCGGCGAGCGGGCGGCCGACGCCTGGGCGATCACCGCCGACTGGGCCAAGCGGGTCTGGAACTTCGAGCTGTTCGCGGTCGAGGACACGATCGACGTCGGTGGCCAGAAGATCAGCACCTCGCGCGGCGTGACGATCGGCAAGAGCGTCGGCGCGCTGCTGCTGTTCGTCATCGGCTACTGGCTGGCGGTGCGGGTGGCGCGCTACCTGGAGCGGCTGCTGATCAGCCGCTTCGCGATGGAACCGGCGCAGGCGCGCACGGTGCGACGCTGGGCGCTGGCGCTGTGGGCCTTCGTCCTGCTGGCGCTGACGCTGAACCTGGCCCGCATCCCGCTGACGGTGTTCGCCTTCCTCGGCGGCGCGCTGGCCATCGGCGTCGGCTTTGGCACGCAGACCATCATCCGCAACTTCATCAGCGGCCTGATCGTGCTGATGGAGCGTCAGGTGAAGGTCGGCGACATCGTCGACGTCGACGGTGTCACCGGCACCGTCACGGAGGTCAACCTGCGCTCCTCGACGCTGCTGGGCTTCGACGGCGTCGAGGCAATCATCCCGAACTCGAACCTGCTGGAGAACAAGGTCACCAACTGGACCCACACCGACAATCGCGTCCGCCGGGTGGTGAAAGTCGGCGTCGCCTACGGCTCGCCAGTGCGCCGGGTGGCCGAGCTGCTGCTCGAATGCATGCAGCGCCACGGGCAGGTGCTGAAGGACCCCGAGCCGCGCGTGCTGTTCGAGGACTTCGGCGACAGCGCGCTGGTGTTCGCGATGTACTTCTGGCTCGAGATGAGACCCGGCGTCAATTCGACGGTCATCATGAGCGACCTGCGCTTCATGGTGCACAAGGCCCTGGACGAAGCGGGCATCGCAATGCCGTTCCCGCAGCGGGACGTGCACTTCGACGCGGCGCGCCCGCTGCAGGTGGAAATCCTGCCGGGCCGCCCGGCGGCGAGCGGTTGAAACCGGGGCGGGATTGGAAGCGATGGCCGAGGGTGAGCTCGAGGGCCTGCCGGACACGCAGCTGACGCAAATCCTGTCCGCCTTCGCACCATCGGACGCGGACTCGACCGCTGCCTTCACGCGGCTGTTCGACATGATCCGGCCGCGTCGCGGCGAGCCTGCCGAGGCTGCCGCTTCCCGCTACGACGCCGTACTGGCACGGCTGGAGGCGGACCCGACGCGAGCGGCGCAGCTCCGGCATCACATGCTGAACCTGCTCGCTACGCGCCGGCTGGTGAGCTTCTTCGCCGACAGCGGCATCCTGCCGGCGACCGGCTTCTTCACCGAGCTGGGCCGCATCGTCACCCAGCGGCTGCTGCCGGAACTTCCCGACGACGGCGAAATGCGCGCCGTGATGCGGCAGGTCTTCCACCGCCGCGACGACTGGGCCTGGCTGCAGGCGATGCCGCCGGAACTGGCGCAGCGCTTCTGGCGCATCGTCGGCGGCGATGCGGTCGCACTCGCGCCTCTGTTCCATCCGGTGCTCGACCAGATGCTCGAGGCGCTGCTGGTGGTTGCCTATCGCGTCGGCGGCATCGGGGTGGAGGAGGAGTTCGGCCGCCTGGGCGCCGACTTTGCCGGCTACGCGCCGCGTTTCCGCGGCCTGGCCGCGGCCGCGCAGCGCTTCGCCGATGCGTTTCGCGCCAAGCTGGAAGACCCGGCGCGCGCGTTCGAGGACGAGACCGAACTGCTGGTGATGGTCGACCAGTGCGAGGAGGTTCTCGAGCGCGCCCGCCGCGCTTCGATGCGCATGGGCACCAGCCTGCGCCTGACCTACCTGATGCGCCGGACGGTGCAGAGCCTGCGGCGTATCGCCACGCTGGCGCGGCTGCTCGCCTCGCGCTTCCGGCATGCAGGCCCGGCGCAGGGCCGGGAGGCCGCGCTCGTCGGCTGGTCGGAACTGGTGCGCGAGTCGCTGCGCGCCGAAAACCAGCGCGGCAGCGTGCGCGAGCACCTGTCGAAGGGAATGGCGCTGCTCGCGCTGCGCGTGACCGACAACGCGGCGAAGACCGGCGAGCACTACGTCGCCGAGACGCGCGACGAGTACTTCTCGATGTGGCGGGCGGCCGCCGGGGCGGGACTGATCATCGCTGCGATGGCCCTGCTGAAAGTCTTCACGTCGAAGCTGGACCTGCCGCTGATGGGCTATGCGACGCTGTACAGCCTGAACTACGGGCTCGGCTTCGTGCTCATCTACATGCTGCACCTGACCATCGCCACCAAGCAGCCGGCGATGACGGCGCAGACGATCGCCGGCTATCTCGGCGGCGTCGGCCACGGCGCCGCGGTGCTGCGCAAGGCCGAGCTGGATCGGGTGGTCGACCTGATCGTCGCGGTGGCGCGCAGCCAGTTCGCGGCGATCGTCGGCAACGTGATGGTTGCGGCTCCGACGGCGATCGCGCTGTCGCTGGCGCTGGCGCAGTTGAAGGGCGCGCCGATCATCGACATCGGCAAGGCGGCGCACCTGCTCGACGACCTCAGTCCGCTGGGATGGGCGATTCCGCACGCGGCGGTCGCCGGCGTGTTCCTGTTCCTGTCGGGACTGATCTCGGGCTACTTCGACAACAAGGCAAGCTATGCGCGCATCGGCGAGCGGGTGGCGCGGCTCGGCTGGCTGCGCGCGTTGGCCGGCGACGAGCGCGCCGCGCGGATCGGCGCCTACGTCGAGGAGCACCTCGGCGGCCTGATGGGCAATTTCCTGTTCGGCTGCATGCTCGGCACGGCCGGCATCGTCGGCATCATCCTCGGCCTGCCGATCGACATCCGCCACATCGCCTTCGCTTCCGCCAACCTCGGCTACGCGCTGGTCGCGTTCGACTTCGAACTGCCCTGGCAGACGATGCTGTGGGCGGCCCTCGGCGTGGCCCTGATCGGCCTGACCAACCTCGCAGTGAGCTTCGCGCTCGCCTTGTGGGTGGCGCTGAAGGCACGCGGCGTGGTGTTCACGCAGAAGCGCGAACTGCTGCGCCGCCTGTGGGCGCGGCTTCGCGTTGCGCCGCTGAGTTTCTTCGTCGCGCCGCATCGCGCATAGGCGGGGGTTGTGCCTGCCGTACTGCACGCTGGCGACGCACGGACAGTCGCGGCGGGTCTGCGAGGGCCTATGCGACAATCGCCCGCCGCATTGCTGCCCGGCGCGGCACCGTCACCGACCCGCCGATCGGCAGCGCCGCGGATCGAACCCCTGAACCCGTTCAGCAGCCACTGCCCGCGCCCGGCGCGGCGCACCCAGCCGTGACATCGGACGCCCTGATTACCGTCGATCGCGTCACCTTCGGCTACGACGCCAGCCGCACGATCCTCGAGGACGTGTCGCTGACGTTCGCGCGCGGCAAGATCACGGCGATCATGGGCGGCTCTGGCTGCGGCAAGACCACGCTGCTGCGGCTGATCGGCGGCGTGTATGCGCCGAAAAAGGGGACCGTCAGTTTCGATGGCGAAGTGATCGACACGCGCAACCGCGAGCAGCTGTTCCGGCTGCGCCGGCGGCTGGGCATGCTGTTCCAGTTCGGCGCGCTGTTCACCGATCTGACGGTGTTCGAGAACGTCGCCTTCCCGCTGCGCGAGCACACGAACCTGCCAGAGTCGATGATCCGCGACATCGTGCTGATGAAGCTGAACGCGGTCGGCCTGCGCGGCGCGGCGCAGCTGCGCATCTCCGAGGTCTCCGGCGGCATGGCGCGGCGCATCGCGCTGGCCCGCGCCATCGCGCTCGACCCCGAACTGATCATGTACGACGAGCCCTTCGCCGGGCTCGACCCGATCAGCATGGGCGTGGCGGCCAACCTGATACGAAGGCTCAACGACGCCACCGGCGCCACCTCGCTGATCGTCTCGCACGACGTCAAGGAGTGCTTTCTGATCAGCGACTATGCGTACCTGATCTCGTCGGGGCGAATCGTCGGTCACGGCACGCCGGCGGAACTGACGGCTTCCGACGATCCGGAAGTGCGGCAGTTCATCCGCGGCGAGCCCGATGGGCCGGTGCCTTTCCATTACCCGGCGCCGCCGATCGCCGAGGGCTTCGGGATCGGCCGATGAGCTTCGCTGACTTGTTGCCACGGCTGGGCCGCTGGGCGATCGGCTACCTGTTCCGGCTCGGCCACGCTGCGTTCTTCCTGGTCGAGCTGCTGAAGAACATTCCCGCATCGCTGCGCCGCTTCTACCTGGTGGTGGCGCAGATCCATGCGATCGGCAACTACTCGGTAGTGATCATCGCCGCCTCCGGGCTGGCGGTCGGTTTCGTGCTCGGCCTGCAGGGTTACTACACGCTGTCCCGCTACGGGGCCTCCGAAAGTCTCGGATTGCTGGTGGCGCTGTCGCTGGTACGCGAACTGGGGCCGGTGGTCACCGCGCTGCTGTTCGCCGGCCGCGCCGGCACCTCGCTCACCGCCGAGATCGGCCTGATGAAGGCCGGCGAGCAGCTTGCCGCGATGGAATTGATGGCGATCGATCCCAAGCAGCGGGTGCTGGCGCCGAGGCTGCTGGGCGGCATCATCGCCATGCCGCTGCTGGCGGCGATGTTCTCCGCGGTGGGCATCTTCGGCGGCTATGTGGTCGGCGTGCTGATGATCGGCATCGACCCGGGCCAGTTCTGGTCGCAGATGCAAAGCGGCGTCGACGTCTGGGACGACGTCGGCAACGGCATCATCAAGAGCTTCGTGTTCGGCGTGACCTGCACCTTCGTTGCGCTGCTTGAGGGGTACGAGGCCAACGCGACGCCGGAAGGCGTGGCGCAGGCCACCACGCGCACGGTCGTGATCTCCTCGCTGGCCGTGCTGCTGCTCGATTTCGTATTGACCGCGGTGATGTTCTCGACGCCGCGCTAGAAAGGCGGGAAAAGCCATGACGCGCAGGAATATCGAAACACTGGTCGGGTTATTCGTGCTGATCGGCTTCGTGGCGATCGGCTATCTGGCGCTGAAGGCGGCCAACCTGGCGGCGATGACGGTCGGCGAGACCTACCTGGTCGCCGCCCGCTTCGACAACATCGGCGGACTGAAGCCGCGCGCGCCGGTGAAAAGTGCTGGTGTGAACGTTGGTCGCGTGGCGTCGATCTCGCTCGACGGCAAGACCTTCCAGGGCCTGGTGATGATGGAACTGGAGAAGCGCTACGCCTTTCCCAAGGACACCTCGGCGTCGATCCTGACCGCCGGCCTGCTCGGCGACCAGTACGTGGGGCTGAATCCGGGCGGCGAAGACGAGAACCTGGCCGCCGGCGACACGATCAAGATGACGCAGTCGGCCGTGGTGCTGGAGAACCTGATCGGGCAGATGCTCTACAACCGCGCCGCCGAAAGCGGCGGCGAAGCGAAGAAGTGAGGCCTCGATGAGGCTGCTCGGCGCGTTGTGTCGTTTCGCCGCCGCGTTTGTTCTTGCGGGCGGACTGGCCGCTTGCGCATCGATCCCGCCGGGGGCGGGCACGACTCCGGTCGACCCCCTCGAGGTCTACAACCGGCACATGTTCGACTTCAACGACCGCGTCGACCGCGCGGTGCTCAAGCCGGTTGCGCAGGCCTACGAGGCGGTGCTGCCCAAGGACCTGCGCGTGTGCGTCAACAACGCCTTTCTCAATCTACTCGAGCCGGTCAACGCCATTAACAATCTGCTGCAGGGCAAGCCGAGCGACGCGATGAGCGACGTGTCGCGGCTGTTCTGGAACAGCACCGCCGGCCTGCTCGGCTGCTTCGACCTCGCCGCCAAGGCGGGCGCGCCGCGCAACAACGAGGACTTCGGCCAGACGCTCGGCCGCTGGGGGGTCTTGCCGGGGCCGTACTTCGTGCTGCCGATACTGGGGCCCAGCACGATCCGCGACACGTTCGGCCGCTTGTTCGACTTCCTCGGTACCGACCCCATCTGGTACATACAGGACATCCCCGTACGCAATTCGCTGGTCGGGGCGCGCCTGGTCGACATGCGCGCCAGCCTGCTGCCGGCGGAAAGGGTGCTGGAAGCCGCGGCGCTGGACAGGTACCAGTTCGTGCGCGACGCGTACCTGCAGCTGCGGCGCAATCTCGTGTATGACGGAAACCCGCCGCGCCTGAGGGATCCGGACGAGGAGGAAGCAGACACACCGCCGGCACCGGGCGGCGATGCGCCGAAGCCTGCGCCGGATCAACCGCCGCCGGCATCGCCGCGTTAAAGCCCCGGAACATCCGCTGGGCGAATCGCTGAATAGGAAATTGCAACGATGAGTTACAGAACCCTGGTTACATCACTCGCTCTTGCCGCGCTGATCGGCGCGGGACTGGCGCATGGGCAGGCGGTTCAGGCGCAGGGCACCGCCAATGCCGCCTTGAGCGCTCCGGACGCTCTGGTCAAGACGTTGTCGGAAGACGTCCTGGCCTCGATCCGCAAGGACCCGAGCCTGCAGTCGGGCGACATCGCGCGCCTTAACGCGCTGGTCGACGAGAAGGTCCTGCCGTACGTGAACTTCGAGAAGATGACCCGCCTCGCCGTCGGCCGCAGCTGGCGCGACGCGACGGCCGAACAGCGGCAGGCGCTGACGCGCGAGTTCCGCTCCTTGCTCGTGCGCACTTATGCCGGCGCCGTGTCGACGGCGAAGGACTACCAGGTGCAGATGAAGCCATTCCGCGCCGAGCCTGCCGAAACCGACGTCACGGTGCGCACGCAGGCAGTGCCGGCGCGCGGCGAGCCGATCCAGCTCGACTACCGGCTCGAGAAGACCAGCGCCGGCTGGAAGATCTACGACGTCAACGTGCTCGGCGTCTGGCTGGTCGAGAACTATCGCAACACGTTCGCCAGCGAAATCAACCGCGGCGGCATCGACGGGCTGATCAAGTCGCTGGCCGACCGCAACAAGGCGCTGGAAAGCAAGACCTCCTGAGCCGGCGACAGTCGCGCCCCGCGATGAACATCGAAGCGGCCTCGATCACCAATGCCAATGCCGGCGAACTGCTGGCCGTGGGGCACGCGGCGATCGCGCGCGGCGAGTTCGCCTTCGATCTGGGCTCGGTGACCGAGGTCGACACGGCGGCGATCGCACTGCTGCTCGAATGGCAACGGCAGGCGATCGCACAAGGCGGCCGGCTGGCGTTGAGCAGCGTGCCGGCCGACATCGCCAGTTTGGCCAGGCTGTACGGCGTCGACGGCCTGCTTGACCTCGGTGAGCACGCGGCGGCCTGAAGGCGCGCCTCGTCGAAGCTTCTACAATTCGCCGGCCGCCGCACTGAAGCTCAGTTCGGCGGCCTTTTCATTTCTGTATGACCGAAGTTGCTGCCATCGAAGTGACCGAGCTGGTCAAGCGCTACCCGCGCGTGACCGCGCTCGACGGCGTCAGCCTGCGCGTCGAACAGGGCGAGTTCTTCGGCCTGCTCGGCCCGAATGGCGCCGGCAAGACGACACTGATCTCGATCGTCGCCGGGCTGGCGCGGGCGAGCAGCGGCCGGGCGACGGTTTTGGGCCATGACGTCGTCGCCGACTATCGCGACGCGCGCAGCCGGATCGGCGTGGTGCCGCAGGAACTGGTGTTCGACCCGTTTTTCACCGTGCGCGAGACGCTGCGCTTCCAGTCCGGCTACTTCGGCCTGCGCAGAAACGACGACTGGATCGACGAAGTGATGGCCCACCTGGATCTCACCGCCAAGGCCGACGCCAACATGCGCACCCTGTCGGGCGGGATGAAGCGGCGCGTGCTGGTGGCGCAGGCGCTGGTGCACCGGCCGCCGGTGATCGTGCTCGACGAGCCGACCGCCGGGGTCGACGTCGAGTTGCGCCAGGGCCTGTGGGCGTTCATCCGGAGGCTGAACCGCGACGGCCACACGATCGTGCTCACCACGCACTACCTGGAAGAGGCGCAGCAGCTTTGCGGCCGCATCGGCATGCTCAAGGGAGGCCGGCTGATCGCGCTCGATCGCACGCAGGCGCTGCTGCAACGGCTCGCCGACGTGCAGGTGACGCTGCGCCTGCGCGGCGAACTTCCGCCGGCGCTGCGCGTGCGGGCGATCGAACAGGGTGACGGCCGGGTGAAGCTGCGCGTGGCCAGCGCCGCCGACGTCGAGGGCGTGCTGGCCGCGTGCCGCGAGTCCGGTGCCGGGATCGACGAGGTCGAGGTCGGCCATGCCGATCTCGAGGACGTGTTCATGCAGCTGATGGCGAGCGATCGCGAGAGGGTGGCGGCGTGAGCGGCGCTCGTGTGACGACCGGAGAAGACAGAGACACTGGGTCCCCGCTTTCGCGGGGACGACTGCTTGCGCCGCTGCCTGCGGCGCAAGCAGTCGGTTTTCGCACGCTGCTCTTCAAGGAGGTGCTGCGCTTCTGGAAGGTGAGCTTCCAGACGGTGGCCGCGCCGGTGCTCACCGGCGTGCTGTACCTGCTGGTGTTCGGCCACGTGCTCGAGGATCGCGTCGAGGTGTTTCCGGGCGTGGGCTACACGGCCTTCCTGATCCCCGGACTGGTGATGATGTCGCTGCTGCAGAACGCCTTCGCCAATTCCTCGTCGTCGCTGATCCAGAGCAAGATCACCGGCAACCTGGTGTTCGTGCTGCTGCCGCCGATCTCGAACCGCGAGTTCTTCCTCGCCTATGTGACGGCGGCGGTCGTGCGCGGCATCGTGGTCGGCATCGGCGTTTTCGCCGTCACCGTCTGGTTCGCGCCGCCGCCGTTCAGGGCGCCGCTGTGGATTGCCGTGTTCGCGCTGGCCGGCGCCGCGTTGCTGGGTGTGCTCGGGTTGATCGCCGGCATCGTGTCCGACAAGTTCGACCAGCTGGCGGCGTTCCAGAACTTCGTCATCATGCCGGCCACCTTCCTGTCCGGCGTCTTCTACTCGGTGCACGGCCTGCCGCCGTTCTGGCAGGCGGTGTCGCACCTGAACCCGTTCTTCTATCTCATTGACGGCTTCCGCTACGGCTTCTTCGCCGTCTCGGACGCGTCGCCCTGGCTGAGCCTGGCGATCGTGCTGGCCGCGCTGGCCGCGGCCTCGGCATTCGCGCTGTCGATGCTTGCCCGCGGCTACAAGATCCGAACCTGATCCGGTGCAACCTCATGGAACCCTCCCCAGACGACGTCCGCCGCTACATTGCCGAGGGCCTGTCCTGCGAGGAACTGCATGTCGACGGCGACGGCCGTCACTTCGATGCACTGGTGGTGTCGAGTGCCTTCGAGGGCAAGTCGCGCGTGCAGCGGCACCAGCTGGTCTACGCCGCGCTTGGGCTACGCATGCGCGAGGAGGTGCACGCGCTGTCGATCAAGGCATTGACCCCGGCCGAATGGCAGGCGCTGCAGCAATGACCCGGGCATCGCTTCACGTTTTCTTCCGGATCGCTTCACACGCGGCTGGCATCAATCGCTCCGTCTGCCCGCATGTCGCGGGCGGCAACCCACGGAGCCGCCGATGCCTGATGCCCCACGCTTCTTCGACACCCGCCCGGTGCGGGCGATTCGCCTCCCTGCCAGCGACGACCTGCCGATGGACAAGCTGAGAATCACCGGCGGCGCTCGGCTGGCGGGCGAGGTCCGGGTGGCCGGCGCCAAGAACGCGGCACTGCCGATCCTTGCCGCCACCCTGCTTACCGGCGACGAAGTCGTGCTGGAGAACGTCCCCCAGCTTGCCGACATCACGACGATGGGCAGGCTGCTGGCGGGCATGGGAGCGCGCCTGTCGCGTGAAGGCAGCCGGGTCGTCGCGCGGGCCGATGTCATCGGCGCGGCCGAGGCGCCGTACGAGCTGGTCAAGACGATGCGCGCGTCGATCCTGGTCCTCGGGCCGCTGCTGGCGCGCTTCGGCCAGGCGCGGGTCAGCCTGCCGGGTGGCTGTGCCATTGGCGCGCGGCCGGTCGACCAGCACATCAAGGGGCTGCGTGCGCTCGGCGCGCGGCTTCAGATCGAGCACGGCTATATCGTCGCCGAGGCGTCGCGACTGAAGGGCACACGCATCGTGACCGACATGGTCACCGTGACCGGCACAGAGAACCTCATGATGGCCGCGGCGCTGGCCGACGGCGAAACGGTGATCGAGAACGCCGCGCGCGAGCCGGAGGTGGTCGACCTGGCGCGCTGCCTGAACTCGATGGGCGCGCGCATCCGCGGCGCCGGCACCGACCGCATCGTGATCGACGGCGTCGAGCGGCTGCACGGGGCGCAGCACCGCGTGCTGCCCGACCGGATCGAGACGGGCACCTTCCTCGTGGCCGCGGCGGTCTGCGGCGGCGACGTGCGGCTGACGGGCGCCGCTCCCGACACGCTCGACGGGGTGCTCGACAAGTTGCGCGAGGCAGGCAGCCAGCTCGACGTCGGCGAGGACTGGATTCGCGTGCGTGCCCGCGGGCGGCCGCAGTCGGTCAGCCTGCGCACTGCGCCGCACCCGGGCTTCCCGACCGACATGCAGGCGCAGTTCATGGCGCTGGACTGCGTGGCCGACGGCGTCGGCCGCATCACCGAGACGATCTTCGAGAACCGCTTCATGCACGTGCTCGAGCTGCAGCGGCTCGGCGCGCAGATCGACATCGAAGGCAACACGGCGATTGTGCGCGGCGTGCCGAAGCTCTCCGGCGCGCGCGTGATGGCCACCGATCTGCGCGCCTCGGCGAGCCTGGTGATCGCCGGCCTGGTGGCCGAGGGCGAGACAATCGTCGATCGCATTTACCATCTCGATCGCGGCTACGACCGGATGGAGAGCCGACTGGCCGCGCTGGGCGCGAAGATCGAACGACTGAAATGATCACGCTTGCACTTTCCAAGGGACGGATATTCGACGAGACGGTGCCGCTGCTCGCGCGCGCCGGCATCGCGCCGCTCGAAGATCCGGAGACCTCGCGCAAGCTGATCATTGGCACGACCGAACCGAGCCTGCGCATCGTGGTCGTGCGCAGCACCGACGTGCCAACCTACGTGCAGTACGGCGCCGCCGACCTCGGCGTGGCCGGCAAGGACGTGCTGATCGAGCATGGCGGCAATGGCCTGTATCAGCCGCTCGACCTCGGCATCGCCCGCTGCCGGCTGTGTGTGGCGGTGCCGGCCGGTTTCGACTACCCGGCCGCGGTGCGGCGCGGCGCGCGGCTGCGTGTGGCGACCAAGTACCTGACGGCCAGCCGCGAGCACTTTGCGGCGAAGGGCGTGCACGTCGACCTGATCAAGCTGTATGGCTCGATGGAGCTCGCGCCGCTGGCGGGGCTGGCCGACGCGATCGTCGACCTGGTGTCCAGCGGTGGCACGCTGCGCGCCAACAACCTGGTGGAGGTCGAGGAGATCGCGGCGATCAGCTCTCGGCTGATCGTCAACCAGGCGGCGCTGAAGACCAAGCGCGAGGAATTGATGCCGCTCGTGGATCGACTGGAAGCGGCGGTGGGGCGATGAAGGTGAAAGTGCTGTCGACGCGCGATGCCGGCTTCGATGCCGCGTTCGCGCAATTGGTGGCGATCGACACCGCTGCCGACCGGCGCATCGACGCTGCCGCGTCAGCGATCGTCGACGACGTGCGCAGCCGCGGCGACGCGGCGCTGCTCGAGTACACCAACCGCTTCGACCGGATGAACGCGCCGACGGTGGCGGCGCTGGAGATCCCGTCCGGGGAGATGCGTGCGGCGCTGGAGTCGCTGCCCATCGAGGATCGGGCGGCGCTCGAGGCGGCGGCGCGGCGCATCCAGGCATTTCACGAGAAGCAGCGCGGCGAGAGCTGGTCGGTCACCGAGGACGACGGCACCGAACTCGGCCAGCGCGTCACGCCGCTGGACAGCGTCGGCGTCTACGTTCCGGGCGGGCTGGCGGCCTATCCCTCGTCGGTGCTGATGAACGTGATCCCGGCCCATGTGGCCGGCGTGCGCGAGATCGTGATGGTCTCGCCCACTCCTGACGGCGCGCGCAATCCGCTGGTGCTGGCCGCCGCGGCGCTGGCCGGGGTGACGCGCGCCTTTGCCATCGGCGGCGCGCAGGCGGTGGCGGCACTCGCCTACGGCACCGAGACGGTGCCCGCGGTCGACAAGATCGTCGGCCCCGGCAACGCCTACGTCGCGGCTGCAAAGCGGCACGTGTTCGGCACGGTCGGCATCGACATGATCGCCGGCCCGAGCGAGATCCTGGTGATCTGCGACGGCAGGACCGACCCGGACTGGATCGCGATGGACCTGTTCTCGCAGGCCGAGCACGACGAACTGGCACAGGCGATCCTGCTCACCCCCGACGCGGCGTTCATCGAGCGCGTGCAGGCCTCGATGGCGCGGCTGCTGCCGACGATGCCGCGGCGCGCGATCATCGAGAAGAGCCTCGCCGACCGCGGTGCGCTGATCCTGACCCGCGATCTCGAAGACGCCTGCGCGGTGGCCAACCGCATCGCGCCTGAACACCTCGAGATCTCCACCGATGAGCCGCAACGGTGGGCGGCGCTGATCCGCCACGCCGGCGCGATCTTCCTCGGTCGCCATTCGAGCGAGTCGCTCGGCGACTACTGCGCCGGCCCGAATCACGTGCTGCCGACCGCGCGCACGGCGCGCTTCTCGTCGCCGCTCGGCGTCTACGATTTCCAGAAACGCACCAGCCTGATCCGCGTTTCGCCCCGGGGAGCGCGCACGCTCGGCGAGGTCGCGGCGCGACTCGCCGACGGCGAGCGGCTGCCGGCGCACGCCGCGAGCGCGCGCTACCGGATCGAAAGATGAACGAACCCGCTCGCCCGGGACTGGACCTGTCGGTGATCCGCGACGACGTGCGCGCGATCAGCGCCTATGCGGTGCCCGATTCGACCGGGCTCACCAAGCTCGACGCGATGGAAAACCCCTTCGCGCTGCCGCCGGAGGTGGCGCGCGAACTGGGCGAGCGGCTGGCGCAGGTGCCGCTGAACCGCTACCCGCCGGCCGATCCGCGCGCCTTCAGGGAAAAGCTGGCGCGCTCGATCGACCTGCCGGCGGGCATGGCGCTGCTGCTCGGCAACGGTTCGGACGAACTGATCCACCTGGTGATCCAGTCGTGCGCCAAGCCCGGTGCGACGGTGCTTTCGCCTTGGCCGAGCTTCGAGATGTACGACCTGTCGAGCCGCTTCGACGATTGCCGTTTCGTCGGCGTGCCGCTGGCGGAAGACTTCTCGCTGAATCGAGACGCGCTGCTGGCGGCGATCGCCCGCCACCTTCCAGCGGTGATCTTCATCAGTTGGCCGAACAATCCGACCGGCAACCTGTTCGACCGCGCCACGGTGGAGGCACTGCTCGATGCCGCGCCGGGACTGGTGGTGCTCGACGAGGCCTACCTGCCCTTCGCGCAGGACACCTGGCTGCCGCAGCTCGCGCGCTGGCCGAACCTGCTCGTGCTGCGCACGTTCTCCAAGATGGGCCTTGCCGGCATCCGGCTCGGCTACCTGTGCGGCGACCCGGTGTGGATAGCCGAGTTCAACAAGGTGCGGCCGCCATACAACGTCAACGTGCTCACCCTGGCCACTGCCGACTTCATGATGGACAAGCGCGCGCTGCTCGAAGAGCAGGCGGCGCTGCTGCGCGCCGAACGCGAGCGGCTGCTCGGGCGGCTGCGCTCGCTCGACGCGGTCACGGCATTCGATTCGGCCGCCAATTTCATCCTTTTCCGAGTTGCCGGCGGCTCGGAGGCGGCCGACCGGGTGTTTGCGGCGCTGAAGGCGCGGCGCATACTGATCAAGAATCGCGCGCACGTGCATCCGCTGCTGGCCGGCTGCCTGCGCGTCACGGTGGGTACGCCGGCCGAGAACGACGCCTTTTTCGCCGCACTGACCGCCAGCCTGTAGAACCTCGATGACCGCACGCAGCGCAGAAATCGTCCGCAACACCGCCGAGACGCAGATCCGGGTGGTGGTCAATCTCGATGGCAGCGGCCGCTCGCAGCTGGCCACTGGCATCGGCTTCTTCGATCACATGCTCGACCAGATCGCCCGCCACGGCGCGCTCGATCTGACCGTCGAGGCGAAAGGCGACCTGCACATCGACGGCCACCACACCGTCGAGGACGTCGGCATCACGCTCGGCCAGGCAGTGGCGCGCGCGGTGGGCGACAAGAAGGGCATCCGCCGCTACGGTCACGCCTATGTGCCGCTGGACGAGGCACTGTCGCGGGTGGTGGTCGATTTTTCGGGGCGGCCCGGCCTCGAGTGGAACGTGCCCTTCACGCGGGCGATGATCGGCGAGTTCGATGCCGACCTTTCGCACGAGTTCTTCCAGGGCTTCGTCAACCACGCGCTGGTCACGGTGCACGTCGACAACCTGCGCGGCGACAACGCCCATCACCAGTGCGAGACGGTGTTCAAGGCATTCGCCCGGGCGCTGCGCATGGCGGTCGAGCCCGATCCGCGCGCTGCGGGTGTGGTCCCGTCAACCAAGGGCACGCTGTAGCGCAGCCATGCGGCGTGTACACACGCAGTGATCGCGATAGTTGATTACGGTATGGGCAACCTTCGCTCGGTGGCGAAGGCGCTGGAGCATGTTGCGCCGTCGACCGCGGTGCGCATCAGTTCCGATCCCACCGAGGTCCGCGCTGCCGACCGCATCGTCTTTCCCGGCCAGGGCGCGATGCCCGACTGCATGCGCTACCTGCGCGAGTCGGGGCTCGAGGAAGCGGTGCGTGCCGCCGCCGCCAGCAAGCCGGTCCTTGCGGTGTGCATTGGCGAGCAGATGCTGTTCGAGCGTTCGGAAGAGGGCGACACGCCCGGCCTCGGGCTGTTCGCCGGCAACGTGGTGCGCTTCCGACACGAAGCCATGCGAACGGCCGATGGCGCGCGGCTGAAGGTGCCGCACATGGGCTGGAACCGCGTGCGGCAGACGGTGCGCCACCGGCTGTGGGACGGCATCGCCGACGGCAGCTGGTTCTACTTCGTGCACAGTTACTACGTAGCTCCGCGCGATGCGGCGCTGGTCGCGGGCACCAGCGACTATGGTCACAGCTTTACCTGCGTGGTGGCGCGGGATAATATTTTCGCGACGCAGTTTCACCCCGAAAAGAGCGCAGCTGCCGGACTGAAGCTTTACGAGAACTTCACGCGCTGGAATCCCTGACCAAAGCGCTGAATCGGCCGCCTGCCCATTCCATCCCCGCTTCCCGAGCTTCCGACATCCTCGGCGATGTGCCTCCGCCATGCTGCTGATTCCCGCGATCGACCTTAAGGACGGCAAGTGCGTCCGCCTGCGCCAGGGCGACATGTCCGATGCGACCGTTTTTTCGGAGGATCCGGTGGCGATGGCCCGGCACTGGGTCGCGCAGGGTGCGCGCCGGCTGCACATCGTCGACCTCAATGGCGCCCGCTCGGGGCGGCCGGTCAACGAGGCCGTGATCAAGCGGATGATCGCCGCGGTCGGCGACGACATTCCGGTGCAGCTCGGTGGCGGCATCCGCGACCTCGACACGATCGAGCGCTACATCGACGATGGCGTGGCGTACGTAGTGATCGGTACGGCTGCGGTCAAGAGCCCCGGTTTCCTGCAGGACGCCTGCACCGCGTTCGGCGGGCACGTGATCGTCTCGCTCGATGCCCGCGACGGCAAGGTGGCCACCGACGGCTGGAGCAAGCTCACCGGCCACGACGTGATCGACCTGGCGAAGAAGTTCGAGGACTACGGCGTCGACGCGATCCTGTACACCGACATCGGCCGCGACGGCATGATGACCGGGGTGAACATCGAGGCCACGGTCGAACTGGCGCGCGCGGTGAAGATCCCGGTGATCGCCAGCGGCGGTGTGTCGGGCATGGCCGACATCGAGCGTCTGTGCGCGGTCGAGCCGGAGGGCATCGAGGCGGCGATCCTCGGCCGCTCGCTGTACGAGGGCGCGATCGACTTCAAGGCGGCGCAGAGCCGCGCCGACGAACTGAGCGACGGCTGAAGCCGGGCGGGGCGTGGAAGGCGGGCCATCCGTCGCCCGTCGGTCATACTTGCACCATGCTCGCCAAGCGAATCATCCCCTGCCTGGACGTGACTGCGGGTCGCGTGGTCAAGGGCGTCAATTTCGTGCAGCTGCGCGACGCCGGCGATCCGGTCGAGATCGCGCGCCGCTATGACGGCGAGGGCGCCGACGAACTGACCTTTCTCGACATCACTGCCTCGTCCGACGCCCGCGACATCCTGCTCACCGTGATCGAGGCCGTGGCCGAATGCGTCTTCATCCCGCTGACCGTGGGCGGCGGCGTGCGCAAGGTCGAGGACGTGCGCCGGCTGCTGAACGCCGGCGCCGACAAGATCTCGATCAACACCGCCGCCGTGCAGAACCCGCAGCTGGTGGCGGACGCCAGCGGGCGCTTCGGCGCGCAGTGCATCGTCGTTGCGATCGATGCCCGGCGGCGCGTCGGCGACGACCCGGCGCACGGCTGGGAGGTCTTCACCCACGGCGGACGCACCGCGACCGGGCTGGACGCGATCGAGTGGGCGCGACGGGTCACCGAACTCGGCGCCGGCGAGATCCTGCTCACCAGCATGGATCGCGACGGCACCAAGGCGGGCTTCGACCTCGAGCTGACCCGCGCCGTGTCCGACGCGGTCAGCGTGCCGGTGATCGCCTCCGGCGGCGTCGGCAACCTGCAGCATCTCGCCGACGGCATCAAGATCGGTCGTGCCGACGCCGTGCTGGCGGCGTCGATCTTCCATTACGGCGAGTACACGGTGCGTGAGGCCAAGGCTTTCCTCGCCCAGCAGGGCATCACGATGAGGGATGCATGAAGCGGGAGGGGTGCGGGCCGTGAACTGGCTCAAGGAGATCCGCTTCGACGAGAACGGGCTGGTGCCGGTGATCGCGCAGGATGCGGCCAGCGGTCGCGTGCTGATGGTGGCCTGGGCCAATGCGGGGGCGCTGGCCGAGACGGTGGCGACCGGCCAGGCGGTGTACTTTTCTCGCTCGCGCGACCGCCTGTGGCGCAAAGGCGAGGAATCCGGGCACCGGCAGCGCGTGCAGGAGGTGCGCCTGGACTGCGACGGCGACGTGGTGCTGTACCGGGTGGAACAGGCAGGCGGCATCGCCTGTCATACGGGGCGCGAGAGCTGTTTTTTCCGCCTGCTGCGCGACGGGCAGTGGCAGGCGGTCGATCCCGTGCTCAAGGATCCCGAACTGATCTATCGAAAATGATCAACGACGACGTGCTGGCCCGGCTGGCGGCAGTGATCGAATCGCGGCGCGGCGGCGATCCGGATGCCTCGTACGTGGCGCGGCTGCTGACCCGAGGCGAGGACGCGATCCTGAAGAAGATCGGCGAGGAAGCGACCGAAACCGTGCTCGCCGCCAAGGACGCCGGCCGCGGCGGGCCGAAGGAACGTGTCGTCGCCGAGACCGCCGACCTGTGGTTCCACTGCCTGGTGATGCTGGCGTACTACGGGCTGCAGCCGCAGCAGGTGCTGGCCGAACTGCAGCGCCGCGCCGGAACCTCGGGGTTGGAAGAAATGGCAGCACGCAAGGCGCAGGCGCGCGACGCCGCGGGCGAGTGACGAGGAAAGCGATATGAGCAAGGACTGCATCTTCTGCAAGATCGTCAAGGGCGAGATCCCCAGCCGCAGGGTCTACGAGGACGAAGACCTCGTGGTCCTGCACGACATTCACCCGGCAGCGCCGGTGCACCTGCTGATGGTGCCCAGGGAGCACTTCGACAATCTGGACGTCGCCGAGCCTCGGCACGAGCGGCTGTTGGGTAAAATGCAGCTCCTCGCACCGCGGCTGGCACGAGAACAAGGCGCCACGAACGGATATCGTGTCGTCACCAACAACGGCCCGGACGGCGGGCAAGAGGTCTATCACTTGCACGTGCACGTGCTGGGAGGTCCCCGGCCGTGGAAACGTCTGTAGTCGTCACCGGAGTTCATCATGGGTTCGTTCTCAATCTGGCATTGGCTGATCGTCCTGCTGGTCATCATCCTGGTCTTCGGCACCAGCAAGCTGAAGAACATGGGCAAGGATCTCGGCGGCGCCATCAAGGGCTTCAAGGAAGGCATCAAGGAAGGCACCGACGAGGTCGACGCCGCGGCGAAGAAGGTCGAGGAGACGAAGCAGGTCGCCGGCCAGACGATCGACGTCCAGGCCAAAGAGAAGTCCTGACCGCCTCGAGCCGCCGGCGGCTGGCTCGCAGCGCCGGCATCGGGCCGGTTCGACGCTGACCGCCCGGGCATCGGCGCACCATGTTCGATTTCAGTTTCGGTGAACTCGCCGTCATCGGCACGGTGGCGCTGGTCGTGCTCGGCCCCGAGCGGCTGCCCAAGGTGGCGCGCACCGTCGGCGAGTGGGTCGGCAAGGCGCAGCGCTACGTCAGCCAGGTCAAGAGCGACATCAATCGCGAGATGGAACTGGCCGAACTGAAGAAGCTGCAGGAGGAAGCCCGGCAGGCGGCGCAGTCGGTGAAGTCGTCCCTGAACGAGGTCAGCTCGGACCTGACCTCCCTCGAATCCGAGATCAGCAAAGGAACCGGCTCGACAGCCGTTCCGGGCGAGACGACGCCGACCGACTACGCGTGGGAAGGGGCGGGCGAGACCTGGCGGAGCAGCGTCTTTCCCAAGCGCTACAAGCCGGGCCCCTCGGTCGATGAACTGGCCGAGGAACTGACGCGCCTCAAGCGGCAGATGGCACTGCCGGCCGCGCATGCGGGCACGCAGCGCAAGTACGCCCCGCGGGCACGGGTGAACCGCCCGCGGATTCGCCGCTGATGGAGCCGGGCGGACGATGAGCGGCGAGCCCCCCGCCGGCGGCGCCGAGCCCGGCGAAGAGCAGAGCTTCCTGTCGCACCTGATCGAGCTGCGCCAGCGGCTGGTGCGCGCGGCGATCGCCATCGTGGTGGTCTTCCTGGTGCTGTCGCCGTTCATGCGCGACATCTTCACTGTCCTGTCGGCGCCGCTGATGAGCGTGCTGCCTGCGGGCACCAAGCTGATCGCCACCGGCGTGATCACGCCGTTCATGGTGCCGCTGAAGCTCACCCTGTTCGTCTCCTTCCTGATCGCGCTGCCCTTCGTGCTGTACCAGGCGTGGGCGTTCGTCGCCCCCGGTCTGTACCTGCACGAGAAACGCCTCGCCGCGCCGATCATCGCCTCGAGCGTGGCCATGTTCGGGCTCGGCATGGCGTACTGCTATTTCGTCGTCTTCGGCCTCGTCTTCCGCTTCATTGCCAACTTTGCGCCGGCCACGGTCAATGTCGCACCCGACATCGACGCCTACTTCAGCTTCGTGCTCGGCCTGTTCCTGGCCTTCGGCCTGACCTTCGAGGTGCCGATCGTGGTCGTGCTGCTGGTGCGTTTCGGCATCGCCGACGTCGAGCGGCTGAAAGCCTCGCGACCCTATGTGATCGTCGGCGCCTTCATCGTGGCGGCGATCTTCACGCCGCCGGACGTGATTTCGCAGCTGCTGCTGGCGGTGCCGCTGTGCCTGCTGTACGAAATCGGCATCCAGGTCGCGCGCCTGGTCGGCAAGCGGCCCGATCCGCAGGCCGCCGGTTCGGCGGCCGGCAGCTGAACGCTCTTCCGTCGATGCGCTCGCTGCGGGTGGCGCCGACTCTCTTGTTGGCTGCGCTCGTCGCGCTCGGCGCGGCGGCATCGGCGCAGCTGCAGATCGTTCCGGACGACGATCCCGACCTGGCCCGCGGCTGGGCGGCGTACCAGGCGCGCGATCCGCACGGCGCGCTGGCCCACTTCCGCAAGGCGGCCGAACGCAACGACCGCGTGGCGCAGTTCAACCTGGCGGTGATCCTGATCAGCGGCGACGGCGTCACCGCCGATCCCGCGCAAGGCCTGGCCTGGCTGCGCCTTGCCGCCGACAACGGACTGGCGCGGGCGCAGTTCTCGCTCGCCGCGCTGATCGAGCAGGGCCGGCTGCTGCCGCGTTCGCTGGCCGACGCCACCCTCTGGTACGAGAAGGCGGCGCGCCAGGGCTGGCGCGATGCCCAGCTCGCTGTGGCCACCCAGTACTACCTCGGCCGCGGCGTGCCGCGCGATTATGCGAGCGCCGCCTACTGGTACGAGCAGGCGGCCGAGCAGGGCGACACCGGCGCCGCCTACATCCTGGCCAGCATGTACGAGCACGGTGACGGCGTGCCCCAGGATGCCGCGCGTGCCCTGCACTGGTACGTGGAGGCATCGGCCAGCGGCGAGCCGGCGGCGAGGATCAAGGCCGAGGAACTGCGGGCGCAGCAGCGCCGCTGATTCGCTGAAACAGCGCCTCAGCGCCGCTCAGGCGGCACCGGTCGCTCGCCGACGGTCACGCTCAGATCGAGTTCGCGGCTGTTGCGCTCGACCCGCACCTTCGCCAAAGAGCCCGGCGCCAACTGCGCGATCTGGTTCAGCATGCCCGGCGTGTCGCGCACCGGCACGTCGTTGATCGACAGCAGCACGTCGCCCGGCTCCATTCCGGCGTTGCCTGCCGGCGCGTTGCGCTGAACGCCGCGCGCCACGACACCCTGCTCGCGGCGCAGCTTGAGCGCGGCGACGAGTTCCGGCGTGATGTCGACCGGCTCGATGCCGAAGTAGCCGCGGGTGACGCGCCCCTTGGCGATCAGGTCCTTCATCACCTCGGTGACGATCGCCGTCGGGATGGCGAAGCCGATGCCGATCGAGCCCCCGGAGCGCGAGTAGATGGCCGTGTTGATGCCGACCAGGTTGCCGGCCGTGTCGATGAGCGCGCCGCCCGAGTTGCCCTGGTTGATCGCCGCGTCGGTCTGGATGAAGTTCTCGTAGCGGTTGATGCCCAGGTTGTTGCGGCCGACCGCCGAGACGATCCCCATGGTCACCGTCTGGCCGACGTCGAACGGGTTGCCGATGGCCAGCACCACGTCGCCGACGTTGAGCAGTTCCGAGGAGCCGAGCGTGATGACCGGCAGGTCGCGCGCGTCGATGCGCAGCACCGCGACGTCGGTTTCCGGGTCGGCTCCGACCAGCGTGGCCGCGACCTTGCGGCCGTCGGCGAGCGCCACCGCGATCTCGTCGGCCGCCTGCACGACGTGATGGTTGGTCAGCACGTAGCCTTCGGCGGCCGCGATCACGCCGGAGCCGAGGCCGGCCACCCGTTCGGCACGGCCCTGCGAGCGGTCACCGAAGAACCGATCGAAGATCGGGTCCTCGAGGGCCGGCGTGCGACGGATCTCCTTGGTCGTGTAGACGCTGACCACGGCCGGCATCGCCCGCCGCGCGGCCTCGGCGTACGACTTCATGGCCACCGCGCGCGCCGCCTCTGGCGCCGTCGCCTGCTGGATCGTCACCTGCGGCGCCGGCGCGAGCGTGGGCGCATCGCGCAGCCACTGCGGCTTCAGCGTGGCGACGATGAACAGCAGCGCCAGGCCGACCGTGGTGGCCTGCGCGAACAGCAGCCACAGGCGCGACAGCATCACGTCCTAGCGCTTGAGCGCGTCGCGGATCTCGCGAAGCAGCACCACGTCCTCGGGCGGCGCCGGCGCCGCCGCCGGCGGCGCCTCGCGCTTGATCCTGTTCATCGTCTTGACCATCCAGAAGATGATGAAGGCCAGGATGACGAAGTTGATCGACACGGTGACGAAGCTGCCCCAAGCGAAAACCGTGCCCGCCTTCTGCGCCTCGGCCAGCGGCGCGCCCGACGGGATCGTGCCGGACAGCACCCAGTACTTGTTGGAGAAGTCGATCTGGCCGCCGGCAATGAAATTGACCAGCGGCATGATCACATCCCTGACCAGCGAGTCGACGATCTTGCCGAAGGCGCCGCCGATGATCACGCCGACCGCGAGGTCCATCACGTTGCCCTTGAGCGCGAACTCCCTGAATTCCTGCATCATTCCCATCGTCGAATCTCCTCTCTGCTGACGCGCGCCGGCCCGGCCAGAGTCCGGGCCGCCTGCCGATTATCCCGCTTGCCGACGGCGCCCGACGCCGACGGACCGCGATTGTGCGGGATGGCGATGGCCCGCCGGCCATTGGAGCGGCGTTGCGGGGCCGGCCGGGCGGCGATCGCGAAGGCATCGGGTAAAATCCACGGTCGCCCTGATCCGGGCCGGCCCTTTTCCTTCGATTCGAGACTTCCCATGGCTTCAATTTCTGACGCGCAAGACGCTGTCGATCCGGGTCGGCGCGCCGCGCTGGTCGCCACCGGCGTGGTCGGCGGCGCCGGCGCCCTTGCCGCCGCGACGCCCTTCGTGGCTTCCTTCACGCCCTCGGAGCGTGCCAAGGCGGCCGGCGCCCCGGTCGAAGTCGATCTGTCGGGCATTGCGCCCGGCACGATGAAGACCGTCGAATGGCGAGGCAAGCCGGTGTGGATCCTGCGCCGTACGCCGGAAATGATCGCCGCGGTCAATAAGACCAACGACAGGGTCGCCGATCCCGAGTCGAAGCGCACCGCCTACCCGACGCCGCCCTATGCGCGCAACGAACTGCGCTCGATCAAGCCCGAATACCTGATCGCGGTCGGCATCTGCTCGCACCTCGGCTGCTCGCCGGTCGGGCCGCTGGCCGCGGCCTCGAACGCGACGCTCGGCGACGACATGGGATTCCTGTGCCCGTGCCACGGCTCGACCTTCGACCTGGCCGGCCGCGTGTTCAAGAACAAGCCGGCGCCCGACAACCTCGAGGTGCCGCCGCACAAGTACCTGTCCGACACGCTGGTGCTGGTCGGCGACGACAGCAAGGCCTAGAGCGACCTGATCTGCCCTGCCGTGCGGCCTGGCCGCCGGCGCCGAGCCACATTCCACTTCCGAGCCTCCGGAACTGCCGCCAAGGGAAAGCGACATGCCTTTGCACAAGACCGAATACAAGGGCGTCCTCGGCTGGATCGACCAGCGCATGCCGTCGATCATGGCCGAGTACAAGAAGCACCTGTCGGAGTACTACGCACCGAAGAACTTCAACTTCTGGTACTTCTTCGGCTCGCTGGCCATCGTCGTGCTGGTGATCCAGATCACCACCGGCATCTTCCTGACCATGCACTACAAGGCCGACGCGCGGCACGCCTTCGAGTCGGTCGAGTACATCATGCGCGACGTGCCCGGCGGCTGGTTCATCCGCTACATGCACTCCACCGGCGCGTCGTTCTTCTTCATCGTCGTCTACCTGCACATGTTCCGGGCGCTGCTGTACGGAAGCTACCGCACCCCGCGCGAGATCATCTGGATCTTCGGCTGCCTGATCTTCCTCTGCCTGATGGGCGAGGCCTTCTTCGGCTACCTGCTGCCGTGGGGCCAGATGAGCTACTGGGGCGCGCAGGTGATCGTCAACCTGTTCTCGGCGATACCCGTGATCGGCCCGGACCTGTCGGTGCTGATCCGCGGCGACTACGTGGTGTCGGACGCGACGCTGAACCGCTTCTTCGCCCTGCACGTGATCGCCTTTCCGCTGGTGCTGGTCGGCCTGGTCGTGGCGCACATCCTGGCCCTGCACGACGTCGGCTCGAACAACCCGGACGGTGTCGAGATCAAGGAGACGCTGGATCCGAAGACCGGCAAGCCGGTCGACGGCATCCCGTTCCACCCCTACTACACGGTGCACGACATCATGGGGCTCGGGGTGTTCCTGATCATCTTCTTCAGCGTGCTGTTCTTCATGCCGGAGATGGGCGGCTACTTCCTCGAGTGGAACAACTTCATCCCGGCCGATCCGCTGCAGACGCCGCCGCACATCGCGCCGGTCTGGTACTTCACTCCGTACTACTCGATCCTGCGCGCCACCACCGAGCCTTTCATGCTGGTGCTGGCGGCCGGGCTGGCCGTCTACGCGCTGCTGCTCTTCTTCACGCTGCGCAACCGGCTCGCCAAGTTCGCCGTGCTGGCCGTGGCCGGCGTGGTGATCGTGCTGATGATCGGCGGGCCGCTGAAGCTCGACCCGAAACTGTGGGGCGTGGTGCTGATGGGCGCCTCGGTCCTGATCTTCATCGCCCTGCCGTGGCTGGACTGCTCGCCTGCCAAGTCGATGCGCTACCGGCCGGCCTGGCACCTGTGGCTGCTGATGGCCTTCGTGGTCGTGTTCGTGGTGCTCGGCTACTTCGGCACCCAGCCGCCGTCGCCGATCAACGAGCGCGCCTCGCAGATCGGCACGCTGCTGTATTTCGCCTTCTTCCTGCTGATGCCCTGGTGGAGCCGGATGGGCGAGTTCAAACCGGTGCCGTCGCGCGTCACCTTCGCCGCGCACTAGACCGGGGAGCAGAAGAACGATGAAGAAACTGATCGCTTTCCTGTGCCTGCTGGCCAGCAGCACGGCGTATGCCGCCGGCGCGCTGGTCCACCTCGACACCTGGCCCGAGTCACGCGGCAAGGACCTGGCGGCGCTGCAAAACGGCGCCCGTACCTTCGTCAACTACTGCATGGGATGCCACAGCGCCAACCTGATGCGCTGGAACCGCCTGAACGCGATCGGCCTGGACGACCGGCAGGTCCGCGATTTCCTGATCTTCGGCAACCAGAAGATCGGCGACGCCATGTCGATCGCCATGCGCCCGGCCGATGCCAAGCAGTGGTTCGGCAAGGCGCCGCCCGACATGTCGGTGATTGCGCGGGCGCGCACCTCGTTCGACTACAAGGGCACCGACTACCTGTACTCGCTGCTGCGCGGCTATTACCGCGACGCCAGCAGCCCCACCGGCTGGAACAACGTCGTCTATCCGAACATCGGCATGCCGCACATCCTGTGGGAGCGGCAGGGACCGCGCGAGGCGACGATCGAGAGGGTGCATCACGAGGTCGGCGGCAAGGGCATGGTGCGCGAGGTATCGGTGTACGACGCCGCCGGCAACGTGACCGTCACCCGCACGCCGATCGAGGGGCACGCGACCGAGGGGATGTCCTATTCCTTCAAGCCTGCCGATCCGGCGCTCGCGCGCCAGTTCGACGCCGAGGTGGCCGACCTGGTCGCCTACCTCACCTTCATGACCGACCCGAGCGCGGCGACGCGCGTACGGATCGGCGTGTGGGTACTGCTGTTCCTGGCCTTCTTCACCGTAATCGCCTGGTGGCTGAACCGCGAGTACTGGAAGGACATCAAGTGAGGCGGCGAGGCCGACGCCCGTTGCCGTGCTTTCTCTGCAAGGACCCGACAAGATGATGGTGCTCTACTCCGGAACCACCTGCCCGTTCTCGCAGCGCTGCCGATTCGTGCTGTTCGAGAAGGGCATGGACTTCGAGATCAAGGACGTCGATCTCTTCAACAAGCCCGAGGACATCAACGTGATGAATCCCTACGGGCAGGTGCCGATCCTGGTCGAGCGCGATCTCGTGCTTTACGAGTCGAACATCATCAACGAATACATCGACGAGCGCTTCCCGCACCCGCAGCTGATGCCGGCCGACCCGGTAGCGCGCGCCCGCACCCGGCTGTTCCTGTTCAACTTCGAGCGCGAGTTGTTCGTGCACGTGCAGACGCTGGAGAACAGCAGCAACCCGAAGCTCATCGAGAAGGCCAAGCCGGCGATCCGCGACCGGCTGGTGCAGCTGGCGCCGGTGCTGCTGAAGAACAAGTACATGCTCGGCGATGACTTCTCGATGCTCGACGTGGCGATCGCGCCGCTGCTGTGGCGGCTCGACCACTATGGCATCGACGTGCCGAAGAGCGCGGTGCCGCTGATGAAATACGCCGAGCGCATCTTCAGCCGGCCGGCGTTCATCGAGGCGCTGACCCCGTCGGAAAAGGTGATGCGCCGCTGATGCGGGGCAAGCGCAGGGGCGCGTTGCCAGCGCCGCTACACTGGCGCCATGGCTGAAGTCTCGACCAAGCCCTACCTGATCCGCGCCATCTACGACTGGTGCACGGATTCCGGCTTCACGCCGTATGTCGCCGTGGCCGTCGACGAGACGGTCCGCGTGCCGGTCGAGTTCGTCAACAACGGCGAAATCGTGCTCAACATGTCGGCACTGGCCACCAGCCGGCTGCTGATCGACAACGAGGCGATCTCCTTCCAGGCGCGCTTTGGCGGCGTGCCGCGCGAGGTCTATGTGCCGATGGGGCAGGTGATCGCCATCTATGCGCGCGAGAACGGCCAGGGCATGGCCTTCGAGGTGCCGCGCGCGATGAGCGCACCGGCGGCGCCGCGCGCCCTCGAACCGGCCGCGGAAGCGGCGGCCGCGTCCGAGCCGCCCGAGCCCCCGAAGCCGTCTTCAGAGCGGCCCAAGCTCACCCGGATCAAGTAGCGCTTCTTTCGCTGCGGTAGCCGTCGGGGTTGCGGCTTTGCCAGCGCCAGCCATCGGCGCAGGCCTGCTCGATGCCGCGCTCGGCGCGCCAGCCGAGAAGGCGTGCGGCGGCGGACGGATCGGCCCAGCACTCGGCGATATCGCCGGGCCGGCGTTCGACGATCGAAAACGGAATCGTCTGTCCGGTCGCCGTCTCGAACGCACGCACCAGTTGCAGCACGCTGACGCCCCGACCGGTGCCGAGGTTCACGGCCGTGCATCCGCTCTGGCGCTGTGCGAAGTCGAACGCCCGCAGGTGACCCGCCGCGAGGTCGACCACGTGCAGGTAGTCGCGCACGCCGGTGCCGTCCGGCGTCGGCCAGTCGTTGCCGAACACGGCGAGACGCTCCCGCCTGCCCGCCGCCACCTGGCAGATGAAGGGGAACAGGTTGTTCGGGATGTCGTTGGGGTCCTCGCCGATCTCGCCGCTCGGGTGAGCGCCGATCGGATTGAAGTAGCGCAGCGACACCACCGACCAGCGCGCATCGGCGGTGGCGAGGTCGCGCAGCACCTGCTCGACCATCGCCTTGGTGGCGCCGTACGGGTTGGCGGTGCGGATCGGCGCCTGCTCGGTGATCGGCAGCGCGTCCGGCGCGCCGTAGACCGTGGCCGATGAACTGAACACGATGCGCCGCACCCCCGCTGACTGCATTGCCTGCAGCAACACCAGCGTGCCGCCGACATTGTTGTCGTAATAGGCAAGGGGCTTCGCCACCGACTCGCCGACCGCCTTCAAGGCGGCGAAGTGGATCACGCCGTCGAACGACTGCTGCGCGAACAGCCGCGCCAGCAGCGCGGCGTCGCGGACATCGCCCTCGA
>CAZSYX010000020.1:33916-46147 GCA_964610575.1 uncultured Burkholderiaceae bacterium
GACTGCTGCGCGAACAGCCGCGCCAGCAGCGCGGCGTCGCGGACATCGCCCTCGATCGCCGTCAGCGGCCGGCCGGCGATTCGCTGAACCCGCTGCAGCGCCCGTGGCGAGCTGTTCGAATAGTTGTCGAGGCTTACCACCTCGTGGCCGGCCTCGAGCAGGGCGACCGCGGTGTGCGAACCGATGTAACCGGCGCCGCCGGTGACTAGCAGTCTTGCCATCGAAGTAGGGTCTCGAGTGAGGGAACGACGGCGATGTTATCGGTCCTGTCCCACAGACGCCTCGGCTAAACTGCCCGACGGTCGCCGGCTTAGCTCAGTTGGTAGAGCAATCGCCTTGTAAGCGATAGGTCATCCGTTCGAGTCGGATAGTCGGCACCAGTCCTGCCGCGCCGGCGGCGTGCCACTCGCCACTTCCCCGTGCCTGCATCGACCGACGCTCACGGAAGCTCGCGTGCCGCCCTTGGCGGGGAGTCGCGTCCGTCGGCGGTCCCGCAACGCGGCGTTGTGATCGTCGCGCTCGCTCTGGCCGCGCTGGCGGCCGCCTGGGCGTTGTACGCGTCGTGGGCCCACGCCATCCTGCACTGGTATGCCGACGCCTGGCGCGTCTACCCGCTGCTCCTCGATGTGTCCTGGTGGCAGGCCGCGCTGTTGCCGGACAACGGCCACCGGCCGGTGGCGAGCCAGCTACTGCGCTGGCTCGACCTGCACGCCTTCGCCGGCGACCAGCGCCTGCTGCGCGCGGTCGGCGTGGCGTGGCTGCTGGCCGTGCTGCTGCTGCTCGCGCGGGCGACACTGCGCGCGGCCGACAGTCCACCATGGCTTCGCGCGCACGTGCTTCTGGCGCTGGTGCTGGGAGTGGCCTGGCTCGGCAACGCGCGGATGCTCACGCACCCCTACGAAGCGGTGCACGTCTACCTCGCCGTGCTGCTGCTGGTCATCGCCGCCATGCATGCCGCGCGCGCCGGCGGCGCGCCGCTGTCCGCTCGCGGGCGCATCGCCATCGGTGCCTGCGGAGTGCTCGCGACCTTCGTCTTCGGCCCGGGGATCGTCCTGCTGCCAGCGGTCTCCGTGGTGCTGCTGCTGGTGCGTGCGCGGCCGGCCGACCACGCGGCGATTGCGGCGGCGCTGCTCGTCGCCCTCGGGCTGTACTTGTCGCTGCCCGGCGCCGAGGGCGTTCGCAACAGCCTGCAGTGGGCGCCGCTGGCGCAGGCCGACCTGCTGCTGCGCTGGCTGGCCACGCCGGTGCTGTTCCTGGGCCTGCCGCTTGCCGATCCGGCGGCGGCGCGGGCGATTCCGTTTGCGCCGGTGGCCTCGATCGTCCTGCCGGTGGCCGAACTATGGCAGCAGCACCTGGGGGAGGTGTGGACCACGGTCTGGCCGCAGCGGCTGGCCGGCACGGCGGGCGTGCTGTGGCTGCTGCAGGCGAGCATTTCGACCTGGCGCGGCCGGCGGCCGCAGTTGGCCGTGCTCGGGCTGGTCTTTGCCTGGTTCGCGCTCGGCACCGGTGCGCTGATTTCGCTCACCCGAAGCGAGTACTTCGCTGCGCTGCCGCGCGAGGTACACGCGGCACGTTACCTGCCGTGGTCGTGCCTGCTCTGGTCTGGCGTGGCCGCGACGAGCCTGGCGCGTCACGACGCCCGGGACCCGTCATTGCGCTTGGCGGGAGCCGTCGCTGCGATGGCCATCTTGCTCTTGGCCAGCAATTTCGGCGGCCATGCCTGGAGCGCGCGTGTCGCCGACCTGGCCGCCGAACAAAGCGCCGCGGCGCGCGACGGCCGCGAGCCGCCCGCCTGGGGCGAGACGGTGCCGAGCGAGTTCCGCGCAGCGATCGAGCCGGCGCGCCGCCATCGCGTCGGTCCCTGGGCCGAGCGTCACGCACTTCCCTGACGTGGTCGCGCTCGACTGCCGGGCGCGGCAACCGACTACGCCGCGCCGCCCATCCCGCCCCAGCGCGGGGCCAGCGCGTTGTCGATGCCGAACAGGTCGAGCACGCGTGCCAGGCTGTGGTCGACCATCTGTTCGATCGACTGCGGCTGCTGGTAGAACGCCGGCACGGGCGGGAAGATGATGCCGCCCATCAGAGTCACCGTCTCCATCGCCCGGATGTGCGCCAGGTTCAGCGGCGTTTCGCGCAACATCAGCACGACGCGCCGGCGCTCCTTGAAGCAGACATCCGCGGCGCGCGTGATCAGGTTGTCGGCCAGCCCGGTGGCGCAGGCGGCGAGCGTCTTGACCGAGCACGGCGCGATCACCATGCCCATGGTGCGGAAAGAGCCTGACGCCAGCGGCGCGGCGATGTCGTTGACGTTGTGCACCACGTCGGCCAGCGCCTCGACGTCGCCGCGTTTCAGGCCCAGTTCCTGGTGCGCGTTGAGCACGCCGGCGGCGGAGACGACAAGGTGCGTCTGGAGGCCGCCGATCTCGCGCAGCCGCTGCAGCAGCCGCACGCCGTAGATGGCGCCGGTGGCACCGGTGATCGCGACGATCAGCCGTCGCGGCTCGACGGCGGTCAAGCGGGCTGCGCCTTGTCGAGCACTTCCTTCAGTTCGCCGGACTCGAACATCTCCATCATGATGTCCGAGCCGCCGACGAACTCGCCCTTCACGTACAGCTGCGGGATCGTCGGCCAGTTCGCGTAGTCCTTAACGCCCTGGCGGACCTCCTCGTCGTCGAGCACGTTCACGGTGACGAGGTTCTTGACCCCGCACTGCTTCAGGATCTGGATCGCGCGGCCGGAAAACCCGCACTGCGGGAACTGCGCGGTGCCCTTCATGAAGAGCACGACCGGGTGCTCGGTGACGGTCTTGCGGATGAATTCCTTGGCGTCCATGGCAAACGGCGTTGAGTGGTTCGTCGATAGTGCGCGGCAGTGTAGGAATCGCCCCGGTGGGCGTCAAACAGGGGTTGCGAGCAGCCTGCCGGTGCAGACGCGCTCGATTCCCGCGAGATCGCGGTGCGTTTCGATATCGACGAAACAGGCCCGCGCGAACAGTTCACGCACGCTTGCTCCCTGGTCATGTCCGTGTTCGACCGCAAGCGAGCCGCCGGAGTTCAGGTGGACCGGCGCGCCGGCGACGATGCGGCGAAGATCGGCGAGGCCATCGGCGCCGGCAACGAGTGCATGCCGCGGCTCGTGCTGCAGTTCGCGCAGGTGCGGATCGGCCGCGGCGACATAGGGCGGATTGGCGACGATCAGGTCGAAGCGGCCGCCGACATTCTCGTACCAGTCGCCGAGCACGAACTCGATATTTGCACCTAGGCCCTGCGCATTGCTGCGGGCGACGGCCAGGGCTTCGGCCAAGCGGTCGACGGCGAGCACCGTGACCGCCGGGCATTCGAGCGACAGCGTGATCGCAATGCAGCCGGAGCCGGTGCCGAGGTCGAGCACGATTGGTGCCCGTTTTGCCTGTAGCCGCGCCAGCGCGAGGTCGACCAGCAGTTCCGTTTCCGGCCGAGGTACCAGCACCGCCGCGGAAACCGCAAACCGGCGCCCGTAGAACTCCTTCTCGCCGAGCAAGTAGGCGATCGGTTCGCCCAGCGCGCGGCGCGCGCAGAGAACGGCAAAACGCCTGGCGGTGGTGTCGTCGACTGCGCGCTCCGGGCGCGCGATCAGTGCCTCGACCGGCACGTCGAGCGCCGCAGCAAGGAGCAGCCGCGCTTCGCTGCGCGACAAGTCCGAGCCCGCCAGCAATGTGGCAGCGGAGGTCACTGCGCTTTGGGCCCGGTCATCGCCTCGGCGCGCACCCAGCGATCGAACTCTTCGGTGCTCAGTCCGAGTGCCAACGCAGCCTCGCGCAGGGTGCCGCCGTCCTGGTGCGCCTTCTTGGCGATCGCCGCGGCCTTCTCGTAGCCGATGTGCGGCGCGAGCGCGGTGACCAGCATCAGCGAGTGGCCAACCAGCTCGGCGATCCGTTTGCATTGCGGCTCGATGCCGCGCGCACAGTGCGCATCGAAGCCGGCCATGCCATCTGCCAGCAGCCTGATCGACTGCAGCAAGTTGTGCGCAATCAGCGGCTTGTACACGTTCAGTTCGAAATTGCCACCCATCGCGCCGATCTGGATCGCTACGTCGTTGCCAGCCACCTGGGCGGCGACCATCGTCAGCATCTCGCACTGGGTCGGATTGACCTTGCCCGGCATGATCGAGGAGCCCGGTTCGTTCTCCGGGATCGTGATCTCGCCGATGCCGGCGCGCGGGCCGCTGGCCAGCCAGCGGATGTCGTTGGCGATCTTGTTCAACGCCGCCGCGAGGGTCTTCAATGCACCGTGCAGCGCCAGCAGCGGCTCATGCCCTGCCAGCGCCGCGAACCTGTTCTGCGCCGCCGCGAATGCCAATCCGGTGTCGGCGGTCAGTTGCGCGGCTACCCGCGCACCGAACGCCGGGTGCGCGTTCAGTCCGGTGCCCACCGCGGTACCGCCAATCGCCAGTTCGAGCACCGCCGGCAGCGCACCGACGATTGCGCCGTCCGCAATATCCAGCTGCGCCACGTAGCCGGAAAACTCCTGGCCGAGCGTCAGCGGCGTGGCGTCCTGCAGGTGCGTGCGGCCGATCTTGACTATCTCGGCAAACGCCTCGGCCTTGATTCTCAGCGTCGCGCGCAGCGCGGCAAGGGCGGGACGCAATCGGCGCTCGATTTCGAGCGCCGCCGCCACGTGCATCGCGGTCGGAAAGACGTCGTTGCTGCTCTGGCTGCGATTCACGTCATCGTTCGGATGCACCAGGCGTGTCGTTCCGCGTGCGCCGCCGAGCAGTTCCGAGGCGCGGTTGGCCAGCACCTCGTTGGCGTTCATGTTCGTCTGTGTGCCGGAGCCGGTTTGCCAGACCGACAGCGGAAACTCGGCCCCGAAGTCCCCCGCAAGGACCTCGTCGCAGGCGGCGGCAATTGCCTCGGCCTTGCGCGCGTCGAGCCCGGCAAGTTCGCGATTGACGATCGCCGCCGCGCGCTTGACCCGTATCAGCGCGTGCACCAGCTCGGGTGGCATCTTCTCGGTGGACACGGCGAAGAACAGCAGTGATCGCTGCGTCTGCGCGCCCCAAAGACGATCGGACGGCACTTCGATCGGACCAAACGTGTCGCGTTCCGTGCGCGTCGCCGTCATGTTCAGCCCGCTTCGCCCAGCGCCGCCAGCAGCTCGGCCTGGTGCTCGGCCGTCAGTGCGCCGGTGAGTTCCGAAAGATCGCCGTCCATGATCTGGTCGATCTTGTACAGCGTCAGGTTGATGCGGTGGTCGGTGACCCGGCCCTGCGGGAAGTTGTAGGTGCGGATGCGCTCGGAGCGGTCGCCGGAGCCGACCAGGCTCTTGCGCTGCGAGGCCTCCTTCGCCTGTTGTTCGCGCACCTGCCGGTCCAACAGCCGCGCGGCCAGCACCTTCATCGCCCGCTCGCGGTTCTTGTGCTGCGAACGCTCGTCCTGGCACTCGACCACCAGGCCGGTGGGCAGATGGGTGATGCGCACCGCGCTCTCGGTCTTCTGCACGTGCTGGCCGCCGGCGCCCGAGGCGCGAAACACGTCGATGCGCAGCTCGGTCGGGTCTATCTTCACGTCCCTTATTTCGTCGGCTTCCGGCAGCACCGCCACCGTCGCCGCCGATGTGTGGATGCGGCCCTGCGCCTCGGTTTCCGGCACGCGCTGCACGCGATGGCCGCCGGATTCGAATTTCAGCTTCGAGTACGCACCGGCACCCTCGATACGGACGATCACCTCCTTGTAGCCGCCAAGGTCGGACTCGTTTGCCGAGATGATCTCGGTGCGCCAGCGATTTCGCTCCGCGTAGCGCATGTACATGCGCAGCAGGTCGCCGGCGAACAGCGCCGATTCGTCGCCGCCGGTGCCGGCGCGGATCTCGAGGAAGACGTTGCGCTCGTCGTTCGGGTCCTTCGGCAGCAGCAGGCGCTGCAACTCGTCCGCCAGCGTCTCGATGCGGCCGCGCGCGGCGTGGATCTCCTCCTCGGCCAGTACCTTCATGTCCGGGTCGGCAAGCATCTCCTGCGCGGCAAGCAGGTCGGCCTGCGCCCGGTTGTAATCGTGAAACCCGGCCACCACCGGCTCGATCTCCGCGCGCTCCTGGCCAAGCGCGCGGAAGCGGTCCATGTCGCGCGCGGCATCCTCGCGCGATAGCAGCGCGTCGATCTCGGCCATCCGCTTCGCCAGCTGGGCGAGCTTGCTGTGCATCGAAGGTTTCATCGCAACGGGGGCGGCAACGGCGACGGCCGCGCGCCGGCGCAGCCGGCACGCTGTCCGTCTGCGGCCAGCTAATGCTCGGGGTGGGAGTAGAAGCGCGACAGCAGCGCAACGAGCTGCGCGCGCGAGACTTCATCCTGGCCTGCCGACTGGTGCAGCGCCGAGACCGGCGCGTGCAGGAACTTGTTGGTCAGCGCCTGGGCCAGTTGCTCGATCACCGCTTCGGGCGGCTCGCCGCGGGCCAGCTGTTTCTTGGCGCGGTCGATCTCGTGTGCGCTCAGGGTCTCGGCGCGGTTGCGCAGGCCCTGGATCACCGGCACCGCGGCTCGGGTGCGGATCCAGGCGTCGAAGTCGCGCACCCGCGTCTCGATGATCGCCTCGGCCTGGGCAACCGCCGCCTGGCGGCTTTCCGTGCCGGTGGCGACGATCTTGCCAAGATCGTCGACCGTGTAGACGTAGACGTCCTCGAGCCGCGCCACTTCCTGCTCGACGTCGCGCGGCACGGCCAGATCGACGATGAACATCGGCCGGTGGCGGCGGTGCTTGACGGCGCGCTCGACCATGCCCAGGCCGATGATCGGCAACGTGCTGGCGGTGCACGAAACCACGATGTCGAAGCGGGCCAGTTGCTCCGGCAGCTCGGCCAGGCGCATCGCTTCACCCTGGAAACGGTGGGCGAGGCTGGTGGCGCGCTCGACGGTGCGGTTGGCCACCGTGATCGACTTCGGCCGGCGGGCGGCGATATGGGTGGCCGTGAGCTCGATCATCTCGCCGGCGCCGACCAGCAGGACCTCGCTCGCGGTCAGTTCGCCGAAGATGCGTTCGGCCACGCGCACGGCCGCGGCGGCCATCGACACCGAATGCGCGCCGATCTCGGTGCTCGACCGCACTTCCTTGGCCACCGCGAAGGTGCGCTGGAACAGGTGATTCAGCAGCAGGCCCAGGCCACCGGCCTCGCGCGACAGCCGCTCGGCCTGCTTCATCTGGCCGAGGATCTGCGGCTCGCCCAGCACCATCGAGTCGAGCCCGCTGGCGACGCGGAAAGCGTGCCGCACCGCGTCGGCCTGCGGCAGCAAGTAGGCCGAGCGGCGGAATTCGTCAGTGTCCAGCCGCTTTTCCTCGGCGACGAAATCGGCCAGCGCCGGGCCGGCCGCTTGCGGCCGCTCGACCGCGCAGTAAAGCTCGGTGCGGTTGCAGGTGGAGACGATCGCGGCCTCGGTCAGCCGGCCGCGACTGTGGTCGGAGAGCCGCTCCCGCATGCGGGCGATGGTGCCGCCGATCTCCTCGGGCACGAACGCCACCCGCTCGCGCAGCGCAAGCGGCGCGGTCTGATGGTTGAGTCCGAGCGTGAGTAGATGCATAAGCCCTTGATTCGCGGCGGGATTATACGAACCGTCCCGGGGGCGGAGTTTGGCCGAGCCCGCACCGACCGCGCTTGACCCACCGCAAGCTATGTCACCGTGGCCGTAACGTCAAGGTGGCCTTGTCGTCCCCGGTCGCGCCGGCAGGCTCAGCGCCCCAGCAGTTCCCGCTCCATCTGCAGGTAGGTGCCGTAGGCGTTGATCCGGTTGGCAACCTCGAAGGCCGGCACGTCGTAGAACGGCAGCCAGTCGGTGGCCTTGTAGGCCTCCTCGAAGGGCACCAGGTCGCGCACCGCCGCGCCCATCGTCTCGCGCAGGTACAGCAGGTACCTGCGGGTCAGTTCGATGTCCGGCCGCGGGTTGCGCGACGCGGCGCCGTGGCCGGGGATCACCATCTTCGGCGCCAGCGGCTCGATGCGGTCGAGCGCCGCCAGCCAGGCCTTGCTGTCGGCCTGGCCGACGAAGGGCAGCCGGCCGGAGAAGTACAGGTCGCCGGCCAGCAGCACGCCGTCGTCCTCGACGAACAGCATGATGTCCTCCGGCGAGTGGGCGCCGGAGACGTCGATCAGCCGCATCTTCAGCCCGCCGAAGGCGAAGGCGATCTGCTCGCCACTGTTGAACTCGAGCCAGCGGTCGGCGCCGACCAGCTGCGTCTGCTCGTTCACGTACGGCGCCAAGTCACGGCGGCGCTGCTCCAGGCGGCTCCCGGTGAACTCGGAGCCGATCGCTGCGCGTCCGGCGGCGTGCGCCCAGATCTCCACGCCTTCGCCCTTCAGCGACTGCAGGCCGTAGAAGTGGTCGGCATGGAAGTGGCTGACGATGACGCGGCGGATCGGCTGCGTCGTGATGGCGGCGATCGCTTTCCTCAACTGCTCTGCCAGCGCCGGCGTGCCGAGCGCGTCGAACACCAGCACACCCTCCGGCGTCACCACGAACGCCGCGTTGGAGTTGAAGGCGCGGTTCTCGCGCGTGGCCATGCCCGGGGCGCCCTGCACGTAGTACACGTGCCTGGAGGCCTGAATCGGCTTCACTTCCTGCGCCACGGCAAGGCCTGCCGCGAGCAGGGCGGCGAGCAGCGCGATGCCGAAGCGGCAGGCGCGGAGGATCGTCGAAGTCGCAAAGGCAAGGGTCGGCATCTCGGCGGGCATCGGCAGAAGGAGCGTCGGACGCTAGGCTACGCGAATGGCTGCTGTACGTGGACCGCCAGCGCGTCGGCAGGCCGCACCATGGCGGTAAAGTTGTCGCTGGCCCCGCCGACGATCACCCAGACACCGGAGACCGCCCATGCCTTTCGCCCAGCTCGCTGACGTGCGCCTGTACTACGAACTCGAGGGCGACCCGAAGCTGCCGACGCTGATGCTGTGCAACTCGCTCGGCACGACCCTGGAGACGTGGGCGCCGCAGATGCCCGCCTTTCTCGCCCACTTCCGCGTCCTTCGCTACGACACGCGCGGACACGGCCGCTCCGAGGTCACGCCGGGCGAATACAGCATCGAGCAGCTTGGCGCCGACGCGGTGGCGCTGCTTGATCACCTCGGCATCCAGCACGTTTCGTTCTGCGGCCTGTCGATGGGCGGCATGACCGGCATGTGGCTGGGAGCGAACCGCCCGGAACGGGTCGACCGGCTGGTGCTGGCCAATACCGGTGCCAAGGTCGGCGACCCGTCGGTCTGGGCGGCGCGGTTCGAGGCGGTGCGCGCCGGCGGCATGGCGGCGATCACGCCGAGCGTGCTCGACCGCTGGTTCACTGCGCGCTACCAGCGGCTGTCGCCGAACGAAGTGCACAAGGTGCGGGCGATGCTGCTCGCCACCTCGCCCGACGGCTACATCGCCAACGGCGCCGCCGTGCGCGACATGGACCAGCGGGCGAGCCTGGCGATGATCACCGTGCCGACGCTGGTGATCGCCGGGACCTACGACGGCTCGACGCCGCCGGAGCTCGGCCGCGCGCTGGCGCAGGCGATCGACGGCGCGCGCTACGTCGAGCTCGACGCGGCGCACCTGTCGAACTGGGAGCAGGCCGGCGCCTTCACGGCGGCGGTGCTGTCGTTCCTGCTCGCCGGCGGGCTGAACGAGCGCGCCCGCTTCGCGGCCGGGCTGTCGGTGCGCCGGCCGGTGCTCGGCCCCGAGTACGTCGACCGCTCGATGGCCAACCGCACGGCGTTCAACGCCGAATTCATGGACCTGATGACGCGCTACTGCTGGGGCGAGGTGTGGACCCGCCCCGGCCTGCCGCGCCACACGCGCAGCCTGCTGACCATCGTGATGACGCTGGCGCTGAACCGAATGGACGAGTTCCGGCTGCACGTGCGCGCGGCGCGCAACAACGGCGTCAGCCGCGAGGAGATCAAAGAGGCGCTGATGCAGGCGACGATCTACTGCGGCGTGCCGGCCGGGGTGTCGGCCTTCAGGGCCGCGGCCGAAGTGTTCGCCGAGCAGGATGCCGCGGACGCAGGAACGAAGTGAGGCAGCGGCGCGTCGGCTGACCCGAACGCTGTTGTCGGCGCGCCCGCCAGCGCCAGTGGCGCCGGCCCGCAGCGCCGGGCCTCGCTTCACGGGACAGCCGGGCGGCTGGCCCTGCCCTGCTCGCTTCAGTGACTCGTTGCCCGCCGAGCAAGGCCCGATGCGGGGCCATGCTCAGAAGCACTTCCAGAGCGCGCGGATCCGCTCGCGCCCGAAGCGGCCGGCGCAGTATTCGTACACGACGTCGAGATGCTCGCGGGCGGCCTTGCGGAAGTCCGGGTCGATTTCGCCCACGTCGGGCGCAGCGTTCACCCGCGCGAAGTAGTCGGCGGGCCTGACGTCGATCTCGAGGAACCGGCAGATGGTTTCGACCGAGCGCGGCTGGAACAGCTCCTCGTAGAACAGGAACAGCAGCTCCCCGCGCCCGAACTCGCTTTCGAGGTTCGCGAGCGTCAAGTCATATCTGGTCCTCGACGTGATGCCGGGCGTGTTCAGCGCCGAGGCGTATGCCTCCTTGACTGCAGCGACACCCATGTCCTGGTTCAGGCGCAGTTGCGAGTACATGCGCTCCACGGGGTCGCGCATGATGAAGACCACCCTGGGGTTCAGACCCGCCTTCACCAGAAAGCCGCGGACGAACCGAAAGCCGCTCGCCGGAATCAGGCTGTACGAGGGGGTGATCTCGCCCATGACCCGGTGCTCGGGCCCGACGTGACGCCCGAAGTAGGCCAGGTAGGCGTTCTCGCCGAGCGATAGCTCGTATCGCTCGATGGCGACCATCAGCGCTGCCCTCTCGACGGGCTCTCCACGCAGGATCTTGTCCAGCAGGGCGCGCAGTCGGTCGAAGCGCTTCTCGCGGTTCTGGCCACTCGTCTCCGGCGCAAACATCGCGTCGAAGACGTGCAATTCCTTGAACGGCGAGATGAAGACAGCTGGATGCTGACTGAGGTAACGGTAGAGCCAGGTCGTGCCGCACCGCTGTGCGCCGACGCCGAGGAGAAAGTTCAAGCTTGAGATCCCTGTTCAGTGCGACCGTGGTCCCGGCGGGGACACTACAGGATCGGAACCGCGGCAGGCGTCGCTGCGCTTCGAAGCAAACTGCCGGGAGCGGTCGTCAGGTCGAGGCTTGCCGGGCCGCCGGGCCGGGGCAGTTCGCCCGCATTCGATAAATCCGCAGCGCTTGCGCCAACGCGGGAAGGGCGGGACGGGTCAGCGACTTCTTTGCGCTGTGCCCCATAACTTGGCCAGACGTGGCCCCATAAGTTGGCCAATCGAGCTGGCTCTTGCACTCGCGCCGCACTCAGCGTGCTCGATGCTGCCCCCAATTAATGGCCGCGGCATCGGTACGCGCGCGATTAGTTGGCCACCGCACCGATTTTGCCGCCCGACACTAGGCCGTGGTTCTGGATGGCCAGATTGACTGCAACGACCGGTATCAGCAATCGCGGAGGACAGTTCGCGACCCCTTGCCGACCTACACGGCTTGCCGGGAGCGGTCGTTCTCAGCGCAGCCGAAAGCCGTCCGCTCGAGAGACGGGTTAAAGCGCATTCTCACGAGGCAGTAGTACGTGCAGCAGGACCGCGGTTGCGACAGCGCAGACGATGGAGAAGGGATAGCTCAGCGGCAGGCTTTCCAAGCAGCCCAACAGCCAGCAATTTCCCAGAAACGTGGACACCAGCGCTGCGAAGACAGCGACGTTGAGAAGCGGTATTAGCCGATGAACGCGACCGCTTCGCGCCAAGAGCACAGTTGGCAGCCCGAGCAACAGCGACGCTGGTACCGCTATGACCAAGGCTGCAGCACCATACATAGCGATTCCCTCCGCCGGGCCAGGCAAGACAAACGACAGGAGAAGCAAGCCCGTCGCCACGCCCACGACAGAGGCGACGATTGCTACGAAAGCCAACCAAGCCAACCGGGCGACCATGCGCTCCAACGCGTTGTATCAAGACATAGGTTCGATCTAATCGGCGCCGGACTTGAAGTTATCCGGCAGCGACTCGGATGCGGCAGATCATTGACTGAACGAGCACTTCTTGCAATGTCCGACGTGCGCTCGGTGACAGCAAGTCAGTCAACCCTGCGTCTTGTCTCGAGGACGTTGTCGCAATGAGCTGTCTCGCGTCTCCTTTGTTCCCGACCCACTGAGCGGATTCCATGTCGGCTCATGGCCGATCTGAGTCTTGCGATCCATCACGCTGCTTCAGCGTGGAACTTCACGC
>CAZSYX010000021.1:0-45324 GCA_964610575.1 uncultured Burkholderiaceae bacterium
CGCGGATGAAGCCCTTCTCGAAGTCGGTGTGGATCACGCCGGCCGCCTGCGGCGCGGTCGACCCCCTGACCACCGTCCATGCCCGCACCTCCTTCGGTCCGGCGGTGAAGTAGGTGAGCAGGCCGAGCAATTCGTAGCCGGCGCGGATCACGCGGGCGAGCCCCGGTTCGTGCATGCCCATGTCGGCCAGGAAGACCTCCTTGTCCTCGTCCGACAGGTCGGCGATCTCGGCTTCGACCTTGGCACACACCGCCACCACCGGCGCTCCTTCGCGCGCGGCGTGCTCGCGCACCGTCCGAAGCAGCGGGTTGTTCTCGAAGCCGTGCTCCTCGACGTTGGCCACATACATCGTCGGCTTGGCAGTGAGCAGGAACAGCGGCCGCAGCACCGCCTTTTCCTCCTCGTACAGGTCGACGCTGCGCACCGGGCGTGCCTCGTTCAGCGCCGGGGCGATCTTCTCCAGCGCCTCGACCAGTCGCTTGGCCTCCTTGTCGCCGCCGCTCTTGGCCACCTTGCTCCACTTGGCCAGTTGCTTGTCGACTGTCTGCAGGTCGGCGAGCGCGAGCTCGGTGTTGATCACCTCGATGTCGGAGATCGGATCGACCCGGCCGGCGACGTGCACGACGTTCTCGTCCTCGAAGCAGCGCACGATGTGCGCGATCGCGTCGCACTCGCGGATGTTGGCGAGGAACTGGTTGCCGAGCCCCTCGCCCTTGCTGGCGCCGGCCACCAGCCCGGCGATGTCGACGAACTCCACCGTCGCCGGGATCACCTTCTCCGGCTTGGCGATCGCAGTAAGCCGCTCGAGCCGCGGATCCGGCACCTCGACGATGCCGACATTCGGCTCGATGGTGCAGAAGGGGTAGTTTTCGGCCGCGATGCCGGCCTTGGTCAGTGCGTTGAACAGGGTCGACTTGCCGACATTGGGCAGGCCGACGATGCCGCATCTCAGAGCCATGAATGGGTTCCCGCGCGCCGCTCGGCGCAAAGCGGGCAATTATCCCAGTTCAGTGCGCGGCAAGCGCGGTGCGCGCAGGCGGCGCGCGACGGCGCACCGCCTGCCTCAACTTGAGACTCAGGCCGACGTCGGCGTGCGCAGTTCGCGGCGCAGGATCTTGCCGATGTTGGTCTTCGGCAGCGGCTCGCTGCGGAGCTCGATCGCCTTCGGCACCTTGTAGCCGGTCAGGTGCTGCCGGCAGTGGGCGAGCAGGTCCTGCTCGGTCAGCGCCGGGTCCTTCGGCACGACGAAGATCTTGACCGCCTCGCCGGACTTCGGATCCGGCACGCCGACAGCAGCGACCTCGAGCACGCCGGGGTGCAGCATCACCACGTCCTCGATCTCGTTCGGGAAGACCTTGAAGCCCGAAACGATGATCATGTCCTTCTTGCGGTCGGTGATCTTGACGCAGCCCTTGGCGTCCATGAAGCCCATGTCGCCGGTGCGGAACCAGCCGTCTTCGGTGAATACCTTGGCCGTCTCGTCGGGCCGGTTCCAGTAGCCCTTCATCACCTGCGGGCCGCGGATGCAGATCTCGCCGACCTCGCCGAGCGGCATCTGCCTGCCGTCGTCGTCGAGGATTACCGCCTCGGTGTTGGGAATCGGCACGCCGATGTTGCCGGTCCAGTCCTTGATGTTCATCGGATTGCAGATGGCGATCGGGGAGGTTTCGGTCAGGCCGTAGCCTTCGACGATCGGCACGCCCGTTGCCGCCTTCCAGCGCTCGGCCACCGCCCGCTGAACGGCCATGCCGCCGGCCGCGATCAGCTTGATCTGCTTCACGTCGACTTCGGCAAACGCCGGCGTGTTCAGCAGCGCGTTGTACAGCGTGTTGACGCCGATCATCGCCGTGAACGGCGTGTGCTTCAGCGTCTTGACGAAAGCGGGCAGGTCGCGCGGGTTGGTGATCAGGATCGTGTGCGCACCGGTCTTCATGAACACCATGTTCACGGTCAGCGCGAAAACGTGATAAAGCGGCAGCGGAATCACGGCGACTTCCTTGCCGTCGGCAAAGTCCCGCGCGATCCAGGCGGCCACCTGCTGCAGGTTGGCGACCAGGTTGCCGTGCGTGAGCATCGCCCCCTTGGCCACCCCAGTAGTGCCGCCCGTGTACTGCAGGAAGGCGATGTCGTCGAGCGTCAGCGCCACGTCGTCGAGCGTCTGCGCACGGCCGGCAGCAAGCGCGTCGCTGAAGCTGGTCGTGCCGGGGATCGACCATGTCGGCACCATCTTCTTGACGTGCTTGACGACGAAGTTGGTCAGCAGGCGCTTGACCGCCGGGAACAGGTCGCCGACTTGCGTGGTGATCACCGTGCGCACGGCGGTGCGCGGCAGCACCTGCTGCAGCGTGGCGGCGAAGTTTTCCAGCACCACGATCGCCACCGCGCCGGAGTCCTTCAGCTGGTGCTCCAGTTCGCGCGCGGTGTACAGCGGGTTCGTGTTGACCACGGTCATGCCGGCGCGCAGCGCGCCGAACAGCGCGATCGGGTACTGCAGCAGGTTGGGCAGCATGATCGCCACCCGCTCGCCGCGCTTCACTCCCGCGACCTTCTGCAGGTAGGCGCCGAAGGCACGGCTCGCCTCATCGAGCTCGCGGTAGGTGATCGACACGCCCATGTTTCCATAGGCGGGAAGGCCCGCGAAGCGGGCACAACTCCTTTCGAGAATCTCCTTGAGCGACGCGTAAGCCTTCACGTCGACATCGGGCGGAATGCCCTCCGGGTACTGCGATAGCCAGATCCGGTTGATTGCCTTGTCAGGAAGTCGGTCCATTGCCATCTCCTATGCTGTCTCGGGCCCTGCCGACGACGGGCGCGCGACGCACGCGGCCGGACTGCTCGCCCGATTCTGTGGTGATTGACTGGAAGGTGCGGGACTGCACAGTTGCTCCGAACTTCGAGTGGGGCGGCCGGCAGGCAGCGCAACGGGCGGGATGTCAAACGACCCCCGCCGGGCAAGGCTCAAGCAAGCGCGGCTTTGCCGCCGGGTGCGCCTTCATGGCGTCCGACCGGCGGCCAACCACCTCTCACTGTTGAAAACTCTGCGCTCGAACGCAGCGACAGCAGTTCACCTGCGTCAAGCGCCGGCG
Source organism: uncultured Burkholderiaceae bacterium (assembly GCA_964610575.1). Taxonomy (GTDB): domain Bacteria; phylum Pseudomonadota; class Gammaproteobacteria; order Burkholderiales; family Burkholderiaceae_F; genus JADJWR01. The sequence continues at coordinate 3,087 of CAZSYX010000021.1, forward strand.
AATTGCTACCGTGTTCCCGGATTGGACGCCCGCTTCTGCGGTGCGGGCTGGCTACAGCGGCCGCACGAGCGACGGATCAGGCCGTTCGAGCCAGCGCATCACGTCGTCGGCAAAGCGCTCGCTCTCGGCCATCGCCCTTCGCCAGTCGCGCTGCCGCCCGCCATGATCGAGCCCGTAGCGGTAGAAGTCGTTGCGGTCGGGCAGCTTGCGGTTCGGCAGCCGCTCGAGCATGGCCGGTGAAGGCGAAATCACGAGCACGTTGTCGAGCCACGGATGCGCGCGCGCGTGTCTGCGCCAGGGCAGGAACTTGTCGAGCCAGCCTGCCGTGATGTGCGGCTCGAAGTGGGGATACAGGACGAACTTCGGCAGCTGCGAGTAGGGCAGCAGCAGGTGGTAGTCGATCAGGCCGCCGTCCCAGTATTCGCCGCGCGGCGCGCCTTGCGGATTGCGCACCGGCTCGCACAGCAGCGGTATCGAGCCGGAGGCGAGCAGCGCATCCTCGCTGTTGCGAGCATCGAGGGCGACGCAGTCGAGGCCGAAACGGTCGAAGGCCGCTGAGGGAAATCGGGAACCGCCGGCAGTGAACACCACGCGTTGCAGATGCGCGGCCAGCTGCGAGCGCGACAGCGTGTTGGCGAGCGCGGCACGGGCGAAGGCCGCGCGCGTGCCGCCGCGCTCCAGCGTGCCGCGCGCCCGAGCGGTGAGGATGCCGAGCGCCCGGCCCGGTCGGGCATCGATCGTCTGCGCATCGCCCAGCACGGCGCGCGCCAGTCTGCGGCACTGCTCGGCGACCTCGCGCGGCGACGGCCGGTGCGGATAGGTCTGGTCGACATAGGCCTCGGCCAGCCGGTCGAGCGCGGCGAGCGGGTCAGGCATCGCGGCTGCAGCCATGCGCCAGGCGCCGATCGAGGCACCGACCAGTTCGAGCGCCGCGTCGCGCAACCAGCCGCGCGCCGGATCGAACAGTCGCCGGTCGAGCGCGATCAGCGCCAGCCCTTTCGGTCCACCGGCAGCAGCAGGTACGCAGCCGATATCCGTCGGCGCGAGGCCGTTGGCACGCAGGTGTGTGGCTGCACGCGCGCCGGCGTGCACGGCGAACGACCGGTCGCCGCTCACGACGCCGGCGTCTTGGGCGTGGCGTGCAGCTTCATCATCGCCCGCTCGAACTGCCCTTCGATGAGTGCAGGCACGATCTCCAGCGCACGGCCGATCGATTCGTCGATGGCGGCCTCGTGCTCGCGGCTCGGCGGATGAAGCACGAAGTCGGCCACCTCCTGCGTCATGGCGAGCGCGCGCGGGTGGCCGACGCCGATGCGCAGCCGCCAGAAGTCCGGCGTCGAGAGCTTTGCCTGAATGTCCTTCAGGCCGTTGTGGCCGGCGGTACCGCCGCCGCGCTTCAGCTTCGCCGTGCCTGGCGGCAGGTCGACCTCGTCGTGCGCGACCAGGATCTGGGTCGGCAGGATCTTGTAGTACAGGGCGAGCGCGACGACCGCCTGGCCCGATCGGTTCATGTAGGTGCCCGGCTTGAGCAGCCACAGTTCACGCCCGCCGTTGCGCAGCCGTGCCGTCTCGCCATGGAACTTGCGTTCGGCACTGAAGCCGGTGCCGGCCTTGCGGGCGATCGCGTCGACGAACCAGAAGCCGGCGTTATGCCGCGTGCGCTCGTACTGCGCGCCGACGTTGCCGAGGCCGACGATGAGGCGGATTGATGTGTCCAGGGGATTCAAGTGCGAGCGGAATGATCAGAAAAAACGGCCCGAGACGTTGCCGTCGTCGGGCCGCATTTTGCAGCAGGGGCGGGCGATCTACTTCTTCTTCTCTTTGTCGCCGCCCTTCTTCTCGGCCGGCGCGGCAGCAGGGGCGGGTGGCGCCTTCTGCGCTGTGGCCGGCACTTCGGCTGCGGGAGCGGCGGCGGCAGCAGTCGGCTCCTCCTCGACGGGGGCGCCCAGGATGGTCACCGACACCACGACCGGGTTCTCCTTGCCCTTGAGCACGGGCTTGACGCCGGCGGGCATCTTCAGGTCGCGCACCTTGATCGTGTCCTGCGCGGTCAGCCCGGACAGGTCGATCTCGATGAACTCGGGCAGGTCCTTCGGCAGGCAGGCGATGTCGACCTCCTGCAGCACGTGGCCGATGATCGCGGCGGACTGCTTCACCGCCGGCGAATTCTCGTGGCCGACGAAGTGCAGCGGCACGCGCACGTGGACCGGCTTGTCGGCCGAGATGCGCTGGAAGTCGACGTGCATCACCAGCGGCCGGTACGGGTGCATCTGGAAGTCCCGCAGCAGCACCTGCTCGTTCCTGCCGTCGAGTTCCATGTCGAGGATCGACGCGTGGAACTTTTCCTTGCGCAGCGAATGGAACAGCGGGTTGTGGTCGACCTCGATTGCCGTTGGCGCTGCGTTGCCGCCGTACAGCACGCCCGGCACCTTGTTGTCATGGCGCAGGCGGCGGCTCGCACTCGTGCCTTGCGCTTTTCGTGTGGTTGCTACGACTTTCATTGCTTTCTCCAGATTGACCTGCGGGCCGCGACCAGCCACGGCAGGCGTTATCACTCGATGAACAGGCTGCTCACCGAGTCCTCGCGCGAAATGCGCGAAATCGTTTCCGCCAGCAGCGCCGCGCACGACAACTGCCGGATCTTCGGGCTCACCGCCGCCTGGTCGGCGAGCGGAATGGTGTCGGTCACCACCACCTCGTCGAGTACCGAGGCGTTGATTCGCTCCACCGCCCGCCCCGACAGCACCGGGTGAGTGCAGTAGGCCATTACCTTGACCGCGCCGTGCTCGCGCAGCGCGGCGGCGGCTTGGCAAAGCGTGTTGGCGGTGTCGACCATGTCGTCCATGATCACGCAGGTGCGGCCGTCGACCTCGCCGATGATGTGCATCACCTCGGCGACGTTGGCGCGCGGCCGCCGCTTGTCGATGATCGCCAGGTCCGCCTCTATCCGCTTGGCCAGCGCGCGGGCGCGCACCACGCCGCCGACGTCGGGCGAGACCACGACGAGGTTCTCGTAGCTGTGCTTCCACAGGTCGCCGAGCAGGATCGGGCTGGCGTAGATGTTGTCGACCGGGATGTCGAAGAAGCCCTGGATCTGGTCGGCGTGCAGGTCCATCGTCAGCAGGCGGTGCACGCCGACGGCCTGCAGCATGTTGGCCACCACCTTGGCGCTGATCGCCACCCGCGCAGAGCGCGGCCGGCGATCCTGGCGCGCGTAGCCGAAGTAGGGAATCGCCGCCGTGATGCGCCCGGCCGACGCGCGCTTGAACGCGTCGACCATGATCATCAGCTCCATCAGGTTGTCGTTGGTCGGCGCGCAGGTCGACTGCAGCACGAAGACGTCCTTGCCGCGGACGTTCTCGTTGACCTCGACCATCACTTCGCCGTCGGAAAAGCGCGACACGCGGACGCGGCCGAGCGGCAGGTTCAGGTGCTGCACGACCGAGAGGGCCAGCTTCGGGTTGGCATTGCCCGAAAAGACCATCAGGTTGTCCGGCACCGTCGGTCCCATGTTGCGGCCCTCGAATGGCTTCACTTACCCGGCTCCGCGGATGCGGCTCCCGATGACTTCAATCCCGTTCGCGCAGCCCTTGATGCGCCTGCCCGACACGTTGCGCAGGATTCAGAACCGAATCGCCGGGAGGCGCGCTAGTGGGCGCGGTTCCCGGCGATCGTGTTCGGATGGCTGGGGAGGAAGGATTCGAACCCTCGAATGCCGGAATCAAAATCCGGTGCCTTAACCAACTTGGCGACTCCCCAGCGCGAAACCTCTGCGCCTGCGCCCGCTGCTCTCGCATCGGACGACTTTTCGGTGATTCCTCACCACGCTGCGAGCGGATGTTCGGCAAGGCTTCTCGCTGCCCAGCCCTGCCAGCCCGCTGGCAGTTCACTTACTGCTTCCTGCGCTGCGCTCTCGGACGGCAGCGCCGCATAAGCCGCCGCGCCTGATCCGGTCATCCTCGCCGGTCCGAACCTGGCCAGATGAGCGATGGCGGCGTCGACTTCGGGATAACGGCGTCGCACGACCGGCTCAAGATCGTTGGCGCCAAACAAGCCAACCCGCGCCGGGATCCCGCTGCGGACCGCATTATCCTGCAACGCAGAAAAGTCCGCGATTGTCAGGACTTTCGTGGACCGTGTCAATTCCGGCGCCGAGAAGATTTCAGCTGTGGAAACAGAGACTTGCGGATGAATAACGGCGAACCAGCGGACCGGCCAGGCGACTTGCGTCAACCGCTCGCCTATGCCTTCAGCCAGCGCCGGGCCAGGGCCGAGAAAGAAGGGCACGTCAGCGCCCAAGCGCAGCGCCAGCGCCGCCAGCCTGTCTCGCGCCCAGCCGAGCCGCCAGAGGCGGTTCAGCGCCAGCAGCGTGGTGGCGGCATCCGATGAGCCGCCACCCATGCCGCTGCCGGCGGGGATGCGCTTCTCGACCACGATGTCGACGCCGAGCGACGTGCCGCTTGCCTCCCGCAGCAGCGCTGCCGCGCGCAGGCACAGGTCGTTCTCGACCGCGCCGATCACGTCGCCGGTGCGCACGATCCGGCCGTCCTCGCGCAGTTCGAAGTCGAGCGTGTCGGCCAGCGCAATCGGGACCATCAGGCTCTGCAGTTCGTGATAGCCGTCGGCACGGCGCCCGGTCACATGCAGGAACAGGTTGAGCTTGGCCGGTGCGGGCAGGCCGAGGAAGAGGCGGCTCATGGGCGGGTTCGCTCCGACGTGTTGAGTGCGCCGCCCGCGTCGTCGAGGACCAGCCGGAGCCGCACCGCAGGCGCGACCGGGCCGCCTGCATCCCGGCCAAACGACAGGCGGCGCGGCGCTCCGCTGTCCGCGAAGCGTTCATCGATGGCGATGACCCAGCCGTCTTGTTCGATGCGCTGCGTCAGGCCGGTCTGCGGGAACACGCGCGCTGCGCGGCCGGGCGCGGCGCGACCGGCGATCCAGTCGGCCAGCCCCGAAACCGGCAGGCGATAGCCCAGCACCGACTCGGTGAGTGCATCCGGACTGTCGCCCTGCCAGGTGCCGAGCGTCCCATCGGCCTGGGGTGCCGTCAGCGTCGCGCGGCCGGCAGCGGCCTCGACGCGGGCAAGCGTATTGCCCAACGGCGAAGCGAGATCGAGTGTGGTGCGGTCCCGCGATGCAGCCAGCGTGAAGCGACCGGACACCGCTTCACGCTGTTCGTCGCGGCTGATGCTGGCGCTGAAGCGGCCGGTGTAGACCTGTGGCGCCGGTTCGATCGGCGCGAACGTCGTGCACCCGCCAGTGGCGGCGAGCGCCATCAGGGCGAGCACCAAGCGCTGCCTGCCGGATGCAGGCTCGCGGCGTGTCGATGGCATGGGTGCCGGCCGCGTTGCTCACCGCGGCGGGCTACAGCCGGACCTGCAGCCGGGCCAGCGTCGCGCTGAGCGTCTCGTTGTCCGGCTCGTCGGCGCGAACCTGTCGCCAGATGCGGCGCGCCGCATCGCGTTCGCCGATCGCCCACAGGACCTCGCCCAGGTGCGCGCCGATCTCCGCCTCGGGGCGTATTGCGAAGGCGCGCTCGAGCATTTCGCGCGCCTTGGCCAGATTGCCCATGCGGAAGTAGACCCAGCCCATCGAGTCGATGATGTGGGCGTCCTCGGGCGCCAGCTTCATCGCCTTGTCGATCAGTTCGTACGCTTCAGGCAGGCGCTGGTTGCGCTCGGCAAAGGTGTAGCCGAGCGCGTTGTACGCATGCGGGTCGTCCGGCTTCAACTGCATCATGCGCCGCAGCAGCCGTTCCATTTCATCGATGCGGTCGAGCCGTTCGGCGGCCATCGCGGTGTCGTACAGCAGCGTCGCGTCCTCGGGTGATCGCTGCAGCGCGGCGGCCAGCACCTGGTAGGACTCCTCGAAGCGGCGCGCCTCGCGCAGCACCTGCGCGTCGGCGAGAGTCAACTGCTGGCGCTGTTCGTCGCTTGCCGGCGACGTGTCGACAAGCAGCTTGCGCGCCTCGTCGACGCGCTGCATCTTGGCCAGCACGATCGCCTGGCGGAGCCGCGCCGTGAACACCTGTGGCCCATCGTCGACCTGCGCCAGCCATTTCAGCGCCTGGTCGAAACGGCGCTCGTCCTCGGCGATGCGGGCGAGGTTGAGGTAGGCGGGCTCGGGGTCATGGGTGGTGCTGGCGGTCTTCTCCAGCACCTGAAGGTAGCTTTCGAAATAGCTGCGCGACCGTTTGCGCGGCGGCCGGTCGTCCAGCGTCAGAACGCCGAGCGCGAACAGCGCGTCAAGATTCCCGGCGTCCTGCACCAGCGCCTGCTCGAACTGCGTCACCGCGGCCGCGCGTTGCCCGTCGGCGAGCAGCAGGCGCGCATAGGTGAGCCTGATGTCGAGCGCGCGGGGCTGGCGGTTCAACGACTCGGCAAGCAGCTGCAGCGCCTGTGCGCGACCGGCGGGGTCGTCCTTGCCCTGCGGCCGGGCAAGAAGCTGTGCCGCTGCGAGGACAGTCTGCTGATCGTCGGGCCGCTTGGCGAGCGCCGCGCGCGCGGCCTGGACAGCGCGGTCGGGCAGGCCGGCCTGGTGCGCTCCGGCAGCAAGCGTCAGTTGGACGTCCGCAGCAAGGGCCGGCTGCTCCAGCAGCGGCGCGGCCAGGCGCTCCAGGGTGGCGAAGACGGCGGCGCGATCCTCGACCCGGGCCAGCGCCCGCTGAATCTGGGCGAAGTCGGCGGCCGGCTGCGGCGAGTCGCGCAAATTGGCGGCGAGCAGCGGCTCGGCCTCGCTCAGCCTTCCGCTGCCGGCCAGCAGCAGTGCATGCGCCTGGCGTGCTTCGCGCGACTCGGGTGCCAGTTCACTCCACAATGCCGTGGCCTCGAGCGCCTGCGGGCCGCCGCGGCCGGCGACCGCGATCTCGGCGGCGCGTCGCGCGATGCGCGGGTCGCGTGTCTGCCGCGCCACCGACAGGTAGGTTGCAAAGGCACTGCCTACCTCACCCCGCTGCAAGGCGAGTTCGGCAGCCATGATCTGGTACAAGAGCGCGCCGGTCAGGTCGACGTCGGGGATGCCTGCGGTCGCGCCCGGCTCGGCGCTGCCGCCAGCTTGCGCGAGGTTCGTCGCAGCGCGCAGGTCACTGGCGCCACCTAGAATTGCCAGCGCCAGCAGACCTGCAACTGCAGCGCGAAAGACTGCAGTGGCGGCTGAAGGCGAACAACTTCTCATCTTGAACGATCCGCATCCCGGTCGCCGACCCGCTGCCGCGACCTCACGCTGCCGATCTTATCCCGCCGCCAGATGCCTGAACTGCCGGAAGTCGAAGTGACGCGGCGCGCGCTGGCGCCGGCGGTCGAGGGTGGCGTGGTGCGCGATCTGGTTGTCCGCGAGCGACGACTGCGCTGGCCGGTGCCGGGCAGCCTCGCCCGGCAGATCGCCGGGCGGAAAGTGCTGTCCCTGCAACGGCGCGGCAAGTACCTGCTGTGGCGATTCGAGCACGGCACGCTGATCTCGCATCTCGGCATGTCGGGCTCGTGGCGGATACATCCGGGCACGGCGCCGCCGCCGGGCCGCCATGACCATGTCGACGTGACGGTCGAACAGCCGCACGGCGTGTGCGTGCTGCGCCTGACCGATCCGCGCCGTTTCGGCGCGCTGCTGTGGCAGCACGGCGGCGAGCAGGCGCTGCACCGCAGCGCACTGCTCGCGCACCTTGGCATAGAACCTTTCGATCCGCGTTTCAACGGCGCGTTCCTGTACCAGCACACGCGCGCACGACGCGGACCGATCAAGCAGGTGCTGCTGGCGGGCGACATCGTCGTCGGCGTCGGCAACATCTACGCTTCAGAGAGCCTATTCGAGGCCGGCATCGATCCCCGCACGCCGGCAGCACGGCTGTCGCGGCCGCGTTGCCATCGACTGGCGCAGGCCATCTGTGCGGTGCTCGCCCGGGCGATCGAGGCAGGCGGCAGCAGTCTGCGCGACTTCGTCGGCGCCGATGGCCGCAGCGGCTCCTACGCGCTGGCGGCCCATGTGTATGAGCGGAACGGATTAGTCTGTCCCCGCTGCGGCGTGGCGTCGGTCAGGCGCATCGTTCAGTCGGGGCGGGCGACCTACTTCTGTCCGCACTGCCAGCGCCGCTGATCGGCTCTGGCGGGCGGCGGCCGGAGGCACCGTGCTAGATTGCCTTCGCCTCTGCGCCGCAGCCGGGTTCGCCCGGCCTTATCGACTCGTTGGCTTGAGACCCGACTGACAAATGGCCGAACTCGCCGGCTCGTTCGAGCAATACGGCGCATGGCGTGACGCTCTGGCGCAGGCCATCGTCCAGTTCCGCCGCTGGCTGCAGGACAACAAGCTGCTCGACGCGGAGGCGTCGCGCCGGATCGGCTTGGCGCTCGACCGGCTCGCCGAGGACAAACTGGTCGTCGCCGTGGTCGCCGAGTTCTCGCGCGGCAAGTCGGAACTGATCAACGCGATCTTCTTTGCCGACTGCGGCCGGCGGATCCTGCCGACTTCGGCGGGGCGCACGACGATGTGCCCCACCGAACTGATGTACGACGAGTCGCTGCCGCCTTGCATTCGCGCGCTGCCGATCGAGACGCGCGCACAGTCCGGCAGCACCTCCGAGTTCCGCAAGTCCGATGCCGAATGGCGGACCTTCCTGGTCGACGCCGCGTCTGCCGACGGCATGCTCGAGGCGTTCAAGCTCGTCTCGGAGACGATCCGCGTGCGGGCCGAGGAAGCGAAGATGTACGGCCTGTTCGACCCGGACGATCCGGATCACCAGGCCGGCATCGATTCGGACGGCACCGTCGAGATCTCGCGCTGGCGCCACGCGGTGATCAATTTCCCGCACCCCCTGCTCAAGCAGGGGCTGGTGGTGCTCGATACGCCTGGGCTGAACGCCATCGGCGCCGAGCCCGAGCTGACACTGTCGCTGGTGCCAAGCGCGCACGCCGTGCTGTTCGTGCTGGCGGCGGACACCGGGCTCACCAAGAGCGACCTCGACATGTGGCGTCACGTCGTGCGTGACTCCGGTGCCACCGAGCATCACATCGCGGTGCTCAACAAGATCGATGGGCTTTGGGACGGTCTGAAGACGGCGGCCGAGATCGACATCGAAGTGCAGCGGCAGGTCGCCCTGGTCAGCCAGCGGCTGGAACTGGACCGCAGCCGCATCTTTGCCGTATCGGCGCAGAAGGGGCTGGTTGCCAAGCTGCAGCACGATGAAAAGCTGCTGGCCGCCAGCCGCCTGCCCGAGCTGGAGAGCGCGCTGGTGAACGTGCTGGTCCCGGCCAAGCAGAACATCATTCGCTCGCAGAGCTTGTCGCTGATCGAGCGTGTCGGCGAAGAGGTGCGGCAGACGCTGGCGGTGCGCGAACGGGGCCTGGGCGAGCAGTTGTACGAGATGCGCTCGCTGCAGGGCAAGAACCAGGGCTCGATCGAGCGCATGCTGCTGCGGGCGCAGCGGGAGGCGGCCGAATTCGAGAAGGTCGCGCGCAAGGTGGTGGCGACCCGGTTCATTCTGAACAAGATTGCCTCGCAGGCACTCGCCCCGCTGAAGCGCGATGCCTTGCGCGAGGCGGCGACGAAGGCCCGCGAGCGCATGCACAAGGCATGGCTGCCAACCGCGTTTGCGCCCATCCTCGGCGAGTATTTCGACGGCCTGCGCGATGCGATCTGGCAGACCAACGAGCGCATCGCCGAGATGGAGAAGCTGATGGTCGGCGTGCAGGGCAATTTCGCGCAGGAGCTCGGCTGGAGCCTGGCGGCGCCGATGACTTTCTCGATCGACTCCTACCGTGCCGAAGTCGACCGCCTGCAGGAGGCCGCGAAGGTGCAGTTCGGCACCTTCATCGTGCTGACGCGGGGCAAGTGGGGCCTGATCGAACGATTCCTGGAAACGGTTGTTGCCAAGTCGCGCGACATCTTTGTCGCTGCCGAGCGCGACGTCGAGGCCTGGATCGGCTCGCTGCTGCCGCCGCTGGAGGCGCAGGTCCGCGAGCAGCGCGTGGCGCTGATCCGGCGCGCCGAATCGGTGCAGAAGATCCGTGACGCGCAGGAATCGCTCGACGGCCGCATCGGCGAACTCGAGGATGCGCTGCAGACGGCGCAGGAGAAGATCGAGTCGCTGAAGCAGCAGCTCGGTCGCGCCCGGGCGACGGCCCGCGGTGCCGAGCTGCAGCTGGCTGGCGCCGTTGCGGCCGCGGCGCCCGCCGTCGAGCAGCCAATGATCAGCGCCGAGGAGCTCGGGCTCGTCAGGCAGCGTGTCAGCGCCTAAAGGCGGCCGCACCTTCGCGGCGCGGATCGTCGCCTGGCAGGCGGCGCACGGAAGACACGACCTGCCCTGGCAAGCGAGCCGCGATCCGTACCGTGTCTGGCTGTCCGAGGTGATGCTGCAGCAGACACAGGTCGCCACCGTCATTCCGTACTACGCGCGCTTCGGCGAGCGGTTCCCCGATGTGACGGCCCTGGCCGCGGCACCGCTCGTCGATGTGCTGTCGCTGTGGGCGGGCCTCGGCTACTACGCCCGCGCGCGCAACCTGCACGCCTGTGCAAGGCGGGTAGTGGAGCGCTTCGAAGGCGACTTTCCCCTTGATGCGCAGGTGCTGGCGCAATTGCCGGGGATTGGCCGCTCGACGGCGGCGGCCATCGCCGCTTTCTGCACCGGCGCGCGCGAACCAATCCTCGACGGCAACGTGAAGCGGGTGCTGGCACGGCACTTCGCGGTGGAAGGAGACGTGAGATCAGCCGAGGTCGAGCGCCTGCTGTGGGACAGGGCGGCATCACTGCTGCCAGCTGCGGCCGACATGCCGGCCTATACGCAGGGGCTGATGGACCTCGGTGCCACGGTGTGTAAGCGGCAGGCACCGAAGTGCGGTGCATGTCCGCTGGCGCGCACCTGCGCGGCGCACACGAGCGGCCGCGTCGGGCAGTTCCCCGCCGCGCGGCGACGACGCGAGTCGCCGGTCAGGCGCGCCTGGGCGCTACTCGCCCTGCACGAGGGCCGCGTGCTGCTGCAACGGAGGGCGCCGGCTGGCGTCTGGGGCGGGCTGTACGCGCTGCCGCAGTTCGGCTCGGCCACGGCGCTGCGCCGCGCGGCCAGTGCGATCGACACCGGGCCGAAGCTGCGGGCGTTGCCGCCGCGCCGGCACGCATTCACGCACTTCATCCTGAGGCTGATGCTGCGACGCCTCGACGTGCGCTCGCCACCGCAAGCGCTGCGCGAGGACGACCTGATCTGGCTACCGCTGGCCGCCATCGATTCGGCGCCGCTGCCAGCGCCCATCCTTGCCCTGCTGCGCGAGATCGCCCCACCCGGCAAGACCGCTGCCGCCGATCGATCAACGGCCGCGCGTCCTGGCCGCCGAAGGTCGGCCTGAGCCGAATCAGCCCGCCGGCTCGGGCTCGATGCCCAGGGCGACGAGGAAGCGCGAAACCATGTTGTAGGTGGCGATCACGCCGACCAGTTCGACCGTTTCGCGGTCGCCGAGCGCGGCATGAACGGCCGCGAAAGTGCCGTCACCGACGGCAACCTGCCGCGTCATCTCGATCGTCAGCCGCAGCGCGGCAAGCGCGGTGTCATCGAACAGGCCGGCCTGCTGCAGCGCCTGCTCGGGCTCGCGCAGCGCCTCGACCTGCTGCACGGAGCCGCCGGCGCGGAGGAACTCCGGCGCGTGGTGGTGGAACTCGTAGTGCGCTCCGTTAAGCGAGGCCACCACGCACATGGCCAGCTCGCGCAATCGCGGCTCGAGCACAAGTTCCGTGCGCACCGCCTTCAGGTAACCGTTCCAGCCGGCGGCCAGCGGCGGGCTGTGCAGCAGCATGCGGTCGAGGTGCAGCAGGCGCCCGCCGCGGCGGGCGCGGATTGCGTCGACCAGCGCCGCCGGTTCGGCAAGGTTCTCCGGTTGATAGGCGATGCGCGGCATGGTCGTGAAGTCCGCTTCAGTCGTTCGATTTCAGCACGCCGTGCTGCAGGAGAAATCGCTGCACGAGCTGAAGCCGCGATGTCGCGTCCTGCAGCTCCATCAGCTTCTGCTTGGCCCGCAGCGGGATCGGCATGAACTCGCACAGCCGGTTGCCGACCCAGACGCTGGAATCGAAGCGGTAAGGCGATTCGAAGGGAACCGAATTGATCGGGTCCTGTGAGTCGCTGCCGTCTTCGGTCCGCTGGCTGCTGACGTCTTCGATCACCCGTTGCAGCAGATCCGCACAGGGTCGGTACTGCTCGTCCAGCGGCAGATCGTCGTCCGGCGCGATCGGCTCGACGCGCGCGACCTGCAGCCCATCCGGCTGCACCTCGGTGTGTTCGATGCGGAAACGATCGCCACCGATTGCGCGAAGGTGCAGCAGTCCGAGCTGCGGCATGTCCCAGGCGGCGATCCGGGCCAGTGTTCCGACCGATTCGGTCGCCGCCGGCGTGCCCACTTCGCCGCCCTTGGTGATGAGCACCACGCCAAACGGGGTGGCTGTCTTCATGCACTGCCGCACCATGTCCATGTAGCGCGCTTCGAACACGCGCAGCGGCAGCACGCCGCCGGGAAACAGCACGGTGTTCAGCGGAAACAGCGGCAGCTGCATCAGCGGCCGAGGGTCCGGTGTCGGGTCAGCACCCGTTGCTTGCTGCGGCCGGCGAAGCGGGCGGCGAGCTGCTCGACCACGTACGGCGAGCGGTGCTGTCCGCCGGTGCAGCCGATCGCCACGGTCAGGTAGTGGCGGTTGTCGGCGTGGTAACTCGGCAGCCACTTTTCGATGAACCGATCGATGTCGTCGATCATCTGGCCGACGATGGGCGCCCGCGCAAGGTAGTCGATCACCAGCACATCAAGCCCGGTCAGCGGCCGCAGCGCGGGCTCGTAAAAGGGATTCGGCAGGTTGCGCACGTCGAACAGCAGGTCGGTCGCCGCCGGCACGCCATTCTTGAAGGCAAACGACTCGAAGGCCAGCGTCAGCGTCGCCGGGGCGCTGCCGGTGAACTGACGGACCCACTCGCGCAGCGTGCCGGGCGCGAGCCCGCTCGTGTCGACCACGTAGCCGGCCTTGTCGAGCGGGGCGAGCAGTTCGCGCTCCGCCTCGATCGACTCGACCAGCGTCGGTTCGAGCCCGCGATCGGCCAGCGCGAGCCGCCCCGACAACGGGTGCCGGCGCCGCGTTTCGGAGTAGCGGTGAACCAGCGCCTCGGTGGAGGCGGTGAGGAAAAGCACGCGCAGGTCGTGCCCGGCGTTGCGCAGGTGGCCGATGATCTGTGGCAACTCGCCCAGCGAAAGCTCCGAGCGTGCATCCACTGACACGGCGACCTCGTCCTGGCCCGCGTCGGCGAGATAGGCGGCCACCTGGGCAAGGAAGCGCGGCGGCAGGTTGTCGACGCAGTAGTAGCCGATGTCCTCCAGCAGGCGCAGTGCGACCGACTTGCCGGAGCCGGACATTCCCGTGATCAGCACCAGCCGCATCGGGCGAGGATCTCCTGAGGACGCGTGACCGAACGGCATTCATTCTGTCACGCGCGGCGACCGGAAAACAAAGGGCGCGGCATCGCCGCGCCCCGCTTGAGCCGATCGACGATCGGCGTGCCGTCATCAGCCTCCGGTGCTGCGGCGCATCGACGTGAAGACCTCGCGCCCGTCGCCTTGCAGGTTCTTGACGGGCACCTCCCTGCCGGAACTCGTCATTTCCCCTGCTGGCTCGCCGAGGCCGTCTTTGTCGACAGGCAGGTCGACATGAACTTGTTTCGCTCCTCACGCTTGAGTTTCTTGGCGGATGCCTCCTTGCTGCAGGCGGTCATCTTCTCCTGCTGGGAAGTCGGTTTCTTCTCTTCGGCGGAATGGGCCGCGAGCGGCAGCGCGAGGCAGGCGGCAAGCAACAGCTTCTTGAACATGTGCGGTCTCCTGGGTTGGTTGCGGGTGGGCCGCCGGCCTCGATGCACCGTTGCGGCCTGTCCCGGGAGGCATTTGAGCACCGCCGTACGGATGGAACTACGGACTTATCCGTTGTCGATTGCCTGCCTTTGCCGTTGCATAAATTCCGCCATCGTGTCTATGCCGCGCAGCTTCAGGATCGTGTTGCGCACCGCCGCCTCCAGCAGCACCGCCAGATTGCGGCCGGCCGCCACGGGAATGACCACCTTGTGGATCGGCAGGCCGAGCACTTCCTCGGTGGTGCCGGCCAGCGGCAGCCGCTCCATCAGCGCGGCAGCGGCCTGGCGGCGCAGTTCGACGATCAGCCTCAGCTTCATCTTCCGCCGCACGGCGGTCTCGCCGAAGATCGACTTGATGTCGAGCAGGCCGAGGCCGCGCACCTCGAGCAGGTTGGCCAGCAGCGGCGGGCAGTGCCCCTCGATCGAATCGGGCTCGGTGCGGGCGAAGTCGACCACATCGTCGGCCACCAACCCATGGCCGCGGCTGATCAGCTCCAGCCCCAGTTCGCTCTTGCCGACGCCGGACTCGCCGGCGATCAGCACCCCCATGCCCAGGACGTCCATGAAGACGCCGTGCATGGTGCAGTGCGCGGCCAGTATCTTGTTGAGGTAGACGCGCAGGCGGTCGATCACCAGTCCGGCGGCCAGCGGCGAGGCGAAGATTGCCAGCCCGACCTGCTCGGCGACGGTGGCCATGTCGTCGGGCAGCTGCAGCCCTTCGGCGACGATCAGCCCCAGGGCGCCGCCGGCGATCAGGTCGTGCGCGTAGTGCGCGCGCCGGCCGCTGTCCATGCGCGCCATGTAGCGGACCTCTGGCGCGCCGAGCACGTGCAACCGGTCGGCATGGATCAGGTTCAGGTGGCCGACGATGTCGGCCGCCTGAACCTCGGCGCTGGTCGCACTGGCAAGCGTCCGCAGGCCGCCGCTGCGCCCGGCGATCCAGGCGAGCTTCAGCGTCTGCTCGTTGTCCTCGAACAGTGTCTGCAGGGTCGGCATCGGGGCGGGCCGCGGCTGCGGCTCAACAGCAGCCTAGGCTGCCGGGCGCATCGGCTCCCACTGCGCCAGCAGGGTGTGCGCGACGCTTGGGTCGGTGGCGGCGAGCAGGTTCTCCCGGAAAGCGCGATCCGAGAGCATCTGCGCCAGTTCGGACAGGATGTCCAGGTGCTGCTGGGTGGCCTGCTCGGGCACCAGCAGCACGACGAGGATGCTGACCGGACGGCCGTCCGGCGCATCGAACGCGATCGGCTCGACCAGTCGAACGAAGGCGGCGATCGCCTCTTTCAGTCCCTTGATGCGGCCGTGCGGGATCGCCACGCCCTGGCCCAGTCCCGTCGAGCCCAGCCGTTCGCGCGCAAACAGGCTGTCGAACACGGTGGCACGGGCGATGCCCTGATGGTTCTCGAACAGCAGGCCGACCTGCTCGAAGACTCGCTTCTTGCTCGATGCCTGCATGTCGAGCACGACGTTCGACACGGGCAAGAGGCGGGAGATCTGGTTCATGGGAGACCGGGCAACTGCGCGAAGGGGCGGAGTATAGGCAGGCGAACCGGCCAGCGGTGGCCCCCTGGGCCGGCCATTGCGCCGCATTGGAGCGATGTTGCACCGCGGCAACGCGGCCGGCATGGCTCCTTCAGCGTCTTGAAGCCGGCCCGGCGCGCACGGCGGCCGAGAGCGGAAGTGATCACGGGTTTCCCCAAAGGCCAAGCGGCCCGCTGACGCGGGCCGCTGCGGTGGCGCCTATTGCTGCGCCTGTATCTGCTGGTGCTTCAGCGGATCGCGGGTGTGCGTCTTGACCCGGTCCTTGTGGCGCAGCACCTGGCGATCGAGCTTGTCCATCAGCAGGTCAATCGCGGCATACATGTCGCCGTCGGTGGATTCGGCGTGCAGGCTGCCGCCGCGCACCCGCAGCGTGATCTCCGCCTTCTGCCTGAGCTTGTCCTCAACCGCCAGCACCACGTCCGCGTCGATCACATGGTCGAAGTGCCTGCGGATCCGTTCAAGCTTGCCATGCACGTAGTCGCGCATGGCCGGAGTCACTTCGACGTGGTGGCCCTGGATGATGAGGTTCATGCTGCACTCCTGTCGTTGGGCGCCGGAAGGACCGGCGACTGGTGTCTCACGGGCTCTTGCGAAGCGCAACCGCCGGGATCTTCAGCGCCTCGCGGTACTTGGCGACTGTACGTCGAGCGACCACGAGACCTTGTTCGGCGAGAAGCTGCGCGATGTGGCTGTCCGATAGCGGTTCCCTCGGGTCTTCATCTCCTATCAGTTGCTTGATCAAGGCGCGGATCGCCGTGCTGGAAGCTGCGCCACCGGTGTCGGTAGCCACATGGCTGCCGAAGAAATACTTCAACTCGAAGACCCCGAAGGGCGTCGACATGTACTTGTTGGTGGTTACCCGGGAAATGGTCGACTCGTGCAGTTCGAGGATCTCGGCAATCTCGCGCAGCACCAGCGGCCGCATGGCGATTGCGCCATGGCTGAAGAAACTGTGCTGCCGGTCGACGATGGCCTGCGCCACACGCTGGACCGTCTCGAAGCGCTGCTGGATGTTGCGAATGAGCCAGCGGGCTTCCTGCAGGCGTGATGACCACTGGGAAGAGCCTTCCTTGCTTCTTTCCTGTTTGACCGCTGCCACGTACGCCTGGTTCAGCCGCAAGCGGGGCATCACGTCGGGGTTGACCTGCGCCACCCAGCGGTTCCGCACTTTCCTGATCAGGATGTCCGGAACGATGTAGTCAACCACCGTCGCGCTGAAGCCTACGCCCGGATGCGGATTGAGTCTACGAATCAGCGCGTGCGCCTCCTGCACCTGCTCCCCGGTCAGTTCCAGCGCGCGCGCCAGCTTCTGGAAATCCTTCGCGGCGAGCAGATGCAAGTGTTCACTGACGATCCGCTTGGCGTGCCCAATCACTTCGGCCGGGCAGGCGGGTCGGATCTGCGTGGCCAGTGCATCGAGCTGGATGGTCAGGCACTCGGCCGCGCTGCGCGCACCAACGCCCGAAGGATCAAAGCTTTGCAGCAACTTCAGGGCCGTGGCGAGATCCTCGAGTTCGATGCCAGCGTCCGGCGGGCAGATCGCCAGCAGTTCCTCCAGCGAGGCGGCCAAATAACCCTGGTCGTCGAGTGACTCGATCAGCATTTCCACCAGCACGCGATCGCGGGGTGAAGCGGTGGTCGCCGCCAGCTGGCTCTTCAGGTGCTCGCACAACGATGGCGGCGTGGACGCCCAGGCACCCGGCCCGTCGTCGTCTTCGTCGCGCTCGCCACGCACGGTGCCCCAGTCGAGTCCCGATACACCATTGGCGGCGTCCGTCTCACCTTCGCCCGCCTGCGAGTCCGAGCCGCGGCTCTCCGGCATCGAGTTGACCGGCGCTTCGCCAAGAATGGCGCCGTCGGACGAGATGCGCATCGCCGCCCCCACGGGAGGGTCGTCACATTCGAGCAGCGGGTTGTCGTTCAGCGCCTGCTCGATCTCCTGCGCGAGCTCGAGCGACGACAGTTGCAGCAGGCGGATCGACTGCTGCAACTGCGGCGTCAGCGCCAGGTGCTGGCCGAGCTTGAGCTGAAGACCGGGCTTGATGGCCATCGGCACTACATCCGGAAATGCTCGCCGAGATAGACGCGGCGCACCGATTCGTTCTCGACGATTTCCTGCGGGCTGCCCGCGGCGAGCACCTGCCCCTCGTTGATGATGTAGGCGTGGTCGCAGATGCCGAGCGTCTCGCGCACGTTGTGATCGGTGATCAGCACGCCGATGCCGCGTTCCTTGAGGAAGCGCACGATGCGCTGGATCTCGATCACCGCAATGGGGTCGACGCCGGCGAACGGCTCGTCGAGCAGGATGAATCGCGGCGCGGCGGCAAGCGCCCGCGCGATTTCGACCCGCCGTCGCTCGCCGCCGGACAGCGACAGCGCACCGTTGGTGCGCAGGTGGCTGATCTGCAGGTCGTCCAGCAGCGCGTCCAGCCGGCTGGCCACCTCCGCCGGGGGCAGCGGCTTGCCGTCGGCGCCTTGCTGCAGTTCGAGCACGGCGCGCACGTTCTCCTCGACCGTCAGGCGCCGGAACACCGACGCCTCCTGCGGCAGATAGGAAAGGCCAAGGCGCGCGCGCCGGTGGATCGGCAAATGAGCGATCGATGCGTCGTCGAGGAAGATCGCGCCGCCGTCCATTGGGACCAGGCCCACTACCATGTAGAAACAGGTCGTCTTGCCGGCGCCGTTCGGGCCGAGCAGGCCGACCACCGCGCCGGCCTCGACCGACAGCGACACGTCCTTGACGACCACGCGCGCGCCGTAGCGCTTGTGCAGATGCTCGACCCGCAGGCGACTGCCTTCGGCAAATGCGCCGCGGCCGGATTCGCTGTCGAAGGTGGAGGCCTCGGCAGCGTTCATCGGCATGTTCCCGCGGCGCGGCACATCGCGTCGTCCGGCCGGCATCCGGTTGCACCTACCATCACTTCTTGCCTGCGGGCAGTTCGGTGGCGGGGCGCAGCGGCGCCGGCGCCGCCTTCGGCGTCTCGGCGGTTCGCGGCGCGATCACTGCCCGCACCCGGCCGCTGCCCTGCTCACCGCCATCGATGCGGTAAGTGGACGCGGCGGCGTCATAGGAGATGACCTGTCCGGTGATCTCGTCGCGAACGACGCCGTTCTCCAGCCGCCGCCACTGCGCCTTGTTGACGAAGCGGACCGACTCGGTCTTCTCGTCCCACTCGATGCGCTCGCCCATCCCTTCGATGTACTCCTCGACGCCGGGCCGGACTGCATCGCGCCGCTGGCGGAACGTGGCCAGTGCATCGGCTGCTGCCGTCACGACGGCGCTGCGATAACCGTCGGGCGCGGTGCGCAGCTCCATCCGCTCGCCGGTGATGCGCATCGTGCCGCGGGTCAGCGTTGCGCGGCCGCTCACCACGTTGACCTGCTTCAATTCGTCGAAGACGCCTCGATCGGCCTCGATGATCGTCGGCTGGTCCTTGTCGGCGCGCTCGGCCAGTGCCGGCAGGCAGCAGGCGGCGAGCGCGATCAGCAGCAGCATTCGCATTCGGATCCCCCTGTCAGCGGCGGGCCGGCGCCATTTCGCCGCGCAGGCCACCGCTGACCGTCAGCACGCGCGTCAGGTTGTCGTAGTCCATTGCCGCCCCGGCCAGGCGCGTGTCACCCTGCTCGATCAGCACCGGCACGTCCGAGGAGAAACGCTCCTCGTCCGGGATCGCCGTCATGCGCTCGGTGCGGATGGTCAGTGCCGGCCGGCCGGCTGCCGCGGCGCGTTGCAGCAGCACGTCACCCTGCATCAGCACCTGGGCGCCAGCGTTGGTGACGCGCGCACGGGCCGACGACGCCTGCACCTGCGGCCGATCCGGCAGCAGGCTGACCAGCCGCGGCTTGGTCAGGTCGATGTCGTCGTTCTCGTTGAAATACGACAGCCCCTCCGCCAAGAGCTTGTAGCGAGCGTGGCCGCGCTCGTCGAACTGCGTCAGCACGACATGGTCGACGATGAAGTCGGGCGTGCCCGGCGTCGGCGGCGTCCGCGCCGTCGGCCGGCGCATCTCGCGCGAGTACCAGTAGCTGGTGACGGTGACGACAGCCAGCAGAACCGCGGCGATCAGCATCGACAGCCGGTCACGCATCGGTGCCCCTCGCTTCGTCACCGTGACGGCGCAGCAGTCCGTCGAACCGTCCCTGCGCGCGCAGAATGAATTCGGCCAGTTCGCGAACGGCGCCGCGTCCGCCGGGCGCTGCGCTGATCCAGTGCGCGACACGGCGGACCTCGGGTGCTGCATCGGCGACCGTGGCCGCGAATCCGGCCTGCGCCAGCGCGGCGAGGTCCGGCCAGTCATCGCCGATGTAGCCGCACTGGTCAGGGCGCACCTGCAGCGCCCGCATCAGGTCCGCGAGGCCCGCTCCCTTGTCGGCCGCGCCCTGCATTACCTGCGTGATGCCGAGTTCGCGGGCGCGTCGCTCGACGATCGGCGAGCGACGGGCGGAAAGGATGGCCACCTCGATGCCGGCCTCGCGCAGCAGCTTGACGCCGTGGCCGTCGCGCACGTCAAAGACCTTCAGCGCCTCGCCGTCGGCCCCGAAGTACAGGCGGCCGTCGGTGAGCACGCCGTCGACGTCGAGAACCAGGAGCCGGACTGCAGCGGCGCGCCGCTCGGCGCTCATCACAGCACCCTCGCCGCGGTCAGGTCGTGCGCGTGCAGCGCGCCGACCAGCCGGCCGTTTTCGACGACCAGTAACTGGTTCCTGCGAGTCGACTCGATCAGCTGCGCCGCCTCGGCCGCCAGCGCGCCGGGGCTGATGGTCAGGGGGTTGCGGGTCATCACCTCGGCCACGGCCAGCTCGCGCACGCTGGCGCCACGTTCGAGCAGCCGTCGCAGGTCGCCGTCGGTGAAGATCCCGGCGACGCGGCCGTCGGTCTCGAGCACGGCCGTCATGCCCAGTCGCTTGAGCGAGATTTCGCGGATCGCTTCCATCACGCTGGCGGTGACCGGCACCGACGGGATGTCATTGCCGGTCGCCATCACGTCCTCGACCTTGGTCAGGAGCCGCCGGCCGAGTGCACCGCCGGGGTGGGAGCGGGCAAAGTCGGCCGGCCCGAAGCCGCGGGCATCGAGGCAGGCGACCGCCAGCGCGTCGCCGAGCGCCAGCATCGCCGTGGTCGACGACGTCGGTGCCAGGTTCAGCGGGCAGGCCTCCTTGTCGACGTGGACGTCGAGATGCACATCGGCGTGCCGGGCCAGCGACGAACCGGCGCTGCCGGTGATCGCCACCAGCGGCGTGCCTTCCCGCTTGAGCGTCGGCACGATGGTCAGCAGTTCGGCCGTCTCCCCTGAATACGAGAGCGCCAGCAGCACATCGCTGCGGGTGATCATGCCGAGGTCGCCGTGCGCCGCCTCGGCTGCATGCACAAACATCGCCGGCGTGCCGGTCGAGGACATCGTGGCGGCGATCTTGCGGCCGACGTGGCCGCTCTTGCCGACGCCGCTGACCACCACCCGCCCGCGGCACTGCAGCAGCAGGTCGACGGCGCGGAGGAAGGTCCCGTCGAGCCGGTCAACCAGCGCGGCGACCGCCTGCGCCTCGATCCTCAACACCGTGCGCGCCAGTTCAAGCGCATTGGCGGGGGGTGGGGCGGGGGCCTCGGCGGGGGGCATGTTCTAGATGCGGCGGGCCGACGGAAAATCGGCAGAGACGTGCGGAAATCCGAGTCGATGATACTCTGGCACCTGGTGCCTGGCACGGCTCTTGCTCGTATTAACCATTCCGGCCGATGCAATGCCGACCGCACTCGAACTGACTCTGCTTCTGCTTGCCGCCGCGGTGCTGGGCGTAGTGGCATTCCGGCTGCTCAACCTGCCACCGATGCTCGGTTACCTGGCCGTCGGCATCCTGATCGGGCCGCACGCGCTCGGCCTGGTGCCGGACACCAAGGAAACCCGCTACCTGGCCGAGTTTGGCGTGGTGTTCCTGATGTTCTCGATCGGGCTGGAGTTCTCGCTGCCCAAGCTGAAGAGCATGCGCAGCCTGGTGTTCGGCCTCGGCGCCGGGCAGGTGGGGCTCACCATCCTCGGCGTGATGGCGGCCGGCTGGCTGGTCGGCTGGTTCTGGCCGATGTCGCTCAATGGGGCATTCCTGCTCGGGGCGACGCTGGCGATGTCGTCGACGGCGATCCTGATGAAGCTGCTCGCCGACCGCCTCGAACTCGAAACGGAGCACGGTCGGCGGATGGTCGGCGTGCTGCTGTTCCAGGACCTGGCCGTGGTGCCGCTGCTGGTCGTCATCCCCGCCCTGTCGGCGCATGCCGAGGATCTCGTCGAGTCGCTCGGCTGGGCGATGGTCAAGGCGGTGCTGCTGCTGACGCTGCTCTTCGCCGGCGGCCGCTGGGTGGTACGCCGGTGGCTGCATCTGGTGGCCCGGCGGCGGGCGCACGAACTGTTCGTGCTCAACGTGCTGCTCATCGCGCTCGGCCTGGCCTGGCTCACCGAGCACGCCGGCCTGTCGCTGGCGCTGGGCAGCTTCGTCGCCGGCATGCTGATCTCCGAGACCGAGTACCGGCACCAGGTCGAGGAGGACATCAAGCCGTTCCGCGACATGCTGCTCGGGCTGTTCTTCATCACCATCGGCATGCTGCTCGACGTCGGCGTCGTGGTCGAGCACCTGGGCTGGGTGCTGCTGGCGCTGCTCGGGCCGACCGCGTTCAAGTGCCTGCTGATCGTCGGCCTGGCGCGGCGCCTCGGCGCGGCCGCCGGCACCGCGATCCGAACCGGCCTCGGGCTGGCCACGGCGGGCGAGTTCGGCTTCGTCCTGCTGGCGCAGGGCGCCCCGCTGCTCGAGCCGACGCTGCGCCAGGTCGTGCTGGCGGCGATGCTGCTGTCCATGCTGGCGGCGCCGTTCCTGGTCCAGTACAGCGATCGCATTGCGATGCGCTTCGTGGCCTCCGAGTGGATGCAGCGCGCGCTCGAGCTGCATAGCATCGCCGCTCGCTCGATGTCGGTGGAAAAGCACGTGATCATCGCCGGCTACGGCCGCAGCGGGCAGCACCTGGCGCGCATGCTCACCGACGAGGGCATCGGCTATGTCGCCCTCGACCTGGACCCCGACCGCGTGCGCGAGGCCGCTGCCGCCGGCGACTCGGTCGTCTACGGCGACGCGGCGCGGCGCGAGACGCTCATTGCCGCCGGACTCGCCCGCGCCTCGGCATTGGTGGTCAGCTACAACGATGCGCACTCGGCGCTGAAGGTGCTGCACTTCGCGCATGAACTGAGCCCGACCCTGCCGGTCATCGTGCGCACCCAGGACGACGCCGATCTCGACCGGCTGCTGAGGGCGGGCGCAACCGAGGTGGTGCCGGAAGTGTTCGAGGGCAGCCTCATGCTCGGCTCGCATGCGCTGGTGCTGCTCGGCGTGCCGCTGTCGCGCGTGGTGCGACGCGTGCAGAAGGCGCGCGACTCGCGCTACCGCTTCCTGCGCGGTTACTTCCACGGCGCCGACGACCGTGTCGAATTCGACGACGACGCGCATGCGCGGCTGCACTCGGTGGCGATCGAGAAGGGCGTGGCGGCAGTCGGACGCTCGCTCGGCGAGCTCAATCTTGCCGAGCTTGGCACCGAGGTCACCGCGGTGCGCCGGCGCGGCATCCGCGGCGCCGATCCGGCCGCGGATCTTGTGCTGCAGGCGGGCGACGTGCTGGTTCTGCGCGGTCCGCAGGAGGCGCTCGAACTGGCCGAAATGCGGTTGAGCGAGAAGTGAACTGCTGCCGCCGCAACCTGCTGCGCGCGGTGCCGCTGCTGGCCATCAGCCGCCTGGCGCCGGCGACGGCTGTCGACGATTCGGCGTGGCGAGTGCTGGCCGCCGGCGGCTGCGCCGTGCTGCTGCGTCATGCGCAGACCGTCGCGGGCATCGGCGATCCGCACGGTTTCCGCCTCGACGAGTGCTCGACCCAGCGCAATATTTCCGAGGCCGGCCGCGCCGAGGCCAGGCGGTTTGGTGCCGAGTTCTCCCGCCGCGGCATCGGCGTCGACGAAGTGCTGTCGAGCCGCTGGTGCCGCTGCCTGGAGACCGCGCGGCTTGCCTTTCCGCAGCATGAGGTGCGTGTGTTCGAAGCGCTCAACTCGTTCTTCGCTGATGGCAGCACGCGCCAGGCGCAGACCGATGCGCTGCGCGACTATCTCGCGCGACAGAGCGCGCCGCGGCGGATCGTGCTGGTTACGCACCAGGTCAACATCGCTGCGCTGACCGGGCAGTCGGTCGGCATGGGTGAGGCGCTGCTGGTCCGCATGGGCGCCGCCAATGCCGGCGAGGTGCTGAGCCGCCTGCGCAGTGCCTGAGCGCAGAGCCGCAATCCCTTTCAGGCGGCGCGGCGCTCAGCAGCGCGCGCCAGCACTGAGGCGAGGTGGCGACCGGTGTGGCTGGCCGTGTTCGCGGCGATCGTCTCCGGCGTTCCGGCAGCAACGATGCGCCCGCCGTCGTCGCCGCCTTCCGGGCCGAGGTCGATCACCCAGTCGGCAGTCTTGATCACGTCCAGGTTGTGCTCGATTACGACCACCGTATTGCCGGCATTGCGCAACTGATGCAGCACCGACAGCAGCAGCGCGACGTCGTGGAAATGCAGTCCGGTGGTGGGCTCGTCGAGCACGTACAGCGTGCGGCCGGTGTCGCGCTTGGACAGTTCCAGCGACAGCTTGACCCGCTGCGCCTCGCCGCCGGACAGGGTGATCGCGCTCTGGCCGAGGCGCAGGTAGCCGAGGCCGACATCGGCGAGCGTGGCCAGCTTGCGCGCCAGCACCGGCACGGCCGAGAAGAACTGCGCCGCGTCCTCGACGGTCAGGTCGAGCACCTCGGCGATGTTTCTGCCCTTGTACAGGACCTCCAGCGTCTCGCGGTTGTAGCGGCGGCCGTGGCAGGTGTCGCAGGGCACGTAGACGTCCGGCAGGAAGTGCATCTCGACCTTGATCAGCCCGTCGCCCTGGCAGGCCTCGCAGCGGCCGCCCTTGACGTTGAAGGAGAAGCGCCCGGCCTCGTAGCCCCGCTCGCGGGCGATCGGCGTTTCGGCGAACAGTTCGCGAATCGGCGTGAACAGCCCCGTGTAGGTGGCAGGGTTGCTGCGCGGCGTGCGGCCGATCGGGCTCTGGTCGACGCAGATGATCTTGTCGAAGTGCTCGAGGCCTTCGATCGTTGCATACGGTGCCGGCTCGGCGGCCGCCCCGTGCACGCTGCGCGCCACCGCAGTGGCCAAGGTGTCGTTGATCAGCGTCGACTTGCCCGAGCCGGAAACGCCGGTCACGCAGACGAACAGGCCGACGGGAAGCTCGAGGTCGACTGCCTTCAGGTTGTTGCCGCGTGCGCCCTTCAGGCGCAGCCAGTCCAGACCCGGCGGCACGCGCGCCGCCGGAACCTCGATGCGGCGCCGGCCCGACAGGTACGCACCGGTGAGCGACGCAGTCGCCTGCTCGATCTGCGCCGGCGCGCCGGCGGCGACCACCTCTCCGCCGTGTGCGCCGGCGCCCGGTCCCATATCGACGACGTGGTCGGCGGCGCGGATCGCCTCCTCGTCGTGCTCGACCACCAGCACCGTGTTGCCGAGATCGCGCAGCCGCTTGAGCGTGGCAATCAGGCGCGCGTTGTCGCGCTGGTGCAGGCCGATCGAAGGCTCGTCGAGCACGTACATCACGCCGGTCAGCCCCGAGCCGATCTGCGAGGCCAGTCGGATGCGCTGCGCCTCGCCGCCGGACAAGGAGTCGGCGGCGCGGTCCAGCGTCAGGTAGGAGAGGCCGACATCGTTGAGGAAGCGCAGCCGGGCGGCGATCTCGCGCACGATGCGCGTCGCCACCTCGCCGCGCGCGCCCGGCAGCCGCAGCGATTCGAAGAAGGCCAGCGCGGCGGCGAGCGGCGCGTGTTCGATCTCGAAGATCGCGCGCTGCTGGCTGCCCTCGCCGACGAAGACGAAGCGCGCCTCGCGCCGCAGCCGGGTGCCGTTGCAGGCCGGGCAGGGATGTGTGCTGCGCAGCCGTCCGAGCGCCTCGCGCACCGCCGGCGAGTCGGTCTCGCGCCAGCGCCGCTCCAGGTTGGGCAGCACGCCTTCGAAGGCATGTCGGCGCGTGACCTTGCGTCCGCGCTCGCTTGCGTAGGTGAAGGCGATCGCCTCGTCGCCGGTGCCGTTCAGCACCTGCTGCTGGAACGCGGCCGGCAATTCGCCGAACGGCTGCTCGATGTCGACCCCCGCATGGCGCGCCAGCGAGGTCAGCAGCTGGAAGTAATAGGTATTGCGGCGGTCCCAGCCAGGGATCGCGCCGGTGGCCAGCGACAGCTCCGGGTGCTCGACGACACGCGCCTCATCGAAGTAGTCGACGCGGCCGAGGCCATCGCAGCTCGGGCAGGCGCCGCTCGGGCTGTTGAACGAGAACAGGCGCGGCTCGAGATCGGGCGCCGAGTACGAGCACACCGGGCATGCAAAGCGGCTCGAGAACAGCTGCTCGGTGCCGTTGTCGGTATCGAGCAGCAGCGCGCGGCCGTCGGCGATGCGCAGCGCGGTCTCGAACGATTCGGCGAAGCGCTGGCGGGCCTCGGGCCGCACCTTCAGCCGGTCGACCACCACGTCGATCGAGTGCTTCTCGGTGCGCGGCAGCTTCGGCAGATCGTGCATCTCGACGATCGCGCCGTCGACGCGCAGCCGCACGAAGCCCTGCGCCTGCAGGTCGGCGAACAGTTCGGCGAATTCGCCCTTGCGCTCGCGTACCACCGGCGCCAGCACGATCACGCGCGCATCCAGCGGCAGGGCGAGCGCAGCATCGACCATCTGCGCCACGCTCTGCGCGGCGAGCGGCTGCTGCGGGTGGTCGGGGCAGTGCGGGGCGCCGGCGCGGGCGAACAGCAGGCGCAGGTAATCGTGGATCTCGGTGACCGTGCCGACCGTCGAGCGGGGGTTGTGCAGACCCGCCTTCTGCTCGATCGCGATAGCAGGGCTGAGGCCCTCGATCAGGTCGACGTCGGGCTTCTCCATCAGCTGCAGGAACTGCCGCGCGTAAGCGGACAGCGACTCGACGTAGCGGCGCTGCCCTTCCGCGTAGAGCGTGTCGAAAGCGAGCGAGCTCTTGCCAGATCCGGAAAGCCCGGTGATGACGACCAGCCTGCCGCGCGGCAGGTCCAGATCGATGTTCTTCAGATTGTGCGTGCGGGCGCCGCGGATACGCAGGCAGTCCATCTTGCGGGCGAGGGGAAGAAGGGCAACTTGTTACTATAGCCACGCGGTGATGGCGCACGCCAATGCGCTGGTGCGCATCGGCCGCGGGCGGCCCGAGCCGCCTGCCGTCTCCCGACCCTCCCGATGAAAGACCCCAAGCGAATGTCTGTGGCCGAGATCCGCGCCAGCGTCGCACTGGCGTCGATCTTCGCGCTGCGCATGCTCGGCCTGTTCCTGATCCTGCCGGTGTTTGCCGTCCACGCCCGCGGCATGCCGGGCGGGGACAACGCGGTGCTGGTCGGCATTGCCCTGGGAATCTACGGGCTGACGCAGGCAGTGCTGCAGATCCCGATGGGGGCGGCAAGCGACCGCTACGGCCGCAAGCAGGTGATCGTTGCCGGGCTGGCGGTGTTTGCACTGGGCAGCTTCATCGCTGCAGCCGCCGCGGACATGACGTGGGTGATCGTCGGCCGCGCCCTGCAGGGCACCGGCGCGATTTCGGCCGCGGTGACGGCCTTCATCGCCGACAGCACGCGCGACGAGCACCGCACCAAGGCGATGGCGCTGGTTGGCGCGTCGATCGGGCTGACGTTTGCGGTTTCGCTGGTCGCCGCCCCGGTGCTCTATGCGGCGATCGGGATGGGCGGCCTGTTCGCGATGACCGGGCTGCTGGCGCTGGCCGGCATCGCCGTGGTGCTGTGGATCGTGCCGCCGGCGCCGGCCAAGATCGAGCACGAAGACGTCTCGCACTGGCGCGAGGTCGTGTTCGACCGCCAGTTGCTGCGGCTGAATGCGGGCATCTTCACGCTGCACGCGGTGCAGATGGCGATGTTCGTCGTCGTGCCGGTGCTGCTGGTCGAGCTCGGGCTGCCGCTGCCGCAGCACTGGAAGATCTACCTGCCCGCCGTGCTGGGGTCCTTTGCGCTGATGATGCCGCCGATCATGATGGCCGAGCGGCGCGGCCGCGTTCGCCTGCTGCTGCTGGCCGCCGGCGTACTGATGGTGGTGGTGCAGCTGGGCCTGCGCTGGCTGGCTCCTTCGGTGGCCATGCTCGCCTTCTGGCTGCTGCTTTTCTTCATCACCTTCAACATCCTTGAAGCGACGTTCCCCTCGCTGACTTCGCGGCTGGCGCCGGCGCCAGCGCGCGGCCTGGCGCTGGGGATCTACAACACGACACAGGCGGTTGGCCTCGCCGTCGGCGCTGCGGCCGGCGGTTGGCTGGCCGAGCACTTCGGCAGCGGCAGCGTCTTCCTCTTTGCCGCCCTGGCGATGGCCGCGTGGGTTGCGCTGGCGCTGGGGATGCGCGAAGTGCCCGCGCGCGCGCGTCGGAGCGGCGTCGCGGTGGCGGACTCTGCCAACTGACGCGCCCGCGGGCTCGTGTCAAGGGCGAATTCCTGATGCTGCCTTGCGAATCCCCCGCTCGGTAGCGGGCCGGCTCGCTCGGTATCATCAATGCGCGCAGAAGCGACAGATCGGCGAGCGGTCGCTGCCCCGCGAATGGGAGGAGAAAAATGGCTTCAGTGAACAAGGTGATCCTGATCGGCAATCTCGGCCGCGACCCCGAGACCCGATACAGCCCCGATGGCGCCGCCATCACCAACGTGACGATCGCCACCAGCGACCGCTGGAAGGACAAGGCGAGCGGTGAGATGAAGGAGGCCACCGAGTGGCACCGGGTGGTGTTCTTCGGCCGCCTGGCCGAGATCGCCGGCGAGTACCTGAAGAAGGGGCGGCCGGTATACGTCGAAGGCAAGCTGCGCACGCGCAAGTGGACCGACAAGGACGGCAACGAGCGCTACACGACCGAAATCGTGGCCGACAACATGCAGATGCTCGGCTCGCGCGAAGCCGCGGGCGGCGGCGACTTCGATGAACCCGGCGCGGGGGCGCCATCGCGTGCCCCGGCGGGCCGCGAAGGCGGTGGCCGTGCGCCGTCGAAGCCCGCGCCGAACATCGCCGACATGGACGACGACATTCCGTTCTAGGGAGCCGGCGGCCTGGGCAGACCTGCCAGCCGCCCGACGCCTTCCGGAGCAGTTCCGGGCATCCCGTCCTCTGACCGCCAGCAGAAACCGGCCGCGCCCGGGCCGCGGCCGGGGATTGGCGGTGCCTGCGCCAACGGGGTCGTACCTTTCGTCCGGGACCCCGCATTCTGGGGATGGCTGGGGTATTCTGCCGGTCACGCCCAATCCGGGCATGCTGCCCGCCGCCCCGTTTCGTGGACGCTTCCGACTTGCCGCCTTCCGGCGTGTACGTGTCGCTGCCCCCGGCCAGCCTGTTCGATGCGCTGCCGGATGCGCTGCTGCGCTTTGACGAGGCGGCGCGGGTCGTCTACGTCAACCCCGCCTTCGAAAGGGCGATGCTGGTCGCCCGCCGCAGCCTGCTCGGCCGCCGGTTCGGCGAAGTCGACGTGCTTGCGCCCTACGCCGCGCTGTGGGAGCAGCAACTGCAGGAACTGCTGCAGACCGAAGAGGAACGCTGGTTCAAGTTCAGCTTCGACCATCCGCTCGGCCGCCGCCATTTCGACGTCCGCCTGCTGCTCGAGCGCGACGACCTTGCGCCACACGTCACCGCGCTGCTGCGTGACGTCACCTACACGCGAGGCGTGGTGCGCGCCTCGCGCGGCGCCGACGCGCTGGCCGAAGCGATGCTCGCCGCCGACAACGTCGGCATCGCGCTGCTCGACCGCGAACTGCGGCTGAAGCACTTCAACGAGTTCCTCGAGGAACTGACCGGGATCGAGGCCGAGCGGGCATGCGGTCGCCGCCTCGACGAGGTCTTCGACCTGTCCGGGCTGCCCGAGATGACGGCGTCGCTCGAGCGAATGCGAAGCGGCGCGGCGCGCAGCACCGAGCAGCGCGAGTACGTGCTGCCGGCCGGCGAACGTCCGTGGGTGCGCGAGCAGCGCACACCGATCTTCGATGCGCGCGGCGGCTTCGACGGCGTGCTCGTCCTCCTCGAGCGTCTCGATCCGGCGCGCCAGGCCGAGACATCGCTGTCGGCGCTTCGTGGTGCCCTGGAGCAGGCCGGCGAACTGGTTCTCGAGGTCGGCACCGACGGCACCCTGATCGACGCCAACGAAACGGCGTTGCGGGCGCTGGGGCTCACCCGCGAGGACCTCGGCAGGACGTCGCTGTCGCACATCGATGGCGAGCTGGCCGCCGGGGACTTCGCCGGGATGGTCGAGCGGCTGCGCCTGAACGGCGCCGAGCGACGCGAGACCAGCTATGCGAGCCGCCTGCGGCCGGGCGCGAGGCTGCCGGTCGAGGTGATCGCGCAGCGCGCCGGGCAGGGCCAGCGCGAGTCGATCCTGCTGCTTGCGCGCGACATCGGCGAGCGCAAGCGTGCCGAACTGGCGCTGCTCGAAAGCGCCGAGCGGTTCCGCTCGCTGTTCGACGAGAGCCCGGTGGCTCTGCTGCTGCTCGACGAGAACCTGCGCGTGCTGCAGGCCAACCGCGCGGCGAGTCGCCTGCTCGATCGCGCGCTCATCGACCTGGTCGGCACCGAGGCGCCGGCCTTGCTCCATGCCACCGATGCCACGGCGGCGGCCAGGCTGCGCCGCGATCTGCTGGCCGAAGCGCTGCATGAGGACGACGCGGACGTGCGCCTCGTGCAGGCGGACGGCCGCGTGGTGTGGGCGCGGCTGGTCGTGCGTGGCTGGCGTGCCGAGCGCAGCCGGCGCATCCTGCTCGTGCTCGAGGACCACACCGAGCGCAAGCTGGCGGCGCTGCAGCTCGAGGCCGCCGTCGCGCAGCAGCGCACCCTGCTCGAAACGATGGCAGCCGCCGTTGCGCAGGTGCGTGACGGCCGGGTGGTGCACGCCAACGGCGAGTTCGCCCGTCTCTTTGGCCATGCCGAGCAGACGCTGGCCGGCATGCCCTTGGCCCGGCTCACCGAGGGAGCGGAGCGCGGCGAGAAGGCCGGGCCGTTGCCGGAGGTTTCCGCGGCCTCGACCAACAGCGTCGAGACGATGCTCGTGACCGCTTCCGGGCAGCCGGTCTGGTGCCTGGTGCAGGCGCGTGCCGTGCAGGCGGGCGCGACCGGGGCGACGGAGGCGATCTACACGTTCCAGGATGTCACCGCCCAGCGCGAGGGCCGCGAGGCGCTCGCCCGCTCGCTGCTCGAACTGAACCTGGTGTTCGATTCGACCGAGGTGGCGTTGCTGCACCTCGCCGAGGGCCGGATCGTCCGCTGCAATTCGCAGGCCGTGACGATGTTCGGCGGCGACGACGGACCGATCGGCCGTGCCTTCGCCGCGCTGCTGGAACCATCCGCCGAGGAGCCGGCGCCGGCCTGGCTCGAGTCCGGCGCCCTCGCCAGTGCGGCGCCGGCCGAGGTGCGGATGCGCGGCGCCGACGGCGTGCCTTTCTGGGCGCTGGTGTCGATGCGCGCGGTCGATGCGCAGCGTCCGGGCACCGGCCAGATCGTCACCGTGCTGAACATCGATGCGCGCAAGCGGTCGGAGCAGGAAGTCCAGCAGATGCGCAACTATCTCGATCTGGTGGTCGAGAGCCTGCCGGTGATGATCGCCGTGCGCGATGCGCGCGATGGCCGCTTCATCAGCATCAACCGCGCCGGCGAAGCTCTGCTGGGCCGGCAGCGCGAGGCAGTGATCGGCCGCACCTGGCACGAACTTTATCCGCAGCACCTGGCTGACGAACTGGCGGAGCTCGATGCGCGGGCGCTCGAGTCCGGGCAGATGATCGAGCAACTGCGCGCGGTGGGCCAGACGGTCGACGGTCGCCCGCTGACTGTGCACCGACGCGTGCTGCCGGTATTCGAGGCCGGCGGCGGGGCCGGAGCAGACGGGCCGCGTTACCTGATGTCGATCGTCGACGACCTGTCGGACACGGTGCGCACCGAAGCGGCGCTGCAGGACACCGAGGCACGCTTCCGCGAACTTGCCGAGCACATCGACGCTTTCGTCTTCATCGCCGACAGCACGCTCGCCACGCTCATCTACGCCAGCCCGCGCTGCGAGGCGCTGCTCGGCATTCCGGCCGCGCGGCTGCAGGCCGACCCGCGGCTGGCGCTCGAGTGCGTGCAGGCGCAGGAACGGCCCACCCTGGCGCGTCGCCTGCCGCTCGTGCTGGCGCGGCTGGCGCGGCTGCGCCGCACCGAGATGACGGTGCGGATCGATCACCCGACCCGCGGGCCGCGCAGCATCACCGTGCGCTTCACGCCCGTGCGTACGCCGGACGGCGGCCTGCGCGTCTTCGGCATGGCCGAGGACGCCACCGAACGCGAAGCGGTGCAGGACCAGCGCCTGGCCTCGGCGCTGAGAACGCACGAACTGGTCGTCCACGACGTGCGGCAGCGGCTGAAGAAGAACCTGCGCGGTGTCGCCGGCCTGATGCAGCAGCAGGCCTTCGCGCGGCCGGAGCTTGCCGAGCCGCTGATCGACGCCGCGGCCCAGATCCAGGCGATCGCGCTCGTGCACGGCATCCAGCCAACCGACGGCGGCGTGCCGCTGACCACGCTCGTGCAGGGCGTCTTCTCGGAGCTCGCCGCCACCCACAACGCGATCGTCCAGGTCGAGCCGCCGGGCCCGGCGCTGGCGGGTTGGCGGGTGGCTGACAGGGAAGCAGTGCCGATGGCGCTGGTGATCAACGAGCTTGGCAGCAATGCGATCAAGCATCGCAGCAAGGGCGATCTGCGCGTGGTTGCCCGGCTTGCCGCGCGCGGCGATCGGGTCGAGCTGCGCATCGAGCAGCCGGGGCGGCTGAAGGAAGACTTCGACCTGGCGCGCGTCGGCGCCGGTGTGACCGGGCTGGCGCTGGCCAAGTCGCTGCTGCCGCACCGCGGCGCGCGCCTGCGCGTCGATCAGCTCGGTCCGCTGGTCATCACCCGGCTCGAGCTGTCGCCGCCGGCGATTCGCTTCACTGCGGTGGCGGAAGCCGAAGGGCAGGCGGGCGCGGCGCAGTCCCGGGTGGCCGGCCAGCCCTGACCGCAGGCGCAGTTGCGGCAGATCGGCGCGCCGCCTGCATCGGCGGCACAATGCGCTGGCATGAAGACCTCCGACATCAGCGAAGAGATCCGCCGGCGCGGGTTCCGTCGCTGGTACGAGAGGCAGCTTATCGAGAGCCATGCCTATCTGGTGACGGCCTTCCTGTCACTGATCCTGCTGCTGGCGGGCTTCGAGGCGATGGATGCGCTGCGCGGCTCGCCCGTGTACTACGTTGCCGTGGTCGGCGTCGCCGCTGCGGCGGGCGTGCTGATGTGGGTGGCTTGGCAGCGCTTCATGGTGCTGCTCGCACGCGCCGAGCTGTTTGCCGAGTCGGCCGGCTGTCCGCGCTGCCAGGCGTGGGGCAAGTTCGACGTGCTCGCTGCCGAGCCGCTCAGCGCCGACGATCCGCCCGAGGCCGGCCGCCCGCACTGGGTGCGCGTGCGCTGCCGCAAGTGCGGCGAGCAGTGGCGGCTGGGGTGACCGGCGGCGTGTTCAGGTCGGCGGCGCGCCACGATCCGCCGAGCGGACCAGCCGCAGCACATCGTCGTGCAACGGCCCGGCCGTGGCGATCAGCGTCAGTTCGGCCAGCGGATCGCCGCCGGACCAGCTGCTGACCCGGCCGCCAGCGCCCTCGACCACCGGGACGATGGCGGCGACGTCCCAATAGGCGAGCGAAGGATCGAGCATCACGTCGGCACCGCCGGTGGCCAACGCGAAGTAGCCGAAGCAATCGCCCCAGGTCCGGTACAGGCGCGCCTGGCGAACCAGCGCAGCGATGCCTTCGCCGCCGCGCTGCTCGCCGGTTTCCCAGTGCGTGGTCGCGAGCACGGTGGCGTCCTCGATGCGAGCGCAGCGGCGAACGCGGGCAGCGCGCTCGCCTGAGTCGGCCGAATACAGGCGCGTCCCGTCGCGATGGCCGATCAGCGCCACGCCGGCCGCCGGGTGGGCGATGGCACCGAGGATTGGCGCAAAGCCGGCGCCATCGTCGCGTTCGAGGGCAATCAGCGTGCCGAAAAGGAAGCAGTGGGTGATGAAGGCGCGCGTGCCATCGACCGGATCGAGGATCCAGCGATAGCGGCGGCCCGCTTTCTCGCCGTATTCCTCGCCGACGATGCCGTGCTGCGGATAACGGCGCCCGATCTCGCGCCGCATCGCCGCCTCGGCACCGCGGTCGGCTGCAGTGACCGGTGTGGCGTCGGCCTTGGCGCTCACCTTCACGCCGCGCAGGAACAGCGGCTTGATCACGTCAAACGCCGTGCCGATCAGCACGTGCATGAACGGGATGAACTCGCGCCGCTCGGCGGGCGAGATCGGCGCGCTGTAGCGCCGCGCCGGCGACAAGGGCGTGGAAACGAAAGGCTTCTTCATCGGACAATTATCGGGCAGCGGGCGGTCGGTGCGTGGCGTACAGTCGCGCCCGATGTTGGAAGTTGCCTTCACCTTGTTCGGCGCCGGGGTCACCTGGCTGGAGGTGATCGCCTTCGTGCTGGCGCTTGGCTGCGTCGTCCTCAACGTGCTGGAGATCCACTGGGCCTGGCCGTTGGCAATCGCCGCCAGCGTGCTGTACGCGTGGCTGTTCTTCACCAGCCGCCTGTATGGCGACGTGGCGGTGCAATCGTTCTTCGTCGTCTCTTCGCTGTGGGGCTGGTACCAGTGGCTGTTCGGCCGGCGGGCCGACGTGCAGGGCGCGGAGGCTCCCCTGCGCATTGCCCGGCTCGGCCGCCAGCGCGTCCTCGCCGTCGGGCTGCTGTGGCTGGCGGCCTGGCCGGTGCTTGGTTTGCTGCTGGCGCGCTTGACCGACACCGACGTGCCGTACTTCAACGCCTTTCCGACCATCGGCAGTTTCATCGGCCAGGTCCTGCTGGCGCTGAAGTTCGTCGAGACCTGGCCGGTCTGGCTGATCGTCAACGCGGTGAGCGTGGTCCTCTACGCCAGCAAATCGCTGTGGCTGACGGCGCTGCTTTACGTGATCTTCGGTGCCCTGGCGATCGCCGGCTGGCGGCGCTGGGGCAGGCTGGTGCGATGAGCAGCGTTCGACGGGTGGCGATCATCGGCGCCGAATGCGTCGGCAAGACCGAGCTTGCGCAGCGCCTTGCCGAAAGCCTGCCCGGGCTCTGGATTCCCGAGTACCTGCGCGAGTTCTGCGACCGCATCCAGCGCACCCCGCGGCCGGAGGAACAGGCGCAGATCCTCGCCGAGCAGCGCCTGCGCGAGGACGAGGCGATTGCCCGCGCCGAGGAGCGTCAGCTCGAGTGGGTGCTGGCGGATTCGGCGCCGCTCGTGACCGCTGCCTACAGCGAAATGCTGTTCGAGGACGTTTCGCTGCAGGAGCAGGCGCTCGTCCACCACGCCATTTATCACGCGACGCTGCTGCTGGTTCCTGACCTGCCGTGGGTGGCTGACGGCATCCAGCGCGACGGACCCGCCGTGCGCGAGGCGTTTCATGCGCTGCTCATGCAGCGACTGCAGCATTCCGGACTTCCCTTCGCGCTGATCGGCGGTGTCGGCGGCGAGCGCCTGCAGGCCGCATCGAGGGCGCTTCGCGACCTATAATTCCGCCCGCACGCTAGGGGTCCCGAATAAATCCGCTGCGCTATTGAGGCGCAGCGGTTCGAACCGGCCAAGTTGCCGGGGCGAACGGGTGAGAAAGACCCTTGGAACCTGACCAAGTTAATTCTTGCGCAGGGAAGCGTAAGCAGCGGTCTTTCCCGGCTTTCCTCCCGAGACCGTCGCCATCGCCCCCTGCCATCGTCAAGGAGCAGCACGCGATGGCAAACCGAAAACTCCCCTTTGTCCGTACGTCGCTGGCGCTCGCCCTTGCAGCCTGCAGCACTGCCTTCGCACAGACCGGCCTCACGGCGCTGCCGCGGGTAGTCGTCGAGAGTGCTGCACCGCCGGCGGAACTGCGCCGGCTCGGCATCGACTCGCTGAGCTCGGCGCCACTGTCGGAGACCCCTCTGTCGGCCGGCGTGATCGACGCCGAGCAGTTGCGCAGCCGCGGCGTGCAGAGCCTGTCGCAGGCGATCCGCGAGGAACCTTCGGCAGCCGATGCCTACAACACCATCGGCTACGTCGAGTCGCTGGTGGTGCGCGGTTTCCGGCTCGACAACCTGCTGAACTACCGGCGCGACGGCTTGCCGGTGTCGAACCACACGCCGGCGGCACTCGAGAACCTCGAGGCGATAGAGATCGTGAAGGGCGTGGCCGGCGTGCTCGGCGGCAGCGGCAGCCCCGGCGGGCTGGTCAACTATCGCCTGAAGCGGCCGACTGATGCGCCGTTGCGCATGCTGCTGGCCGAGATCTCGGAGCGCGGCACCGTGCTGGCGCAGGGCGACTTCGGCGGCCGCTTTGGCAGCGGCGGCGCGTTCGGCTACCGGATCAACGCCGCGGCGTCCGAGCGGCGGCCGTATCCGGGGGACGCCGACGGGCGACGGGGGTTTGTCAGCGGCTACTTCGACTGGCGTGTGAATGAAGGGACGACGCTGGTCGTCGAATTCGACTACCAGGCGCTGCGGCAAGTGAGTGTGCCGGGATACGGGCTGCTCGACACGAATGGCGACGGCGTTGCCGACACGCTGCCGCCGCCGATATCGCCGCGTCTGAACCTCAACGCGCAGCCGTGGTCGCTGCCGTTCGAAAGCAAGGCGGCCGCCGGCTCGCTGCGCTGGCTGCAGCAGTTGAGCGGCGACTGGCGCTTCGAACTGCAGGGCGGCGGGCAGAGCATCCGCACCGACGACCGCGTGGCATTTCCCGACGGCTGCAGCAGCGGTCCCGCCTATGTCTACCCCGGGCTTTGCGGCAACTACGACGTCGACATCTACGACTTCCGCAGCGAGGACGAGAAGCGCCGCACCGGCACGCTCGACGCACTGCTCGCCGGCACGGCGGTCACCGGCGCGGTCACGCACGAACTGCGCTTCGGCGCCCGCCGCACGCGCTACACGGAGCGTTTCCCACCGGGGCAGGCCTTCAACTACGTGGGCACGACCAATGTCTTTGCGCCGGTCGTGCTGCCCGCGGATCCGACTGCCAGAACGCTGAACACCCAGTCCGACCTGACCAGCAGCGAGCTGTCCGCCTCCGACGTGCTGCGCGCCGGCCCGGGGTCGCTGTGGCTGGGCGCGCGCTGGGTGCGCTTGGACCGCGCGAGCGTGCGCAGCGACGGGACCGAGGCGGTCAGCTTCGACCAGGACTTCGTCACGCCGTGGGTCGGTCTGGGCTGGCAGCCGTGGACGGAGGGCTTCGGCTATGTCTCCTACGGCCGCGGTGTGGAGATCGAGTCGGTGCCCAACCGGCCCGACCAGTTCGTCAACTTCGGCGCGGCGCTGCCGGCGCTGCAGAGCGAGCAGGTCGAACTCGGCTTCAAGCAGGTCTGGGCCGACGGCCACGCGCTGACGCTGGCTCTGTTCTCGATCGACAAGCCCTATGGCGACGACGTGCCGCAGCCGGACGGACGCGTGCTGCGGCTGGCCGGCGCCAAGGAGTCGCGTCACCGCGGCCTGGAGGCGAGCGGCAGGCTCATCGCGAATCGCTGGCTCAGGCTGGAGGGCAGGGCCGCCTGGATCGACGCCAGGACCATCAAGGCGGTCGATCCGGCGGAGGTCGGCAAGCGCACCACCAACGTCGCGCCGTTCGCCGCGTCGGTGGGGGCCGCATGGACGGCACCCTTCGCCCCGGGCTTTGAACTGACCAATTACCTCAACTACGGCGGCCGCAAGCCGGTCACGGCCGACAACTCGGTCGAGTTGCCGTCTTACTGGCAGTGGGACATCGCGGCGACATACCGCTGGCTGTGGTCGGGAACGCGCATGACGCTTGCCGCCGGAGTCGACAACGTCACTGACCGCGGTTACTGGCGGGAGGCGCCGAGCCAGTACTGGGGCGGCATCTATCTCATTGCTGCCCAGCCGCGCCTCGCGCGACTATCGATCGCCGCCAACTGGTAGAGCGCCCGGCAGCGCCGCGTGCGGCTTCAGTGCGCCGCCGCCCCCTCGCGGGGCGTCGGGCTTTCGGCTCCGTTGCCGGTCGAGGCGGGCAGCACGCGCGTCTTCGACAGCACGCCGGCGGACTCGAGGATCGGGTAGGCGACCGAGCAGAACAGCGAATTGACGCGCTTGAAGTCGGACAACAGGTCCAGGTGCAGCGAGCTGGTCTCGATCGACTGCGGTGTGTTTCCCGACAGCCGCTGCAGGTGGTTGTCGGCGTAGCGCATCTCCAGTTCGCGAAAGTCGACCTTTTCGTCGATCAGCTGCTGCGCGCTCTTCAGGTCGCCGTTGAGGAACACCGCCACCGCCAGCTGCAGGTTGCCGAGCAGCCGCGCGTGCAGTTCCTCGATCTCGGCCATGCCGGCCTCGGAGAACGACAGCCCGCGCTGGATCTTCTTCTCGGCGACGTCGATCAGCATGCGCTCGATGATGTCGCCGACGTGCTCCATGTTGATGGTGAACTGCATGATGTCGGCCCAGCGCTTCGACTCGGTCGCCTCCAGTTCCTGCCGGCTGACCTGGGTCAGGTAGAGCTTGATCGCCGTATAAAGGCGGTCGATCTCGTCGTCGCGCGCGCGCAGGCGCTCGGCCAGCGCGAAGTCGTTGCTCTTCAGCGTGACCAGCAGGCCGGCCAGCATGTCCTGCACCGCGTCGGCCAGGCGGATCGCCTCGCGTGCGGCGTTACCGATGGCCAGCGCCGGGGTGCCCAGCGCGGTGGTGTCCAGATGGCGCGGCGTTCCCGGCAGCGCTTCGGACGGCGGCGTCGGCAGCCAGCGCTCGACGACGCGGGAGACGCTGCCGGTCAGCTGCAGGAAGATGATTGCCAGGCCGAGGTTGAAGGCCAGGTGGAAGTTGACCACGATCGACTTCGGATCGGCGCTGAACCAGGCCAGCCAGGCCGGCAGGTAGGCGAGCAGGGGCAGCGCGATCAGCACGCCGATCAGCTTGAACAGCAGGTTGCCGACCGGCACCCGCCGCACCAGTGGCGCGGCCTTCAGCGTCGTCAGCACGGCCAGCAGACCGCTGCCGAGGTTGGCGCCGAGCACGATCGCCACGGCCACGTCGACCGTGATCACCTTCGAGGCGGCCAGCGTCGCCGTGAGCAGCACCACCGCCAGGCCTGAATAGCTGATGATCGCCGCCAGGATGCCGATCAGCACGTCGAGCAGCACATCGCCGGTCAGCTGCCCGAACAGCACCTGCACGCCGACCGCCTGCGTCAGCGGTGCGGTGGCCTGCATGATCAGTTGCAGCGCCAGGATCATCACACCCAGGCCGAGCGCGATCTTGCCGGCCTGGCCGGTGACTTCCGTGCGGCGCGACAAGTAGGTGGCCACGCCGGCGACGATCAGCAGCGGCGACAGCCAGGTGAGGTTCAGCGCGAAGAACTGCACCATCAGCGCGGTGCCGATGTCGGCGCCGAGCATCACAGCCAGCGCCGCCGATGTGGTGATCAGCCCCTGGCCGACGAAGCTGGAGACCAGCAGCGCGGTGGCGGTCGAGCTCTGCAGCACGCTGGTCACGCCGATGCCGGCGAGGACCGCGCGCGAGCGGCGGCCGACGCTCGCGCTCAGGACCTGCCGCAGGTTGGCGCCGAATACGCGCAGCACCCCCGTGCGCACGATGTGCGTGCCCCAGACCAGCAGCGCGATGGCAGCCAGCAGGTTCAGCAGCGCGTGCAAGGCGTTCCGGCCTCCGCAAGAAGAGCATCGGCCGCGCGACGGTCGGCCGCGCGGCGGTTAGCTGCAAACACGTGCGGCCCGCTGGCCGCCGCGGTCCTACCAGGGCAGCGAGTAAGTCTTCGTGTTGGTGAACGACTTCATCGCCTCCAGCACGCCTTCCTTGTAGCCGAGCCCTGAATCCTTGATCCCGCCAAACGGCGTCAGTTCCAGCCGATAGCCCGGCACCTCGCGCACGTTGACCGTGCCGACGTTCAGTTCCGAGACGAAGCGCGTGATGTGGTCCAGTCGCTGCGTACAGACCGCCGAGGACAGACCATAGGCCGTGCCGTTGGCGATGCGTATCGCCTCGTCGATATCGGAGAAACGGATGACCGGCGAGACCGGGCCGAAGGTCTCCTCGCGCACCAGCCGCATCTCCGGCCGCACGCGGTCGAGCACCGTCGGCGAATACAGCGCGCCGCGGCGCAGGTTGCCGGTGAGCAGGCGCGCGCCCTGCGCGACGGCCTCGATCACCCGCGACTCGAACTCGATCGCTGCGGCCTCGTCGATCACCGTGCCCATGTCGGTGGCCGGGTCGAGCGGATCGCCGTAGCGGACGCGGGCGGTGGCGGCGAGCAGCTTCTCGATGAACACGTCGGCGACGCGCTCGTGCACCAGGATCCGCTTGACCGCGGTACAGCGCTGGCCGGAGTTCCTGTAAGAGCCGGATGCGGCGAGTGCGGCAGCCTCGTCGAGATCGGCGTCGTCCATCACGATCAGCGGGTCGTTGCCACCGAGTTCCAGCACCTGCCGCTTGTAGACGGCTTTCGCCGCGATGTACTTGCCGATCGCCACCCCGCCGGTGAAGGTCACGAGATCCACGTCGGGGTGGGTCAGCATCTCATCGGCGATCTCGCTTGGCGCGCCGGTCAGCACCGACAGCATCGGCGGCGGCAGGCCAGCCTCGTACAGGACGTCAGCCAGCGCGAAGGCCGACAGCGGCGTCTTCTCGCTCGGCTTGACCACGATGCGGTTGTTGGTCGCCACCGCGGGCGCGACCTTGTGGATCACCTGGTTCAACGGGTGGTTGAACGGCGTGATGCCGATGATCACCCCGGCCAGCGGCTCGCGCAGCGTGTAGACCCTGCGGCTCTTGCCGTGCGCGGTGAGATCACAGGAGAAGATCTGGCCGTCGTCGACCAGCGCCTGGTTGGCAGCGAACAGCAGCACGTCGCAGGCGCGGCCAAGCTCGTAGTTGGTGTCCTTCAGACACAGACCGGACTCGAGGGTGATCAGCCGCGCGATTTCGTCGCGCCGCGCGGCGATGATCTCGGAGGCGCGCATCAGGATCCTGTAGCGGTCGTGGCGGGTCAGCTTGCTGCGGAAGCCACGCGCCGCGCTGATCGCCTGTCGCA
Source organism: uncultured Burkholderiaceae bacterium (assembly GCA_964610575.1). Classification (GTDB taxonomy): domain Bacteria; phylum Pseudomonadota; class Gammaproteobacteria; order Burkholderiales; family Burkholderiaceae_F; genus JADJWR01. The sequence continues at coordinate 43,632 of CAZSYX010000021.1, forward strand.
CATGGTCGATCGTGGCCTTCGGAGCCGTGGCGATCACCTCGCCGGTGTACGGGTACCTGACCTCGAAGCTGCGTTCGGTGGCGACTTTCTCGCCGGCGATGCGCAGGCTTTCGTGCCTGACCGGTGCGAGCAACGAGTTCATCAACGGGTTCACTGCGCGTGATTGAGCGCCAGGTCGAAGGCGTCGAAGTTCCGCCAGCGGCGGCTGGCGTCCAGCTCCTCGATCCGCCGGTTCAGCACCAGCGGCACCCGCTGCTCGGAGATGCCGCCGTGCGAGCGCAGCGGCAGTTCCAGTTGCGACAGGTCGTGGCGCGACACACTGGTGCCGAGCACCACGTTGCGCTCGGAGACCACCACCAGATCGCCGATCCGGTCGGCCGGCAGTTCGAAGCGTTCGGCTGCGGCCTCGCGCGGCAGCACCACCTCGATGCCCGGCATCGCCGCCAGCTTGGCGCCGACGTACTCGGCGCTGTCGGCCGCCAGGTACACCGTGGCGAAAGAGCCGAGCGCGCCGTGATGGACGACATACGGGTCGGTGATCGGCAGGATCACTCGCGAGCGCCCGGCGCCGAGCCAGCCGTCGAGCAGGTCCTGCAGGTAGATCACGTTCGGCGAGGCGTCGAGCCCGACCTTGCCGTTCATTCCGTGGTCGGCAGTCACCGCCACCACCGCGCCGGCCGCGTCGAGTTCGGCCAGGTAACGGTCGAACATCGAGTAGAAGCGGTTGGCGTCGGGATCGCCCGGGGCATGCTTGTGCTGCACGTAGTCGGTGGTCGACAGGTACAGCACGTCGGGACGGCGCGTTTCCAGCAACTTCACGCCGGCGGCGAAGACGAACTCCGACAGTTCCGCGCTGTACACATCTGGCACCGCCATGCCGACCAGCGGCAGCACGTCGCTGATTCCGTTCTCAGCCTCGGTGACCTGGTTGGCCTTCTCAGATGAGAAGCAGATGCCGCGCATTTGGTGACCGAGCAGGCGACGCAACTTGTCCTTGGCGGTGACCACGGCCACCTGCGCCCCGGCGTCGGCAATCGCGGCGAGCAGGGTCGGCGCGCGCAGCCACTTCGGGTCGTTCATCATCACTTCAGTGCCGGTGGCGGTGTCGAACAGGTAGTTGCCGCAGATGCCGTGCACCGAAGGCGGGGCGCCGGTGACGATCGACAGGTTGTTCGGGTTGGTGAAGCTCGGCACCACGCAGTCGGCGATCAGCGCCGTGCCGTCGCGCAGCCAGCGCTTCATCGTCGGCATCACGCCGCCGGCGACTGCCTGCGCGATGTAGTCGGGCTCGCAGCCGTCGACGCAGATCACCACGGTCGGCTGCCTGGGCAGCGCGTAGCTGCGGCCGTTGACGTTCACCATCGAATCAGCTTCCTCTGCGTCCGGCAGGGGCGCGCACCGGTGCTGCAGGCGGTTCGTTGCGCAGCATGCGCTGCTTGCTGGCCTCGGCGTGCTCGAACAGCGCCCGGCCGGCGGCTTCGGGATCGCCGGAGGCGATCGCCTTCAGGATCTGCCGGTGCTCGGCGGCCGAGTGCGGCAGCGCCTGCTCCTCGCTGAGGTTGCGCCGGCGGGCCAGCGCAAGTTCCTTGACCAGCTTGCGGTACGTTGACGACATCTTGCGGTTGCCGGCGAACTCGACGACCCGGTCGTGGAACTCGAGGTTCAGCAGGTGGTAGGCATCGGCATCGTCGGC
>CAZSYX010000022.1:0-43904 GCA_964610575.1 uncultured Burkholderiaceae bacterium
CCGTCCTTGCGGAACATTTCCTTGATGCCGCGGATGGCCTGCCGGGTGCGGTGCTCGTTCTCTATGAGAGCGAAACGGACGTGCTCGTCGCCGTAATCGCCGAAGCCGATGCCCGGCGAGACGGCGACCTTCGCCTGCTCGAGCACCTTCTTGGCGAATTCCAGCGAGCCCATCGCCTTGTACGCGGGCGGGATCTCGGCCCAGATGTACATCGATGCCTTCGGCACCTCGACCATCCAGCCGGCCTCATGCAGGCCCTTGACCAGCACATCGCGCCGCCGCTGGTACTCGGCCCGGACCTGTTCGACGCAGTCCTGCGGCCCTTCGAGCGCGGCGATCGCCGCCACCTGCACCGGGGTGAAGGTGCCATAGTCGTGATAGCTCTTGATCCGTGCCAGCGCGGAAACAAGTTCCTTGTTGCCGACCATGAAGCCGATGCGCCAGCCCGCCATGTTGTAGCTCTTGCTCATGGTGAAGAACTCGACCGCCACCTCGCGCGCGCCAGGTACCTGCATGATCGACGGCGCCCTGTAGCCGTCGAAGGTGATGTCGGCGTAGGCCAGGTCGTGCACCACGTAGATGCCGTAATGCTTGGCCAGCGCGACGACGCGCTCGTGGAAGCCGAGGTCGACGCACTGCGCGGTCGGGTTGCTCGGGAAGCCGATGACCATCATCTTCGGCTTCGGCAGCGACTCGCGGATCGCGCGCTCCAGTTCGGCGAAGAAGTCCACACCCGGCGTCATCCGCACCGAGCGGATGTCGGCGCCGGCGATGATGGCGCCGTAGATGTGGATCGGGTAGCTGGGGTTGGGCACCAGCACGGTGTCGCCGCGGTCGAGCGTGGCGAGCATCAGGTGCGCCAGGCCTTCCTTGGAGCCGATGGTGACGATCGCCTCCGAGTCCGGGTCGAAGTTCACCCCATACCGGGTCTGGTACCAGTTGGTGATCGCCCGGCGCAGCCGGTAGATGCCCTTGGACACCGAGTAGCCGTGCGTGTCCGGCCGCTGCACGGCCTCGATCAGTTTGTCGACGATGTGCTGCGGCGTGGGCCCGTCGGGGTTGCCCATGCTCATGTCGATGATGTCCTCGCCGCGCCGGCGCGCGGCCATCTTCAGCTCGCCGGTGATGTTGAAGACGTAAGGGGGCAGGCGCTTGATGCGCGGGAACTCAGCCATTTCCGTGTCTCGGCCGACCGGCCGTTGTTGCGCCGGCGCCGACGAGGGCGCGCAGGCCGCTTGTGCAAGGGATTTCGTTGGGCATAATTTACCCGGATTCCCCTCGCGCCGTTGCCATGCAGCACGCCGCCGGAGGCGCACCGGGGAGCCGCGGAGACCGTTTGAAGCTTCACGCCGACGCGCCGACCAGCCTGAACACCGTCACTGCCTACGGGCCGGGCTTCATCGAAGTCAACAAATCGCGCATTCAGGGTCACCTGCTGCTGATGCCGGACGCCCCGGCGCAGCCCTGGCAGGCGACGGCATTCGAAGCCTTGCGTCCAGAAGACTTCGAAGCCGTGCTCGCGCTGCGGCCGGAGATCGTCCTGCTCGGCACGGGCCGCCGGCAGCGCTTCCCGCGCCCTCACCTGACCACCGCCCTGGCGCGGGGCGGCATCGGCGTCGAGGTGATGGACACGGCCGCCGCCTGCCGCACTTACAACATACTGATGTCCGAGGGCCGGCGCGTGCTGCTGGCCGCCTTTGTGCAAGAGGAGTGACGTATGAGACGACCCCCACGCTCGCTTTGGCTCGCTGCCCCCCAAGGGGGCTGTCAGTGGCTTCGGGCGGCCGGGCGCCACTGACATGCCGCTGGCCATCGACAAGAAGGTCCAGGACTTCACCGCCGAAGCCACCGGCGGGCCGGTGAAGCTGTCCGCAATGAAAGGAAAGAAGGTTGTCCTGTATTTCTATCCGAAGGACAACACGCCGGGCTGCACGACCGAAGGCGCCGACTTCGCCGCCGCCCACAAGAAGTTCGAAAAGGCGGGCGCGGTGATCCTGGGTGTCTCGCGCGACAGCCTGAAGTCGCACGAGAACTTCAGGGCCAAGATGGGCTTCCCGTTCGAACTGATCGCGGATCCCGTCGAGAAGCTGTGCGAGGCCTTCGGTGTGATGAAGATGAAGAACATGTACGGCAAGCAGGTGCGCGGCATCGAGCGCAGCACCTTTGTGATCGACGGCGACGGCAAGCTGCGCCGCGAATGGCGCGGCGTCAAGGTGCCGGGCCATGTCGACGAAGTGCTGGCTTTCGTGCAGTCGCTGTAAAGCCCAGACCCAGATTCCCCATCCGCAGACTCACCGCTTCATGCCCCTACCCAAACCGCCGAGCAAGCCCGCCACCCTGCTGAAGCAGATTTCTCCCATAACCACTCCGGCCGAGGTCGCCGCGACGGTCGAGGCGCGCGAAGCCCGCGCCGCCGAGGCCACGGCGCCGCCACCTGCCGGCGCCAGGCTGGCGCTGGTCGAGACCAAGACGCGCAACGGCCGCAAGGCCAAACCGGGCGGCCCGGCGAAGCTCTTCGTACTGGACACCAACGTGCTGATGCACGACCCGACGTCGCTGTTCCGCTTCGAGGAGCACGACGTGTTCCTGCCGATGATGACGCTGGAGGAACTCGACGGGCACAAGAAGGGCATGAGCGAGGTGGCTCGCAATGCGCGCCAGGTCAGCCGCTCTCTCGACGCGCTGATCGCGGTGTGCAAGAACCCGATCGAGGACGGCATCCCGCTGTCGGGCCTCGGCAACGCCGACGCCGCCGGCCGGCTCTTCTTCCAGACCACGGCCGTCGCCGGCCCGCTGCCGTCGACCCTGCCCGCCGGCAAGGCCGACAACCAGATACTCGGCGTGGTGCGCGCGCTGCAGGACATGCACCCCGGCCGCGATGTGGTGCTGGTGTCGAAGGACATCAACATGCGCGTGAAAGCGCGTGCGCTGGGCCTGCCCACCGAGGACTACACCAGCGACAAGGTGCTCGAGGACACCGACATCCTGTACACCGGCGCACTCGGCCTGCCGGTGAGTTTCTGGGACCGCCACGGCAAGGGCATGGAATCGTGGCAGCACGGCGGCTTCACCTATTACCGGCTGACCGGCCCGCAGGTCGGCGACATGCTGGTCAACCAGTTCGTCTACCTGGAAGGCGACACGCCGTTCCTGGCCCAGGTCAAGGAGATCCGCGGCAAGACGGCGGTGCTGCGCGTGCTGCGCGATTACCTGCACGCGAAGAATGCCGTGTGGGGCATCACTGCGCGCAACCGCGAGCAGTGCTTCGCGCTGAACCTGCTGATGGACCCGGAGTGCGACTTCGTCACGCTGATCGGCCAGGCCGGCACCGGCAAGACGCTGCTGGCGCTCGCCGCCGGGCTGGGGCAGACGCTCGAGACCAAGCGCTATTCGGAGATCATCGTCACCCGCGCCACGGTGCCGGTCGGCGAGGACATCGGCTTCCTGCCCGGCACCGAGGAGGAGAAGATGGCGCCGTGGATGGGCGCGCTCGAGGACAACCTCGAGGTGCTCACCCGTGGCGACGATGCCGCCGGCGAATGGGGCCGCGCGGCGACGATCGACCTGATCCGCTCGCGCATTCGCATCAAGTCGATGAACTTCATGCGCGGCCGGACGTTCCTGAACAAGTATTTGATCATCGACGAGTGCCAGAACCTGACGCCGAAGCAGATGAAGACGCTGATCACGCGCGCCGGCCCGGGCACGAAGGTGGTCTGCCTCGGCAACATCGCGCAGATCGACACGCCCTACCTGACCGAGGGCAGTTCGGGGCTGACCTTCGTCGTCGACCGCTTCAAGGGCTGGCAGCACTCGGGGCACGTGACCCTGCAGCGCGGCGAGCGCTCGCGGCTGGCCGATCACGCTGCCGACGTGCTTTGATCACCGCAGGTCTACGCGACCGCTAGAACAGCAGCGCGGCGACGAAGATGCCGGTCATCGTGAAGACGATGGCCAGCTTCAGCACCGTGCCGACCAGCAGGCCGACCCAGGTCGCCACACCGACTCGGCCTGCGCGCAGCGCATCGCGATGGGCGATGAACTCCCCGATGGCGGCCCCGACCAGCGGCATGAACAGCAGGCCGATGAGCCCGGCGAAGATCCCGGCGATCGTCCCCACCGCGGCGCCGGCGATGCCAAGCGGCGTTGCCCCGGCGCGCTGCGCCGACATCATCTGGGCGACGTAGTCGATCGCGAAACCGATTACCGCCAGCACGGCCAGCAGGCCGACCGTCCAGCCCGAGATCACCGTGAAGCCGTCGATCCAGGCGGCGAGCGCGATACCGGCAAACACCAGTACGACCCCCGGCAGGGCCGGCAGCACCGTGCCGACGATGCCGACGACGACCATCAGCACCGCGATGATCCACAGGAACGTGTTCATCCGCCGCCTGCTGCCGGTTCAGAAGGGCGCCGACCCACCTTGTGCAAGGTTATCGAACCGGGTGTTCTCGCCGGCAAAACGCAGGTTGATCCGCCCGGTCGGTCCGTTGCGCTGCTTCAGAATCAGCACCTCGGCGACGCCTTTCTCGGAGCTGTCGGGGTTGTAGAACTCCTCCCGATAAAGGGCGAAGATCACGTCGGCGTCCTGCTCGATCGCGCCGGACTCGCGCAGGTCGCTCATCACCGGGCGCTTGTCGGTGCGGCTCTCCACCGTGCGGTTCAGCTGCGACAGCGCGATCACCGGCACCTGCAGTTCCTTGGCCAGCGCCTTCAGCGAGCGCGAGATCTCCGAGATCTCGGTGGCGCGATTCTCGCCGGTCCCTGTCGCAGACATCAGCTGCAGGTAGTCGACCACGATCAGGCCGAGCTTGCCGCACGTGCGTGCCAGCCTGCGCGCCCGCGCGCGCAGTTCGAGCGAGTTCAGCGCCGGCGACTCGTCGATGTACAGCGGCGCGTCCTGCATCCTGCGGATCGTCTCCGACAGCTTCGGCCAGTCGTCGTTCTCCAGCCGGCCGGTGCGCAGCCGCTGCTGGTTGATGCGGCCGACGGAGCTCAGCATGCGCAGCGCCAGCTGCTGCGCGCCCATTTCCATCGAGAACACCGCCACCGGCATGCCATGGTCGATCGCCACGTGCTCGCCGATGTTCAGCGCAAAGGCTGTCTTGCCCATCGACGGGCGCCCGGCGACGATGACCAGGTCGCCCGGCTGCAGGCCGGAGGTCATCCTGTCGACGTCGACGAAGCCGGTCGGCACGCCGGTGACATCCGACGGGTTGGCGCGTTCGAACAGCTCGTTGATGCGCTCGACCACCTTGGTCAGCAGCGGTTCGATCTCGACGAAGCCCTGCCGTCCGCGCGCGCCCTCCTCGGCGATGCGAAAGACCTTCGACTCCGCCTCGTCGAGGATCGTCTTGGTCTCGCGGCCCTGCGGATTCAGCGCGCTGGTGGCGATCTCGTCGCCGACCGAGACCAGGCGCCGCAGCACCGAACGGTCGCGAACGATCTCGCCGTAGCGGCGGATATTGGCGGCCGACGGCGTGTTCTGCGCGAGCGCGTTCAGGTAAGCGAGGCCACCGGCCTCCTCCGCCTTGCCGGCGCTTTGCAGCGACTCGTAAACGGTCACCACGTCGGCCGGACGCGAATGGTCGACCAGCCGGGCGATGGCCTGGAAGATGAGCCGGTGGTCATGCCGGTAGAAGTCGCTGACCGTGACCAGGTCGGCGACGCGGTCCCAGGCCGAGTTGTCGAGCAGCAGACCGCCCAGGACGGACTGCTCGGCCTCGATCGAATTCGGGGGGGTGCGGACGGAGACGAGCTGCGGGTCCGCGACGGGAGAGTTCATCGACACTCCATCAATGTCGATGCAGTTTAGCGCCGTGCCACGGGCCGGCCCGCCGGGCGCTCGCGCCCGGCGAGGCAGGCCTGCACGGTCGCACCTAGGCCTGCTCGGCGACCACCGCGACCGTGATGTCCGCCACCACGTCGCTGTGCAGCGCCACCGCGACGTGATGCTCGCCGACCGCTTTCAGCGGTCCCTGCGGCATACGGATCAGGCCCTTGGCGACCTCGAAGCCCTGCTTGCGCAGCGCCTCGGAAATGTCGAAGTTGGTGACCGAGCCGAACAGGCGGCCGTCGACGCCGGCTTTCATCGCGATCTTGCAGACGAGGCCGTTGAGCTTCTCGCCCATCGCCTGGGCCTGCGCGAGCTTGTCCGACTGCGCCTTCTCGAGGTCGGCGCGGCGCGCCTCGAATTCCTTGATCGAGGCATCGGTGGCCCGCTTGGCCTTGCCCTGCGGGATCAGGAAGTTGCGGGCGAAGCCGTTGCGGACCTTCACCACATCGCCAAGGCCGCCGAGATTGACGATCTTTTCAAGAAGAATGACTTGCATGACTTGCTCCGGCGACGCTCTAGTGGTTGTCCGAGTACGGCAGCAGCGCCAGGAAGCGGGCGCGCTTGATCGCCGAGTCGAGCTGGCGCTGATAGTGCGACTTGGTGCCGGTCAGCCGCGCCGGCATGATCTTGTTCTGGTCAGTGAGGAAATCGCGCAGGATGTCGATGTCCTTGTAGTCGATCATCTCCACGCCTTCGACCGTGAAGCGGCAGAACTTCTTGCGCTTGAACAGCGCGTTCTGCTTCTCTCCCTTGCGGACGGGCTTGCCCTTGCCCTTTCCCTTGCCACGCATGAATGCCATTTCTTCGTGCTCCGTTCAGATTGCTGTGAATTCGGTGATGTGCACTATCAGGCTGCGCGATCGCTGGCTCCGCGGCGCCAGGAAACCATCGAGATCGAGTTCGGTTCCCAGTATCTGGCGGTCCAGCCTCTGCGCCGCATCGCCCACCGCGATCGCCTCGAGTTCGAAACTGAGCTGCCGTTCGATCCCCGCTTCAGCCAGTGTGCCGTCGTATCTCAGCCCTGCCTGCAGGACCGCCACACCGGCCGGCGTGTAGCGCAGATCGCCCCGTGCAACCAGCTTCGCCCGCAGGCGGACCCGGTTCGTCAACGCGGCCGCCGCGCGAGGCCGCTCAGGCTGCCGCCGGGGTCTGCTCCGCGGCCGCCTTGCGCGCCTCTTCCTTCTCGACCAGCTTCATCATCGGCGATGGCGTGGTCTCCGCCTTCTTCATGCCGATGGTGAGATGGCGCAGCACCGCGTCGTTGTAGCGGAACGCGTGCTCGAGTTCGTCGAGGGTGGGCTTGCCGCACTCGATGTTCAGCAGCAGGTAGTGGGCCTTTACCAGCTTCTGGATCGGGTAGGCCAGCTGGCGCCGACCCCAGTCCTCTACCCGATGCACCTTGCCGCCCTGGCTGGTGATCAGCGACTGGTAGCGCTCGAGCATGGCCGGGACCTGCTCGCTCTGGTCCGGATGGACGATGAAACAGATTTCGTAGTGACGCATCGATGCTCCTTATGGATAAGCCGCCCCAGGCGTCGATCGGGTGCGGCAAGGACGGGAAAGCCAGTGATTGTAGCCGTTTGCCTGAGGCCGGCTCAACTTGCTGTCGGGGCAGCCCCTGCGCCAAGCAGGGCCGGCAGCACCTCGCCCGCCGGACCGCGGACGACGAGATCGGCCGTCGAATCGATCTCGGTCGGCTGCGGATTGACGATGATCACCGCCGCACCGGCGCGACGGGCGTGCATCGGCAGCCCCGCGGCCGGGTAGACCAGCCCCGAGGTGCCGACCACCAGCAGCACCTCGGCGCCGGTGACCGCCTCTTCGGCGGCGTGCAGCGCTTCCGCATCGAGCATCTCGCCGAACCAGACCACGTCGGGACGCAGCCAGCTGCCGCAGCCGGGACAGCGCGGCGGCTCGCCGGCGGGCAGGTCCTGCGGCCGCTCGAAAGTCACCCCGCACTCGTCCAGGCAGCGCGAGCGCAGGATGTTGCCGTGAATCTCGATCACGTCGCGGCTGCCGGCGCGCTGGTGCAGGCCGTCGACGTTCTGCGTGACGACGCGGAGCCGATCGAACCTGCCGGCGGCCTGCGCCAGCGCCCGGTGCCCGGCATTCGGCTGCACCCTGGCGACGAGTTCGCGCCGCCACGCGTACCAGTGCCAGACCAAGGGCGGATCGGCGCGGAAGCCTTCGGCTGAGGCGAGTTGCATCGGGTCGAACTGGCTCCACAACCCGGTCTGCGCGTCGCGAAAGGTCGGCACGCCGCTTTCGGCCGACATGCCCGCTCCGCTCAGCACGGCGAGGCGGCGAACGCCGGACAGCCGCTCGCGCGCTGCGTCAAGCTCAGAAACGCTCATGCCGAGGTTGCCTTCGCGGCGCGCTGGCGCAGCGTCTCGAACAGGCACACGCCCGTGGCGACCGACACGTTCAGGCTCTCGGTCCGCCCCTGCAGCGGAATGCGCGCCAACCAGTCGCACTTTTCGCGCGTCAGGCGTCGCAGGCCCGGCCCTTCGGCGCCAAGCGCCCAGGCCACCGGACCGGTCAGGTCGATTTCGTAGAGCGTCCGCTCGGCCTCGCCGGCTGCGCCGACAATCCATACACCGGCCTCGCGGATCTCCTCCATCGCGCGGGCAAGGTTGGTGACTGCGATCAGCGGCAGCGTTTCCGCCGCGCCGGCCGCCGCGGCGGCCACCACGGGCGTCAGGCTCGCCGAGCGGTCGCGCGGCACGATCAGCGCCTGCGCGCCGGCCGCCTCGGCGGTGCGCATGCAGGCGCCGAGATTGCGCGGATCGGTCACGCCATCGAGCAGCAGCAGCAGGGTCTGGGCATTGACCTCGGCAAGGACATCGTCGAGCGACCGGGCCAGCGCCACTTCACGGCACAGCGCGACCACGCCCTGGTGCGTCGACCCGGCCGCTATTCGCTGCAACCGCTCGGCGTCGCTCATGGTGACCCGCACTGCGGCGGCTTGCGCGCGATCAAGCAGCTGCTGCATGCGCCCGTCACGTCGCGCGCCGTCGACGTACAGCGCCTCGATCGACTCCGGCGAATGGCGCAGCCTCGCCGTCACTGCGTGAAAGCCCGCCAGGACTCGCTTGCCGCTCATCGCTGCACTCAGGTGCGCCCGCGACGCCGCGCCCGCACCGCACGCTCGCCGCCGACGCCCTGCTTGCCGCTGCTCGCCTTTTCGCGCTTGTCGACATCGCGACCGTGGCGCGCCTGGGCCGCAGCAAGGCGGGTGCGCCGCTGCTCGACGCTCTCGCCCTTGTGGTGCGGCGCCTTCTCCTTGACCGGTTCCGCGGCGAGCAGCGACTTGCGATCCAGTCCGCGCACCAGCCGAAACTCGATGCGCCGCGCCTCGAGGTCGACGCGCGCCACCTGCACCGAGACGCGGTCGGCAAGCCGGTAGCGAAGGCCTGTGCGTTCGCCGCGCAGTTCGTGCATAGGTTCATTGAACTGGAAATACTCGCTACCCAGTTCAGACACGTGCACCAGGCCCTCGACGAAGAGGTCGTCGAGGACGACAAAGATGCCGAACGGCACGACCGCGCTTATGGTGCCGGTGTAGGTCTCGCCGACCCGCTCGCGCATGTAGTAGCTCTTCAGCCAGGCCTCGACGTCGCGCGACGCGTCGTCGGCCCGCCGTTCGTTTACCGAGCACAGCAGGCCGAGCTTTTCCCACAGCGGCACCGCGGCTCGGGCCGCTGTGGCACGGCCTGCATGCCGGCGCGCCGCGCGCGGCACGTCCTGTACGTCGACTGTGGCCAGCAGTTGCGGCTCGTACACGGACGATCGCAGCACCGCCTTGATCGCCCGGTGCACCAGCAGATCCGGGTAGCGGCGGATCGGCGAAGTGAAATGCGCGTAGGCGTCGTAGGCCAGCCCGAAGTGACCGACGTTGTGCGGGCTGTAGACCGCCTGCTGCATCGTGCGCAGCAGGACCGTTTGCAGCAATTGCGTGTCGGGGCGGTTGCGTATGCGCTCCAGAAGATCGGCGAAGTCCTTCGGCTGCGGCGACTCACCGCCGGCGAGACTCAGGCCGAGCGCCTTGAGCAGCGCGCGCAGGTTTTCCAGCCGCTCCGGCGTCGGCCCCTCGTGGATGCGATAAAGGGCCGGGTGCTTGTGCCGCGTCAGCAGGTCGGCCGCGCACACATTGGCGGCGAGCATCATCTCCTCGATCAGCCGGTGCGCGTCGTTGCGCGTGCGCGGCAGGATCTTCTCGATCCTCCCCTGCGGGTCGCAGACGATGTAGGTCTCGGTGGTATCCATCTCCAGCGCGCCGCGCGCGCCGCGCGCCTTGGCCAGCAGGCGATACAGGTCGTACAGGTCGGTGAGCTGCGGCAGGACCGGCGCCAGCCGCTGCGCGGCCCGGCTGTCCGGCACCGACAACGCCTCCCACACCTCGGTATAGGTGAGCCGCGCGTGCGAGTGCATCACCGCTGGGTAGAACTGGTAGGCGGTGATCGCGCCGCGCGCCGAGATCACCATGTCGGCGACCATCACCAGGCGGTCCACCTTCGGGTTAAGCGAACAGATCCCATTGGAAAGCTTCTCGGGCAGCATCGGGATCACCCGCCGCGGGAAGTACACGGAGGTCGAGCGGTTCTGCGCCTCGGCATCCAGCGCGTTGCCCGACTGCACGTAGTGACTGACGTCGGCGATCGCCACGAGCAGCCGCCAGCGCGTGCGTCGCGCGTTCATCGGCTCACAGTAGACGGCGTCGTCGAAGTCGCGCGCGTCCTCGCCGTCGATCGTCACCAGCGGCACATCGCGCAGGTCGACCCGGCCCGCCAGGTCGCGCACCTCGACATGGCCCGGCAGTTCCTCGGCGCCCGCCAGCACGGCCGGCGGGAACTCGTGCGGCACGGCGAACTTGCGCACCGCGATCTCGATCTCCATGCCGGGATCGTCGATGGCGCCGAGCACCTCGATCACTCGCCCGACCGGCTGCACGTGCCGCTGCGGCTGCTGCACGATCTCGACGACCACGACCTGGCCGTGCTCGGCGCCCGCCGTTGCACCGGGCGGCACCAGGATGTCGTGGCTGATCCGCTGATCCTCCGGCACCACGATGGTGACGCCACGCTCGTTCAGCAGCCGGCCAACCAGCCTGTTGGTCCGGTGCTCGATCACCTCGACGATCTCGCCGAGCGGCCGGCCCCGACGATCCTGTCCAGCCGGTCGCGCCAGCACGCGGTCGCCGTGCAGCACCCAGCCCATCTCGTGCTCGGACAGCACGAGATCGGGCCCGCCGTCGTCGCGGATCAGGAAGCCATAGCCGTCGCGGTGCCCCTGCACCTTGCCCGACAGCAGGTTGGCGCGCGCCGCCACCAGCAGCAACCCGGCGCGGTTGCGCACGATGCGACCCGCGTGCTCGAGTTCGGCCAGCGCCGCCTCGAATTCGGCGCGATGCTCGCCGACCTCGAGATGTTCGGACAATTCGGCCGGCGTCATCGGCCCGCGCGCCTGGCTCAGTGCCGCCAGTATCTTTTCAGGGTCAGTGCTGTTCTTCTTCAAGCAGTTCGTTCCCGCGGGCTATATGCAGTCGTGTCGACGCGCCTGGTCAATTTGACATGCGAGGACCCGCAATTACAATGCGCGCCTTGCCAGTGCCCAGGTGGCGGAATTGGTAGACGCACTAGTTTCAGGTACTAGCGCCGCGAGGTGTGGAGGTTCGAGTCCTCTCCTGGGCACCACGATCAAGACGGCCTGCGCAAGCAGGCCGTTTGCATTCTAGGCCTGCCATCGGGCGGCCTGCGCGCTACCCTGAGCCCGGCTGCTCGCCTGCATCACCGTGGCTGCGCAGCCGCGCGGCCAGCTGGTGCGGCCGCAGCGTGTCGTACTCCTCGAACGGCTGGTGTATCCACGGGCTGTCGGCGAGATACTGCACGTAATAGTCCGGCGGAACCGTCGAGGCCGCCTTGTACCAGAGCACGGCCGTGCGCACCTCGCGCAGCGCCGGGTACCGCTGGCGCAGATGCTCGATCACGCGCGCCAGCGTCACCCCGGAATCGACCAGGTCGTCGACCAGCAGCAGGTTGCCGTGCAGCATGCCACCGGTGGTGGTGATGAATTCGGCGATGTCGAGCGACCCCTGCTGCGTTCCCGCCGCCTCGCGGTACGAGCTGGCAGCGAGGATCGCCAGCGGCACGTCATAGAGGCGCGAGAACACGTCGCCAATGCGCAGTCCGCCGCGGGCCAGGCACAGCAGCGAGTCGAAGTGGAAGCCACTGTCGTGGACCTGCAGCGCAAGCTGCTCGATCATCCGGTGGTACTGCTCCCAGTCGACGTAAAGGTGCTTGATCGACACGCAACGCGCCCTGGCGATCAGTCGTTGAACGGATGGCGCATCAGGATCGTCTGCTCGCGGTCAGGACCCGTGGAGATCATGGCGATCGGCACGCCGGTTACATCGCTCAGCCGCGAGAGATAGCTGCGCGCCGCGGCCGGCAGCTGCGCCCAGTCGCGAATGCCAAAGGTCGACTGCCTCCATCCGGGGAAGTCCTCGTAGACGGGCTCGCACGCGGCGACCGCGTCGGCGCCGTACGGCAGGATGTCGGTCACCGTTGCACCGCGGCGGTAGCCCGTGCACAGCCGCACGGTCTGCATTTCGTCGAGCACGTCGAGCTTGGTGATGCACAAGCCGGTGACACCGTTGATCTGCACCGAACGACGCAGCGCCGCCGCATCGAACCAGCCGCAACGGCGTGGCCGCCCGGTCACCGAGCCGAACTCGTTGCCGCGCCGGCGAAGTTCTTCGCCCGCCGCATCGGTGAGCTCGGTCGGGAATGGCCCGGAACCCACCCGCGTTGCGTATGCCTTGGTGATGCCGAGCACGTAGTGCAGCTGCTGCGGCGCCACGCCGGCACCCGCCGCTGCCGCACCGGCTACCGTGTTGCTCGAGGTGACGAACGGATAGGTCCCGTGGTCGACATCGAGCAGTGCACCCTGCGCGCCTTCGAAGAGCAGCCGGTGGCCCTGGCGGATCGCCTGGTTCAGCTGGTAGGAGACGTCGGCGATCATCGGCTTTATGCGCGGCGCCAGTTTCAGCGTACCGTCGATCACCGCCTGCGCGTCGAGTCCTTCCGCGCCGAGGTACTTGGTCAGCACGAAGTTGTGCAGGTCGAGTGCCTCGCGAACGCGCTCGGAGAACCGCGCCTCGTCGAACAGATCCTGCGCCCGCACCGCCCGACGAGCGACCTTGTCCTCGTAGGCCGGTCCGATGCCGCGGCCCGTGGTGCCGATCTTGTCTGCGCCCTTGCGCTCCTCGCGCGCCTTGTCGAGCGCAACGTGATAGTCGAGGATCAGCGGGCAGTTGCCGCTGATGTGCAGCCGCGGCGGCACGTCGACGCCCGCCGCCCCCAGCTCGTCGATCTCGGCGAACAACGCACTAGGTGACAGCACGACGCCATTGCCGATGTAGCAAGCGACTTCCGGCCGCAGGATGCCGGACGGGATCAGGCGCAGGATCGTCTTGCGCCCGTCGATGACCAGCGTGTGCCCTGCGTTGTGTCCACCCTGGAAGCGGACCACGCCCTGCGCCTGCTCGGTCAGCCAGTCGACGATCTTGCCCTTGCCTTCGTCGCCCCACTGGGTGCCAACCACCACCACGTTTCGTGCCATCACATGCCCTGACTCGGTCCGGATAAGCCGCTCGCTCCCACGCGGGAAGCGTCGCGGTGCTGCGTCATCGATTGCTCGAAGCCGCCGGTCACTGCCGCTCTACCACCTGCCAGACACCGTTCACGCTGCGGATCTCGCGGTCGCATTCGAGTCCGTCGATGCGGTCATCGTCGCCCAGGCGCCAGATGACGATTTCGCCTGCGGCGCGAAGCGTCTCGACAAGCGCCGCGACCGCGCCATCGCCGCTTGCAGGAGCGAGTATCGCCCGCGCAGCAGCGCCCTGGTGCAGCCGTGCCAGCTCGCGCAGGTCGATCGAGAAACCGGTCGCAGGACGCGCCCTGCCGAAGGCCCGGCCGATGTCGTCATAGCGGCCGCCGCGCGCCAGCGCGACCGGCCAGCCGGCTGCATAGGCCGCGAAAGTGGCGCCCGTGTGGTAGCGAAAGCCGTGCAAATCGGCGAGGTCGATGCTGGCCGCGGCGCCGAGGCGCTTGAGCGCCTCGACCAGCCGCTGCAGCTCATCGAGCGCCGCCACCACCGCCGGCCGCGCCGGCAGCTCGGCGCGGGCCGCGGCGAGAACCTGTTCGTCGCCATGCAGCCGCATCAGCGCGCGCAGCGCCGAGCGCGCCGGTGCTGCGAGATCGGCGGTCAGCGGTGCAAGTGCCGCCGCATCCTTGGCACTGAGCGCCGCGACGATGTCTTCGGCCAGCCGTTGGGCCGCAGGATCGATCTCGAGCAGTGCGCGCAGGATGCGGGTGTGACCGAGGTCGAAGCGAAGATGCTCGACTTGCGCCAGCGCCAGCGAGCGGACCGCAAGCTCGAGCACTTCGGCGTCGGCCGCCACCGACTCGTGGCCGAACAGTTCGGCGCCGACGTAGAACGGCTCTCGCGTGGCCAGCGGATGCAGCGGCCGCGCGTGCAGCACGCTGGCGGCGTAGCACAGCCTGACCACGCCAACGCGATTGAGGATGTGTGCGTCGATGCGGGCGACCTGCGGCGTGATGTCAGCGCGCAGGCCGAGCAGCCGGCCGGAAATCTGATCGACCAGCTTGAGTGTGCGCAGATCGAGGTCGGCGCCAACGCCGGTCAGCAGGGAATCCGTGTACTCGAGCAACGGCGGCACGACCAGTTCGTAGCCGTAGCCGCGGTACAGGTCCAGCGCCGAGCGACGCAGTTGCTCGAGGAACTGCGCCTCGCTCGGCAGAACGTCGGAGATCCCCTCGGGTAGAAGCCAGCGCGCCATGCGGTTTCTTGTGATGAGCGAGCCGCGTTGTCGGCCCACGCCGCGGCCATATCGCCGCGCACGGCCGCTATTTTGCTTGCGATCTCAGGCGAAAACCGCGATCAAGGTCAAGCCGACCACAACCGAGGCCAGCCCGAAGAAGCGGATCTGGCCATCCCGCAGTTCGCTCACGCGGCGGAACATCTCGCGCCAGGATGCCGGCGCGAACAGCGGCAGCAGACCTTCGAGCACGAGCATCAAGGCGAACGCCAGCCCGAGCGTGGTCCACATCAGCGCGCCGGGGCGCGGCCCGGTGTCGGCGTCTTCAGGTACTTGAGGAAGTCCGACGAAGGTTCGACCACCAGCAGGTCGCTGCGATTGCGAAAGCTGGCCCGGTACGCCTCGAGACTGCGGTAGAAGGTGAAGAATTCGGGGTTCTGGCCGAAGGCCTGGGCGTAGATCGCCGACGCACGGGCGTCGCCCTCGCCCTTCATCTTCTCCGCCTCTCGATAGGCCTCGGCCAGCAGCACCTCGCGCTGACGGTCGGCGTCGGCGCGGATCTTCTCGCCTTCCGCTGCGCCGATCGAGCGCTGCTCGGTGGCCACCCGCTTGCGCTCCGACTGCATGCGGCGGAACACGTCCTCGTTGATCTCTGGCACGAACTCGATGCGCTTCAGCCGCACGTCGACGATCTCGACGCCGACGTCGCGCACGCGCTCCTGCACGCTGGCCTTGATCTCCTCCATCGCCCGGTCGCGTTCACGCGAGGTGATGTCGTTCACCGTGCGCAGGTTCACCGCCCGGTTCAACGCGTCGCGCACCAGCGAGTTGATGCGCTCCTCGGCGGCGCGCTCCATGCCCTGGAAGCTGACGTAGTAGCGGCGCGGATCGGCGATCCGCCACTTGACGAAGGAGTCGACCAGCAGGTTCTTCTTCTCCGACGTCTGCACGCGGTCGGCCTGCGGCGTGTCTATGGTCAGGATGCGGCGATCGAGGTAGACGACGTTCTGGATCAGCGGGATCTTGAACTTCAGGCCCGGCTCCGAATGCACCTCCGTGATCTGGCCGAGCTGGAACAGGATCGCGTACTGACGCTGGTCGACGACGAAGGTGCTGGCGCGGAAGACGACCGCGGCGATGATCAGCCCGATGACGGTGGCAATGACCTTGTTCATGGTCCGCCCCTACCGTGTCTCGCGGACGCGTGCGCCCGCGCTAGGCCGCGGCTCGGCCGGAGCCGGTTCAGGCGGCAGCAGCGGCACGGGGCGCACCGTCGCGGCATCACCCGTGGACTGCTGCAGCAGCTTGTCGAACGGCAGGTACAGCAGCGGGTTGCTGCTGCGGCTGTCGATCAGGATCTTGCTCGTGTTCGAGAAGATCTGCTGCATCGTCTCCAGGTACATCCTGTCGCGGGTCACCTGGGGTGCGTTGTTGTAGGCGGCAGCGACCTGGCGGAAGCGCGCCGCGTCGCCTTCGGCGGTCTGCACGACTCGCGTGCGGTAGCCCTCGGCCTCCTGTAGCAGCCGCGCGGCCGTGCCGCCCGCCTTTGGAATCACGTCGTTGGCATAGGCCTGACCTTCGTTGATCAACCGCTCGCGATCCTGCGTCGCCTTGACCGCATCGTCGAACGCCGCCTGCACCTGCTCGGGCGGCTGCGCGTTCTGGATCGCGACTTGCAGCACCAGAATCCCGGTGCCGTAGCGGTCGAGATTCTCCTGCATGCGTCCACGCACGTCGTCGGCGATCTCGTTTCTCGACTCGTAAAGCACCTTGTCCATCGGCTGGCGGCCGACCACTTCGCGCATTGCCGACTCGGCCACCTGAACCACCGACTCCGTCGGCCGACGGACGTTGAAGACGAAGTCGCGGGCACCGCTGACGTCTTCCCTGATCCGGTACTGCACGGTGAAGTGCACGTCGACGATGTTCTCGTCGTCGGTCAGCATCAGTGATTCCTTCAGCCGGTCGGCCCGTCCGCGGGCACCGATCTCGAGCGTTCGCACCGACAGCACGTCCACCGGCTCGTGCGCCTGCACCGGCCACGGCAGCCGCCAGCGGAAGCCCGGCAGCGTCGTCTCGCTGTAACGGCCGAAGGTGGTCACCACGGCCACCTGACCTTCCTGCACGATGTAGGCGCCGCTGCCCAGCCAGATCAGGCCGGCAACCGCAAGGACCATCGCCACGCCGAGGCCGGCACCGCGCGCGTCGGGGCGGAAGCCTCCGCCCCCGCCGCCGCCGGACTGGCCGCCGCCGGATCTGCCGCCACGCCGGCCGAAAAGCCCGTTCAGCCGCCGGTTCAGGTCGCGCCAGAGTTCGTCGAGATCCGGTGCGCCGCCGCCCTGCGGCTTGCCGCGACGGCCTTCGTCGCGATCGCCGTCATCACCGCCCGAACCGGAGCCCCGGCCCCACTGTGGATCGTTCAGCGCAAGGGAAATCCCGGAAAGGAGGTGCATGAAAGTTGCGAAACGCTACTTGTGGGCGCTGATCGCGGAAGCTGCCGCCGGCATCGAGACCCCCGGCGACTGACGCGATTCCGCTGCGGCCGCGCGCGCAGCATGCACACGTTCGGCAATCGCTTCGCGCAGGAATTCGATGCCGTCGCCGGTTGCCGCACTCAGAAAAACGGCGCGAATCGTACCACAGGCATCCCGCTCGGCCGCGGCCGACCGCTCGAGCCGGTCGATCTTGTTGAACACCAGCAGCCGCGGCACGTCCGCAGCGCCGATCTCCGCCAGCACGCGGTCGACCTCCGCCATCTGAGCGTCACGCGCCGGTGAAGACGCATCGACGACGTGCAGCAGCAGGTCGGCCTCGATCGATTCCTCCAGCGTCGACTTGAACGCGTCGACCAGCTGGTGCGGCAGGCCGCGGATGAAGCCCACGGTGTCGGACATGACGACTTCGACATTGCCGGCCACGAAGCAGCGCCGCGACGTGGTGTCGAGCGTGGCAAACAGCTGGTCCGCGGCATAACTGCCGGCGCGCGTCAGTGCGTTGAACAGCGTCGACTTGCCGGCGTTGGTGTAGCCGACCAGCGAGACGGAGAACACATCGCGCCGCGAGCGGGCCCGGCGCTGCGTTCGCCGCTGCTTGCCCAGTGCCTTCAGGCGCTCGCGCAGCCGCTTCACCCGCACGCCGATCAGGCGGCGGTCGAGTTCGATCTGCTTCTCGCCCGGACCGCCCGTCTTGCCCAGGCCGCCGCGTTGGCGCTCGAGGTGGGTCCAGCCGCGCACCAGGCGCGTGGCGAGGTGCTCGAGCTGCGCCACTTCGACCTGCAGCTTGCCTTCGCTGCTCTTGGCCCGCTGCGCGAAGATATCCAGGATCAGCAGTTCGCGGTCGAGCACCGGCACATTCAATGCCCGCTCGAGGTTGCGCTGCTGCGCCGGGCTCAGCGGCACGTCGAAGACCGCGACGTCGGCGCCGCAGTCCTTCAGCAGGGATGAGAGTTCCTCGACTTTGCCGCTGCCCAGGTAAAAGGCTGCATCGGGGCGCTCGCGCCGCGCACTGAGTTCGCCGACGATCGCGAACCCAGCGGAGACAGCCAACTGCCGCGTCTCGTCGAGCGCATCAGCCGCCTCGTGTCCGGCGGAGCGCGCACCAACGACGATGCTGACGAGGAAGGCGCGCGGCGAGCGCTGCACGCGCGCGGATTCGACCTGGAAGGTGGTCAGGCGTCCGACTCCGTGGCCAGATTGACCGCACGCGCCGGCACGACAGTGGAGATGGCGTGCTTGTAGACCATCTGCGTGACAGTGTTGCGAAGGAGGACGACGTACTGGTCGAACGATTCGATCTGGCCCTGCAGCTTGATGCCGTTGACGAGATAAACCGACACCGGCACATGTTCCTTGCGCAGCGCGTTCAGAAACGGGTCTTGTAGGAGTTGCCCTTTGTTGCTCATGTCGGCTCCGTCTTCTTCGATTCGACCGCGTTCAGACGCGGCGGCCGTCCGCACTGCCACTTAGATGGCCCTGACGCGGAAAAATTCAATGTAGCGGAAAAGAAAACAGCCCGCTATCGCCCCTCACGCGTGCCCGCATAGGGATTTGTGCTGGTCCGAAATTCGATGCGCAGCGGCGTGCCGGCCAGCGAGAACTCGCGCCGGAACCAGCCCTCGAGATAGCGCCGGTAGGCCGGTTGGATGTGGGCGAGCGAGTTGCCGTGCACGACGATGACCGGCGGGTTGTGCCCGCCCTGGTGCGCGTAGCGCATCTTCGGCCGAGAATGCCCCGCCCGTGGCGGTTGCTGCCGTTCCACTGCCGCACGCAGCGCCCGCGTCAGCTTCGGCGTCGGCAGCTTGGCAAATGCCGCCCGGTGCGCGCTCTCGACCGAACGCATCAGTGCGCCAAGGCCGCTGCGCTTCTGCGCCGAGATGAAGTGCAGCTTCGCCCAGTCCAGAAAGTGCAGCTTGCGCTCGAGTTCGCGCTTGACCAGCGAGCGGTGATACTCGTCTAGTTGGTCCCACTTGTTCACGGCCAGCACCAGCGCCCTGCCCTTCTCCATGATGTAGCCGGCGATGTGGGCATCCTGCTCGGCGATCTCCGCGGCTCCGTCGAGCAGCAGCACGGCGACATTGCAGCCGTCGATCGCCTGCAGCGTCTTGACCACCGAGAACTTCTCCACCGTCTCGAACACCTTGCCTCGCCGCCTCAGCCCGGCGGTGTCGACCAGCAGGTACTCGCGGCCGCCGTAGCTGAACTCCACCTCGATCGCATCGCGGGTCGTTCCCGGCACATCGAAGGCGATCATCCGCTCCTCGCCCAGCAGCGCGTTGACCAGCGTGGACTTGCCGACGTTGGGGCGACCGACAATGGCGACCCTGGCGCGGCCGTCAGCCGTCTCCTCGACCGCTGCCGGTTCGGCGGCGGCAAAACCGACCAGCGCGATCTCCATCATCGCGGCAACGCCGTCGCCATGGGCGGCGGATACCGGCAGCGGATCGCCCAGCCCGAGCTCGTGGAACTCGGCGACCGCCGCCGGCGACAGGCCTTCGGCCTTGTTCACAACCAGGATCGGCCGCCGGCCGGAGCGGCGCAGTCGCTCGGCGATGCGACGATCCTGCTGCACGAGGCCGTCGCGCGCGTCGGTGATGAAGATGACGACGTCGCTCTCGGCGATCGCCGCTTCGGCCTGCAGCGCCATCTCGCGCGTGATGCCTTCGGCGGCCACCGGCTCGAAGCCGCCGGTGTCGATGACGATGTACGGCACCGGGCCGACCTTGCCCTCGCCATAGTGGCGGTCGCGCGTCAGTCCGGGGAAATCGGCCACCAGGGCCGAGCGGCTGCGCGTCAGCCGGTTGAACAGCGTCGACTTGCCTACGTTGGGGCGGCCAACCAGTGCGACTACCGGCGTCATCGTTGCGGGCTGTCGCTCAGCGCTGCGGCGTCAACAGCGTCAAGGTGCCGTCCGTGGTCAGCACAACGGCGCTGTCGTTCCACGCCATCGGCCGGGCGACGATCGGGCTCGAATCGACCCGTACCCGCGCCAGCAGCGCTCCCTCGGCCGGCGAGAGGAAGTGCACATAGCCCTCCAGGTCGCCGACGACCACCGCCCCGGGCAAAGTCAGCGGTGTCGTCAGCTGGCGATAGGTCAGCCGCTCGTTGCGCCACACGCTGGCACCGCCGTCAGCGGCGAACGCCTGCAGCTGCGACGTGGCATCGACCGAGTAGACAGCGCGCGAATCCCGCGCCACGCCGCCGCCCGCCGACAGCTCGCGCGCCCACCGCAACGAACCCGTGGCCGCGTCGGCACACATGACCCGGCCCTGGAACGAGGCAGCGCAGGCCTGCCCGCCGGCGACCACGACCGGGCCAAGCACGTCGGCCAGTCGCTCGACTTCCGTGGTGCCCTTAGGCTCGGACACGGTCGCCTCCCAGCGGGCAGCGCCATTGGACAGCGCGACGGCGACCAGTCGCCCGCCCGGATAGCCGACGAGCACGTTGTCGCCGGCGAAGGCCATCTCGGTCGATGCACGCAGCGTCAAAGGCGGCAACTGCCGGCTGAACACCCAGCGGCGCTTGCCGCTTTCGGCGTCGAAGGCGCTCAGCCGATGGTCGGTCGAACGCACGATCACCAGCCCGCGTCCGACAAGCGGCGGGCCGATCACGTCGCTGCTCACCTGGGCGCGCCAGCGGATCTTGCCGTCGGCGTCCAGCGCGATCACCTCGCCGCGCGGAGTGGCCACCGCCACCGTGAAACCATCGGCGCCGACGCCCGACGAGATCTTCGTATCGACGTCGGTGCGCCAGACCTGGTTGCCGGAGGCGGGATCGATGCGCAGCACCACACCGTTGGCTGCCGCCGCATACAGCGCGTTCTCGACCACCGCCGGCTGCAGGAATGTGTCGCGCAGGCTGCCGATCGACAGGCGCCACGCCGTGCCGACGTTCAGGCTCGACTGAAACTCCGGCAGCGGCGAGGGCGGAGTCTTCTTCTCGCCGAACAGTCCGCAGCCCGCCAGCAGCGCGACCGCTATCGCGGCCGCGACAAACGCGAGAGGGCTGCCTCCAGCGCCGCCTGATCGGTTCATGACGGTTCTCAGGATGCCGCCACCGGCGGCAGCGCATCGAGCTTCAACTGGATGATCAACCGCATCGGGTGCTGCCCGCCTGCCTTGTCGAGCGCTTCCTGGTAGGCGACGCGTGCTTCCTCGGCCTTGCCCATCGCCATCAGCACGTCGCCGCGCCGGTCGGCGAACGATGCCGCCAGCGCCTCCGGCACATCGCCGGTCAGCAGCTTGAGCGCCTCGTCGTGCGACTTCTCGTCGAGCAGGACCCCGGCCAGCCGCAGCCGCGCGATCTGCACGAGTTCGGGATGACCGGACTTGTCGATCACCCAGCGCAGCTGCGCGCGCCCCGCACCGATGTCACCGGCCTCGAGGTTGACCTTGGCGATCTGCAGCGCTGCCATCGGCGCATAGACGGTGCGGCCGTAGCGCTCGATCAGCGTGCCGGCGAGCTCTTTCTTGCGCGCGAGGTCGGTTCCATCGAGGGCGCTGACGAATTCGTCGTACAGCACGCCGGCGTTGCCCGCTTCATGGCGCTCATACCAGCGCCAGCCGTTGAAGGCGGCGATGGCCAGCAGCACGATCGTGACTGCCGTCAGCACCAGGTTGCCCCAGCGCTCCCACCACGCCTTGATCGACGCTAGCTGTTCCTGCTCTTCGAGGTCGTAAGCCATCAATTCGTCCCGGAAATCGGTTCATCATCCAATGCACTGACGGCGGCCAGCGTGGCCACCAGCGTCTCACCCAGCTCCGCCAGTGCCAACGGCCGCTGCTGCGCAAACGGCGCCGCCGCGTCGGCGGCGCGCAGCGCCTTCACCATCGCCTTGCCCTCCGCGGCCTCGGCCTCGCCGACAATCACCGCATACTCCGCGCCACTGGCGTCGGCGCGCTTCATCTGCGACTTCAGACTCGCTTCGCCGGCGTGCAGGATCACTTCGAGCCCGACGTCGCGAAGCTGCTCGGCAGCGCGCAGCGCGGTCAGGTACGTGCCACCACCCTGGTGCAGCACATAGACGTCGCAGATTGCCTGATCGCTGGGCTGCCGGCTCTCGCGCAGCAACTCGATCACCCGCTCCACGCCGATGGCAAAACCGCAGGAAGGCGCCGGCTTGCCGCCGAGCATCTCGATCAGCGGGTCGTAGCGACCGCCACCGCAGATCGTACCCTGCGCCCCGAGGCGGTCGGTGATCCACTCGTAGACCGTCAGGTTGTAGTAGTCGAGCCCGCGGACCAGGCGCGGGTTGATGCTGAACTCGACGCCGCCGACCGCAAGGAGCTCCTGCAGCCGCTCGAAGTGCGCGCGCGATTCGGCACCCAGGTAATCGGTGACCCGCGGCGCTTCCGCCACCAGCGCCTGCATCGCGGGGTTCTTGGTGTCGAGGATGCGCAGCGGGTTGCTGTGCAGCCGGCGGCGCGCGTCGGCATCGAGCCGGTCGGCATGCGACTCGAAGTACGCAATCAGCGCCGAACGGTGCTTCGCCCGCTCCTCGCCATCGCCGAGCGAATTCAGCTCCAGTCGCACGGGACCGATCTCGAGCGCCTCCCACAGCCGCTTGAGCAGAAGAATCTGCTCGGCATCGACATCCGGCCCGGGAAAGCCCAGCGCCTCGGCGCCGACCTGGTGGAACTGCCGGTAGCGGCCCCGCTGCGGACGCTCGTGACGAAACATCGGCCCCATGTACCAGAGGCGCCGCGGCGCCTCGTACAGCAGGCTGTGCTCGATGCAGGCGCGCACGACCGATGCCGTCGCCTCCGGGCGCAGGGTCAGGTTCTCGCCGTTGAGCTGGTCGACGAAGGAGTACATCTCCTTTTCGACGATGTCCGTCACCTCGCCGATGCCACGGGTGAACAGCGCCGTGTGCTCGACGATCGGCGTGCGGATCTGCTGGTAGCCGTACGCGCGCAGCACGTCGATCGCTCGCGCCTCGAACGCCTCCCAAAGCGGCGCATCGGCAGGCAACAGATCGTTCATGCCGCGCACGGCGGCGAGCTTTTCCTTCTTCATGTTCTTCAGTCGTGCCGGCGTGCGTACTTGCGTCGGACGTAGTCCTCGACGATCGCCTGGAACTCCTCGGCAATGCGGCTGCCCTTCAGCGTCACGGTGCGGTCGCCGTCGACGAACACCGGCGCCACCGGCGCTTCGCCGGAGCCCGGCAGGCTGATGCCGATGTTGGCGTGCTTGCTCTCGCCCGGCCCGTTGACGACGCAGCCCATCACCGCGACGTTCATCGACTCCACGCCCGGATGCTGCACGCGCCACAGCGGCATCTGCTCGCGCAGATACCGCTCGATCTTCTGCGCCAGTTCCTGGAAGAAGGTGCTGGTCGTGCGGCCGCAGCCCGGACAGGCAATCACCTGCGGCGCAAAAGCACGCAGGCCGAGCGCCTGCAGGATTTCCTGCGCCACCTGGACTTCCTTCGTGCGCGGCTCGCCCGGCGCCGGCGTCAGCGACACGCGGATGGTGTCGCCGATGCCTTCCTGCAGCAGCACCGCAAGCGCGGCGGTCGAGGCAACGATGCCCTTGCTGCCCATCCCAGCCTCGGTCAATCCGAGGTGCAACGGATAGTCGCAGCGGCGCGCCAGTTCCCGGTAGACCGCAATCAGGTCCTGCACGCCGCTGACCTTGGCCGACAGCACGATCGCGTCGCCGCGCAGGCCGAGTTCTTCCGAGCGCTGCGCGCTTTCGATCGCCGAGCGGACCAGCGCCTCGCGCAGCACCTCGGCGGCCGTCCACGGCTGCGCCTGGCGCGCGTTCTCGTCCATCATCCTCGCCAGCAGTTCCTGGTCGAGACTGCCCCAATTCACGCCGATCCGCACCGGCTTGCCATGCCGGCAGGCCACTTCGATCATCTGCGCGAAGTTGTCCTCGCGCCGCGCACCGCGGCCGACGTTGCCCGGGTTGATGCGATAGGCCGACAGTGCCTGCGCGCAACCGGGATAGTCGGCGAGCAGCTTGTGCCCGTTGTAGTGAAAGTCACCCACCAGCGGCACATCGATGCCCATCCGGTCCAGTTGCGCCCGGATCGCCTCGACCTCGGCAGCGGCCTCCGGCGAGTTCACCGTGATGCGCACCACCTCCGAGCCGGCCTGAGCCAGTTCCTTGACCTGGATCGCCGTGGCCACCGCATCGGCCGTGTCGGTGTTGGTCATCGACTGCACCATCACCGGGGCGTCGCCACCGATGTGGACGACGCGTTCGCCCCAGCGCACCGCCACCCTGCGCGTCGCATGGCGCGGCATCGCGCCTGCCACGGCAGGCAGGCATTGCAGCGCAGCTTCCGGGCGGTTCACGGCGCTCTCACTCCAGCCGCAGCCGCGCAACGCCATCCCGGCTGGCCGACTCCGCGAGGTCGACCGGCCTGCCCCGGAACTCGAGGTCGACCTTCGGGGCATTGCCGATCACCAGCGTGTACGGCGGCACACCGTCGATCGTCTGCTCCGTTCCCGCGGGGTTGTTCTGCGACAGCAGCACCGCGCCATCGGCCTGCCGGATCTCGACCCACGACCGGTCGCGAAAGCTCAGCCTGAGCGCAGTCCCCGAGGCCGCCGCATCCGGCTCAGCGGCGACCGCAGGCTCCGGTGCGGCGGCAGCCGGCGATGCTGCCTGCGGCTCTGCCGATGCTGTCGAAGACGGTGCAGCCGGCGCGGCGCTCACGGCCGGCGCCGTTTCCGTCCGCGCACCTGGCCCCTTGTGCTCGTCCGCGCGCATCGTCCACCAGCCAAACACGGCGAAAACGACAAGCGCCAGCACCGCACCACCGATCACCACTCGCCCTGACACCGGCTCGCGCGGCACGCGTTGGATCGGGCTGACCGCCTTCGTGCGGTCCCTCTCGGCCTGCAACGGGTCGGTCGGCTTCAATTTCGAGTTGAGCAGCAACAGCAGCGGCTCGGCCGGTAGATCGACCAGCCTGGCGAAACTGCGCACGTAGCCGCGGACGAACGGGCCCTCGGGCAAGGCTGTGAGGTCCTCTTCCTCGATCGCCTTCACCTGACGCAGGTGCAGCCGCAGTTGCGTGGCGACATCGGCCTGCGACATCCCCCGCGCTTCGCGCGCAGCAGCCAGCGCGCGGCCGAAAGAGCCGTCTTCGTCCCTCGTCGCCAGTTCGGCGCGCACCGAGGTGCGCGGTTGCTCGAGGCCGGGCGCAGCAGCCGGCGCCGCCACCCTGTCCCGGCCCTTGGTTTCGACGTCACTCATCGAAAGCTCCCCGACGCAGCGCAGCCGCCTCAGGAGAATCGGGGTACCGCTCACGCAACTGGTTGGCCAGATCGCGCTCCCGGCGAAGGTCGCCGTTGGCACGGGCGATGCGCAGCCCAAGCCAAAGCCCCGGCGCACTGACGCGGCTCGCTGGATCGAGGAGACCGTAGTAGAACTCGGCGCGATCGGGTTGGTTGCGACGCAGATACAGGCGCGCGAGCTGGACCTTGGTGATGCCGTCGGAGGCATCGAGTTCGAGGGCGCGCCGCAAAGCGCGTTCCGCGCCGTCCAGATCGTTGACCTTCGCCAGGCATACGCCCGCGTTACGCATGGCCACCCCCGGGGTGGCGTACAGGCGATTGTTCGCAGCGCGTTGAAAATACTCGACCGACTCGCGCTCACGCCCGGTCTGGCACAGGAACCAGCCGAAATTGTTGAGGATGTCGGAATTGTCGGGCTCGAGCCGCAGCGCGCGACCAAAGCTCGCCTCGGCCTCGCGCCGGTCGCCGATGTCCATGTAGATCAGTCCAAGCAGCCCATGCGCCGGCGCATATCTGGAATCGATCTGCAGCGCGCGCTGCGTTTCCTCGAGCGCGACGGCGAGCCGCCCCTCACGGTAGTAGCTCGAGGCGAGTTCGGTGCGGATCTCAGCGCGCTTGCGGGGATCGGCCTCGGACTTGGGGGCCGGGACCTCGACGCCGGCGACCGTGGTCGTCGTCGTCCTGCAGCCGACTGCCAGCGCTGCGAGCAGCATAGCGATGGCCAGGCGGCGCATTGTTCTTGTCATGGTTCGGCCCCGCTACCTGTCCGCAATCGCCACCAGCGGCGGCAGGCGGCCCGCAGCACGGCTCGCGCGCCGCGTTCGATCCTGAACCTCGCCGGCCAGCTGGCCGCAGGCCGCGTCGATGTCGTCGCCACGGGTCTTGCGTGTGGTGGTCACGATGCCGGCATCGATCAGCACCTCGGCGAACTCGCGAACGCGAACCGCCGGCGAACGAGCCAGGCCGGAGCCCGGGAACGGATTGAACGGAATCAGGTTGAACTTGCAGGGCACGTCGCGCACCAGCGCCGCCAGTTCACGCGCCTGCGCCGTCGAGTCGTTGACGCCGTCCAGCATCACGTACTCGAATGTGATGAAGTCGCGCGGCGCATGGCGCAGATAGCGCCGGCAGGCGGCCATCAGATCCTGCAGCGGATGCTTGCGGTTCAGCGGCACCAGCCGGTCGCGCAGCGCGTCATTCGGCGCGTGCAGCGACACCGCCAGCGCAACCGGGCACTCGGAGCCGAGCTTGTCGATCTGCCGCACCAGGCCGGAGGTCGACACCGTGACCCGTCGCCGCGACAGCCCATAGGCGTTGTCATCGAGCATCAGCCGCAGCGCCGGAATCAGCGCGTCGAGGTTCTGCAGCGGCTCGCCCATGCCCATCAGCACGACATTGCTGATCACGCGTTCGTTCTCGGCCGCGATGCCGAGCTGCGCGCGCAGCGCGTGCTCGGCCCACCACAGCTGGCCGATGATCTCGGCGGTGCTCAGGTTGCGGTTGAAGCCCTGCCGGCCGGTCGAGCAGAACAGGCAGTTCATCGCGCAGCCGGCCTGCGACGACACGCACAGCGTGCCGCGGTCGTCCTCGGGGATGAACACCGTCTCGATCGCGTTGCCCAGCCCGACGTCGAGCAGCCACTTGCGCGTGCCGTCGGCGGAGGTCGAATCGCTGATGACCGGCGGCGCCTTGATGCAGGCCGTCTGCTCGAGTCGCGAGCGCAGCGACCGGGCGAGGTCGGTCATTGCCGCGAAGTCCGACGCGCCGCGCCGGTGGATCCAGCGCAGCAACTGGCGGGCGCGAAACGGCTTCTCGCCGAGGCCTGCGACGAAGGCCTCGAGCCCTGCAGCGTCGAGATCGAGGAGGTTCTGCACCGGTCCAGACGCGCCGATCAGCGCGAGTGAATGTTCATCGAGGGAAAGAAGAAGGCGACCTCGTTGCGCGCCGTCTCCGGCCCGTCCGAGCCGTGCACCGCGTTGGCATCGATGCTGTCGGCGAAATCGGCGCGGATCGTGCCGGGCGCAGCCTTCTTCGGGTCGGTGGCGCCCATCAGTTCGCGGTTCTTCGCGATGGCGTTTTCGCCCTCGAGCACCTGCACCATGATCGGGCCGGACAACATGAAATCGACGAGGTCCTTG
Source organism: uncultured Burkholderiaceae bacterium (assembly GCA_964610575.1). Lineage (GTDB taxonomy): Bacteria > Pseudomonadota > Gammaproteobacteria > Burkholderiales > Burkholderiaceae_F > JADJWR01. The sequence continues at coordinate 27,558 of CAZSYX010000022.1, forward strand.
AAGAACGGCCGCTCCCGATGCACGCCGTAGAAGGCCTCGGCCTCTGCACCCGACAGGTGCATCATGCGGGCGGCAACGATCTTCAGGCCTCCCGACTCGAAGCGCGACAGGATCTGCCCGATCACGTTCTTCGCGACGGCGTCGGGCTTGATGATGGAGAGTGTTCTTTCGATGGCCATGGTTGTTGGTTCGCTTATTGGAGGGCTTGCCTTGATCGGTTCTGCCGCCCCGCGGCAAGGCCCCGGAGCGGCAACGGCGCACACGCAAAAAAGCCCTATAAATTAATGATTTGCGCGGCTTCCTGAACTCTGCATATTAACACGAGGCGGCTGCCGGCGTGGCGTTGCGGCATGGGCGATCGAGCATCGCGATCGACTCGACGTGCGAGGTGTGAGGAAACATGTTGACCACACCTGCCGCGGCGAGCGTCCAGCTGCCCTCGTGCGTCAGCACGGCGCAGTCGCGCGCCAGCGTGGCCGGGTTGCACGACACATAGACGATGCGCCGCGGTACTGCCGCTGCAGCCGACAGCGCCTTCGCCACCGCCAGCGCCCCTTCGCGTGGCGGATCGATCAGCACCCGGTCGACGGCGCCGAATGTCGCCGTTGTCTGCTCCCAGTCGGCCATCGTCCATTCGAACAGGTTGTGGCTTGCGAAGCGGGTCCTTCCGGCCAGCCCGTGCTGCTGCGCGGCGGCTGCCGCCCGCCGAAGCAGCTCGTCGCTGCCTTCGATGCCCAGCACCGCGTCGCAGCGCCGGGCCAGCGCCAACGTGAAGTTGCCCAGCCCGCAGAAGAAGTCAACGACGCGCTCCCCCGGCTGCGGATCGAGCAGCCGCACGGCGGCGCGGACGAGCACTTCGTTGATGCGATGGTTGACCTGCGTGAAGTCGGTCGGCTTGAAGGGCAGCGCCAGACCGAATTCCGGCAGCGCCAGAGTCAGTTCGCTTTCCTGCTGCGGGCTCATCGGCGCCGCCGTGTGCAGCCCACCCGGCTGCAGCCAGATGGCCACGTCGTGCCTCGCGGCGAACGCCTCGATCTGCGCCCTGTCCTGCGCTGTCGGCGGCTGCAGGACGCGCAGCACCAGCACGATGTGCTCGGCGTGGTCGCCCTGCCCGACCGCGACCTCGATCTGTGGCAGCCGCTCGCGAAGGGAAAGCCCGCCCACCAGTTCCCGCAGCGGCAGGAGCAGACGGCTCACACTCGGCGGCAGCACGTGGCATTCACGCATGTCGGCCACGTAGCTGCTGCCGCGCTCGTGGAAGCCGACCAGCACGCCGCCCTTCTTGGCAACGTAGCGCACCGCCAGTCGCGCCCGGTGGCGATAGCCCCACGGGCTGCCTTCGATCGGCCGCAGCACCCGCTGCGGCCGCAGCCGCGCAAGGTGCCACAGCGCGTCCTCGAGCACGCGCTGCTTGATCGCCACCTGCGCCCGCGGCTCGACATGCTGCATCGAGCAGCCGCCGCAGGCACCGTCGTGCAGCCCGAAATGCGGACACGACGGACGCGCGCGCAGCGGACTTTCCTGCAGCACTTCGATCAGCCGCGCACGGTCGAACTTGGGCTTGCGCCCGACGATCTCCGCGCGCACGCGTTCGCCCGGCAGCGCTCCGGCAATGAACACGACCTTGCCCTCGTTGCGCGCGACGCCGCGCCCTTCGAGGTCGAGCGAGTCGACCTCCAGAACGAGTTCCGACATCGGATCAGCCTTCCGGCCAGGCAGCGAGGAACTCGCCCCAGTGGGTGCCGGCGGCAGCCTGCAGCGTGCTGCGCACCAGCGCTTGCTCGGCCGAGAACTCGGCGTCGGTCAGCACGCCTCTCATCCGCTGGAAGCGCGTGTAGACGAGGAACGTGTTGACCACGTCGGTCTCGCAATAGGCACGGATCTCAGCCAGCTTGCCTTCCTGGTACGAAGACCAGACGCGCGCGCCGTCCATGCCGAGCTTGCCTGCGTAGCCCGCCAGCCTGGCGATCTCGTCAAGCGGCGCGGTGGCTCGTGGCTGGTACAGAGACAGCAGGTCCATCAGGTCGAGATGACGCAGGTGGTAGCGGCTGATGTAGTTGTTCCATTTGTAGTCGCGGTCGTCCTCGCCCATCTCCCAGTAGCGCGACGCCTGCACGCCGTGGATCAAGCCGCGGTAGTGCAGCACCGGCAGGTCGAAGCCGCCGCCGTTCCAGCTGACCAGTTGCGGCGTGTAGCGATCGATGAGACGAAAGAAGTCCGTGATGAGCTTGGCCTCGTCGTCCTGCTCGGTACCGAGGCAACGGACACGAAAGCCCTGCGCGTCGCGAAACGCACAGCCGATCGCCACGATGCGGTGCAGGTGCAACGGCAGGAAATCGGAGCCCGTCTTCTCGCGCCGCTCGGCAAATGCACGCTCGGCGACTTCGGCGTCAGGCAGCGCTTGCCACTGCGGCCGCAGGCGACGCAGGCCGGCAACGTCGGGCACCGTCTCGATATCGAAGACGAGCGTCGGCGTCATTGGCCGGACCCTTGTGGAGGCATCGCCGCAGTGGGCGCCGGGAACGCCCGTTCAGCGCGGCGGCAGGTAAGCCAGGGGATCGACCGGCTTGCCCTGCCGGCGGATTTCGAAGTGCAGCTTCGGCTGCGTGGCGTCGGACTTGCCCACCTCGGCGATGCGCTGCCCGCGTTTGACCATCTGCCCCTGCTTGACCAGGATCTGCCGGTTGTGCGCATAGGCCGAGATGAAATCGTCGTTGTGCTTCAGGATCACGAGGTTGCCGTAGCCGCGCAGCCCGCTGCCGCTGTAGACGACCTGGCCATCGGCGGAGGCCACCACCGGATCACCCTCCTTGCCGGCGATGCCGATGCCCTTGTTGCGCTTCTCGTCGAACTTGTCGATCACTTTGCCGTTGACCGGCCAGATCCAGTCCGCAGTCGGCGCGGGCGCCGCCGGCTTCGTCTCCGGAATCGACGCAACCGCCCCGGGCGCAGCCGACGGCTCGGCCGGCGCTGCCGGCGTGCCTGCCGGCGGCGCAGTCGTGCCCGGCGCAGCCGGTCCTTCCAGGGGCTTCGTCACGGCAGGTGCGGTGGGCGTGACCGGCAGTGCCGCTGCCGTATCGCTGCTCGGCGGCACCACGCGCAAGGTCTGGCCGACGCGGAGCCGCGACGGGTCGTCGATGTTGTTCCAGCGCGCGAGATCCTTGACGTCGCGCCCGAAAGCGGCGGCAATCGAAAACAGCGTGTCGCCCGGCTGCACCATGTACGTGCCGTCGGCCGCCGGCACGCGCGGGCCTGCCGGCCTGGCGGGCGTGACCGCTGGTGGCGGTGCCGCAGGCTTCTGCGCAGGCGGTGTCGAGCGCTCGGCAACCGGCGCTTCGCGCGTCGACGTGACCGTGCAGCCACCGAGCAGCGCGGCCACGACCAGCGCCGCCCCCCACCGCAGTGGTTGCCGCCGATCGCTCCCGCCGTCTGTGTTCATGTAACTCGTCATTAGCCTGTTCCCGGTTTCAGGGGGACAAAGCGCACGGCCTCGACCGTTCGCTGGCTGATTCGTCCGGCCGCGTCCTTGCGCGCGACCACGAGCCGCTGCTCGCCCACGCCGAGCGGCGCGACCAGCCGGCCCCCGTTGCGCAGTTGCGCGAGCCATGCCGGCGGCAACTCCGCCCCGGCGGCCGCCGCGACGATGCCGTCGAACGGCGGCTGACCCGGTACACCGAGGCTGCCGTCGCCGAACACCAGCCGCAGGTTGGGCAGCCGCAGCGAGCGCAGGTTGGCGCGTGCAAGTTCGTGCAGCGGCCGCAGCCGCTCGACCGTCACCACCGTGCCGAAGACCTGCGCCAGCACAGCCGCAGCGTAACCGCAGCCGGTGCCGATCTCCAAGACGGTGGCTGATTGTGGCTGGGGTATCGCCTCCAGCAGCAGTTCGACGCAGCGGGCAACGATATACGGCCGCGAGATAGTCTGCCCGTAGCCGATCGGCATTGCGGAATCTTCGTAGGCGCGGCTGGCCAGCGCGGCATCGACGAACAGGTGCCTGGGCACGGTCGCCATCGCCTGCAGCACGCGCGGATCGTGCACGCCCATCTGCCTGATCCGCTCGGCCATCTTCTCGCGCACGCGCTGCGAAGCGAGCGCGGCGCTGCCTTCGGCGGCCGGCCTCAGCGGCGGCCGTTGCCCAGCCATTGCTCCAGGGCCTCGATCTGGCCACAGTGCGTCAAATCGATCTGCAGCGGCGTGATCGACACATAGCCGTTCTCGACGGCATGGAAGTCCGTGCCGGGCCCGGCGTCCTTTGCCACGCCGGCAGCACCGATCCAGTAGATCGGCTCGCCGTGCGGGTTGGCGGCGCGAATCACAGGCTCCGAGTGATGCCGCTTGCCGAGTCGTGTCACGCGTGTGCCCCGCAGATCCTCCAGCGGGCGATTCGGGACGTTGACGTTGAGCAGGACCGGTCCCGTCAGCGGCTCGCGGATGAACCGCTCGACGACGTCGGCGGCGATCTGCGCGGCAGCATCCAGATGCGCGTGCCCTTTTTCCACCTGTGAGAAAGCGATCGACGGCACGCCGAACAGATACCCCTCCATCGCCGCTGCCACGGTCCCTGAGTAGATCGTGTCGTCACCCATGTTCTGGCCGTTGTTGATGCCGCAGACGACCAGGTCCGGTCGCTCTTCGAGCAGGCCGGTCAGGGCGATATGCACGCAGTCGGTCGGCGTGCCGTTGACATAGAGGAAGCCGTTCGATGCCTCACGCACCGTCAGCGGACGGCTGAGCGTTAGGGAATTGCTTGCGCCGCTGTGATTCGACTCGGGTGCGATGACGAAGACATCACCATGGTTGCGCATGCGGTCGGCAAGCGCCGCCAGTCCGGGCGCCAGGTAACCGTCGTCGTTGGCAACGAGAATGCGCATTGACAGAAAAGACAAGGCCGGTGTGCGCACAGCGCACACCGGCCTCTGCCGAGTCACCTGTGGTCGGGGCGGCGGGATTCGAACTCGCGACCCCTTGCACCCCATGCAAGTGCGCTACCAGGCTGCGCTACGCCCCGATCGGCGCGGATTGTACACGCGGGCCTTCAGCTCTCTCCGCTCAGCAGCGCGCGCAGCGCAATCAATTCGCGGCGCAGATCCGTTGGCGTCAGTCCGGCGACCTGCGGGGTGGCGCGCCGTACGCTGTTGCGGCCGCCCTCGAGCTTGTTGCGCGCCCCGCTGATCGTGAAACCCTGCTCGTAGAGCAGTTCCCGAATGCGGCGAACCAGCAGCACTTCGTGATGCTGGTAGTAGCGGCGGTTGCCCCGCCGCTTGGTCGGCTTCAGCTGCGTGAACTCCTGCTCCCAGTAGCGCAGGACGTGCGGCTTGACGCCGCAAAGCTCGCTGACTTCACCGATGGTGAAGTAGCGCTTGGCCGGAATCGCCGGGAGTGCTTCGCTCTCGGGGGCCGTCGCGTTGGGGCGCAGCATTTGGCCGGAGCGTGATGATGGAACTTGGACCGTGACGCTCAGCCCGCGTCCTGCGAGCGCGAAACAGTCGCCTTCAGTTTCTGGCTGGCGTGAAAGGTCACCACCCGGCGCGCGGTGATGGCGATCTCCTCGCCCGTCTTCGGGTTGCGCCCGGGCCGCTGCGGCTTGTCGCGCAACTGGAAATTTCCGAAACCCGAAAGCTTGACCGACTCGCCTCGCTCGAGGGCCAGGCGGATCTCGTCGAAGAACGCGTCGACCATTTCCTTGGCCTCGCGCTTGTTCAGGCCCAACCGCTCGAACAGCGCGTCGGCCAGTTCCGACTTGGTCACCGTGTGCGTGTCGCGGTCCGCACCACCTTCGCCGGCAAGCTCGGGCATCTTGAACGGGTTGGCTTCTCGCTCGTTGCTCATTTGGCTATTGCCGTAGACGCGCGTTCAGGCGGGTGCCGAGGCCCTCGACGATTGCTGCTACCGCCGCCTCGGCCTGCGCTTCCGCAAGGGTGCGCTCAGTATCTTGAAGAAGAAGCCGGAACGCAAGGCTTTTCTCCTTTGTTAACAGCGCGTTAGCGCCTACTTCCTCGACTTTGCTTGAAGCCCTGACGGACGGCCGGTACAGATCGAACAGACGGAACTGTCGCAGGCAGCGCAGCCTTGGATCGGCCTGGGCCAGCTCGCCAACTACGTCGTAGACACCCTGCAACGGCACCGATTCGTCGAACCAGAGCGCCACGTCGCGCTGCACCTCCGGGAACTTCGGCACCGCCGTGGCCACCGGCAAGGCCACCGGCAGCAACGGTTCGACATCGAGTTCGAACAGGACCGGCGAGCGCGGCAGTTCGTACTTCTGCTGCCAGCGCGGATGCAGTTCGCCGATCCAGCCGACAGGCTCACCGGCCAGCATCACCCGCGCGCTGCGGCCCGGGTGCAGCGCCGGGTGAGTCGCCGGCTCGAAGCGCAGCGCATCACGCGGCAGCATGCCTTCGAGGTCGCCCTTGACGTCGAAGAAGTCGACATCGCGGCTCGGCAGACCCCACTGCTCGTCATCGACCGGCCCGTAGGCAAGCCCGGCGAGCCGCACCGGCTGGCGGATTCCACGCACGGCGAGCGGCCCCTCCACCGCGGCGGCATCGCGCACGAACACCCGTCCGAGTTCATAGACGCGGACCCGGCCGGCCTTCCGGTTCAGGTTGTATTCCAGCGCAGCAACCAGGCCGCCGATCAGGCTGGTTCGCATCACGCTGAACTGGCTGGCGATCGGGTTGACCACCCGGATCGGCTCATCGACGCCGTTGAAGTCCTGCTCCCACTGCGCCTCGACAAAGGAGTAGTTGACCAGCTCCTGGTAGCCGGTGGCGCCGAGGTGCTGCCGCAGCATGTGCTGCGTGCGCCGCCCTTCGGGCCGGCTGCACATCACCGCCAGTGCTCGCGGCGGAACTGCCGGGATCCGCTCGAAGCCCCACAGGCGCGCCACTTCCTCGATCAGATCTTCCTCGATCTCCAGGTCGAAGCGATGCGGCGGCGGCGTGATGACGACGCGGCCGGGCTGGCGCTCGCACGGCAGGCCAAGCCGCTGCAGGACGTCGACGATCTCCTCATCGCTGACCGCGACGCCGAGCACCTTGCGGCAGCGATCCGTCCGCATCGCCACCGGGCGCCGCTCCGGCAGCGCCAGCACCTGGTCGTCGATCGGACCGATGCGCGTCGACGGCGTGCCGCAGATGTCGAGCAGCAGCCGCGTGATGTACTCGATGTGCTCGACGGTGGTCGAATAATCCACGCCCCGCTCGAAGCGGTGCGCCGCGTCGGTGCTGAAGTTGAAGCGCCGGGCGCGCCCCTGGATCGACTCCGGCCACCAGAACGCGGCCTCCACGTAGACGCTGGTCGTCTCCAGCGTCACTGCGGTTGCCTCGCCACCCATCACACCGGAAAGCGCTTCGACGCCGCGATCGTCGGCGATCACGCCCACCCAGTCGTCGACCTCCACCGTCTGGCCATTCAGCAGTTCGACAGTCTCGCCGCCACGGCCCCAGCGGACCTGCAGCGGACCGTGCACCTTGTCGAGGTCGAACACGTGCGACGGCCGGCCGAGTTCGAGCATCACGTAGTTGGAGATATCGACCAGCGCCGAGATCGACCGCTGGCCGCTGCGCTCCAGCCGCTGCTTCATCCACAGGGGCGTCGGCGCCCTGGCGTTCAGGCCCCGTATCACACGTCCCGAGAAACGGCCACACAGATCGGGCGCCAGCACCTTGACCGGCAGGCGGTCGTCGATCGTCGGCGGCACCGGCGCAAAGGACGGCGCGCGCAGCGGTGCGCCGGTGATCGCCGCCACCTCGCGAGCCACGCCGAGCACGCTCAGGCAGTCGCCGCGATTGGGCGTCAGCTTGATGGTGATCTTGCGCTCGTCGAGCAGGAGGTACCGGCGCAGGTCACGGCCGACCGGCGCATCGGCCGGCAGCACCAACAGGCCTTCGTGATCCTCGGACAGGCCCAGCTCGCGGGCCGAGCAAAGCATCCCCTGCGAGACCACGCCGCGCATCTTCGCCTCCTTGATGGCGAAGCCGCCGGGCAACTCGGCACCGACGAGGGCGCAGGGGACGCGAATGCCGGCAGCAACGTTCGGCGCGCCGCAGACGATCGTCAGTTCGGCACCGGTGCCGGCGTCGACGCGGCATACGGTGAGCTTGTCGGCGTCCGGATGGCGCGCCACATCGAGCACCTGCGCCACCACCACGCTGGAAAACGGCGGCGCCGCGGCAACGCTCTCGTCGACCTCGAGACCGGCCATCGTCAGCGCGTCGGCCAGCGCATCGGAGTCGAGCGCCGGATCGGCGTAGGCGCGCAGCCAGGATTCAGGAAACTGCATGTCAGTGCCCGCTCAGTTGAACTGCGCCAGGAAGCGCAGGTCGCCCTCGAAGAAGAGGCGCAGGTCGTCGACGCCGTAGCGCAGCATCGTCAGCCGCTCGAGACCGGAGCCGAAGGCAAAGCCGATGTGCTGCTGCGGATCGAGGCCGAAGTTGCGCACCACGCTCGGATGCACCTGGCCGGCGCCGGAGATCTCCAGCCAGCGGCCCTGCAGCGCGCCGCTGGTGAACATCATGTCGATCTCGGCCGACGGTTCGGTGAACGGGAAGAACGACGGACGGAACCTCACCTGCAGTTCGTCGGTCTCGAAGAAGCGGCGCATGAAGTCGGTGTACACGGCCTTCAGGTCCGCGAAGCTGATGTGCTCGTCGATCCACAGCCCCTCGACCTGGTGGAACATCGGCGAGTGGGTGGCGTCTGAATCGACCCGGTACGTGCGGCCGAGTGCAATCACCTTGATCGGCGGCTTGTGCATGCGCGCGTAGCGCACCTGCATCGGGCTGGTGTGCGTACGCAGCAGCAGCGGCTTGCCATGCTCGTCACTGGCATCGACGTAGAACGTGTCCTGCATCGACCGCGCCGGATGGTTCTCCGGATTGTTCAGGGCGGTGAAGTTGTACCAGTCGTTCTCGATCTCCGGACCGTCGGCCAGGTCGAAGCCGATCGAGCCGAAGATTTCCTCGATGCGCTGCCACGTGCGGATCACCGGATGGATGCCGCCAGCGCTGCGACGGCGACCCGGCAGCGTGACGTCGATCGCCTCCTGCGCCAGGCGGGCGTTCAGTTCGGCCTCGGCCAGTTCGCCACGGCGGTGCTCGAGCAGCGCCTCGATGCGCTCCTTGGCGGCGTTGATTCGCGCGCCCTGGGTCCGCTTCTCCTCGGTCGGCAGCCTGGCCAGGCCCTTGAGCAGTTCGGTGAGCTGGCCGCCCTTGCCGAGGAAGCGCGCCTTCTCGTTCTCGAGCGCGGCCGGCTGCGCTGCCGCGGCGAACGCGGCCTGCGCGGCTTTGATCAGTTTTTCAGGATCGGTCATGGTGCAGAAAGAAACGGGGCCCGGCGGCAAGGCCAGGCCCCATCGTGATCAACCGGCCCCGGCGCGACACCTTTCATCGCGCCGGAAGCGGATCAGGCAGACAGGCTGGACTTGACCTTGTCGACGACCGCCGTGAAACCCGGCTTGTCCAGCACCGCCATGTCGGCCAGCACCTTGCGGTCGATCTCGATGGCCGCCTTCTTCAGGCCAGCCATGAAGGCCGAATAGGTCAGCCCCTGCTCGCGCACGGCGGCGTTGATGCGGGCGATCCACAGTGCGCGGAAGACGCGCTTGCGCGCCCGGCGATCGCGGTAGGCGTACTGCCCCGCCTTCATCACCGCCTGCTTGGCGACACGATAGACGTTCTTGCGGCGCTGCGTGAAACCCTTGGCCTGCGAAAGGACCTTCTTGTGACGCGCGCGCGCGGTCACACCACGTTTTACTCGAGGCATTGTCCTTCCCTCCTACGCGTACGGCAGCATGCGGCGCACCGAGGCCACGTCGGCCTCGTGCATGTTCACCGTGCCGCGCAGATGGCGCTTGTTCTTGGTGGTGCGCTTGGTCAGGATGTGGCGCTTCGTCGCCTGACCGCGCTTGATCGATCCGCTTGCGCGGACAGCGAATCGCTTCGCCGCTGACTTCTTGGTCTTCATCTTGGGCATCTTGCCCTCCTTTCATTGGATGACCGCAGGCGCCCCGAAGGGACTTCGTATGGCCAGCGTTCACTTGTTGGCGCCGCTGCCGGGAGACCAATCCCGACCGCAGCGACTGGAAAACCTGCTTCCTACTTCTTCTTCTTCGGTGCCAGCACCATGATCATCTGCCGGCCCTCGAGCTTGGGCCAGGACTCGACCTGCGCGATCTCGTCGGTTTCGCCCTTGATTCGCTCGAGAAGGCGCACGCCGAACTCCTGGTGCGCCATCTCGCGGCCGCGGAACCGCAGCGTCACCTTCGCCTTGTCGCCCTCGGCCAGGAACTCCTTCAGCTTGCGCATCTTGGTCAGGTAGTCGTTCTCGTCGGTCTGCGGACGGAACTTGACCTCCTTGACCTGGATGACCTTCTGCTTCAGCCGCGCCTCGTGCGCCTTCTTCTGCTCCTGGTACTTGAACTTGCCGTAGTCCATCAGCCGGCACACCGGCGGCACGGCAGTTGGGGCGATCTCCACGAGATCGACATCCTTCTCGTCCGAAAGCCGGAAGGCTTCGGCGAGCGCGACGATGCCGAGCGGTTCGCCGTCGACGCCGATCAGGCGAACTTCCGGCACCGAGATCTCGCGGTTGATGCGATGCGTGTGTTCCTGTGCGATGGTTGTTGACTCCGAAGAAGAAATCTCAGGCTGTCGGGCCCACCTGGCGCCGCTGCGCGACGTCCTCGGCAAGCCTCGCTGCGAACGCCTCCAGCGTCATCACACCGAGGTCGACACCGCCGCGGGCCCTGACAGCCACCCGTTTGATTCCATCCGCCGCCGGCTTCTCCTTGTCCCCGATGACGAGGATATAGGGCAGCTTCTGCAGCGCAAGGGCGCGGATTTTATAGGTGATCTTTTCGTTGCGCAAATCAGCCTCGGCCCTAAAGCCTTGTTTTTTCAGCGTTTGAGCAACGTCGTGGGCGTAGTCGGCCTGCCCTTCCGAAATGTTGGCAATGCCGGCCTGCACCGGCGCCAGCCACGGCGGCATCGCGCCGGCATAGTTCTCGACCAGCATGCCGATGAAGCGCTCCATCGAGCCGATGATCGCCCGGTGCAGCATCACCGGCACCTGGCGTGTGTTGTCCTCGGCCACGTATTCGGCACCGAGCCGGCCCGGCATCTGGAAGTCGACCTGCATCGTGCCGCACTGCCACTCGCGGCCGATCGCGTCCTTCAGCGTGTACTCGATCTTCGGCCCGTAGAAGGCGCCGTCGCCCGGCGACACCGTGAACTCGACGCCCGAACGGCGCAGCGACTCCATCAGCGCTCCTTCCGCCTTGTCCCAGCTCTCGTCGGAGCCGATGCGCTTGTCCGGCCGCGTCGAGACCTTGTACAGGATGTGCTCGAAGCCGAAGTCGCGATAGACCTTCTGCAGCAGCGCCGTATAGGCGACGCACTCGTCGAGGATCTGCGCCTCGGTGCAGAAGATATGGCCGTCGTCCTGGGTGAAGCCGCGCACCCGCATCATGCCGTGCAGTGAGCCCGACGGCTCGTTGCGATGGCAGGCGCCGAACTCGCCGTAGCGCAGCGGCAGCTCGCGGTAGCTGTGCAGATTGGCGTTGTAGATCTGGATGTGCCCGGGGCAGTTCATCGGCTTCAGGGCGTAGTACCGGTTCTCCGACTCGGTCGTGAACATGTACTCGCGGTATTTCTCCCAGTGCCCGGAGCGCTCCCACAGCGAGCGGTCGAGGATCTGCGGTGCCTTGACCTCCTGGTAGCCGTTGTCCTGGTAGACGCGGCGCATGTAGCCCTCGACCTGCTGCCAGATCGCCCAGCCGCGCGGGTGCCAGAAGATGAGCCCCGGCGCCTCGTCCTGAAAGTGGAACAGGTCGAGTTCGCGTCCGAGCCGGCGGTGGTCGCGGCGCTCCGCCTCCTCGAGCATCTTGAGATACGCGTCCTGCTCCTCCCGGCTGGCCCAGGCCGTGCCGTAGATGCGCTGGAGCATCTCGTTGCGCGAGTCGCCGCGCCAGTAGGCGCCAGCCACCTTCATCAGCTTGAAGACCTTGAGTTTCCCGGTCGACGGCACGTGCGGGCCGCGGCACAAGTCGATGAATCCGCCTTCGCGATACAGCGAGATGTCCTCGTTGGCCGGGATCGAGGCGATGATCTCGGCCTTGTACTTCTCGCCGATCGACTCGAAGAACTTCACGGCGTCGTCGCGCTTCCAGACCTCGCGCGTCACCGCCTCGTCCTTGCCCGCCAGCTCGGCCATCTTCTTCTCGATCGCCTCGAGATCCTCGGGCGTGAACGGCCGCTTGAAGGAGAAGTCGTAATAAAAGCCGTTGTCGATCACCGGTCCGATCGTCACTTGCGCATCGGGAAACAGTTCCTTGACAGCGTAGGCGAGCAGGTGCGCCGTCGAGTGGCGCAGGACCTCCAGCCCCTCGGCATCCTTGGCGGTGACGACCGACAGCGAAGCATCACCGTCGAGCACATGCGAGGCATCGACGAGCTTGCCGTCGACCTTGCCGGCAAGCGCCGCCTTGGCCAGTCCGGGACCGATCGAGGCCGCCACGTCGGCCACGCTCACGGGTCTGTCGAACGAACGGCTGGAGCCGTCCGGAAGGCGAATCGAAATCATGTTCCACAAGCTCCGACAAAAAAAAAGTGCGGGCGAGCCGCACTTTTCTCCGCAAGGGCGAACTCGTCCCGGTCGATCAGCTGCCGGTGAACGTAGTTCGGAAGACCAACATCTTCGATTCCCTCGATTGGCATTTCGCTGGTAGGCGCGAGTGGATTCGAACCACCGACCCCCACCATGTCAAGGTGGTGCTCTAACCAACTGAGCTACGCGCCTGTCGCGGATGCGGATGATACACGAGGCTCGTCGTGCACAGGCCGCTCGCGTCGCATCGCGCCGACATCCGGCCAAGCACCCAACCTCGCGCTCAGCGCCGCCGCGCCGAGTACACGCCACCCACATCGGCGATCTGCGCCAGCGCCCGGCGCAGCGCCGACGCGTCCGCGACCTCGACCGTGAAGTTCATCTGTGCCTCGCCGCGCCGCGAAAGCGTGTTGACGCCCACCACGTTGAGCTTCTCGCGCGCGAAGACCTCGGAAATGTCGCGCAAGAGGCCGGAACGATCCTGTGCCAGCACGGCGACGTCGACCGGGTAGACCGCGTCGGCTGCAGCGCTCCAGGCGACCTCGATCAGCCGCTCCGGAAGTCGGTCCGACAGTGAGGCGGCGTTGGCGCAACTGGCGCGGTGCACCGACACGCCGCGGCCGCGCGTGACGAAGCCGATGATTTCGTCGGGCGGGACCGGGCGGCAGCAGCGCGCCATCTGGGTCATCAGCGAGTCGACGCCGACCACCAGCACCCCGCCTTTGCCGCGCGCCGACGCCTTGCCCGCCTCCGCTTTGGCGAACTCCGGAGCATGCGCGGCCTGCACCGGCGCGCCCGGCGTCGTCACCAGCGCCTGCTCGATGCTGCGCAGGCTGAATTCCTCCTTGCTTGCCGCCGACGACAGTTCGTCGACCGAGGCAAAGCCGAGCCGGCGCGCCAGATCGTCGAGCTTCACCGCAGTGCGCCCGAGGCGCTGCAGCTCGCGCTCGACCACGGCGCGCCCGGCGGCGATCGACTGTTCAAGCTCGAGCAGGTTGAACCAGTGCCGCACCTTCTGCCGCGAACGGGCGCTGGCCAGGTAGCCGAGCTCGGCATTGAGCCAGTCGCGGCTCGGCCCGCCCGACTTGGCCGCCATGATCTCGACCGTCTGCCCGTTGGCGAGCGGCCGGTTCAGCGGCAGCAGCACGCCGTCGACACGGGCACCGCGGCAGCGGTGACCGAGCTCGGTGTGCAGGTGGTAGGCGAAGTCGATCGGCGTCGCGCCAGCGGGAAGCTCCACCACCCGGCCCTGCGGTGTCAGCACGTAGATGCGTTCCTCGGCCTTCGCCGACGGCAACGGCTTGTCGACCTCCGCCCGCCACGCCAGCAGCTGGCGCAGCCAGGCGACGCGCTGCTCGTCGGCGCCGGCGAGCTTGCGGCCGCCTTCCTTGTACTGCCAGTGCGCCGCCACGCCGAGCTCGGCGAACTCGTGCATCTCGCGCGTGCGGATCTGGATCTCGAGCGTGCGGCCGGCGGCATCATGGACGACCGTGTGCAGCGACTGGTAGCCGTTCGGTTTTGGCCGCGCGATGTAGTCGTCGTATTCGCCTTCGACGGGCGCCCATGTCTCATGCACCAGCGACAGCGCCTGGTAGCACTGCGCCACTTCGCCGACGATCACACGCAGCGCGCGCACGTCGTAGATCTCGTCGAACGCCAGCTGCTTCATTCGCATCTTGTTGTGGATGCTGACGATGTGCTTCGGCCGACCGCTGACCTCCCCCTTGATGCCGGCGGCGGCCAGCCGGTCACGCAGCCGAGCCACTGCATCGGCGATGAAGCGCTCGCGCTCGACCCGCTTCCCGTCGAGAAGGCGTGCCAGCTGCCGGTAGGTGTCCGGCTCAAGGAGGCGAAAGGCCAGGTCCTCGAGCGCCCACTTCAGCTGCCACACGCCGAGCCGGTTGGCCAGCGGCGCGTAGAGGTCGAGCGTCTCGCGCGCAATCGCACCCTGCAATTCGACGTCGACGCCGACGCCCTTGCGAGCGGCAAAGTAGCGCAAGGTCTGCTCGCGCGAGGCCAGCCGCAGCAGCACCACGCGCACGTCGTTGACCATCGCCAGCAGCATCTTGCGCAGGCCTTCTGCCTGCGCGCCGCCCTGGCCGCGTGCGCGCGTCAGCTCCGACAGCCGCATCAACTGGCGCAGGTCGGCGACCAGTTGCGCGGCGGTGTGCCCGAAGCGGCTGCGCAGCCAGTCGTCGGCGTCGCGCAGCACGTCGTGGATGCCGAACAGATAGGCAGCTGCAAGCAGGTCGGGATCGGCGCGCAGCTGGCGCACGATCGCGACCATCCCGTCAGCGTGCGCAACGAACGGCTCGCCGGTGCGCAACGCGCGGTTGCCGTAAAGCGGTATGACCAGCGCGCGCACCGCGGCCGGGTCAATGACCTCTGGCGCCGCCGTGGTGATGCCGGAATCGCGTGCCACCATGCCGTCCTCGATGCAATGCCGCCGATTATCGCCCTGCGGCACAATCGTTCCATGCTGAAGACACTGCTCGACCGGCTGCGACCGGCAGCACACGCCCGCATCGACGACGAGTTGTGGCGAGCGACGCTCGGCTCGCTGCCCTTTCTGGCCCGCCTCGACGAAGCCGAACGCCTTCGACTGCGCGAGCTGGCGCAGCAGTTCCTGGCCGACAAGGAGATGGCCGCCGCCGGCGACCTGCAACTGACTGCGCAGATGCAGGTCAGCATCGCCGCGCAGGCCTGCCTGCCGGTGCTCAAGCTCGGGCTCGGTGCCTATCGCGGCTGGACCAGCATCGTCGTCTACCCCGACGAGTTCCTGGTTCCGCGCGAAATTACGGACGAGGCCGGCGTCGTGCACGAGTACGTCGACCAGCTCGCCGGCGAAGCCTGGGACGGCGGCCCGCTGCTGCTGTCGTGGGCCGACGCGCAGATGGGACAGCCCGACTACAACGTCGTCATCCACGAGTTCACGCACAAGCTGGACATGGCCAACGGCGACGCCGACGGCCTGCCGCCCTTCGACCGCCGCCTGCATCCGCGCCTGTCTTCCAGCCGCTGGCGGCAGGTGCTCGATGACGCCTTCGAGCGACTGAACGCCGAACTGGACCTCATCGAGGCCGAGATCCCGCCGGACATGGACCCCGAATCACCGGAGGCCGCTGCGCACTACAGCCGACTGCCGCTCGATGCGTACGCCGCCACCGATCCCGGCGAGTTCTTCGCCGTCTCGAGCGAGGCGTTCTTCGTCTCGCCCGGTCGGCTGCGCGACGCGTTCCCCGAGTGGTACGGGCTGCTGGCCGAGTTCTTCCTGCAGGACCCGCTGGGCGCGGCCGAGGCATGAAGCGACTGCTGATCGTCTGGCACAGCCACACCGGCGGCTCGCGGCAGATGGCGGCCGCGGCCGCAGACGCCGCGGGCACCGAACAGGGCATCGAGGTCCGCCTGCAGCACGCCGCCGCGACGCAGCCCGCCGACGTGCTGGCAGCGGACGGTTATCTCTTCGTCACCCCGGAGAACCTGGCCAGCACGGCAGGCCTGATGAAGGACTTCTTCGACCGCGTCTACTACCCGGTACTCGACCGCATCAACGGCCGTCCCTATGCGGCGATGGTCTGCGCCGGTTCCGACGGCAGCGGCGCGGTGCGGCAGATCGAGCGCATCGCCACCGGACTGCGGCTGAAGGCCGTCGCCCCGCCGCTGATCGTCATCACGCACGCGCAAACGCCCGAAGCCATCCTGGCGCCGAAGACGATCAATCCCGTGGATCTCGCCCGTTGC
>CAZSYX010000023.1:0-43385 GCA_964610575.1 uncultured Burkholderiaceae bacterium
TGCGCAAATGACTGGCGGCGAGGGCACGATGAGTTTGAAAGATCGAATCACAGACGATATGAAAGCAGCAATGCGGGCGCGGCAGGCCGAGCGCCTGTCTGCCATCCGGATGCTGCTGGCGGCCATCAAGCAGCGTGAGGTCGACAGCCGGGCCGAAGCGGACGAGGCGGCGGTCCTTTCGATCGTCGAGAAGCTCATCAAGCAGCGCAAGGATTCGATCGCCCAGTTCGACGCCGGCGGGCGTGCCGACCTGGTCGCCAAGGAAACGGCCGAGGTGAACGTGCTGACCGAGTACCTGCCGCAGCAGATGAGCGAAGCCGAGGTCACCGCCGCGATCGACGCTGTGGTCGCCGAGGTCGGCGTGACGGGTCCAGCGGCGATGGGCAAAGTCATGGGGCTGCTCAAGCCGCGCCTGGCCGGACGCGCGGACATCGGCCAGGTTTCGGCGTTGGTGAAGAAGCGCCTGGCGGGCTGACCGGCAGCGCCGGCTCCGCGCCGCTGCGCTGGCCTGCCGGCGAGGATGCAAAATGACCCGCATCGGGCATTGAGGGCGCTTAGCAAGAGCCGTGATCCCACAGGGATTCATCCAGGATCTGCTGGCCCGCGTCGACCTGGTCGACGTGGTGGGACGCTACGTGCAGTTGAAAAGGGCGGGCCAGAATTTCCTCGGCCTGTGCCCCTTCCACAGCGAGAAGTCACCGTCGTTCACGGTCAGCCCGAGCAAGCAGTTCTTCCACTGCTTCGGCTGTGGCGCGCACGGCACGGCGGTCGGCTTCCTGATGGAACATCGCGGCCTCGGTTTCGTCGACGCCGTGCGCGAACTTGCGCAGCAGGCGGGGATGAAGGTGCCCGAGGGGCCGGCCGAGGCGGGGCAGGCAACCGGCCGGCTCAAGGCGCTGACCGAACTGCTGCAGCGAGCCTCCGACTACTACCGCCAGTGCCTGAAGGGCAGTGACGCGGCGATCCAGTACCTCAAGGGGCGAGGCCTCCGCGGGGCGATCGCCGCACGCTTCGCGCTCGGGTTCTCCCCCGATGAATGGACAGCGCTGGCAGCGGTCTTCGACACCTACGACGATCCGCAACTGGTCGAAGCCGGCCTGGTCATCGCGAACGAGGGCAAGCGCTACGACCGGTTCCGCGGCCGGGTGATGTTCCCGATTCGCAACCGGCGCGGATGGGTCATCGGATTCGGGGCGCGGTCGCTGGACGGATCGGAGCCCAAGTACCTGAACTCGCCGGAAACGCCGCTGTTTCACAAAGGGCGCGAGCTGTACGGAATGTTCGAGGCTCAGGAAGCCATCCGTCGCAAGCGGCGCGTGATCGTCTGCGAGGGATATCTGGACGTGATCCAGCTGGCGCAGGCGGGCTTCGAGGAAACGGTGGCGGCGCTGGGCACTGCGGTCACATCGCACCACGTGGGGGAACTTCTGCGCCTGTCCGAGCACGTGATCTTTGCTTTCGATGGCGACGCCGCCGGGCGCAAGGCGGCGCGGCGCGCACTCGAGGCAGCGCTGCCGGTGCTGGCCGACACCCGCCGGATTGATTTCCTGCTCCTGCCCGAGGGCGAAGACCCGGACAGCCTCGTCAAGGCGCACGGGGCGGACGCCTTTGCGGCGGAACTCGGTCGTGCACTGCCGCTGTCGCGCTGGTTCATCCGTTCACTGTCCGACGGCAAGGACTTGCACACCGCCGAGGGCCGCGCTGCGCTGCTGGCCGAAGCCAAGCCGCTGGTGTCATCGATGCCGGCCGGCGCGCTGCGCTTGCAGCTGCTGCACGAGTTGGCGGAGGTCGCGCGCAGCGCGCCTGCAGAAGTCGAGAACCTGTTCGGCATCAAGCCATGGCGGCGGCTGCCGGAGGCACCGAGACCGGAACACCGGCGCCAGTCGGCCGAGACCGCCGACCTTAAGCAGCACATCGTGCAGCGGTTGCTCGCTTTTCCCGACCTGGCCGGTGAGTTCGATGGAGCGATTGGCGCCGAGTTCGCCGACGGCGAGTCGGCGCTCGACAGGCAGGTGGTCGAAGTCTGGCGAACCGCGGCGGGCACCGCCGGACTGACCTGCGGCTCCTTGCAGGAACTGCTCGCCGAAAGCGACTTCGCGGAACAGTACCGGGAGGCGGCTACCCGCGAACTGCTGGCCGAAGCCGATGCCGACACCGCCCGGATGGAGCTTGCGGGGGCGTTTGCCAAGCTCGAACTGCGGCGCCTGAACAGCGAACTGGAGGCCCTGGCCGGACAGCAATCGCTGGACACGGACGCGCTGGCGAAGATCCGGGAGCTCTCCGAGCGGCGGGCGCGCCTGATGGCAGGAGCCGCTGCCGAGGGGCGGGGCGGCAGGATCTCGCAATGAAGGGGCCGGTGGTCTACCTCGGGCTGATACAATTTCGCGTTCCGCATGGAGCAAAGCTTCGGGGCACCTCGCCAGCTGACGGGATGAGGGCTACTTCGGGGCGTTCGCGTGAATGCAGGACTCGGCAGGGCATTCCCGACAATGCTTTGGCAACTCGGCCGGCGGACTGATCGCGGCAGTTGACGTTTGTCGGTGCGGACCCCATATGAAAAGCCGATATGCAGAGCGCATGGCAGGCTGAATCGGCGCGGGGCAGCATTCGATGACTACACCCAGCCACGCCCCGTGGCGGAATCTGTGGCAGTGCACTTCAGGACAGGTGAGCGGATGGCAAACAAGGTGACCACGGGGAAGCACGCGGCGAAGAAGTCGGCGGTCCGGACGAAGTCGAGCGCAGTCGTTGCCCCGAAGAAGGCGGCAGCGGCCAAGCCGGCGGCCCGCAAGGCCAAGCCGGTCGAGGAAATCGTCGACAAGCGCAAGGTCGCCGCCGCCAAGGCAGCGCCGGTGGTCGCCGCGGCCGCACCCGCCATGGCCCCCGCTGCCGCGCCGGTCAAGGGCAAGCCCGGGCGCAAGCCGAAGGCGCAGAACGAAGTCAAGGCGATGCCTGCCGACGTCGCTGACGCCGTGCCCGAGGCGGGCGACGACACAATCGACGAGGCGGTGCAGGTCGCGGAGAAGATGACGCCGCGGCAGCGGGCCAAGGATCGCCGCGCCAAGGAAAAGGCGCTGCAGGAAGCCCTGAAGCGCATGCCCCCGGGGCCGCAGGAAGACTTCGAGGCCCGTCGCAACAAGCTCAAGGCGCTGATCAAGCTCGGCAGGGAGCGCGGCTTCCTCACCTACTCCGAGATCAACGACCACCTGCCTGACAACCTCGTCGACGCCGAAGCGATCGACGCCATCATCAGCACGTTCTCCGACATGGGCATCCAGGTCTTCGACCAGGCGCCCGATGCCGAGACGCTGCTGATGACGGATAACGCACCGGCAGCGACCTCTGCCGAGGATGCCGAGGAGGAGGCCGAGGCCGCGCTGTCGAACGTCGACACCGAATTCGGCCGCACCACCGATCCGGTGCGCATGTACATGCGCGAGATGGGCTCGGTCGAGCTGCTGACGCGCGAGGGCGAGATCGAGATCGCCAAGCGGATCGAGGATGGCCTGAAGCACATGGTGATGGCGATCTCGGCCTGCCCGACCACGATCGCCGAGATACTGGAGCACGCCGACCGGATCGCTGCTGCCGCCGGCACGCCGATCGACGAGGTCGTCGATGGACTGGTTGACGACAGTGAAGGCTTCCTGTCGAGCAGCGCGGGTGCCGGCGACGAAGAGGACGAAGAAGGCGAGGAAACGACCGATCTAGGCGCCAGCGGCATGACGGCCGGCCAGCTCGAGCAGCTGAAGTCGCGGGCGCTGGAAAAGTTCGAGTTGGTCCGTAAGCTGTTCGACAAGATGCGCGTGGCTTTCGAGAAGGAAGGCTACAAGTCGCCCGGCTATGTGAAGGCGCAGACCAAGATCCTCGACGAGCTGATGGGGCTGCGCTTCACCGCCAAGATGGTCGAGCGGCTGTGCGACTCGCTGCGGCGGCAGGTCGAGGAAGTACGCAGCATCGAGAAGCAGATCTACGAGATCATGGTGAACAAGTGCGGCATGCCGCGGCCCTTGTTCCTCAAGCACTTCCCGGGCAACGAAACGAACACCCGCTGGGTCACGCGCGAGGCCGAGGGCGGGCACCCGTACTCGGAGGTCCTGCTGCGCAACCTGCCGGCGGTGCACGAACTGCAGGGCAAGCTGTCGGACCTGCAGAAGCGCATCGTGCTGCCGCTGAAGGACCTGCGCGAGGTCTACAAGCAGATGGCCACCGGCGAGGCGAAGGCGCGCAAGGCCAAGCGCGAGATGACCGAGGCCAATCTGCGCCTGGTGATCTCGATCGCCAAGAAGTACACCAACCGCGGCCTGCAGTTCCTCGACCTGATCCAGGAAGGCAACATCGGCCTGATGAAGGCGGTCGACAAGTTCGAGTACCGCCGCGGCTACAAGTTCTCCACCTACGCCACCTGGTGGATCCGGCAGGCGATCACCCGTTCGATCGCCGACCAGGCGCGGACGATCCGCATCCCGGTGCACATGATCGAGACGATCAACAAGATGAACCGGATCAGCCGGCAGATGCTGCAGGAGACCGGCCAGGAACCGGATCCGGCCACGCTCGCCCTGAAGATGGAGATGCCAGAGGACAAGATCCGCAAGATCATGAAGATCGCCAAGGAGCCGATCAGCATGGAAACGCCGATCGGCGACGACGACGATTCGCATCTCGGCGACTTCATCGAGGACACGACGACGGTGGCGCCGACCGATGCGGCCCAGTATTCGAGCCTGTCGGGCGTGACCAAGGACGTGCTCGACTCGCTGACACCGCGCGAAGCCAAGGTGCTGCGCATGCGCTTCGGCATCGAGATGTCGACTGACCACACGCTGGAGGAGGTCGGCAAGCAGTTCGACGTCACGCGCGAGCGGATCCGCCAGATCGAGGCCAAGGCGCTGCGCAAGCTGCGCCACCCGAGCCGGTCGGACAAGTTGAAGAGCTTCCTCGAGTAGTTCCCAGGACCAAGGTGCCGAATTCAGCCTCAGGGCCTCTAGCTCATGCCTGGTTAGAGCAGCGGACTCATAATCCGTTGGTGCCGAGTTCGACTCTCGGGGGGCCCACCAAACGTTCTTCAGGTTGCGGTTGCTCCTTGATCGGCGGCTGCTAGCGGATGTCCGACTACCACGACTTCGACCACTTCGGGCTCGACCCGCGCATTGTTGCCGCGGTCAAGAGCATGGGCTATTCGACGCCCACGCCGATCCAGAGCAAAGCGATTCCGATCGTCATGCAGGGCCGCGACGTGATGGGCGCCGCGCAGACCGGCACCGGCAAGACAGCCGGATTTGCGCTGCCGATCATCAATCGGCTGCTGCCGCAGGCGAGCAGCAGCATGTCGCCGGCGCGGCATCCGGTGCGGGCGTTGATCCTGGCGCCGACGCGCGAACTGGCGGAGCAGGTCGCCGAGAACGTGAAGATGTATATCGCCGGCACGCCGCTGCGCTGCGCGACGGTCTACGGCGGCGTCGACATGGATCCGCAGACCCAGGCGCTGCGCTCCGGCGTCGAGATCATCGTGGCCACGCCGGGCCGGCTCCTCGACCACCTGCAGTCGAAGAACACATCGCTGTCGCAGGTGCAAATGGTCGTGCTCGACGAGGCCGACCGCATGCTCGACATGGGCTTCTTGCCCGACATCTCGCGCATCCTCAATCTGCTGCCGAAGGAGCGGCAGAGCCTGATGTTCTCGGCTACGTTCTCCGAGGAGATCAAGAAGCTCGCCGCCAATTTCCTGCGCGATCCACTGCTGCTCGAGGTCGCGCAGCGCAATGCCACTGCCGAGAACGTGCAGCAGGAGCTGTATCGCGTGCACGAGTCGGAGAAGACCGGCGCACTGCTCGAGTTGCTGCGCAGCCGTGAACTGAAGCAGGTGCTGGTGTTCGTTAACACGAAGATCGGCTGCCGGCGGCTGGCACGCGAACTGCAAAAGCAGGGCATCAATGCCGACGCCATCCACGGCGACAAGTCGCAGGACGAGCGGACCAAGGCGCTGGAAGGCTTCAAGCAGGGCACGATCGACGTGCTGGTGGCCACCGACGTGGCGGCGCGCGGGCTCGACATCGTCGAACTGCCGGCGGTGATCAACTACGACGTGCCGTATGCGCCGGAGGACTACGTGCACCGCATCGGCCGCACCGGCCGCGCCGGGGCCTCTGGACTGGCGATGACCATTGCCACTGGCGCGGAGGATCGTGCGGTGGCCGGCATCGAGCGACTGATCAAGCGCACGATCGAGGTCAAGCCGATCGACGTGCGCCGCCCCTCTCGCGGCGATCGCCATGAGCGCGGTCGCGAGCGCGAACGCGAACGTGATCGCGAGGGCCCACGTGAGCGCCCGCGCGCAGCGCCGCCGCGCTCGGCGCCGGTGGATGAATTCTTCAGCAAGCCGTACGAGCCGGCCGCCGGTGAAGCCGAAGCGGCGAAATCCGACGCCGGGCCCGCCCCGGCGGACAGCGGCAAGAAGCCGGCCAAGGTGGCCGCGCTGCTCGGCGGCCGCAAGCACTGAGCGCGGGCGGCGGCGCCGTCGGTGCAATTCTGAAGGCGGGATCGCTCAAGGAGACCGGCACATGAAGCTCGCCCGCTTTCCTCGCGTCCGCATCACCCACGCGCCGACGCCGCTCGAACCGATGCAGCGCCTGACGCAGCTGCTCGGCGGACCAAACCTGTGGATCAAGCGCGACGACTGCACGGGGCTGGCCACCGGCGGCAACAAGACGCGCAAGCTCGAATACCTGATGGCCGATGCGCTCGCGCAGGGTGCCGACACGGTGATCACGCAGGGCGCCACACAGTCGAACCACGCGCGGCAGACGGCGGCGATCGCCGCCAGGCTCGGCCTGCAGTGCCACCTGATCCTCGAGGACCGCACCGGTTACCGGCAGGACGACTATCGCAACTCTGGAAATGTTTTCCTCGATCGCCTCCTTGGTGCGCAGCTGTCCGAGGTCGCAGCCGGCACCAACATGGACGAGGCGATGGCGCAACTGGCCGAGCGGCTGCGCGGCGATGGCCGCAAGCCCTACGTCATTCCCGGCGGCGGTTCGAACGCAATCGGTGCGCTCGGCTACGTGACCTGCGCGCTCGAACTGGCCGAGCAGGCCAACAACTCCGCGCTGTCCATCGACATGCTGGTGACCGCAACCGGCAGCGCCGGCACGCAGGCCGGCCTGGTGGCCGGCCTCGAAGGCGCACGCGCCGGCATCCCGGTGCTCGGCATCGGCGTGCGCGCGCCGAAGGCAGCGCAGGAAGACAAGGTGTTCCAGCTTGCCGCGCAGACGGCGGAGCTGCTCGGCGTGGCCGGCGCGGTGAAGCGCGAAGCCGTGGTTGCCAACTGCGACTACGTCGGCGCCGGCTATGGCGTGCCGACGCAGGGCATGATCGAAGCGGTGACGCTGATGGCGCGCAGCGAGGGCATCCTGCTCGACCCCGTGTACTCGGGCAAGGCGATGGCCGGCCTGATCGACCTGATCCGCACGGGCCACATGCGCAAGGGGCAGAACGTCGTCTTCCTGCACACTGGCGGTGCGGTCGGCCTGTACGGCTACCTGCACGCCTTCCCGGCCGTGTAGGGCAGCAACGATGCTCGGCGTGATCGGTGGCATGGGGCCGGCCGCGACTGCGGATTTCTTCGCCAAGCTGATCGAGGAAACACCGGCATCGTGCGACGAGGACCACATCCCGACGCTGATCGTTTCCGATCCGCGCCTGCCTGCGCGGCCGGCGGCGATCCTGGATAACGGCCCGTCGCCACTGCCGGCGCTGCGGGCGATCCGCGACAAGCTGCTCGCCGCCGGTGCGACGCTGTTGGCGATGCCGTGCAACACCGCGCACTACTGGTACCACGACCTGATTCGCGACTGCGCCGTGCCGTTCATCAGCATCGTCGAGTCAAGCTGCGCAGCGGTGGCCCAGATCGCCGCGCCGCGGAGCAGCGTCGGTCTGATCGGCACGCGGGCGACGCTGGCCGCCGGCATCTTCCACCGCCAACTGGCGGCGAGCGGCTATCCGGTCGTGCTGCCGAGCGAAGAGGAACTGGCGAAAGCGATCCTGCCGTCGATCCGGCTGGTCAAGGAAGGCAGGGCCGTGCAGGCAGGCGAGACGCTGGCGCCGGCGGTGCAGGCGCTGCTTGACCGCGGTGCTGCCGCGGTCATCCTCGCCTGCACCGAGACGCCGGTGGCGCTCGACGCGATCGGCTCGCCGCTGCGGGCGCGCTGTGTGGACTCGAACCGGGCGCTGGCGAAGGCCTGCGTGGCGCGCTGGTCTGCTCGCGGCGGGCAGCGCGCCGGTCAGTCGGCGGCCTTGCGCAGCGCCTGATCGAGGTCCCAGAGAATGTCGTCGATCGACTCGATGCCGACCGACAGCCGGATCATGTCGGGCGACACGCCGGCCTTCAACTGATCTTCCTCGGAAAGCTGGCGGTGCGTGGTCGACGCCGGATGGATCACCAGCGACTTGGCGTCGCCGATATTGGCCAGGTGCGACAGGAACTGCACGCTGTCGATGAACTTCTCGCCGGCCGCGGCGCCGCCCTTGATACCGAAGGTCATCACCCCTGCCGCGCCCGGCTCGCCGTCGACTGACCGC
Organism: uncultured Burkholderiaceae bacterium; assembly: GCA_964610575.1. Classification (GTDB taxonomy): domain Bacteria; phylum Pseudomonadota; class Gammaproteobacteria; order Burkholderiales; family Burkholderiaceae_F; genus JADJWR01. The sequence continues at coordinate 8,581 of CAZSYX010000023.1, forward strand.
AGGTACTTCTTCGCGAGCGTGTAGTAAGGGCTCGACGGCAGGCCGGGCCAGTTGACCCAGGACACTTGCGGATGCGCAGCAAGGTGCCCGGCCACGCGCCGCGCATTGCCGCAGTGTCGTTCCATGCGCAGGTGCAGCGTCTCCACGCCCTGCAGCAGCAGGAATGCCGACAGCGGCGACAGCGCCGCGCCGTTGATGCGCAGCACCTCCATCCGCGCCTTCATCGTGTAGGCGAAATCGCCGAAGGTCTCCCAGAACTTCACGCCGTGATAGCCGCGCGACGGCAGCACCATGTCGGCGAACTTGCCGTTGCCCCAGTCGAACCGGCCGCTCTCGACGATCGCGCCGCCGAGCGTGGTGCCGTGGCCGCCGAGGTACTTGGTGACCGAGTGCACGACGATGTCGGCACCGAAGTCGAACGGCCGGCACAGGTAGGGCGAGGCCATCGTGTTGTCGATCATCAGCGGCACGCCGTGCCCGTGCGCGATCGCCGCGACCGGCTCGATGTCGAGCACGTTGATCTTCGGGTTGCCGAGCGTCTCGCCATAGACGAGCTTCGTGTTCTCGCGCAGCGCGCGGCGGAAGTTTTCCGGTTCGTCGGGGTCGACGAAGGTCGTCTCGATGCCGCGGCGGCGCAGTGTGACGTCGAACTGCGAATAGGTGCCGCCATACAGCAGGCTGGAGGCGACGATGTGGTCGCCCGGCGCGAGGATCGCCTCGATCGCGGTCAGTTGCGCCGCCATGCCACTGGCCACGCACAGGCAGGCGCGGCCGTCTTCCAGCGCGGCGATGCGCTCCTCGAGCACTGCCACCGTTGGGTTGCTGATCCGCGAGTAGACGTTGCCGAAGGTCTGCAGGTTGAACAGGCTGGCCGCGTGGTCGGCGCTGTCGAACACGTAGCTGGTCGTCTGGTAGATCGGCGCGGCGCGGCTGCCGGTCACCGGGTCCGGCAGCTGGCCGGCGTGCAGGCAGAGCGTCTCGATGCCGTAGGGATGGTCGCTCATGGTGGTGATCCGTTGTTCGTGGTCTGTGATCCGTTCGGTTGCCTCGTGATCAACCGATCACGGGCAACGGATCGCGGCTCAGTACGGTAACTGTCTCGGCCGACGGCTCGAGATCACTCGCGTGTTGACGCCGGCCCAGGCGAGCCCGCCGAACAGCCGGCCATGCTCGATCTTCACGCAACGGTCCATCACCACGTCGAGCCCGGCAGCGCGCGCCTTCGCGGAGGCGGCTTCATTGACAACGCCAAGCTGCATCCACAGGCACTTGGCACCGACGGCGATCGCCTCGTCAGCAAGGGGGCCGATGTCGTCGGCGCGGCGAAAGCAGTCGACCAGGTCGATCTGCACGCCGCTGGCCGCGGCGGCGGTGACGCTCGGGTAGCAGCGGCGGCCGAGCACCTCGGCGTACTTCGGGTTGACCGGAACCATCGTGTAGCCGTGCTCGAGGAGGTACTTGCCGACGAAGTAGCTCGGCCGGTGCCACTCGGCGGAAATGCCGACCACCGCGATGATCCGGCAGCGGCTCAGGATGCGGCGCAGTGTTGCAATGTCGGTGTCGTCGGCCATGGATTGTCCCCTCGGGCCGATTATGCCGACGACCATCGGCTGCGCCACAGTTCGGTTGCCCGCCGCAGGAAGACGTCGACGCGATCTGCGCCCAGTGCGGGAAAGCCGAGGTGCTTCCAGGCGCGCTGCAGCTCAGGCAAGGGCCGATCGGTGTCGAGCGAGGCTGCGCCGGTCTGTTTCGACAGCTTCTCGCCCTGCGCATTGGTGACCACGGGCACGTGAAGGTAGCGCGGCGTGGTCAGGCCGAGTGCGCACTGCAGCCAGATCTGCCTGGGCGTGTTCTCGAGCAGGTCGGCGCCGCGAACGACGTCGGTGATCTGCTGCTCGGCGTCGTCGACGACCACCGCCAGTTGGTAAGCCCACAGGCCGTCGGCGCGGCGGACGACGAAGTCGCCGACCTCGTGCGCGAGGTTCTGCGCATACGGCCCGCAGGCGCGGTCGGTGAAGCCAACGAATTCGTCCGGCACGCGCACGCGCAGCGCCCGCACGGGCCGCCCGCCGGTGCCGCCGCGGCAGGTGCCGGGATAGACGTGCGGCGGCAGGCCGAGCGTTCGCTGCGCCGATGCAATTTCGGTGCGCGAGCAGGCGCAGCCGTAGAGCAGCCCGGAAGCCTCCAGTCGGTCGAGCGCCTGCTGGTACAGGTCGCCGCGCATGCTCTGGAAGACCGGCGGCTCATCGCTGGCGAGGCCAAAGGCCGCCAGCGCATCAAGGATCTGCCGGGCTGCACCGGTGAGCTCACGCGGCGGGTCGAGATCCTCGATGCGGACCAGCCAGATCCCGTCGTGCGCGCGGGCATCCAGCCAACTGGCCAGCGCCGCCGCCAGTGACCCCGCATGAAGGGCGCCGGTTGGCGACGGCGCGAACCGGCCCCGGTAGGCAGCCGTACGTCTCATCCGTCCGGATCTCGCAAGTCAGCGTCCATGTGAGGAAAATACCCTGTCATGCCTACCACATACCCGCGATCGCGGACGTGAACTCAGACCAGGCGCGCATCGGGTCGCAACTGGTTCGGCTGTCGATGCAGTCGGGCCACTACTCGTGGATCGGTAACTTCGTCCTCGCCGTCCTCTTTTCGGCCGTTCACTGGCGCGAGAAGGAGGTGTTGGACGCCTTCTACTGGTGCGGCGCACTCGCCCTGCTGCTTCTCGGGCGCGGGCTTTTCTGCCGACGAGTCCTGGCCGATGAGGCGGGGCCGAAGGCGGCAGCCACCCTGATCTATGGCGCCTTTGCCGCTGCCGAGGGGCTGGCGTGGTCCGCGGCCCTGTTGCTGTTCCGGGTCGCCGATCCGACCGGCTTCCTGCTGCAGTTCACGCTGGCGCTGGGCGCGTCGATCGGCATGCTGCTGCCGTTCGGGGCTGTTCCGCGGCTGTGGCTGGCGGGGCTCGCGCCGCTGGCGGCCGCGCAGGCGTTTGCGCTGCTGACGGTAACGCTGCCCAACCTCGACCTCGTGCTGCTGGTCTGGGCCGCCGTGCTCGGGCTGGCGGGCTATGCCTGCGCCAGGCTGCACACCGGCGTGAAGGAAACGATGCTGCTGCAGATCGAGAGCGAGCGCTCCGCCGCGGCACAGGCAAAGGCAAAGGCGCTCGCCGACCTGAAGGACAGCCGCGATCAGCTGCGCCTCGCCCTCGATGCGATCGACGCCGGGGTGGCCGACACCAACGTGGTCACCGGCGAGCGATTCTTCTCACTGCGCTACATGGAGATCCTCGGCTACAAGGAGCGGGAGTCCTTCATTCGCGAGTACCGCTTCTCCGAGTCCCTGCATCCCGGCGACAGCGACCGGGTGCTGGAGGCGCGCCGCAAGCACCTGGAGGAGGGCGCGCCGTTCCGCCAGGAATTCCGCGTCCGCACGGCGAAAGGCGACTACATCTGGGTCCAGGCGCGCGGCGAATCGATCCGCAACGACAATGGCCGGGCAACGCGCTTCGTCATGTCGATCGTCGACATCACGAAGAAGCGCGAGGCGGAAGACAAGCTCGTCGCCAGCGAGCGCCGCTACCGGGCGCTGTTCGATGCCACGCCGTCGCTGATCTGGACCTGCGACCGGGAGGGCATGATCACACTCGTCTCGGGCCGCGCCTGCCAGATGATCTATGGCTACAAGCCGAAACATGTGCTCGGTCGGCACGTGACCGCGTTCAATGCGCCCGAGTTCACCCGGCCCATGTTCTTGCGCCGCTTCCGGCCGGTGTTCCATGGCGAGCCGGTGTTCGACGTCGAGGCGATACACCAGACCCGCGGCGGCAAGACGCTGCACGTGATGGTCAGCGCGATACCGACCTTCGGCGCCGACGGCAAGCTCGAGTCGGTGCTCGGCGTGTGCACCGACATCACGGCACAGAAGCGCCGCGAGCGCGAACTGGCGGTCGCCCTTCGAAACCAGCAGGTGATCTTCGACGCAGCGGGCGAGGGCATCGCCTTCGTGCAGTCGGGGCGGATCGAGCGGGCCAACGGCGCGCTGGCGCAGATGCTCGACGTGCCGGGCTCGTGGCTGAGCGGCCGGCCGGCGGCCGACATCCTCGCCAACGAGGCCGACTGGCAGCGGATCGTCGAGATCACGCGCGCCGCCGCGCAGCGCGGCGAGTCGGCCAACCACGAAGTGATGCTGCGGGCGCCCGAGGCAGGCGCCGGCACGCGCCGCGGGGTCTGGTCACAGCTGACTGCGCGCCTGGTCGGCGGCGAAGACGACGCCGAGGCAATGATCCTGGTGCTGACCGACATCACGCCGCTGAAGCAGCGCGAGGAAATGGCGTGGCACCAGGCCAACCACGACGAGCTCACCGGGCTGCCGAACCGGCGCCTGCTGGTCGAGAACGCGCGCCGCCTGCTGTCGGTGGCCATGCGTCGCGACCGGCTGGCGGCGCTGATGGTGCTCGACCTCGACGGCTTCAAGGAGGTCAACGACGCCTTCGGCCACGCCTATGGCGACGCGATGCTGCGCCGGGTGGCGATGCGCATGTCGATGGCGCTGCGTGAATACGATCTGATCGCGCGCACCGGCGGCGACGAATTCGTGATCCTGCTGCCCGAGATCGACGACCTCGACGCCGCGCGCACCGTGGGCGAGAAGCTGATCGCTGCCGCCAGCGAGGACATGGAGATCGGCGACCGCCTCTCGCACATGGGGGCGAGTGTGGGCATCGCGGTGTTTCCGACCGACGGTCAGGACTTCGATTCGCTGCTGCGCCGCGCCGACGCGGCGATGTATGTCTCCAAGCAGGCCGGCAAGAATCGCTGCACCTTTGCTTCGCCGCAGCACGCCGACCCGGTCATGCCACCAGCGCCGCCCGGACTTCGGCCGCACTGAGCCGCGCCAGCCACCAGTCGATCGCCTTGCCGCGTGCATCGGCGCGCCACGCCGCGTAGAAAGCGATGTGCTCGCCGTGCTCGCGTTCGCTTTCGGTGGTCTTGACCACCAGTTCACCGCGCGCCAGCCGTTCGCCGATGAGGTGCAGCGGCACATAGCCGACGCCAAGCCCCGCTGCCTGCGTGGCGATCTTGTCGGCCATGCTCGGCACGGTGATCGTGTCGGTGGCGCCGAGCAGGCCGGCCGTTCGCGGTGCGAGCCGCTGTGAGGTGTCGCCGACGACGATCTGCCGGTGCGCACGCATCTGTGCTGCCGACAGCGGTGCCGAAGCGGTTGCCAGCGGGTGGCTGGCGGCCACGGCGAAGACGAACCGCAGCTCACCGAGCTTGCGCGTGCGATAGCCGGCTCCATGCTGTGCGGAAGGTCCGCCGGCGGTCGCCCCGATGGCGAGGTCGGCACGCCCGCTGGCCAGCGCGTCCCAGGTGCCGCCGAGGACCTCGTGGCTGAGCCGCAGTTGCGTCGGCGCCTGTCCACAGAACTCGTCGAGCAGCGGCAGTAGGCGCGCGAACGGCAGCACCGAGTCGACTGCGATGCTCAGCTCGCGCTCCCAGCCCTGCGCCACGCGCTGCACGCGTCGACGCAGGTCCTCGGCGGCGGCGAGTAGCTGGCGCCCTTCGCGCAGCAGTTCCTCGCCGGCCGGTGTCAGCCGCGCCCGGTAGCCGCGTCGGTCGAACAGCAGCACGTCGAGATCGTCCTCCAGCTTGCGTGCCGCGTAGGTGACCGCCGACGGGGCGCGTCCCAGTTCCTCGGCGGCACCGGCGAAGCCGCCGCGGCGGGCCACCGCATCGACCAGCAGCAGCGAATCGAGGGACAATGGCGATGCCGGCATATCGTTCAAAAAATCAGAACAAGATGTTCGAAGTCTAGGCGATGTCATCGGCGACGGGGGCGTTCATCATTGGATCCGTTGCGTCAACAACTCGTTCTGCCCGGTTGGTCGACTGACGGGCTGCAACGCCAGGATCAGGAGCGTCGATGATCACTCTGCGCAGAAGTCAGGAACGCGGCTACGCCGACCACGGCTGGCTGCAGTCGTTTCACAGCTTTTCCTTTGCCGGCTACTACGACCCGGCGCACATGGGCTTCGGGCCGCTGCGGGTCATCAACGAGGACCGCGTTGCGCCTGGCACAGGTTTCGGCACGCACGGGCACCGCGACATGGAAATCATCAGCTACGTGCTCGACGGCGAACTGGCGCACAAGGACAGCATGGGCCACGGCTCGGTGATCCGTCCCGGCGACGTGCAGCGGATGAGCGCCGGCAGCGGCGTGCGGCACTCCGAGTACAACCACGCCAGGGACCGGACGACGCATTTCCTGCAGATCTGGATCGAACCGAACGTCACCGGCATCGCGCCGAGTTACGAGGAGAAGCGTTTCACCGACGCCGAGAAGCACGGCCGACTGCGCCTGATCGCCTCGCCCGACGGCGCCGACGGTTCGGTGCGCATCCACCAGGACGCGCGGCTATACGTGTCACGGCTGGGTGCGGGCCAAACGCTCGCGGCTGAACTGCCTGCCGGCCGCCTCGGCTACCTGCACCTTGTGCGTGGTGTGGTGACCGTCAATGGACAGCGGCTCGATGGCGGCGATGCGGCAAAGATCCGCGACGAGAAGCGGCTCGCGATCAGTGCCGAGGGCGATGCCGAACTGATGCTGTTCGATCTGCCGCCGACACACTGAACGGCGCTGCGGCATCTCCAGTGCAAGACCAACCGAAGGAAAGGAACGAATCCATGAACGGCAATGCATCGGACGCACTGGCCCTGGCCGGCCGGTTCCTGCTCGCACTGATGTTCGTCCTCGCCGGCTTCTCGAAGATCGGCGGCTTCGACGGCATCGCTGGTTACATCGGAGCCAAGGGCCTGCCGCTGCCGCAGCTGCTGGCGGTGGGCACGATCGTGCTCGAGATCGTCGCCGGACTCGCGCTGATGGCAGGCTTCAAGGCACGCTGGGCCGCAGCGGCGCTGGCGGCCTTCACGCTGCTGGCGAGCTTGCTCTTCCACGCCTTCTGGGCCGCGCCGGCCGAGCAGCAGCGGGTCGAGTACCTGATGTTCATCAAGAACATCGCCACCATCGGCGGCCTGCTGACGGTGGTCGCCCTCGGCGCGGGCGGCTGGAGCCTGGACGCGCGCCGACGTGCCTGACCGCCGCCGCGCGTCAGGGCTCAGCCAAGCCGCTGGCGGAGGAACGCCGCGATTGCCTCGATCTCCTCGGCGCAGATGGAGTGGGGCATCGGATATTCATGCCAGCTGACCGCGTAGCCGAGCGAGGTGAGCAGGTCCCGTGAGTGGATCGCGCGGGCGATCGGCACGACCGGATCGTCGGTGCCGTGCGCCATCAGCAGCGGCACCGCCGCGCTGGCCGCATGCCTCTCGGCGGCCAGCTTGTCGGCGAGCGGCAGGTAGCCCGACAGCGCGATCAGGCCTGCCAGCGGATCGGCCTGCCGCAGGCCGGTCTGCAGCGCGATCGCCGCTCCCTGCGAAAAACCGGCCAGCACGATGCGCGCGCGCGGTATGCCGCGCTGCACCTCGCGCTCGATCAGGGCCTCGACCGCCTTCTGCGAGCCGCGGATGGTCTGCTCGTCCTCGCGATGGGCCAGATCGGCGGTGCGGATGTCGTACCAGGCGCGCATCACGAAGCCGTTGTTGATCGTCACCGGCATCATCGGCGCGTGCGGGAACACGTAGCGCGCCGCCGGCGCCCCCAGTGACTCGAGTTCCTTCACCACCGGCACGAAGTCGTAGCCGTCGGCACCCAGCCCGTGCAGCCAGATCACCGCGCGCGTCGGCGCGGCCGTCGTCTGCAGCTCGATACATTCAAGCAATGTCTTCTCCCCGGCCGATCACCGGCTTCGCACGGCCGACTTTGGCCGGAAGCTCTTCACCACCGCCTCCTGCGTTTCGATGTACGGCCCGCCGATCAGGTCGACGCAGTACGGCACGGCGGCGAAGATGCCCGCTTCGATCACCTTGCCGTCGGCGTCCTTCAGTCCTTCGAGCGTCTCGGCGATTGCCTTTGGCTGGCCGGGCAGGTTGATGAGCAGCGCCGCGTGGTCGGCGGTCTCGCGCAGTACCGCCACCTGTCGCGACAGGATCGCGGTCGGCACGAAGGCGAGCGAGATCCGCCGCATCTGCTCGCCGAAGCCCGGCATCTCGCGCGTGGCCACTGCCAGCGTTGCCTCGGGCGTGACGTCGCGCCGCGCCGGCCCGGTGCCACCGGTGGTCAGCACCAGGTCGCAGCCGACGGTATCGACCAGTTCGATCAGCGTCGCTTCGATCACCGCACGCTCGTCGGGCACCAGCCGCTCGTGGTGCTGCCACGGCGAGGCCAGCGCGCGTGTAAGCCAGTCGCGCAGTCCGGGCAGCCCCTTGTCCTCGTAGGCGCCGCGTGAAGCGCGGTCGGAAATCGACACCAGGCCGACGATCAGTTCGTCGGGATGCCTGCGCTGTGCCTTCATGACAACTGAGCCTTCTGTGTGTATTGCTCGTGCAGCCAGCGATAAAGCTGCCGCGCGTACTTCGGCGGCCGGCCTTCCTTGTGCTCGCGGCGGGCGGCACGAATCGTCGCGCGCAGCTGCTGCACGTCGGCACCCGGCAGCTCGGCCAGCACGCCATCCAGCGCCGCGTCGTCGGCCAGCAGGGCATCGCGCAGCCGCTCGCAACGATGCATCAGCGCCACCGCCTGTTTCGACTCGCCGGTGGCGTTGTCAATCGCCGCCCGCAGCGGCTCCGGATCCACCTGCCGCATCAGCTTGCCGATGTATTGCAGATGCCGGCGCCGCGCCTCGTGCGAACCGATGCGAGCCATCCCGGCGATGGCCTCGCGCAAGGGTTCCGGCAGGTCGATCCGTCCCAGCTCAGCGGCAGACAGCCGCAACAGCGACTCGCCGAGATCCTGCAGCGCGGTCATCTCGCGCTTGCGCTGCGACTTGCTCGGCCGCTCGGCTGGGGTCTCTTCTGGCGGGGGAGAAAGAGTGGGGGCTTTGTGAACCATCGCTGGCTATCATAGCCAGCCGATTTCGCGCCACCTCCGCCTTCATCTTCCGGATGCCTCGATGAGTTCCCTGTTTGCGTTGCCCGATGACCAACTCCGCGCCACTGCGCAGCAGGCGCTCGACCTGGCTCGCTCGCTGGGAGCCAGCGACGCCGTGGCGGACATCAGCGAATCGGTGGGGCTGTCGGTGAGCACGCGGCGGGCGCAGGTCGAGACCATCGAGCACACGCGTGACAAGGGCCTCGGCATCACCGTCTACATCGGCTCCCGGCGCGGCAATGCGTCGACGTCGGACTTCGCGCCGGCCGCGATCCGCCAGGCCGTCGAGGCGGCCTACAACATCGCCCGCTATACGGCGGAGGACCCGGCCGCCGGCCTGCCCGACGACGACACCCTCGAGCGTGCGGCGCGCGACCTCGATCTGTTCCATCCATGGGACCTGCAGGTCGAACAGGCGATCGAGATCGCGCAGGCGGCGGAGCGTGCGGCGTTCGGCGTCAGTCCGCAGATCGTCAACTCCGAGGGCGCCAACGTGTACACGTCCTCGGGGCACTTCGTGCTTGCCAACACGCGCGGCTTCTGCGCCGGCTTTCCGTACTCGCGCCATTCGTTGTCGGTGACGCCGATCGCCCAGGACGCGCGCGGCATGCAGCGCGATGACTGGTACAGCGCCTCCCGGGTGGCCACCGCGTTGGCCTCGTCGCAGGCGCTCGGCGAGTATGCGGCGCGGCGGGCGCTAGCGCGGCTGTCGGCGCGCAGGCTGAAGACGCGCAAGGTGCCGGTGCTGTTCGAGGCGCCGCTGGCGTGCGGGCTGCTGGGCAGCTTCGTTCATGCGGCCAGCGGCGGCTCTCTGTACCGCAAGGCGTCGTTCCTCGTCGACGCGCTGGACGAGCCGCTGTTCGCGCCGCACGTGACGATCCGCGAGGATCCCTACGTGCCGCGCGGCTACGGCTCGGGCGCCTTCGACGAGGAGGGCGTGCGCGGAGCCGCGCGCGACGTGGTTGCCGATGGCGTGCTGCGTGGCTACTTCCTGTCGACCTACTCGGCGCGCAAGCTCGGCATGAAGAGCACCGGCAATGCGGGCGGTGCCTACAACCTGGAGCTGCGTTCGAAGCTGACGGCCCCGGGCGACGACTTCGCGGCCATGCTGCGCAAGCTGGGCACGGGCCTGCTGGTCACCGAACTGATCGGGCAGGGAATCAACTATGTCACCGGCGACTATTCGCGTGGCGCCAGCGGCTTCTGGGTCAGAAACGGCGAGATCGCGTACCCGGTCGAGGAGATCACCATCGCCGGCAACCTGCGCGACATGTTCGCCAACGTTGTCGCCGTGGGCGCCGACCGGCTCGAGCGCGGCGGACGGACCACCGGCTCGGTGCTGATCGACGGCTTGACCATCGGCGGCGCTTGATCGGGCGCAAGCCCTAGCCTGCCGGAGCAGGAACCCCGCGGACTACAATCCGACGCGAGCCGGGCGGAGCGGCCCCTTATCGGCTGGGCGCTGCGCTCCTCAAGACCAAGTTCGACACCAGACACGAAGGAGACCTCATGCAACGTCGTTCGTTCATCCGCAATGCCTCACTCGGCGCGGCAGCGACCGCAGCGGCCGTGGCCGCGCCGGCCGTCTACGGGCAGACGCAGATCCGCTGGCGCCTGGCGTCGAGCTTCCCGAAGTCGCTCGACACGCTGTTCGGCTGCGCGGAGTTCTTCGCCAAGCAGGTGACCGCCGCTTCCGGCGGTCGGCTGACCGTCACCGCGCATGCCGCCGGCGAACTGGTGCCGGCCTTCGGCGTGGTCGACGCGGTGCAGAACAACACGGTCGAGTGCGCGCACACCGCGCCCTACTATTTCTTCGGCAAGGACGAGACCTTCTCGATCGACTGCGCCATCCCGTTCGGCCTGAATGCGCGGCAGATGAACGCGTGGATGTACGAGGGCAACGGCCTGAAGCTGCTGCGCGAGTTCTATACCAAGTACAACATCGTCAACTTCCCGATGGGCAATACCGGCGCGCAGATGGGCGGCTGGTACCGCAAGGAGATCAAGTCGGTGGCCGACCTGAAGGGCCTGAAGATGCGGATCTCCAACCTGGCCGGCGCCGTCCTGACCAAGCTGGGCGTGGTGCCGCAGTCGATCCCCGGCGGCGAGATCTACACCGCGCTGGAGAAGGGCACGATCGACGCCGCCGAGTGGGTCGGTCCGTATGACGACCTGAAGCTCGGCTTCAACAAGGTGGCGCCGAACTACTACTACCCTGGCTGGTGGGAAGGCGGCCCGCAGTTGTCGCTGTACGTCAACAGCAAGGCCTGGGAGGCGCTGAGCCCCGAGTTGAAGGCGATCGTCGAGGCCTGCGCGACGCAGGCGGGCACCGAGATGCTGGCCAAGTACGACGCCAGGAACCCGGTGGCGCTCAAGCAGCTGGTCGGGGCAGGCACCAAGCTGCACCGCTTCCCGAAGGACGTAATGGACGCCTCTTTCAAGGCGTCGAACGAGATCTATGCCGAGCTGAGCGCCAAGAACGCGGGCTGGAAGAAGATCTACGAAGACATGATCGCCTTCCGGCGCGATCAGAACCTGTGGTTCCGCTTCGCCGAGGCGAGCTTCGACGACTTCATGCAGCAACAGAAGCTGTAGGAAGCGCATCGGCGCAAGAGGGCAACGGGCCGCATCAGCGGCCCGTTTTCCTTCCTGCCGTCGCTTCGGCGGCGCAACCGAAGCTACTTCTTGGCGTCGTCCTTCAGCGCGCGGCGCACCGCTTCCATCGGGTCCTCGGCTTCGTCCTGCTTGGCCGGCGCGGGTGCGGCTGCGCCGCCCGCGGGGCTCGCCGCGGGTTCGGGGGCCGGTGCCTCATAGCCGCGCGGGGTGGGCGCCTCGAACTGGATCTTGTCGATATCGACGGCGGCCTTCTTGGACGTGTCGATCGAAATGCCCGGATACGTCACCACCGCCACCACCATGATCAGCTGGATGGCGATGAAGGCCAGTGCGCCCTTGTAGATCTGCGGCGTGGTGACGGCGCCGATGGCTTTTCCGCTCACCCGGTCGGCATAGTCGTTGCGCGGCGCCACGCTGCGCAGGTAGAACAGTGCGAAGCCGAACGGCGGCGTCAGGAACGAGGTCTGCAGGTTCATCGCGACGATGATGCCGAACCAGATCAGCACCAGGTCCTGCGGCGTGCCTGCCGGCAGCAGCGCCGGCAGCAGCTTGTCCGCCACCGGCGCAAGCATCGGGATGACGATGAAGGCGATCTCGAAGAAGTCGATGAAGCAGCCGAGGATGAAGATCAGCACGTTGACGACGATCAGGAACCCCATCGCCCCGCCCGGGATGTCCTTGAACAGCGCTTCCACCCAGTAGTGGCCCTCGGCGGCGTTGAAGGTAAAGCTGAAGACGGTCGAGCCGACCAGGATGAACATCACGAAGCACGACAGCCGCGTCGTGTTGACCAGCGCCTGCCTGAGCAGATCGAAAGTGAGCTTGCGCCGGCTCGTTGCCATGATCAGCGCGCCGACCGCGCCCATCGCGCCGCCTTCGGTCGGTGTGGCGATGCCGAGGAAGATCGTGCCAAGCACCAGGAAGATCAGCACCAGCGGTGGGATCAGCACGAAGGTCACGCGTTCGGACAGCTTGGAAAGCAGCTTCAGGCCGAAGAGGCGGTTCAGCAGCGCCAGGCCGAGCGCCGTGAACGAGGCAACGGTCAGCGACATGATCAGTACTTCGTCGCCCGGCGCGGGCAGTTCGCGGTCGATCAGCGGATTGATGATGGCCTGGTGCCCCTGGCTCCAGGCGAAGCCGGCCGCAGCCGCGATCGCCAGCAGCACCAATAGCGATCGATGGCCGCTGGCGCCGTTGTCCTCGCGGTAGATGCGCGCCTCTTCAGGTAGCGCGGGAACCCAAGCGGGCCGGACGATCGAGACGATCAGCACGAAGATCGCGTACAGGCCGACCAGCATCAGGCCGGGCAGGAACGCCGCTTCGTACATGTCGCCGACCGAACGGCCCAGCTGGTCGGCCAGCACGATCAGCACCAGCGACGGCGGGATCGCCTGCGCCAGCGTTCCGGAGGCGGTGATCACGCCAGTGGCAATGGTACGGTTGTAGCCGTAGCGCAGCATGATCGGCAGTGAAATCAGCCCCATCGAGATCACCGCCGCCGCGACCACGCCGGTCGTGGCCGCCAGCAGCGCGCCGACGAAGATGACCGCCAGCGCCAGCCCGCCGCGAATCGGCCCGAACACCTGGCCGACGGTCTCCAGCAGGTCCTCGGCCATGCCGCTCTTCTCGAGGATGATGCCCATCAGCGTGAAGAACGGAATCGCCAGCAGCGTGTCGTTCTGCATGATGCCCATCACGCGCAGCGGCAGGGCCTGGAACAGTGTCGCCGGAAACAGACCGAACTCCATGCCGATGTAGCCGAACACGAGTCCGGTGGCGGCGAGCGAGAACGCGACCGGAAAGCCGGTGAGCAGGAAGAACAGCAGGCCGCCGAACAGCAGCGGCACGAAGTTCGCGTGGATGAACGCGGTCATTTGGCGACCCCCGCCTCGGCTGCGGCCTGTTCACCGTGGGCCTTTCCGGGCTCCGCGTGGGCCAGCGGGTCGGGGATCAGGCCCTTCAGAAAAGCGATGCGCTTGATCAGTTCCGACAACGCCTGGGCCAGCAGCAGCACCATGCCGAGCGGGATCATCAGCATGACCGGCCAGCGGATCAGACCCCCGGCGTTCTGCGACATCTCGCTGGTCCTGAAGGCGTTGACGAACAGCGGCCACGACATCGAAAGCAGCAGCCAGCACAGCGGCGCCAGGAAGGCGACGATGCCGATGATGTCGATCCAGTTGCGGCCGCGCGCCGACAGGCGCGACGAGACGAAGTCGATGCGCACGTGGACGTTGTGCAGGAAGGCGTAGCCGGCGCCGAGCAGGAACACCGCCGAGAACAGGTACCACTGCACTTCCAGCCAGGCATTGGAGCCGATGCTGAAGAGCTTTCGGACGAGGGCGTTGGCCGTGCTGATCAGCACCGTGGCCAGCAGAAGCCAGATCAGGACGTTGCCGATGCGTTCGCTGATCGCATCGATGATGCGCGAGACGCGCAACAGGAACTGCATGGATGCCTCTCCTCGTTTGGCAAGCGGCGGATGTGACGTTTGCGGCGCCCGAGGCAGCCACATCGGCCCGCCGCGAACGTGCAATTCCTCACCTCCGAGCAGCGCCGGATTCTAGCTGCCGCAACCCTCAGCCAAAGAGGTTTTCTCTCCGGCGCGCCTCGCGTTCTCAGCGCGCCGCGAGCCGTGTCCGCCAGCGCTCGACCTGCGCCCGGACCTGCTGTGGCGCGGTGCCGCCCGGATGCGCCCGCGCGGCGACCGATCCATCGACTCCCAGCACGTCATGGACGTCGGCACCGATCTGCGGCGCAAAGGACTGCAGCTGCGCCAGCGGCAGGGCAGCCAGGTCGCAACCGCGCGCCGCGGCTTCGCGGACCGCGTGCGCGACCGCCTCGTGCGCATCGCGGAACGGCAGGCCCTTCTTCACCAGATAGTCGGCCAGGTCGGTTGCGGTGGAGAAACCTTCCTCGGCAGCGCGCCGCATGGCCGCAGCGTCGACTTCGATGCCCGGAATCATCTCGGCAAACGCGCGCAGCGTGTCGAGCACGGTGTCTGCGGTGTCGAACAGCGGCTCCTTGTCCTCCTGGTTGTCCTTGTTGTAGGCGAGCGGCTGGCCCTTCATCAGCACCAGCAGGGCCATCAGGTGGCCGACCACGCGGCCGGTCTTGCCGCGCGCCAGTTCCGGCACGTCGGGGTTCTTCTTCTGCGGCATGATCGACGAGCCGGTGGTGAAGCGGTCGGGCAGCCGCACGAAGCCGAAGCGCGGGTTCATCCACAGCACCAGTTCCTCGGCCAGTCGCGACACGTGCGTCATCAGCAGCGCCGCGGCGGCGGCGAACTCGATGGCGAAGTCGCGGTCGCTCACCGCATCGAGCGAGTTCTCGCACAGGCCGTCGAAGCCGAGCCGCGCGGCGACGAAGTTGCGGTCGATCGGGAACGTCGTGCCGGCCAGCGCCGCGCTACCGAGCGGCAGCCGGTTGACCCGGCGGCGCGCGTCGAGCATCCGCTCGCGGTCGCGCTCGAACATCTCGGCGTAGGCAAGCAGGTGGTGGCCAAAGGTCACCGGCTGCGCCACCTGCAGATGCGTGAAGCCTGGCATCACCGTGGCCGCATGCGCCTCGGCCTGCGCGACCAGCGCGCGCTGCAGTTGGTTCAATGCCGCACAGATGGCGTCGATCTCGCCGCGCAGCCACAGGCGCACGTCGGTGGCCACCTGGTCGTTGCGCGAGCGGCCGGTGTGCAGCCGCTTGCCGGCGTCGCCGACCAGTTCGGTCAGCCGTCGCTCGATGTTCAGGTGCACGTCCTCGAGCGCCAGCTGCCAGCTGAACTCGCCGCGCTCGACCTCGCCCCGGATCACCGACAGGCCGCGCTCGATATCAGCGAAGTCTGCTGCCGACAGCACGCCGACATGGGCGAGCATCGCCGCGTGCGCAAGCGAGCCGTCGATGTCGGCCAGGGCCAGCCGCCGGTCGAAGCCGACGCTCGCCGTGTAGCGGAGCACGAAATCGGCCACCGGCTCACTGAAGCGGCCCGACCATCCGCTGTTCTTCCGATCGAGAGAAGAGGAGTGTGCTGACATAATCCGCGGCGCTGATGTTCGATGTGGCGTGGCGTGCAGCCCGCCCCGAGTTCGGCGGGGGAGAGACCAACTTGCGGTCTGCATCACGCCAGTGGCAGTGTAAGAGCTTGTCGAGCCGGCCCTTGCACGGTGCGCTCAGCCAGCGGCGGATTCGATGACCGTCAAGGACGCCATGGGCCATCCGGCCGCCGCCAGCCGCGCGGAGATGGCAGCGCCGACTCCCCAGCAGGTGGTGCCGGACGGCTGCAATATCGGCGTGGTGCTGCGGGTGGCGCTGGGCGCCAACGCCGTGGTCGCGCTGGCGGTGCTGGTCAGCCATGTGAACTGGCGGGCGGCCTGGCTGCGTTTCGTAGAGCTGTCGGCAGTGCTGGAGCCGGCGCTGCTGATGACGCTGCTGGCGTGGTGCGCGTTGCGACGCTTCCTGCCGGCGTTGCCGCTCGCCGCGCAGCGGCTGCTGGCCTGGCTGGCTCCGGCGCTGTGCACCGGCGTGATCCTGCTGATCGTCGGGCCGATCGGCCCGGACCTGTCGGCCGGCCCGCGCTGGTCGGCGTTGCTGGTTGCGTTGGCCATGGGTGTTGCGGTCCAGCACTACTCCGAGCTTCGCGCGCGCGCCTTTTCGCCGGCGGTGACCGAGGCACGCTTCCAGGCACTGCAGTCGCGCATCCGGCCGCACTTCTTCTTCAACAGCCTGAATGCGGTGATCGCGGTGGTGCGCTCGGATCCGCTGCGCGCCGAGCGGATGCTGGAGTCCGTCGCCGAGCTGTTTCGCGCGGTGATGGGCGACGTGCGGCGGCTGGTGCCGCTGGAGCAGGAACTCGACCTGTGCCGCAAGTATGTCGAGATCGAGCAGACGCGGCTCGGCGACCGCCTGCAGGTGGAATGGGACATCGGTGCCGTGCACCCGCGTGCGCGCGTGCCGCAGCTGCTGTTGCAGCCGGTGATCGAGAACGCGGTGCGCTACGGCGCGGAAAGGCTGGCGGGAGAATGCCGCGTCGTCGTGCGCGTCCGCCAGCTCGGCTTCCGGCTGGAGATGTTCGTCAGCAACCCGGTGGCCAAGGATCCGTTGCAGCGCGAAGGCAACCAGATCGGCCTGGCGAACATTCGCGGCCGCCTGGCTTTGATCTACGATCTGGAGGGTGAACTGAAAACACGCGTGCGGCACGACCGATTCGAGCTGACGATGACCATTCCTGTGGAGAAGCGAGCCAACGGATGACAACAAAGATCCTGATCGTTGACGATGAACCGCCGGCGCGGGTGCGCATGCAGCAGCTGCTGGCCGAAATCGGCACGCAGTTCCCGTCGCAGGTCGTGGGAACCGTTGACAGCGGCCCGGCGGCACTGGAGGCGGTCGACCGCGACGCGCCGGACGTCGTGCTGCTCGACATCTCGATGCCCGGCATGAACGGCATCGAGGTTGCCCGCCATCTCGCGGCGCGCGAGCACCCGCCGGCGGTGATCTTCATCACCGCGCACGACGAGCACGCGCTGGAGGCCTTCGAGGTGCGCGCGCTGGACTACCTGCTCAAGCCGGTGCGCGCCGATCGCCTGGCGGCGTCGCTGGCGCGCGCCAAGCGGCTGGTGCAGAACGAACCGCGGCTGGAGGAAGTGGCGCGCGCCCTCGGCAGCCAGCGGACGCACCTGACGATCTCCGAGCGCGGCCGCATGTCGCTGGTGCCGGTCGAGGACATCGTCTTCCTGCGCGCCGAACTGAAGTACGTCACCATCCGCACGCCGCAGCGCGAGCACCTGACCGAGGAATCGCTGACGTCGCTGGAAGAGGAGTTCGGCCCGCGCTTCGTGCGCATCCATCGCAACACGCTGGTGGCGAAGAGGTCGATCCGTGCCTTCGAGCGCGTCCGTGGCCATGTGGATGGCGACGGCGAAGGCGGCGAGGGGCACTGGGAGGTGCTGCTGAAGGAGCTGCCGGACCGCCTGCCGATCTCGCGCCGGCAGTGGCCGCTGGTCAAGCAGACGGCGCTGGCCTGAGTCGCTGCCGGCTCAGCGGTCCGCGAACCGCTGCACGGGCACGCCCGCGACCGACACGCGCAGCATCAGCAACCGGCCGGCGTCGGGATGCCGCGCCAGCGCGGCGGCATCGAGTCCGTGGCGCGCCGTTGTCACGAACAGCGTCTGCATGTCGGGCCCGGCGAAGCTGGGCATCGTCGGCCGCGGCTCGGGCAGGTCGATCCGTTGCTCCAGCGTGCCGTCGAAGTCGAAGCGGTTCAGGCATCCCGCACTGACGCCGGCGCTCCAGTAGCCGCCGGCCACGTCGCAGGCGCCGCCGTCGGGGCGGCCGAGCTTGTCGGTCAACGTGCGAATCGCCGTACGGCTGCCGACCATGCCGGTGGCCGGATCGAAGTCCCAGCGGTCGATGGTGGGTCCTCGGGAGTCGGAGTGGAACATCGCGCGACCGTCGGCCGACCACGCGAGCCCGTTGGAGACGCGATAACCGGTGCTGATCCGGCGGCAGCGGCCGTCGGCGCTGATCCGGTACAGGCTGCCCACCGGCGAGCGCTCCGGCGTTTCCTCGATCGAACCGACCCAGAACGCCCCGTCCGGGCCGACCTTGCCGTCGTTCAGGCAGTGCTCGGGCCGGTCGGGTTCCGGCTTGACCAGCAGTTCGAGGGTTCCGGCGGCCGGCGTGAAGAAGTAGACGCCATCGGCGAGTGCCAGCAGCAGCCGGCCCGAGCGGGTCAGTCCGATCGAGCAGACCTTCTGTTCAAAGCCGTAGCAACGGTGCTCGCCCGCCACCAGCGTGGCGTCGGCGCGCGCCTCGAAGTCGAGCGAGTGCAGCGAACGGGCATCGACGTCGGCCCACCACAGTCGGCTGGCCTGCGCGTCCCAGGTCGGCGCCTCGGCCAGCTGGAATGGCCCGAGCGGCGTGCCGTCAGCAAGTGCTAGCGGCATGGGCGGCTGCAGGATTTCAACGGGCGTCAGAGAACTCATTCGAGCCTGATGCTGCCCGTCCAGGCGGGCGTTCGCGCGGCAGCGCAACAACGCCAACGTTACACCCCCTTGGTTCGCGATGAGGGGCCGGATTTCACATCGCGCACTACGGCCCGGCGCCGCGGCGGCGGTCATCCCGTGTTGCGCAGGCCGGCCGAGATGCCGTTGATGGTCAGGTGGATGCCGCGCTTGCCGCGCGCGTCGATCTTGCCTTGCCGGTGGCGCTTGATCAGCTCGACCTGCAGATGGTTCAGCGGGTCGACATAGGGCATTCGCTGTCGGATCCGAAGCGCCAGTTCGGGACTCGATTCGAGCAGGCTGCGCTGGCCGCTGATCGCCAGCCAGTGCCTGACGGTCAGTTGCCATTCGCGCTCGATCGCGGCAAAGATCGTCGCGCCTCGCTTGCGGTCGGCGGCCAGCTGCGCATAGCGGCTGCCGATCGCCAGGTCGGTCTTGGCCAGCACCATTTCCATGTTGGAAGTCAGGGCGCGGAAGAACGGCCAGTCGGCGAGCATGCGGCGCAGCAGTTGCTGCCGCGCCCGCCGACCCGAAGCGGTGCCCCCGGATTCGAGGAATCCCTCGATACCGCTGCCGAAGCCGAGCCAGCCGGGCAGCAACACGCGGCACTGTCCCCACGAGAACCCCCACGGGATGGCACGCAGGTCCTCGATTCGGCCGGTGTTCTTCCGGGCCGACGGCCGGCTGCCGATGTTCAGCTCGGTGATCTCGTTGATCGGTGTGGCGCTGAAGAAGTACTCGGCGAACCCTTCGGTTTCATAGACCAGGCCGCGATAGGCGCGGTGCGCGTGGGCGGCAATCTCCTCGAGCGCCTGCTCGAACCGGCTGTCGACCGCCGGCGCCTCGGGGTCGAGCAGGCTCGCTTGCAGCACGGCCGAGACCAGCAGTTCGAGATGGCGGCGGCCGATCCGTGGATCGGCGTACTTGGCATGGATGATCTCGCCCTGCTCGGTGAGCCGGATCGCGCCGCCGACAGTGCCCGGCGGCTGGGCGAGGATCGCCTCGAAGCTGGGGCCGCCGCCGCGGCCCACCGTGCCGCCGCGGCCGTGGAACAGGCGCAGCCGCACGCCGTGCACGTCGAACAGCTGGTGCAGCGTGCGCGTGGCTTTGTACAGGTTCCAGTTCGAGGCCAGGAAACCGCCGTCCTTGTTGCTGTCGGAATAGCCGAGCATCACCTCCTGCATCGAGCGGCCGCCGACGGCGGGCACCAGCAGGTGGCGCAGGCCCGGGTGCTCGAGCAGTTCGCCCATCACCTGCGGGGCGCGCTGCAGGTCGTCAATGGTCTCGAACAGTGGCACCACCATCAGCGCGCAGCAGCGAAGCTCGGTGCCGGTGAGCAGGCCGCATTCCTTCTGCAGCAGCGCGACCTCCAGCAGGTCCGACAGCTGCTCGGTGTGCGAGACGATGTGCTTGTCGATCGCGCGGCTGCCGAACCGCTCGCGCAACTCGCGCGCCGTGTTGAACACCTCCAGCTCCGTCCGCGTCCGCTCGCTGTAAGCGAGATGGGGCGACACCAGCGGCCGCGTGTGCGCCAGCTCGCGCGACAGCAGCCGCACGCGCTGCGCTTCGTCGAGGCGGCGGTACTCAGGCGTCACCTCGGCCGCGGCGAGCAGTTCGGCGACCACCGACTCGAAGACGTCCGAGCTTTGCCGCAGATCGAGCGTCGCGCCGTGGAAGCCGAACACGTCGACGGCGCGCACCAACGGCGCCAGGCGCGGGCGGGCAAGCGCGGCGGCACCGTGCGCAGCAAGCGATGCCGCGATCACGCGCAGATCGGAGCCGACGTCCCCGGCCGACTCGTATGGCTCGGCGCTGCCCAGCGCGGGCCGGGCGCGCAGGTCGAGGCCGAGCCGGCTCGCGGTGGCGAGCAGGCGCGCATAGACCCCGGTCAGCGCGCGCCGGTACGGTTCATCGGCGCGGTGCGGCGAGCGGTCGGGGCTGCGCTGGGCGAGCTGTTCGAGCGCCGGGTCGACCTGCACCAGCGTCGCCGACATCGGCAGTTCGGCGCCGAGGGCGTGCACCTCGTGCACGTAGTGCTCGAACATCAGCTGCGCCTGCGCCGCCAGCGCGCTGCGCATGGTCTGCGCCGTCACCTGCGGATGGCCGTCGCGGTCGCCGCCGATCCACGAGCCGAGGCGCAGGAAGGAGGGCAGACGCGGGGCATCGAAACGCGCCTCGAGTTCCTCGTAGACGGCCGGCATCTGCGGCACGAAGGTCGACCGCCAGTAGGCCAGCGCGTTGTCGATCTCGTCGAACACCGTGAGCTTGGCCGTGCGCAGCATCCTCGTCAGCCACAGCGTCGCCACCTGCGTGCCGAGCTGCTGCTCGGTGGCGG
The DNA here is from genome assembly GCA_964610575.1 of uncultured Burkholderiaceae bacterium. GTDB lineage: Bacteria > Pseudomonadota > Gammaproteobacteria > Burkholderiales > Burkholderiaceae_F > JADJWR01. The sequence goes on from CAZSYX010000023.1 coordinate 29,500, forward strand.
CGATGGCGTCCTCGTCGCCGAGTGCGACGGCCCGGTCGCGTGCATCGAGGGCGGCGGCGATGGCGCGCTCGGTGTCGAGGATGCTCTTGCGCTGCACCTCGGTCGGGTGCGCGGTGAGCACGGGCATCAGGTCGGCGTGAGCGAGAAGATCGCGCACACGCGCCGGCGGCGTCCCCTGGGCAGTAAGCCGCTGTGCCGCGTCGGCGACGCTGCCGCGCGCTGCCTCGCCCTCGCGGCGCAGCTGCCGCAGCTGGCGGATCTGCGCCAAGTCCTCGGCGATGTTGGCAAGCAGCGAGAAATAGCTGAACGCGCGCACCACGCTCATCGTGTGCTCGGGAGGCAGCCGCCTCAGCAGCCTGTCGAGCAGGCGCGCATCGTCGGCTCCGCCATGGCGGCGGAAGCGCGTCGCGGTCTGCCGGATCTCCTCGACCGCCGCGTACAACGGCTCGCCCTCGAAATGCTGCAGTGTCTGGCCGAGCAGGCGGCCGAGCAGGCGGATGTCGTCGCGCAGTGCGCTGTCGTCGGATATCGGTCGGCTCATCGGTCGGTCTGCGCTGGCCGCGCGCCTTGTTCATGCGGCCGCTGCAGAATCGCCTGATGCGCCGGGCAGCGCAACAGCCGATTTCAGCTGACGCAACCAGCCTCAGGCGAGGGCGATGCGCCGATGCGCTCCGGTGGTGCAATCCGGTAGCCGTACTTCACCCCGGTCATCTCGGCGAGGATCGACACGGCGATCTCCGGCGGCGTGCGCGCGCCGTTCTTCAGGCCGACCGGCCCGTGCAGGGCGGCCAGCTGCGCCTCGGTGACGCCGAATTCGAGCAGGCGCTCGCGGCGCTTGGCCTGGTTCCGGTGCGAGCCGATCGCGCCGACGTAGAAGGCGTCCGACTGAAGTGCTTCGATCAGCGCCAGGTCGTCGAGCTTCGGGTCGTGCGTCAGCGCGATGATCGCCGTGTTGCGGTCGGGCCTGAACTCGATCACGGCGTCGTCCGGCATGGTGCGCACCAGCGCCGTGCCGGCTACCAGCCAGCCGTCGGCGTACTCCTCGCGCGGATCGCAGATCGTCACCTGGTAGTCCAGGGCGAGTGCCATCTGCGCCACGTAGTGCGTCAGCTGGCCGGCACCGATGATCAGCAGCCGCAACCGTGGGCCGTGCGTGGTGATCAACTGCTCGTCGTCGCACAGCAGCACGTCGGTGCCGCTGCCGTCGCGCAAGGTGACCTCACCGGTCTTCAGGTCGAGCCGGCGCAGCGTATGCCGGCCGGCGCCGACGAGGTCGAGCAGCTCGCCGATCTTCGACGCTGCACCCACCGGCTCCAGGATCAGCTCGATCGTGCCGCCGCAGGGCAGGCCGAACTGGTACGCCTCGTCGGCGGTGATGCCGTACTTCACGCGCTGCGGCTTATCGGCCGCCACCTTGCCGCTGCGCACCTTCTCGACCAGGTCGTCCTCGATGCAGCCGCCGGAGACCGAGCCAACCACCAGCCCGTCGTCGCGCACCAGCACGTGCGCGCCGACCGGCCGCGGCGCCGATCCCCACGTCCGCACCACCGTCCCGAGCACGGCGCGGTGCCCCGCGGCACGCCACTCCTCCGCCTTCTTCAGGACCTGGGCGTCAACGTTGTCCATGAGGTCTTGCGCAATGTCTGCGGCGATTGTAGTGACCGCGGCAGGGCCGTCGGACTTGCCGCATCGCAAGAACGCGTATGCGACTTCGTGCGCCTTGCGTTGTCCGACATCGGCGCAGTACAGTCGCTGCGCCCTTTCCAGGGGGCCCCTGCGAGCCGGGCACATCGCCTCGCTCGGGGCGAAGAAATCCCAAGGAGACATCGATGCGCGTAGCGCTGTCCTTCCAGGTCAACGGCAAGCCTGTATCGGCCGAAGTCGAGCCGGATACGCTGCTGTCGACCTTGATCCGTGAACATCTGCGGCTGACCGGCACCCACGTCGGCTGCGACACCGGCCAGTGCGGCGCCTGCACGGTGCTCGTCGACGGCCGCGCCGTGAAGAGCTGCAACGTGCTGGCGGCGCAGATGCAGGGTGCCGAGGTCACCACCATCGAAGGCATCACGCCGGCCGACGGCTCGATGCACCCGATGCAGGCGGCCTTCAAGGCCTGCCACGGCCTGCAGTGCGGCTTCTGCACGCCCGGCATGGTGATGAGCGCGATCGATCTCGTCACCCATCATCCGCACGGCAGCGAGCGCGAGATCCGCGAGGGCCTCGAGGGCAACTTCTGCCGCTGCACCGGCTACCAGAACATCGTCAAGGCGATCGCGCAGGGCGCGAAAACGATGGGCGTATAGCCGTCGCCCCGGCGAAGGCCGGGGCCCAAGTCATTCGCGTTCGTCATTGGATCCCGGCCTGCGCCGGGACGACACACCATACGAGGTTGATCCATGAACGATCCCAAGGCAGGGTTCATCGGCAAGGCGGTCGAAAGACGCGAGGACTACCGGTTCCTGACCGGCATGGGGCAGTACACGGACGACGTGGCGCTGCCGAACCAGACCTACGGCTACTTCCTGCGCAGCCCGCATGCGCACGCGAAGATCGTTTCGGTCGACACAGCGGCAGCCGCGAAGGCGCCCGGCGTGCTGGCCGTTCTGACCGGCAAGGACTTCGAGTCGGTGGGTGGGTTGCCGTGCGGCTGGCTGATCAACAGCCTCGACGGCTCGCCGATGAAGGAGCCGAAGCACGCGGTGCTGGCCGCCGACAAGGTCCGCTATGTCGGCGACCACGTCGCGCTGGTGGTGGCCGAGACGCTCGCGCAGGCCAAGGCCGCGGCGGCGCTGATCGAGGTCGACTACGAGATCCTGCCGGCCGTGGTCGACACCGGCACGGCCAGCAAGGCCGGCGCCGCGGTGCACGACATTGCGCCGGACAACGTCTGCTTCGTCTGGGGCTGCGGTGACAGGGCGGCCACCGATGCGGCCTTCGCCAAGGCGGCACACGTGACGAAGCTGGAATTCGTCAACAACCGGCTGATCCCCAACGCCATCGAGCCGCGCGCGGCCAACGCCTTGTACTCGCGTGCCGACGATTCGTACACGCTTTACGTCACCAGCCAGAACCCGCACGTCGAGCGGCTGCTGATGACGGCCTTCGTGCTCGGCCTGCCCGAGCACAAGGTGCGCGTGATCGCGCCGGATGTCGGCGGCGGCTTCGGCTCGAAGATCTACCTGTACGCCGAGGAGACGGCGCTGGTGTTCGCCAGCAAGCGGGTCGGCAGGCCGATCAAGTGGACGGCCGAGCGCAGCGAGAGCTTCCTGTCCGACGCGCACGGCCGCGACCACGTGACGGTGGCCGAACTGGCGATCGACAAGGACGGCAGGTTCCTGGCGCTGCGCGAGCACACCACCGCCAACATGGGCGCGTACCTGTCGACCTTCGCCTCCTGCATCCCGACCATCCTGCACTCGACGCTGCTCGCCGGCCAGTACACGACGCCGGCCATCTACTCGGAGATCACCGCGGTGTTCACCAACACCGCGCCGGTGGATGCCTATCGCGGCGCCGGCCGGCCGGAGGCGACCTACCTCGTCGAGCGGCTGGTCGAAACGGCGGCGCGCGAGATGAAGGTCGATCCGGCCGAACTGCGCCGGCGCAACTTCATCAAGACGTTCCCGTACGCCACCCCGGTGGGCCTGACTTACGACACCGGCGACTACGACGCCACGCTCACCCGGGCGATGGCACTCGCCGACGTCAAGGGCTTCGCAGCACGCAAGGCCGAAAGCGCGAAGAAGGGCCTGCTGCGAGGGCTAGGCTACGCGGCGTACATCGAGGCCTGTGGCATCGCGCCGTCGAACATCGCCGGTGCGCTCGGCGCGCGCGCGGGCCTGTTCGAGGCCGGCGAGGTGCGCGTGCATCCGACCGGCAAGGTGACGATCTTCACCGGCTCTCACTCGCACGGCCAGGGCCACGAGACGACCTTCGCGCAGGTGGTCGCCGACAAGCTCGGCATCGGCATGGACGACGTCGACATCCAGCACGGCGACACCGGCAAGATCCTGTTCGGCATGGGCACCTACGGCAGCCGCTCGCTGGCGGTGGGAGGCACGGCGATCGTCAAGGCGGTCGACAAGGTGATCGCCAAGGGCAAGAAGATCGCGGCGCACCTGCTCGAAGCGTCGGACGCGGACATCGAGTTCGCCAACGGCGAGTTCCGCGTTGCCGGCACCGACCGCAAGAAGACCTTCGCCGAGGTCGCGCTCACCGCCTATGTGCCGCACAACTATCCGCTCGACAAGCTCGAACCGGGCCTGAACGAGAACGCCTTCTACGACCCGACCAACTTCACCTATCCGGCCGGCACCTACATCTGCGAGGTGGAGATCGATCCGGATACCGGCCGCGTGCGCATCGACCGCTTCGTCGCTGCCGACGACTTCGGCAACGTCGTCAACCCGATGATCGTCGAGGGGCAGGTGCACGGCGGCCTGGCGCAGGGCATCGGCCAGGCACTGCTCGAAGGCTGCGTCTACAACGAGGACGGTCAGCTGGTCACCGGCAGCTACATGGACTACGCGATGCCGCGCGCCGACGACCTGCCGAGCTTCGTCGTCGAGACCGTCAAGGGCACGCCGTGCACGCACAACCCGCTCGGCGTCAAGGGTTGTGGTGAGGCTGGAGCGATCGGCGCCACGCCGGCGGTGATCAACGCGGTGGTCGACGCACTGGCGCACCTCGGCGTGCGCGATATCTCGATGCCGGTCAGCCCGCACAACGTGTGGAAGACGATCCGGGCAGCGCAGAAGAAACACTGAGGCGGAGAACACTCATGCATCACACCCACTATCACCGTCCCGCCTCGGTCGCCGAGGCAGTCAAGCTGATGGGCGAGCACCCCGACGACAAGGTGCTGGCCGGCGGCCAGTCGACGCTGCCGTCGATGAAGCTCGGCCTGCTGGCGCCGGAAGGCTTCATCGATCTCGCCAGCGTCGCCGAACTGAAGGGCATCCGCGTCGACGGCAGCAGCGTCCGCATCGGCGCGATGACGACGCACGCCGCGGTGGCCGCATCGAAGGACGTGCAGTCGATGATCCCGGCGCTCGCTTCATTGGCCGGCGGCATCGGCGATCGCGCCGTGCGCAACCGCGGCACCCTCGGCGGCTCGATCGCGCACAGCGATCCGGCAGCCTGCTATCCGGCCGGCGTGCTCGGCCTCGGCGCAACGATCCACACCAACACGCGGCAGATCGCGGCCGACAGCTACTTCAAAGGCCTGTACGAGACGGCGCTCAGCCCGGGCGAACTGATCACCGCGGTCAGCTTCCCGAAGCCGGAGAAGGCGGCTTGGATCAAGTTCAAGCAGCCGGCGTCGCGCTTCTCGATCGTCGGCGTGTTCGTCGCCAAGACCTCCGGCGGCGTGCGCGTGGCGGTGACCGGCGCCGGTTCGTGCGCATTCCGCGTCAAGGCGCTCGAAGACCGGCTGAACGCCAAGTTCGCGCCGGAGTCCTGCGACGGCGTGACGATTGCGGCCGAGGGCCTGAACAGCGACCTGCACGGCAGCGCCGAATACCGCGCTCACCTGATCGGCGTGTTGACCAAGCGCGCCGTCGCGGCTGCGGCCTGACGCAGCCTGCTCGTTCGACCACTGCAAAGGCGCCGCACGCGGCGCCTTTGCGCTTGCAGGAGACCTCGATGGCCGTACCGTTCAAGCCGCCGGGCTATCACTCGGTGACGCCGTATCTCGCGCTGCGCGACGCCAAGGCGGCGATCGACTTCTACACGCGCGCCTTCGGCGCCGAACCGGTGCTCAAGCTCGACCTGCCCGATGGCACCATCGCCCACGCCGAGATCCGCATCGGCGACTCGGTCCTGATGCTGGCCGAGGAGAACGCGGAATGGGGCAACCGCAGCCCGCTTTCGTTCGGCGGCTCGCCGGTGTCGATGATGATCTACGTGCCCGATGTCGACGCGGCTTTCGCCCGCGCGCTCGAGGCGGGTGCGACCCGTGTGCGGCCAGTCGAAGATCAGTTCTACGGCGACCGCTCCGGCACGCTCGCCGACCCCTACGGCTACCAGTGGACGCTGGCCACCCACATCGAGGACGTGTCGACCGAGGAAGCGCAGCGGCGGATGGCGGCCATGCTCCCATAGGAATTGAGAAATTGGGGTCAGAGTCCAATTTCCTCACTGCAATCTCTCGCGTGGCGGTGGTCGTCCGTGACGCAATGCGCCGGTGCGTGGCGCGATCGGTGGCGATCGGCTAACGTCGCCTCATGAACGCCCCGACCTCGATCGACGCCACCGCCGCGCTGCTCGCCGAGCAGAACTACGTCGCCGACCGCCAGCTGGCCACGGCGGTCTTCCTGGCGCTGAAACTGAAGCGGCCGCTTTTCCTCGAAGGCGAACCGGGCACCGGCAAGACCGAGATCGCCAAGGTGCTGTCGGCGGGGCTCGGTGCCGAGCTGATCCGGCTGCAGTGCTACGAGGGGCTGGACGTGAACGCCGCCGCCTACGAGTGGAACTACGCCCGGCAGATGCTGGAGATCCGGCTGGCGGAGGCGAAGGAGACCGCGCGCGAGGCGCTGGCCGAGGGGCTGTTCACCGGCCGCTTCCTGATCGAGCGGCCGCTGCTGCGGGCGCTGCTGCCGCACGCGGTACCGCCGGTGCTGCTGATCGACGAACTGGACCGCACCGACGAGCCGTTCGAGGCCTACCTGCTGGAAGTGCTGTCCGACTTCCAGATCACCATCCCCGAGTGGAAGACGGTCAGGGCGATCGAGCCGCCGGTGGTGATCGTCACCTCCAACCGCACGCGCGAGATCCACGACGCGGTGAAGCGTCGCTGCATCTACCACTGGGTCGACTATCCGTCGGCGGCGCGCGAACTGGAGATCGTCCGCCGCAGGGTGCCCGATGCGAAGGAGGCGCTGTCGAGGCAGATCGTCGCCTTCGTCCAGCACCTGCGCACCATCGACCTGTACAAGCTGCCCGGCGTGTCGGAGACGATCGAGTGGAGCCGCGCGCTGCTGGCGCTGGACAGCGTGGCGCTCGACGCCGACACCGTCAACAACACGCTCGGCGTGCTGCTCAAGTACCAGGACGACATCGCCAAGGTGCAGGGCAGCGAGGCGGCGCGGCTGGTCGAGAAGATCCGGCGCGAAGTCGCTGCCTGACCGCGGGCCGCGATGCTGCCGGCCTCGTCCGTCGAATCGCTGCCCGGCCGGCTGGCCGAGAACGTCGTCCACTTCGCCCGCTTGCTGCGCGCGGCCGGCGTGCCGGTGGGCACCGATCGCATCCTGCTCGCCCTGCAGGCGCTGAAGGTGGCGGGGATCGAATCGCGCGCCGATTTCCGCGCGGTGCTCGCCGCCTGCCTGATCGACCGCGCGCAGCATCGGCTGCTGTTCGAGCAGGCGTTCCACATCTTCTGGAAGGACCCCGACCTGCTCGGCCAGATGCTGCGCCTGCTGCTGCCGCAGGTGAGCCAGAAGAAGGGCGGTGCGCCGCCCGGGCCGCCGGAGAACCGCCGCCTCGGCGAGGCGCTGGCGCCGTCGCTGCCCAGGCCACCGCAACCGCCGGAGCACGAGCGCATCGAGATCGATGCGCACCTGTCGTGGACCGACCGCGAGCAGTTGCGCAAGGCCGACTTCGACACGATGAGCACGGCCGAATGGGCGGCGGCGCGGCGCATGCTCGACACGATCGCGCCGTTCTTCGCGCAGCTGGCGACGCGCCGCCACGCACCGAGCGTACGCGGCAGCCGCGTCGACCTGCGCGCCCTGCTGCGCGCGGCGAGCCGGCGCGGCGGCGACATCGCCGAACTGCCGCGGCGGCAGCGCCGCAGGCGCACCGAGCCGCTGGTGGTGATCGTCGACATCTCCGGCTCGATGAGCCGCTACTCGCGCATGTTCCTGCACTTCCTGCACGCGCTCGCTGGCAGCCGCGACGCCGCCGATTACCGCATCCACGCGTTCGTCTTCGGCACGCGGCTGACCAACATCACCCGCCAGCTGCGCCACCGCGACCCCGACGAGGCGATCGCCGATGTCGTGCGCGCGGTCGACGACTGGTCGGGCGGCACGCGCATTGCCGCCTGTCTGCACGAGTTCAACCGGCACTGGGCGCGGCGCGTGCTGTGGGGCAGCCCGACCGTGCTGCTGGTCACCGACGGGCTCGAGCACGCGGCGATCGACGAACTCGGCCGCGAGGCCGAGCGGCTGGCCAAGTCCTGCCGGCGGCTGGTCTGGCTCAATCCGCTGCTGCGCTACGAGGGGTTCGAGCCCAAGGCGCGCGGCGTGCGCGCGCTGCTGGCACACGTGTCAAGCTTCCTGCCGGTGCACAACATCGAGAGCCTGGAGCGGCTGGCGGCCACGCTGGCCGGTGCCGGCCGTACGCGAATGGAGACTGCCAAGTGGAACTGAAGGGCGAACGGCTGCTGGCGGCGGATCGAGCCACCGCATGGGTGGCGCTGAACGACACCGAGATGCTGAAGAACTGCGTGCCCGGCTGCGACAGCATCACCGCCACCGGGGAGAACCAGTTCGAGATCGTCATGACCGCCGCGGTCGGTCCGGTCAAGGCGCGCTTCAAGGGCAAGATGTCACTGGAGGACATCGACCCGGGCAACGCCTACACGATGAAGTTCGACGCCTCGGGTGGGCCGACCGGATTCGTGCGCGGCGAGGCACGGGTGACGCTGGCGGAGGAGTCGACGCGGCAGACGCGCCTGAACTACGTGGCCAACGCGCACATCGGCGGCAAGCTGGCGCAGGTCGGCTCGCGGCTGGTCGATGCCGCGGCGGGCGCGACCGCCGACAAGTTCTTCGAGGCCTTCGGCGCGCAGCTCGCCGCGCGTGCTGCGCCGGCTGGGGAGGCGGGAGCACCGCCGGCGGAAGCCGTCGCGCCGGCGAAGATCGGCTTCTTCAGCCTGTTGCTTGCGTTCCTGAAGCGGCTGTTCGGACGCGCCTGAACGGAAGCGGTGCCCGTCAGCGGGCCAGGCGCTCGGACACGCTGCGGAAGAGATCCAGATAGCGGGCTGCCGCTTCGTCCCAGGAGAAGTCCTGCGCCATCGCGCGGCGCATGACCTGCTGCCAGCGCGGGGCATCGGCGTACAGCCGTTGTGCGCGGTGCAGCGCGGCGTGCAGCGCCGCCCCGGTGGCATTGACGAAGCTGAAGCCGGTGGCGCGATCGGCCTGCAGGTTGCCCTCCGAGGCGTCGACGACGGTGTCGGCGAGGCCACCGACCGCGTGCACTACCGGCAGCGAACCGTAGCGCAGCCCATAGAGCTGGGTCAGGCCGCAGGGCTCGTAGCGCGACGGCACGGCGACGACGTCGGCACCGGCGATGATCCGGTGCGACAGCGCGTCGTCGTAGCCGAAGCTGATCGACACGCTGTCCGGCATCTGCCGGGCCAGCTGCGTCAGGTCGCGCTCGATCTGCGGATCGCCGCTGCCGAGCAGCGCAAGCTGCACTCCCTCGCCGACCAGCGTGCGCATCGCCTGCACGAGCAGATCGATGCCCTTCTGGTAGGCGAGCCGCGTGACCACGCCGACTAACAACGCCTTCGGATCGACGCGCAGGCCGAGCGAGCGCTGTAGCCGCTCCTTGACCTGCGCCTTGCCGGCGAGATCGGCGCTGTCGTATCGGCTTTCGAGATGCGGATCGGTGGCCGGGTTCCACACCATGTTGTCGACGCCGTTCAGTATCCCGGCCAGCACCGGCGCGCGCCGCATCAGCAGTCCCTCGAAGCCGCAGCCGAAGGCCGAGGTCTGGATCTCGTGCGAGTAGGTCGGGCTGACGGTGCTCAGCTGGTCTGCGTAGTACAGGCCGGCCTTCATGAACGAGCCCTTGCCGTGGAACTCCAGGCCCTCCGGGGCGAAGGTCGAGCGCGGAAGTTGCAGTTCGGGCAGTTGCACCGGGTCGAACTCGCCGACGAAGGCCAGGTTGTGCACGGTGTAGACGGACGCCGGCCGCGGGCCCGGGTGCAGCGCCAAGTGCGCGCAGGCAAGCCCCGCATGCCAGTCGTGCGCATGCACCACGTCGGCGCGCCAGTCGCGGTCGACGTCGCCGCAACCCAGATGGGCTGCCACCCAGCCAAGCAGGCCGAAGCGGCGCGGGTTGTCCGGCCAGTCAGCGCGATCCGGCTTCAGGTAGGGATTGCCGGGACGGTCGTACAGGTAGGGCGAATCGATCAGGTAAACGGGCAGGTCGAGGCCGGGCAGTCGCCCGCGCCGCAGTTCGACGGTGGCCGCGCCGAATGCGCTGCCCAGTTTCGCTACCGCGCGCGAGTTCTCCAGTGCCTGCAGCAGCGCCGCGTAACCGGGCAGAACCAGCCGCACATCGACGCCGGCACGGGCCAGTGCCGGCGGCAGCGCGGCAACGACGTCTCCGAGCCCGCCGGTCTTCACCCACGGAAAGACCTCGGCAGCGACCTGCAACACCTTCATGGACAACCCTTCTCGCTTCGCTCGAAGGATTCGCCCTGGAGGCGGCTCGGCGGGCTCAGGCGTTCACGAGGCGCCATGTATCAGGCCAGCTGCGCCAGCATGCCGCGCGTGACCAGCGTGATTCCTCCTGGCGTACGGCGGAAGCGGCGGGCGTCTGCCTCGGGGTCTTCGCCGATCACCATGCCGTCGGGAAGCTTGCTGCCGCGGTCGACAACCACCCTGGTGAGGCGCGCGCGCCGCCCGACCTGGACACCGGGCAGCAGCACCGACCAGTTGACCGTCGACCACGAATGCACTCGGACGTTGGAGAACAGCAGCGAGCGGAACAGGCTGCCGGAGACGATGCAGCCGCCGGAGACCATCGACTCGATGGCGACGCCGCGCCGGTCGGCCTCGTTGTGCACGAACTTCGCCGACGGCAGCTGCTCCTGGTAGGTCCAGATCGGCCAATTGCGGTCGTACAGGTTCAACTGCGGCTTGGTCGCGGTCAGGTCGATGTTGGCTTCCCAGTACGCATCGATGGTGCCGACGTCGCGCCAGTAGGGCTCCTCGCCTTCCTCGCTGCGCACGCAGGCGTCCTCGAACGGCTGCGCGTAGGCGACGCCCTGCGCGACCGCCGCCGGCACCAGGTTGCGGCCGAAGTCGTGCACCGACTGCGGATCGTCGGCGTCGCGCGCCAACTGCTCGTAGAGGTACTCGGCGTCGAAGACGTAGATGCCCATGCTGGCCAGCGCGCGGTCGGGCCGGCCGGGCATCGCCGGCGGCTGCGGCGGCTTCTCGACGAACTCGACAACCCGGCTGTCGTCGTTGATCGCCATCACGCCGAAGGCGCTCGCCTCGCTGATCGGAACCTCGAAGCAGGCCACCGTGCAGCGGGCGTCGTGCTCGACGTGGAAGCGCAGCATCGCGCCGTAGTCCATCTTGTAGATGTGGTCGCCGGCCAGCACGACGATGTACTCGGGTCCCTCGCTGCGGATGATGTCGAGGTTCTGGAACACCGCGTCGGCCGTTCCCTGGTACCAGGTCGCCTCGTCGACGCGCTGCTGCGCCGGCAGCAGGTCCACCCACTCGTTCAGTTCCGGCTTCAGGAACGACCAGCCGCGCTGCAGGTGGCGCAGCAGGCTATGGCTCTTGTACTGCGTCAGCACGGCCATTCGGCGCAGGCCCGAGTTCAGGCAGTTGGACAGCGTGAAGTCGACGATGCGGAACTTGCCGCCGAAGTACACCGCCGGCTTGGAGCGGATGTCCGTCAGTTCGTGCAGGCGGCTGCCGCGCCCGCCTGCCAGCACCAGGGCGAGTGCCTTTCTGGGCAGTTGGCTGACCGCAAACGGTTCGAGTTTCATACGTCATCCGCATCCGATCGACGGTTCAAGCGTAGCGCCGCCCGGCGGGGCCAGCCAGCGGCGAACCCCCTGGAAACAGCGCGCATTTGATTGTGCGCAATGGCCGGGCATGCCGGCCATTGCGGCCGCGACTGAACCGGCTCAGAAAACCGCGCCGCGGGCGTCGATCCGCCAGACGTCCTCGACCTTGCCCTTGCGCACGGCGACGATCCAGTCGTGCAGGTTGACGGTCGGGTCGCAGTGGCCGGGCACCAGCAGCGCCTTGGCCCCGATCTTGATCCCTGGGCTGCCGTCATCGATTCGGGTCAGCACGGCATGCTCGTCACTGACCGAGTGCACCTGCCAGCCGGGGAAGGTCGGCCGCGCCGGCCCGGAGTCGGTCGAGAAGGCCTTCAGCCCGGCATCGAGCGTCGCGCGGTCGCCGCGCAAGCTCATCACCGTGGCCAGCACGAACAGCGAGTGCTCGAACTGCGGCACGTCGGGGTCGCGCTCGTTGCGGGCGTAGTCGCAGTCCATGAAGACGAACGAGCCGGGCTGGATCTCGTCGTAGACGTCGCCGTTGGCGTCGTACATGAAGGTGCCGGTGCCGCCGCCGGTGACGATCTCGCACGGCAGGCCGGCCTCGCGAATCTGCGTCCGTGCCGCCTCGGCCCTGGCGGCGGCGCGCTGCGCCGCCTCGCGCCGCTCGGGCACGCCGCGCCGGTGCTGCGCCGAGCCCGCGTAGGCCTGCAGGCCCATCAGCGTCAGGCGAGGATGGCGCATCACCTCGCGCGCCAGTTCGACCGCTTCGGCGGGGGTGGCGACGCCGGCGCGGTTCTGCCCGACGTCGAGCTCGACGTAGACGTCAAGCTCCGCATCCTCCTCGGCGCACACCAGCGACAACTGGCGCACCACGCCGATGTCGTCGACGCACACGCCGAGGCGCGCGCGGGAGAAGAGCTTCGCCAGCTGGGCCAGGCGGCGCAGCTTGCGCACGCCGACGATCTCGTTGGTGATCAGCACGTCGCGGAGGCCGCCGCCGAGGAAGACCTCGGCCTCGCTGATCTTCTGGCAGCACACGCCAATGGCGCCGGCCGCAATCTGGCGGTGGGCGATCTGCAGCGACTTGTGCGCCTTCGCGTGCGGCCGCACCCTCACGCCGGCCGCCGAGGCAGCGGCCATCATCCGCTCGAGGTTGGCGTCGAAGCAGTCGAGGTCGAGCACCAGCGCCGGCGTGTCGATGTCCGCCAGCGCGTCACCCGGCTGCGCCGGCATCCAGTGGGAAGTCATGGGCGTCGAGTCTAGCCAAGCATCGGGACGCCGCAGGATGGGGGCAAGCGGATCACGCATCCGGGCGGTGGAAGTTCAGCGCACCGAGGGCTGCAGGCAACAGGGACGTGGCCACGCTGGTATTGAACCGCGGAGCCGGCTGGTCCGCATCACTGATGGGCGGGGTTGCGGGGGCAGGGCGCCGCCCGCCGAGGCGCGAGCCGGTCATTCATTAGACTGACGGCCTTGAAGATCCGACGAGCGGGAAAATGAGCATCAAGTGCGACAAGTGGATCCGCCGCATGGCGGCACAGCACGGCATGATCGAGCCGTTCGAGCCCGGCCAGGTGCGGACCGTCGACGGCAGGAAGATCGTCAGCTACGGCACGTCGAGCTACGGCTACGACGTCCGCTGCGCGCGCGAATTCAAGATCTTCACCAACATCAACAGCACCATCGTCGACCCGAAGGCCTTCGACCCCAATTCGTTCGTCGACTTCGTCGGCGACGTGTGCATCATCCCGCCCAATTCGTTCGCGCTCGCCCGCACCGTCGAGTACATGCGCATCCCGCGCAACGTGCTGACCATCTGCCTCGGCAAGAGCACCTACGCGCGCTGCGGCATCATCGTCAACGTCACGCCGCTGGAGCCGGAGTGGGAAGGGCACGTGACGCTGGAGTTCTCCAACACCACGCCGCTGCCGGCCAAGATCTACGCGGGCGAGGGCTGCGCGCAGGTGTTGTTCATCGAGAGCGACGAGGTCTGCGAGACCAGCTACCGCGACCGCGGCGGCAAGTACCAGGGGCAGACCGGGGTGACGCTGCCTAAGGCCTGAGCACGGCCCTGCCGCTGGCTTTCCCGGCGCCAAGGCGGCCGGGCGTCCCGGCCGGCGGATAATCC
>CAZSYX010000024.1:0-41043 GCA_964610575.1 uncultured Burkholderiaceae bacterium
TTTCCCCTTGCCGGTTTTCAAGACCGGTGCCTTAAACCGCTCGGCCACGCTTCCGGAGCCGCGAGCATAAACGCTCGCTGGGTTCGAACCAGCCGGCTCGCCTACCGCGCACGCACCGTCCGCTGCGCTTCCTGGATCGCTGCCGACAGATAGCCGTCGTAGAAACCGGAGGCATCGATGCCCACCAGCGGCTTGCCAATCGGCGCGAGGCTGGAGTCGACCAGTTGCACCACCGGCACCATGCGTATGCCGAAGTGGGCGGCGAGTTCGGCTTCCGTCTGCGGCGCGCCGCCGAGGCCGGTGAAGCTGCGCCGGCTGACGATCTCCACCTCGCGGATCAGCAGGCTGCCCGCGCTTTCCTTCAGTCTCGGAGCGAGGTAGTTGCGCCGCACCTCGATGCAGTAGGGGCAGCCCGAGGTGCTGAAGAACAGCAGCAGCGGGATGCGCTCGCGACGCATCTGTGCCGCGACGCTGCGCAGATCCTCGATGCGCGGCAGTTCGACGGTTTCTGCCTTGCGCTGCGCCCGCGCAGCGACGGGCACCAATGCGGCAAGCGGCGCAAGCGCCATCGACGCCAGCACCGCCCGACGGTCGGCGGCGCGACGAGCGCGCGCCATCGGTCGCTCTACGCCAGGCCCGGGTTGCCTTTCATGCCCTTGATCGCAGGCAGGTTGAGCCTGGGCGCCTTGAGCACCTTCTGGTCGCGCAGGTACTTGGCCACCACGTCCCAGATCGGCTCGCCGGTCACGCCTTCCTGCACCGACGCCCAGCCGGCCACCTTGTAGTTCTTGTTCGGCTCGATCGGCTTGCCGCCGAGCGTCATGTCGCTGATCCGCTTGCCCATCGCCGCCATCGGATCGATCGAATACGACAGACCGCCGACGCGGACCATGTCGCCGCCCTGCTGCAGGTACGGATCCGGGTTGAACAGGTTGTCGGCGACGTCCTCGAGCACCGTCTTGATCATCTCGCCGGACATGTCGTTGACTGTCGTCGCCGGGTAGGTCACCGCGGTCTGGTCGAGCACGTGCTCCATCAGGATGTCCTGCCCGGGCAGCAGCGAGGTGCCCCAGCGGAAGCCGGGCGAAAACGCGATGTCGGCACCCTTCACCTTCATCAGCGCATCGCAGATCACCTGGTCGAAGGTGCCATTGAAGTTGCCGCGGCGATAGAGCAGCCCCTCGGTGACCGCCAGCTTCTCGGCGAGCTTCGACTCGTACGGCCCGCGCACCTTCTTGATGAAGGCTTCCATCTCGGCATCGGCCGGCAGCAGGTTGGCGAACACCGGCAGCAGCTTGTAGCGGAAGTCGGTGACCTTGCCGCCCTTGACATCGAAGTCGAGCACGCCGAGGAACTTGCCGTTGCTGCCGGCGTTGGTGACCAGCGTCTGGCCGCCGGCGTTCTTGACGATCGAGGGCGCCGGCACGCCGTCGTGCGTATGGCCGCCCATGATGGCGTCTATGCCGCGCACGCGGCTGGCCATTTTGAGATCGACGTCCATGCCGTTGTGCGACAGCACGACCACCACCTGTGCGCCCTTGCCGCGCGCCTCGTCGACCCACTTCTGCATGGTGTCGTCCTTGATGCCGAAGCTCCAGTCGGCAACCATGTGGCGCGGGTTGGCGATCGGCGTGTACGGGAACGCCTGGCCGATGACGGCCACCTTGACGCCGTTCATCTCCTTGATGGTGTAGGCGGGAAAGACCTGGTCGCCGAAGTCGCTGGTGACCACATTTTGCGCAACGAAATCGATCTTGCCCTTGAAGTCCTTCTCGACGATCTCCTGCACGCGCTTCATGCCGTAGGTCATTTCCCAGTGCGGCGTCATGACGTCGACACCGAGCAGCTTGCAGGCATCGACCATGTCCTGCGCATTGGTCCACAGCGACGTGCCTGAACCCTGCCAGGTGTCGCCGCCGTCGAGCAGCAAGGCCCCCGGGCGGCTCGCCTTCAGCCGCTTGACGAGCGTGGCCAGATGGGCGAAGCCGCCGACCTTGCCGTAGGTTCTCGCCGCCGCGTCGAAGTCGAGAAAGGTGAAGGCGTGCGCGTCGATCGTCTTCGGCTGGATGCCGAAGTGGCGCAGCAGATGCTCGCCGACCAGATGCGGTGGCTTGCCCTCGGCCTCGCCGATGCCGAGGTTGACGCTCGGCTCACGAAAGAAGATCGGCATCAGTTGCGCGTGGCAGTCGGTGAAGTGCAGCAGGTGCACGTTGCCGAAGCGCGGCAGCTCGTACATCTTCGCTGCCGCCGGCGCCTGGGCCAGCGCCTCACGCGCCGAGATCGGCATTCCCGCCGCCGCCGCGACGGCCAGCACCTGCATGAATTCACGTCTGTTCATCGACATCCTGCAATCCTTCGGTTGGTCATTTCTTAGCAGCGAAACGCGTCAGCGCCGCGATGTCCTCAGGGAACATCTCGCCCCCCTCCCTGAAAACCACCTTGCCCGATGGCTCGACCACGTAGACCTCCGGCAGCGTTCGCCGCGGGCCGAACCACTTCTCGACTTCAATGCCAGCCATTGCCGCCGGAAAGGTGTAGCCGCGCGTGGCGATGTACTCGCGCGCCGACTCCACAGTCTTGTCAATCGTGAAGGTCAGCACCTGCAGCCCGCGACCGCTCGCCGCTTCGTGCAGCTTCTGGATGTGCGGGTTCTGCCGCATGCAGAACGGGCACCACGAGGCCCACATCTGCACCACCACCGTCTGCTTCTGCAGGTCCGCAGCGCGCAGCACGCGGCCGTCGATCAGCTTGATGTCGGTCCACTTCACCGGCGCGTCGGCGGCCCTCGTCGGCGCGATCCAGGCAAGCGCGGCGACAGGCACCGCGGCGAGCAGGCGGCGGCGCGTCTCGGAGAAAGTCGGGATCTGCATCAGGGAGCCGCCCGGCAAATGCTGCGCCGGGCGGAGTTCGGGATCGAGGGCAGTCAGCGGCTTACTGGTTGACCGGCGAATTGGGATCGAGCAGCAGCGCCATCACGTTGCGGATCTGCTCCTCGGTGAGGATGCCGGCGTCGCCGAAGCGCGGCATCGACGAGCAGGCGTTGTACGCGTGGGTGTTCCAGATCTTGGCCCACGTGTAGCGCTTGATGTCGTCGCTGTAGCCGCGCAGCTTGCCGTAGTTGTACAGCGACGGGCCGATGTTGCCGTAGGAGATCTCGGCCTTGGTCAACTGGTGGCAGGCATAGCAGTTGCCGCCGGCCACCGTGCCGGGCGGGTCGCTCCATTGCAGGCCGACGCCGGTCTGCGCGACTCGCTCGCCCAGCTTGTGGTCGCCGAGCCACTTGCCGTCGGCCGGGAACTTGACTGCCGCCAGTGCCTGCTTTTCCAGCCGATCGCGCACGTCCTTCGGCGGGTCGTTGCCGGTTTCGGAGCAGACCTTCTGCAGCTCGGTCTGGCTCAGCCGGTCGACCTTGGCGATGCCGCGATCGCGGAAGCTGGAGTTGATGACGGCAAGGGTTTCGTCCTTGGTCGGCGGCGTGTAGGTGGCGCAGCCAGCCGCCGCGGCGGCAGCGGCCGCCGCGATAACGAGAGTCTTCTTCATCTCTGCTTGTCTCCGGTCAGCGCTTGATTGCGGGCGAGTCCATCTTGCCGCCGGCGGCCTTCACGCCGAGGAAGGTGATCAGGTCGACGGTTCCCTGCGAGATGAAGATCGGCTCCGGCCAGCGCTGCTGGCGGAAGCAGTCGTTGATGCGCCACTGCATCGTGCGCAGCGCGCCCTGCGAGACGCGGTACGCGGGCCAGGTGGCGAAGGCGCGCTGCGCCGGCGCGGGCTTCTCGAAGTTGGGCAGGTCCTGCAGGCGGATGCGCTGGCCGTCGATCCCGTGGCAGGTCGAGCAGGCGAAGTCGTAAGGGCCGGCGCGCATGTAGAAGAGCTGCTTGCCGCGGTCGTGGGCCGCTCTTTCCTTCGGATGGTTCTGCGGCACGGCGATAGTCGCGCCGCGCGACTGTTCGACCACGTAGGTGGTGATCGACTCGATGTCGGTCTGCCGCTGGCCGGCACCGGAGAACGGGCTCTTGACCACCGTCGCGCGGTCGAAGCCTTGCAGCGTGACCATGCAGTGCACCAGCCGCGACTCGAAGTCCATCACCTGGTCGACGTCGGCAAAGTAACGCGGCAGCTTCGCATAGGCGCCCTTGACCACGCCGGGTCCGAGGCCGATGTCGCACTGCTCGAGCGAAGCGTTCTTCGGGCCGCGCCTGGTCTTCCACAACTCCTCGCCGCGAACGACCAGCAGTTCCGCCGGATTGCCCTCCTGGAGCATCTGCCGGTAGCGCTCGATCTCCTCGATCGTGCGGTCCTTCTCCTGCGCGGCAGCCCCGGCGGTCGCCAATGCCAGCGCTGCCGCCAGCACGGCGCCCCTTGCGCCCCCTCTACTGCTAACTGCACTCATCGCATCTCCTTGGTGCTTGGTGGTTGCATGAAATCCCCACCCTCTTCAGGGGCGTAGGTACGCAAATCCCTCCCGGATCTGAAGCTTGGCCGCCTCGGCGACGCCCGATTCGACGATGGTGACTTCCGGAATCACCTTCGACTTGTCGATCTTGCGCGTGACCAGCGTGTTGTTGCAGAGGCGGAAGTCGACGCCCTTGCCTTTCAGGTCCTGGATGGTGGCGTCGAACGGGTTGCCGTTGCGGTCCTTGGCCCCATCGAGCATGAACAGGATGCCGTCGCCGTTGGATACGACGACGATCTTCGCCTTCGGGTCGGCATTCAGGTGGTTGCGCACATTGCCCATCGCCCGCTGCGCCTCGTCGAGCCCGTTGGTGAGGTGATAGACGGTCTTGATCGGCGGCGGCTCCTGGTTGACGGTTGCGCAGCCGGCCAGGCCTGCGACGACCGTCGCGGCAGCCATGCCGCGGATCAACGGGTCGACGTACTTCATGCGGACTGCTCCTTGAGTGGGCACTGCGGGCAAATACAGCGCCCCGTGTTGTCTCGACACGGGGCGCCTTTGAAACCTTCCCGGACCGCAACCTCGCTGCCGCCTCCCGGCCGGTTGCACCCCGGGGTGTGCCGGCTCTTGTAACGCTGCTGCGCAGGCCCACGGCCCTGTGCACCGCCCGCCGGACGGAAACCCGGGCGGGCAGCAATCGGGCAGAACTAGTTGATCACCGCCTTGTCGGTGCGGGTCTCGCCCTTGTTGTCGACCCAGGTGACCACCAGTTCGTCGCCCTTCTTGCCGCCGGTGAACTTGAACTGCAGGTAGGGGTTCTTGGAAACCGCGGCGCCCCATTCGGCCGACAGGACGGTCTTGCCGGCGTGAGTCACGGTGACGGTCTGGATGAAATGGGCCGGCACCAGGTTGCCGGCGGAATCGCGCCGCTGGCCACCTTCCATCTCGTGGCTCATCAGCACGCGAACATCGACCGTATCGCCCTGGGCAGTGGCGCGGATTCGCATCGGATCGGGCATGTCTCTTCTCCTAACTCGCTAAGTTTCGATCGGCACCAGGTTGATCAGCCGCCGCAGCCGCCGAGGGTGACCTTCACTTCCTTCGACGCGACGTAGAACTTGTCGTTGGCCTTGACCAGCGCGTAGACGTTCGACGTCTGCCCCATCTTGATCCGGGTGGCAACGTTGGCCTCGGTGCCCTGCGGAATGTTGAAGCCGGCGGCCAGCATGTTCGGGTTCTTCTCGACCAGGATGTAAACGGCCTGGGTATTGGGGATCTTGCTGGCAACGCCCACCGGCACCACGGCGCCGTTCTCGGCGATGTCGGGCGCGGTGATGGCGATGTCGGCGCTCTCGGCCGGCGTGCCGCCGAGGATCTTGTAGGTGTCGGCCATGCTCTTCGTTTCGAAGGCGGCCTTGTTCCACGCCTGCTGCTGCGCAAATGCCTCACGAGTGCTCAGCAAGCCCGCCGCGGCGAGCAGGCCAAACACACCGGTCAGCTTCATGAAGTCGCGACGGTTCTCGCTCATGTCTGTCCTCCAGTTGACTTGGATCAATCAAGAAAATTTCAAAATCTTAATCAAAAATGACCACGCACTTCGACTGCCTCGACTGCTGGGGATTTCCCCAGACAGGTATGACTACTTGGCACCACCCAGGATCCACTTCGCCACGGCCTGGGCCTCGGCATCGGTGAGCGCAGGCTGGGCCGGCATGGGGATCTGACCCCAGGCGCCGACGCCGCCCAACTTCATTTTCTCGACCAGGTAGGCCGCCGCGTCGCCGCGGCTGGCGTACTTCGTGCCGATTTCCTGGAACGACGGCCCGACCACCTTGCTTGCCACCGCGTGGCAGGCAGTGCACGCGCGCGCCTTGAGGACGTCGGCCGGGTTGGGACCCGCCGCTGCCGCCGCCGGAGCCGCGGCTGCCACCTTGACGGCCCCTGCCTTGCCCTGCTCGTAGCGGGTCGTGTCGATGCCGCGCATCGGTCCCAGCGGCCGCTTCTGCTCGGCCAGGTTGCCGTGCGCGTTGCGGGCAAACTCAGGCAGTTGCGAGGCGATCTTCATTTCTCCCTTGACGCAGTCCTTCATGCACAGCGAGCCCTGCACATCCGGCTTGCCCTTGACGCTGCGCATGCCGTGCTCCGTCGTCATGCCGTTGCGGTTCGGCATCTGCACCTTGAGGATGTTCTGGTCGCTGAGCTCGAAGTCCTCCGGAACGATCTCGTTCAGGTGCAGCACGTAGGCGGTGACCGCATAGACCGCGTCGACTGACATCGACTGCGGTGCCGTCCACGGCATCGCGCGGTTGATGTAGTCCCAAAGCGTGGTGGCGTAATTGAGCTTGTTGCCGACCGTGCGCACTTCGCCGCCCTTCAGGCTAGCGGCGCGTCCGGTCTTCAGGTCTTCCTTGGTGACGCCGCCGGCGATCACCATGTAGTTGTTGCTCTCGCCGAAGGTGCCGTGGCAGGAGGCGCACTGCGCGTCGTAGATCTCCTGACCCTGGCGCGCGCTGCCCTTGCCTTTCTTGACGCCGTGGCCGTCCGGTCGGACGTCGATGTCCCAGCCGGCGATTTCCTGCGGCGTGGCGAGGCGGCCGAAGCCGAAGCGCCCGCCGTCGCCGGCCTGCGCCAGCGCCGAAGTTGCCAGAAGGATCGACACCGCGCCGATCGCGCCGCCGGCGGCGGCCCAACGCACCGCCTTACCCGAGCTGGACATTCCACACCTCTCCATTGGCCTGCACGTTCCAAGTCTGGATCGCGTTGTTGTGATAGATCGAGCGCGTGCCGCGCACCGCGCGCAGCGCCGCGAAGGTCGGCTGCACGTGACCGGTGTCGTCCACCGCCCGGCTCTGCAGGAAGGCAGGGCTGCCGTCCCAGTTCCAGTCGATGCGGAAGCGGGTCAGCGCCTTCGTGAGCACCGGCTCCTGCAGCTTGGCGGTGCGCCAGTTGCGGCCGCCGTCGGTCGACACGTCGACACGCTTGATTTTTCCGCGGCCACTCCAGGCCAGTCCGGTGATCTCGTAGAAGCCCTTGTTGAGCAGTTTCTGGCCGCCGGACGGCGAGGTGATCACCGATTTCACCTCCTGCACGCTGCTGTACTGGCGGTGCGTGCCGTCGGGCATCAAGTCGATGTAGTGCAGCGATTCCTCGCGCGCGTTCCAAGGCTTGTCGCCGACCTCGATCCGGCGCAGCCACTTGACGCTGGACACGCCCTGCACGCCCGGCACCAGCAGGCGCAGCGGGTAGCCGTTTTCCGGGCGCAGCATCTCGCCGTTCTGGCCGTAGACGACCATCACGTCGTCGAGCGCCATCTCGATCGGCACCGTGCGTGTCAGCGCCGAGCCGTCGGCGCCCTCGCCGAGGATGAACCTGGCGTTCTTCTTGTCGAAGCCGGCTTCCTCGAGCAGCGTCGACAGAAGCACGCCGGTGAACTCGCTGCAGGCGAGCATGCCGTGCGTGTACTGCACCGTGGGCACGGCGACATTGCCCCACTCCATGCCCGTGTTCGCGCCGCACTCAACGAAGTGGATCCGCGACACCGACGGAAAACGAAGGATGTCGTCCATCGTCAGGATCAGCGGCCGGCGCACCATGCCGTTGATCATCAGGCGGTGCTGCGCCGGATCGACCTCGGGCATGCCCGAGTGATGCCGCTCGAAGTGCACGCCGCTCGGCGTGATGATGCCGAACAGGTTCTGCAGCGGTGTGAAACTGATCGACGACTGCGACGTGCGCGTCAGCCCGGGGCTTTCGCGCCGCTGCACCGCCGACTCGAACTTCGACGGCATGCCGTAGCCGGTTGTCACGACACCCTGCCCGAGGCTGCGCGTCCAGGGCGCAATGTTCGGCGGCTCGGCCTTGCCGGCGGCCTGCGCGAGCGCGCCTCCGGACACGCCGGCCACCGCCGCGCCGGCAGCGGTGCGCATGAAGCCGCGCCGCGACTGGCGCACGGCGGCCACGGCCTCGGCCGTCAGGTGGTTCTCCGGCGCCGGCAGGATCCGGCCCGGACTGATCGTCTTCTGGTTTTTCATGGCCCTTTCGCGTTGCTTCGTGGAAACTCGCCTACCCCTGCGGCATGAAGCGCCGCAGCGTCTTGTTCGGTACCGCCTTCTCCTCGGCCATGCTGGCGATCTTGACGCAGGCCGTCCGGCACAACTCGACCACGTTCTGGTCGGCTATCGAATACATAGTCATCGCGCCGTCACGCCGCCGGTTGAGCACACCGCGCGAGAACATCAGGTTCAAGTGACGCGAGACATTGGTCTGCGTCGCCCCGGTGCGGCTGACGATTTCGCTCACGCTCCGCTCGCCTTCGCACAGCGAGTTCAGAATCTTCAGCCGTGTCGGCTCCGCCAGCAGCGCGAAGTAGCCGGACACGGTCTGGAACAGCTTTTCGAGTTCAGGATCCACTGGCGACAAATATGCGCATATGCGTCAGGGCGCATATGCTGCCAATCGTCGTCAATCCCGTCAACCGCTTTTCTCAGCGCACCCCCTTACCCTACCGGGTATAAGGGATTCTCGACTCTTTTGCTTGGGCACACCGCCCATCCGTCGTCCCTGCGAGCCACCGCTGCCCACGCACTGGCCGGCCTGCCCCCACTATCGCGGTGGCTAGGAGGCCACCGGGTAAAGGTGTTCCGGCAGCCGTGCACGGATTTCCTTCGGCGCCAGCTTGACCAGGTTGCGGTCCAGTTCCAGGACCACCAGCCGCTGCAACTGCGTGCCGATTGCTTCGCGCATCAGGCCGAGAAAGTCCGGCGGGCAAATGAGCGCCAGTCGCTCCAGCTCCCCGTGGACCCGCGCCTGCTGCAGCCGCTTGGCCAGGAATCGCGCGAAGTCGATCGCCGCCTGCTGCCGCGGGCCGACCTGGCTTTCCATGATGTGACGGCCCTGACCGGCGCTTTCGAACGCCCTGCCCGGCAAGTCGCTGGTCAGTTCACGCGCCAGCATTCGCCCTTCCGGGTGCGTGATCGATTCCAGTTCGGTGAGCGGCCCGCTCGGGCCATCGGCGCCGAAAATGCGCGCGGCGCCGGAGTCCGCAACGACAATCCACGTCCCTTGTTCCATATGGCCACCTCATGCTAAGTGCCGCCGGACGCGGCCGATGTTCCCGCACCCGTCGGCACACGTTTACCGTAGCGCGCTTCGGCACGTCACGCTTTGACCGCAAGCAGCATCTGTGCGCGCCACGTCACTAACGAGCGGCGAAATCCCCAAAGCGGCCGGTATCATCGTTTCGAGGGGGACAATGCAATGACCACGGAGCAGATCCTGCTGGGCGACGAGGCCGTGGCCCTCGGCGCGGTGGAGGCGGGAATCACCGCCGCCTACGCCTATCCGGGCACGCCGTCGACCGAGATCTTCGAGACCATCCGACGGCACGCCGCAGAAGCGAATCCGCCGATCCGCGGCCTGTGGTCGACCAACGAGAAGGTGGCCCTCGAGGAAGGCGTCGGGGTTTCGTATGCCGGAAAGCGGGCGCTGGTCTCGATGAAGCACGTCGGGCTGAACGTCGCCGCCGACCCGTTCATGAATGTCGCGGTGGCCGGCGCCCACGGCGGGCTGGTGATCGCGGTGGCCGACGACCCGTCGATGCACAGTTCGCAGAACGAGCAGGACTCGCGGTACTTCGCCGACTTCGCGCAGGTGCCCTGCCTCGAGCCGTCGAACCAGCAGGAGTGCTACGACCTGACGCGCGAGGCTTTCGAGCTGTCCGAGCAACTGCATGTGCCCGTGCTGCTGCGGCTGGTCACCCGGCTGGCGCACAGCCGCTCGGTGGTGCGGTCCTCGCCGCCGCGGCCGCAGAACACGGCCGGCTATGTCGACGACTCAAGCCTGTACACGCTGATCCCGTCGAACGCCCGCCGGGCCTACGGCAAGCTGCTCGACAAGCAGCCGGCGATCGCCGAGTACGCCGAGAACCATCCGGCCAACGCGCTGACGCTGCGCGACGCGCGCTGCCCGGGCATCCTGGCGAGCGGCGTCGCCTGGAACTACCTGCAGGAGGCGCTCGGCCCGGCGCTCGAGCAGTACAACCTGCTGCGCATCGGCGTCTATCCGCTGCCGGTGCGCAAGATCCGGCAACTGCTCGACGCCTCGACGGAGGTCTGGCTGGTCGAGGAGGGCTATCCGTTCATCGAGCGCTATGTCAGCGCGCTGGGCCTGATGCGCGAGCCGCCGATCAAGGGCAAGCTCACCGGCCACCTGCCGCGCAGCGGCGAGCTGACGCCGGACGCGTTGCGGCAGAGCTTCGGCCTGCCGGTCCGAGAAACGCTGCGGTTGCGCGGGCTCGACGAGGTGCTGGTCGGCCGCCCGCCGCGGCTGTGCGACGCGTGCCCGCACGACGATGCATACGCGGCGATCAACGAGGCGATCGCCGACATCGAAGGCGAGGTGCGCGTGCAGGGGGACATCGGCTGCTACGCGCTCGGTTACCTGAAGCCGCATCAGGCGATCCATTCGTGCCTGTGCATGGGGGCATCGATCGGCATGGCGATCGGTGCGGCGCATGCGGGCATGAGGCCGTCGCTCGCCGTGATCGGCGACGGAACCTTCACCCACTCCGGCATGGCGCCGCTGCTGGACGCCGCGCGCGGCAACATCCCGATCAAGGTCTTCATCCTCGACAACAGCATCGTCGCGATGACCGGCGGCCAGCCGACCATGGCCACCGACGAGCAGGTGGTCGATCTGGTCGCCGGGCTCGGCGTGCCGCGCAGCCGCATCCACATCATCTCGCCGACGCCGCAGAAGAAGGCCGAGAACGTGCGGCTGATCCGCGAAGAGATCGACCGCGACGGCCTGTCGGTCATCATCGCCCGCCGTGCCTGCGTCACCTACGCCAAGGTCATCAAGGAGCACCGCCACAGCCGCAAGTCGGCGCCGGCATGAACTACGACCTCGTGATCTGCGGCGTCGGCGGCCAGGGCGTGCTTTCCATCGCCTGGGTCATCGACCAGGCAGCGGTCGAAGCCGGCTTCCACATCAAGCAGCCTGAAGTGCACGGAATGGCGCAGCGCGGCGGTGCGGTGTCCGCCTTCGTGCGCATCTCGGATGCACCGATCGCCAGCGACCTGGTCGCCGACGGAACGGCCAGCATGGTGCTGTCGGTCGAGCCGATGGAGAGCCTGCGCTACACGAAGATGCTCCGCCCCGACGGCTGGATCGTCACCGACGTCGCCCCGCTGAAGAACGTCGCGGCCTACCCGGATGCGAGCCGGCTGTACGAGGTGCTGTTCTCGGCACCGCGCCTTGTCGTGGTCGACGCCGGCGCGCTGGCGCGCAAGGCCGGCATGACGAAAGCGAACAACATGGTGATGCTGGGCGCCGCGGCGTCGATGCTGCCGGTGCCGGCGGCGCTGGTCGAGAAGTATCTGCAAGCGCTCTTCGCCGCCAAGGGCGAGCGCATCGTCAATGCCAATATGGCAGCGTTTCGCATGGGCGACGCGGCGGGGCGCTTTGCCGCCGCGCTCGTCACCGGCGGCGTGCCTGCCGGCGTCGTCGCCCGCATCGTGACACGCCTTGACTTCGAGGCGCGGCCGGTGGCGGCGGACATCACGACTCAGTGGACGGAACGCCTTCTCGCAGCCGATGCCGAGGCCGTGGCCGCACGCCTGTTCGCCGCCGGCGAAACGCTCGCGACCGACACCGGGCTGTCTGCACTGGCCGCCTGAAGTCTCGACGTCGACATGGCGACCAGCGGTCCGCCGACGGCATAACATCCGCCCCGGAACGTCAGCACATGGTCTTCGACGAGCGCCCCTCCCCGGCACGCGTCAGCGCCGCCGCCGCAGCCAAGCTGCCGCGCGCCGTGCTGCTGGCACTGATCGTCGCCTACATCGTCAGCGGGCTGTTCGGCCGCGACCCGTGGCAGGAGGACGACGCCACCGGCTTCGGCATCATGTGGACGATGGCGCGCACCGGTGAGTGGCTGCTGCCGGCGGTGGCGGGCGAGCCGGTCGTCGCCGATGGCCCGCTGGCGTTCTGGGTCGGCGCCGCGTCGATATCCATCTTCGGCAGGGCGATCGGCGACGTTGCGGCAGCACGCCTCCCGACCATCCTCTGGTTCTTCGTCGCCACCGGCGCGCTGTGGTACGCGACGCTGCGCCTGGCGCGGCGCGACGAAGCGCAGCCGGTCGCGTTTGCCTTCGGCGGCGAAGCCACGTCGCGCGATTACGGGCGCATGCTGGCCGACGTCGCCGTGCTGCTCGTGCTGGGGACCATCGGGCCGGTCGTCACCCTGCATGAAACAAGCAGCGAACCGGCGGCCTTCGCGCTTACCTGCGTGGCGATCTTTGGCCTCGTGCTTTCGCTTCAGCGGCCTTACCTTGGGGCATTGATCACCGGCGTCGTGCTCGGCCTGCTGGTGCTGGCACGGGGCGCACAGCCGGCGCTCTGGGTGGCGCTGGCAGCAGCCGTGCTGGCGGCCGGCACGGAGCCGCGGGTAGTTCGGCTCCGTGCGGCCGCCCTGCTGCTGGTTGCCGGCGGCGCCGTGGTCGCCGCCTGGATGTCCGCCGTGCTCGCCGTTCGCGGGGCGACCGGGGGCGCCTATCTGCTCGACTGGGCGGGACACAGCCTGCGCGGCTTCTCCACGCCCACTTCCGATGGCCTTATCTGGCTGCTGCGCACGCTGCCTTGGCAGACCTGGCCTCTCTGGCCGCTGGCCGGTTGGGCGTTGTACGCCTGGCGCCACGACCTGCGGCGGCCGCACATTGCGCTCGGCGCCGTGCTGCTCGCCGCACAGGCCGTGGGCCTGTTGACCACCCGCTCGCTGAGTGCCGACGATGTGCTGCACATCGTGGTGCCGCTGGTGCTCCTTGCCGCCTTCGGAGCCGTCACATTGCGCCGCGCCGCGGAGAACGTGATCGACTGGTTCGCGATCACCGCCTTCTGCCTCTTTGGCGTGGCGCTTTGGGCGTACTTCTTCGCGTGGCATTCCGGCGCGCCGCCGAAGATGCACCAGTCGGTGATGCGCCTGACGGCGGGCTATGTGCCGCCGCTGGACTGGGCTCGCGTGCTGATCGCGGCGGTCGCCACCGGCTTCTGGATTGCGCTGGTGGCCTGGCGCGTGCGCCAGCCTTCCGCTGCCTTGTGGCGCGGACCGGCGCTGGCGGCCACGGGCCTGGTCACGCTTTGGGTTGCCTTCGCCTCGCTCTATCTCGGCGCGGTCGACCATCGCCGTTCGTTTGTTGCACTGGCCAAGGCCGTGGCGGGCGAGATCGCGCGGCATGGACAGCCGGACGATTGCGTGCTGGCGCACCATCTCCGCCCGTCGCATCGCGCCGTCTTTGCCTATCACGGTGCCCTCCGCTTCGGTTCGGGCAGCGACCACAACTGTGCGTTCGCCCTTCATCGCGACATGGCCGGCTCGCTGCTCGACGACGGTCCACCGCCCGGGCAATGGTCCGAGGTTTGGCAGGGAAATCGTCCCGGCCTTCCCCGTGAAGTGATCCGCCTGTACCAGCGCGCTGGCGATTGAACGACGGCAGCCCACCGCCATCCGCGCCCGGACCGACGCCGGTCGACGAAGCTGCTCTCGATTCGACTCGCGCGCTGATCACCCTCGCGGGGCCGATCCTGGTGGCACAGGTCGCCGTCATCGGCCTCGGCGTGATCGACACGGTGATGGCCGGCCGGCTGTCGGCCACCGACCTGGCCGGCGTCGCTCTCGGCAGCAGCATCTACGCGACGGTGTTCGTCGGCTTCATGGCGACGCTGCAGGCGCTCACCCCGATCGCCGGCCACCACTTCGGCGCGCGTCGGTTCCATGAGATCGGCATCGACGTCCGCCAGACCCTCTGGCTGTCGCTGCTATTGACGCTGATCGCCCTGCCGCCGCTTCTGTTCAATCGACCGTGGCTGCGCCTGATCGATGCGGCGCCGGAGGTGGCGACGATCTCCTCGCTTTATCTCTGGGCGATCGCCGCCGGGCTGCCGGCGGCGTTCGCCTCGCGCGCCTTCATTGCACTGAACGCCGCGGTGTCGCGTCCGACGGTGACCATGCTGATCAACCTCGGTGCCCTGGCCGCCAAGGTGCCGCTGAACCTCGTCTTCATCCACGGCGCCGGGCCGCTGCCGGCCATGGGCGGTGCCGGCTGCGGCATGGCCACCGCGCTGATCATGTGGTCGATGCTGCTCGCGCACTGGCTGCTGTGGCGGCTCGATCCCTTCTACCGACGCTTCCATGCGCCCGTCGCAACGAGGCCCGGCCCGATCTGGAACCGCCAGAAGGAACTGCTGCGGCTGGGCCTGCCCAGCGGCGGTGCGCTGCTGATCGAGATCAGTTCGTTCACCTTCATCGCGTTGCTGCTCGCACGCTTCGGCGCCACCACCGTCGCCGGCCACCAGATCGTGGCCAACGTCATTGCCCTGCTTTTCATGCTGCCGCTGTCGTACGGGATCGCCAGCAGCGTGCTGGTGGCGCAGGCCCTCGGTGCCGGGCGCCCGGGCATCGCACGTCGTGCCGGCCGGCGCGGGTTCCGCATCGCCGTGGCCAGTGCGCTGCTGCTGGCGATCGTCGTCTACCTGCTGCGCGAGCCAATGGTGGCCCAGTTCACCCGCGATCCGCAGGTGGCGGCAGTGGCACTCGGGCTGGTCGGCCTGGCGATGCTGTTCCACTTCTTCGACGCCATCCAGGGGGTCGCCACCTTCATCCTGCGCGGCTACAAGGTCGCGCTGCCGCCGATGCTGATCCACGGCGTCGCGCTGTGGGCGATCGGTCTTGCCGGCGGCTTCTGGCTTGCCTATTACCCGCCGCCGGCCTGGCCGCTGGGTCCGGCGGCGAGTTTCTGGCTGGCCGCCGCCGCCGGCCTGGCGCTCGCCGGCGCTGCCCTGACCTGGCTCGCGAACTTCGTCTCGCGCAGTCACGTTGCCGAGGCCGCAAAAGAAAAGAGCCGGGCCATCGGCCCGGCTCCCTGAGTCAGCCGCAGCGGGGACTCAGCGGCCCGACGCCTGCAGGGCGCGGATGCGGTCCTCGATCGGCGGGTGGCTGGAGAACAGCGCCAGCAGTCCGCTCGGGCGGGCGTTGATGCCCATGCTCTTGACCTGCTGCGGCAGTTCGCCCGGCTCCATGCCGCCGAGGCGAGCCAGCGCATTCATCATCGGCCGCGGCGAGCCCATGTAGTTGGCCGCGGCGGCGTCGGCGCGGTACTCGCGCTGGCGCGAGAACCAGGCCACGATGATCGCGGCCAGGAAGCCGAGCGCGATGTCGAGCACGATGACACTGACCCAGTAGCCCATGCCCGGGGCGTCGCTTTCATTCTTCAGGATCATGCGGTCGACGACCCAGCCGATCACGCGCGACAGGAAGACGACGAACGTATTCATCACGCCCTGGATCAGGGTCATGGTCACCATGTCGCCGTTGGCGACGTGGCCCACTTCGTGGCCGAGCACGGCGTCAACCTCTTCCTTGCTCATCGACTGCAGCAGGCCGGTGGACACCGCAACCAGCGCGCTGTTCTTGGAGGCGCCGGTGGCGAACGCGTTAGGTTCGCCCTCGTACACCGCAACCTCGGGCATGCCGATGCCAGCCTTCTGAGCATGCGCGCGGACGGCATCGACCAGCCACGCCTCCATCGCGTTGGCCGGGCGGTCGATCACCCGCGCGCCGGTGGACCACTTGGCCATCGGCTTGCTGATGAGCAGCGAAATGAACGAGCCGGTGAAGCCGACCACCAGCGCAAAGACGGCCAACGCGCCGATGTCGAGCTGGCGGCCGCCGACGCCGGCGAAATTGATGCCGAACACGGCGCCGATGATGTTCAGGAACAGCATCAGCACGACGATGATCGCAAGGTTCGTCAGAACGAACAGCGCGATGCGTTTCATAAAGTCTCCATCAAGTCGTTAACAGAACGCGCGCAAGTCTACTTGCCGCGCAGGGGTTGCACCGAAAAGCCACGATGACTGCCTTACATTCGCGCACCCAAAGCTGGAAGCATCACCGGCCAGGCCGGCCACCGCGACTTCGACCGCCGGCGCCCGCACGGGTTCAATCTGTGGGCGGCAGCCGCCCCTTCAAGCCCGCGCAGCGCCAATCTTGCCTGCCGGTGGCCCGCTAGAATCTGCGGGTTTTCACGAGTGGAATGACCCTAGATGATCCCGGCCTCCGTGGAGCGCGCCAACGCCAGACCGATTGGGCCTGTGCCGCGCCTGATCTTTGCCAGCCGCTGGCTGCAGCTGCCGCTGTACGTCGGCCTGATCCTCGCGCAGGGCGTCTACGTGTATCACTTCTGGGTCGAGCTGGTGCACCTGCTCGGCGCCGCCTTCGGTGACGCGCGCTCGATCCTCGACCTGTACAAGGCGGTCGGCTACGCGCTGCCTGCGGAGGGTCCGCCGAAGCTGACCGAAACCGTGATCATGCTGGTCGTGCTCGGCCTGATCGACGTGGTGATGATCTCCAATCTGCTGATTATGGTGATCATCGGCGGCTACGAGACGTTCGTGTCGCGGCTGAATCTCGAAGGCCATCCCGATCAGCCGGAATGGCTGTCGCACGTCAACGCCAGCGTGCTGAAGGTCAAGCTGGCCACCGCGATCATCGGCATCAGCTCGATCCATCTGCTGAAGACGTTCATCAACGCCGCCAACTTCGACACCAAGACGCTGCTCGCGCAGACCGGCATCCACATCACCTTCCTGCTCTCGGCGATGGCCATCGCGCTGACCGATCGCATCCTGTTCGGCTCCGCGCGGCCGGCGGTCGAGGGCGAGGCCGCCCGGGCGTCCGGGCATTAGCACCGGGCAGCGTCGCGACCGCCCGCCCGGACCATCGGCGGGCAGCGGCCTCAGGCCAGGCCGAGCTTCGCGGCCAGGCCGATGCGCTGCAGCTTGCCGGTGGCCCCCTTGGGGATCTCGTCGAGGAACAGGATCCTGCGCGGCACCTTGAAGTCGGCCAGCCGCGTTGCCGCGAACGCGCGCAGATCCTTCTCGCTGACTGACTGACCCTCGCGCAGCACAACGGCGGCACCGACATCCTCGCCGAGCTTCTCGTGCGGGATGGCGAACGTCACGACCTGCTGTACGGCCGGGTGGTCCATCAGCACCTCGTCGACCTCTCGCGGCGAGACCTTCTCGCCGCCGCGGTTGATGATCTCCTTCAGCCGGCCGGTAATCGACAGGTAGCCTTCGGCGTCCATCACGCCCTGATCGCCGGTGCGGAACCAGCCGTTGGTGAACGCCTCAGCGTTTGCCTGCGGGTTGTTCTCGTAGCCGGCGGTGACATTCGGACCGCGGATGACGATTTCGCCGGTCGAGTGCGGCGGCAACAGCGTGCCCGCCTCGTCCATGATCGCCACCTCGGGCCCCGCGGCCAGGCCCACGCTACCCGGGATGCGCTTGCGCGGCGGCAGCGGGTTGCTGGCCATCTGGTGCGCCGCCTCGGTCATGCCGTAGGACTCGATCAGGGGCGCATCGAAGACCTGCTCGAGTTCGTGGATCACCTGCGGCGGGATCGACGATGACGAGGAGCGGATGAAGCGCAGCGGATTGGCGGCGATGATCTCCCTGTTCTGCGCCGCGCGGGCGACAATGGTCTGGTGCATCGTCGGCACCGCCGTGTACCAGGTCGGCCTCGCCTCCTGCATCCAGCCAAAGAATTTCAGCGCATTGAATCCCGGCGTGCAGAAGATGCTGCCACCGGCGGCAAGCGGCGCCAGCAACCCGGCGATCAGGCCATGGATGTGGAACAGCGGCATGATGTTCAGGCCGCGGTCGGACGAGGTCAGCGCGACGGTGTCGCGGACGTTGCAGGCCGAGGCGCAGACATTGGCCTGGGTCAGCGGCACGATCTTCGGCCGCGAGGTGGTGCCGGAGGTGTGCAGGATCAGCGCCACGTCGCCGGGCTGGGCCATGCTGGCGGCAGCCGGCGCGCCGCAAGCGCCGGCCGGCGCCTGCAGATCGAAGGCGCCCGCGCCATCGGCCGCAGGCGCCAGTTCGATGACCGCGATGCCGCGCCGGCGGGCGACCTCGACCGCCGGCGACTGGCTGCCGCGCTCGACGACCAGCGCCTTCGAATTCAGATCGGAAAGGTAGAAGTCGAACTCGTCCGCCCGATACGCCGGGTTCAGCGGCGCGGCCGCGGAACAGGAGGCGATCGCCACGAACGCCGCCGCCATCTCCGGCCCGTTCGGCAGCACGATCGCCACACGGTCGCCGCGGCCGACGCCGGCAGCATTCAGGCGTCCGACGCAGCGGGCCACGGTGGCGCGCAGGCCACGGTAGGTCAGCGGGGGACAGGCCGGGGCGGCCAGTGCAATCGCATCATCGGCGCCGACGGCGAGCAGTTCCTGCAAGGTCGAGAAGCGTTTCATGGCGTTCCTGAGGGCAATGACAGTGGAAACCGGGGGCGGCGTCATGCCGGTTCGACGCGCAGCCGCCCTTTCTGCCGCTGCAGCGTCGCGGCGAGCAGCGCGGCAAGCGCGTGGACGTTCGCGATGGTCGGCGTCGGCACCTCCGTGATCCGGCCCAGTTCGAGCACGGCGCCGACCAGCGCCTGCAGCTCGATCGGGCGACCCGACTCGACGTCCTGCAGCATCGATGTCTTGTGTTCACCGACCGCCTCGGCGCCGGCGATGCGCTTCTCGAGCGAGACCTTGAAGCGCACGCCAAGCTTCTCGCCGACCGCCTGCGCCTCGCTCATCATCGCCGCGGCGAGCGCGCGGGTCGGCGGGAAACTGCAAATCTCCGACAGCGTCGCGTGCGTCAGCGCGCTGATCGGATTGAAGCTCAGATTGCCCCACAGCTTCAGCCAGATCTCCGAGCGGATGTCGTCGAGCACCGGCGTCTTGAAGCCGGCCCTGCGGAACAGATCGGCCAGTGCGCGCACGCGCGGCGTGTCGGCGCCGTCGGGCTCGCCGAGCGGGAACCGGTTGCCTTCGATGTGCCTGATCACCCCGGGCGCGGCGATTTCGCAGGCCGGGTAGACGATGCAGCCGATGACGCGCTCCGCGGGTATCCGCGACCCGATCACACCACCCGGATCGACCGACTCGAGCTGGCGGCCCTCGTACGGTCCGCCGTGCCTGTGGAAGTACCACCAGGGAATGCCGTTCTGGGTGGTGACCACGGTCGTATCCGGACCCAGCGCAGCGGCCACGTCGTCGACGACCGCGGCGACCTGATGCGCCTTCATGCCGAGGATGATCACGTCCTGCGGGCCGAGCTCGGCAAGGCGATCCGACGCCTGCAGGCGCCGCACCGACTCGGCGCCGTCCCCGGCGATCAGTTTCATCCCGCTGGCGCGCACCGCGGCGAGGTTGGCGCCGCGGATGACCACGCTCACTTCGGCACCGGCCGCTGCCAGCTTCACGGCCATGAAGCCGCCGATGGCCCCGGCGCCGACGACACAGATTCTCATTGCTTCCCGTCCACCGATGCCGACTCAAAGCGATTGTGCAGCACGCCGATGCCGTCGATTTCGACTTCGACCGCGCTTCCCGGCTTCATCGGCAGCACCCCGAGCGACGTGCCGCAGGCGATCAGGTCCCCCGGCTCCAGCGTCATGTCGTGCGACAGCCGGCTGACGATCTCGGCCGGCGCGAAGATCATGTCGGCCGTCGGATAGTTCTGCCGTTCGCGGCCGTCGACTCGCGTCTTGACGGTGAGGGCCAGCGGGTCGAGCCCGGTCGCGATGACCGGGCCGAACACCCCGAAGGTGTCGCAGCTCTTGGCCCGGGTCCACTGCGCGAAGCTGGGGTCGCGATTCAGCAGGTCCAGGGCGGTCACGTCGTTGACACAGGTGTAGCCAAGGATGCAGGCGGCCGCCCGCGACACGTCGGCCGCGGCGCAGCGGCGGCCGATGACGATGCCCAGTTCTCCCTCGTAGGCCACCCTGCCGTCGTAGCCACGCGGGGCGCGAATGACCTGGCCGTCGCCGAGAATGCTGCTCGCGGCCTTCAGGAAGTACAGCGGTTCGGCCGGAATCGCCTGGCCGAGCTTCGCGGCCAGCGCCCGGTAGTTGTTCCACAGGCCGATGAACTTGCCCGGCACGCAAGGCGGCAGGATCTCGACTTCGGCAAGTCGTGCTTCCTCCCCCGTCGGGCCCGCCCCGTCGAACGGGTCACCGTGGCAGACGGCGATTCGTTCGCCGTCCACCAGGCCGTGGCACACCTTGTTTCGCCAGGAGAAACGCAGCCACTTCCTGATCATTCGGCTGGCACCTTCGACAGCGCAATCCGTACCGCTTCAGTGATTCTTGATGCACCGTTCAAATGATTTCTTGCGCAGCCTCAAGTCGACGCCGAGCCGAGGAGGAAAAAATACACATCATGCGGTCCGCAGGGTACGGGAGAGGGTACCTGCGAGGCTCGATGAAGTGTAACGGTTGCCCCGTCCGGAGGAGAAGATGACCCGTTTCGCCCGCTGCTGCCGACGCGTTCTCCCGCCACTGATCCTGCTCGCGGCCGGCCTCGGCGCGCCGCTCGGTGCACTGGCCTGGGAACCGGACAAGGCCGTCGAGTTCATCGTTCCTGCGGGCACCGGTGGCGGCGCCGACCAGATGGCACGCCTCGTGCAGACGATCATCAGCAAGCACAACCTGATGAAGCAGACGATGGTCGTCGTCAACAAGAGCGGCGGCGCCGGCGCGGAGGGCTTCCTGTACATCAAGGAGGCCAAGGGCGATCCGCACAAGGTCGTCATCACGCTGTCCAACCTCTTCACCACGCCGCTGGCCACCGGCGTGCCGTTCAACTGGCGCGATCTGACGCCGGTGTCGATGCTGGCGCTCGACCAGTTCGTCCTCTGGGTCAACGCCGAGGCGCCTTACGGCTCCGCGCCCGATTACATCGCCGCCGTGAAGAAGGCCGGTCCGAACAAGATAAAGATGGGCGGCACCGGCTCGAAGCAGGAAGACCAGATCATCACGGTCGCGATCGAGAAGCAGACCGGCACCAAGCTGATCTACGTCCCGTTCAAGGGCGGCGGCGACGTGGCCGTGCAACTGGTGGGCAAGCACATCGATTCCAGCGTCAACAATCCGATCGAAGCCGTCGCGCAGTGGCGCGCCGGAAAGCTGCGACCGTTGTGCGTGTTCGACGCGCAGCGCATGCCGTACACGGCGAAGATCACCGACAAGCTGGCCTGGAGCGACATCCCGACCTGCAAGCAGACCGGCGTCGACGTCAGCTACGTGATGCTGCGCGGCATCTTCATGCCGCCCGGCGTCACCAATGAGCAGGTGAAGTACTACGTCGAGCTGTTCGGCAAGGTCCGGCAGACGCCGGAATGGAAAGACTTCATGGAGAAGGGGGCCTTCAACCAGACCGCGCTGACCGGCGAGGCCTATCGCGACTGGCTGGGCAAGGAAGAGGCGCGGCACCTGAGCCTGATGAAGGAAGCGGGCTTCCTTGCGGGCAAGTGATCGGCGGCGAGTCCTCGGCTGCCGGCCGCACATGACACTTCCTGTCCGCCCCTTCGAAGCGGCGCCGGTTGGCCGCGACGCCGGAGACCGAAAGTGACCACACCGGAAGAAGACCACCGCTCGGCCGTGTCCTACTGGACCATGGAGGTGGTCGTCGCGATCGTCCTGCTGCTCCTCGGGGCGCTGGTCATGTTCGATGCCGCGCGCATCGGCGCACGATGGTCCGACGACGGCCCCCAGGCCGGCTATTTCCCCTTCTATGTCGGCCTGATCCTCTGCGCTGTCAGCATCGTCACCCTGGTCGGGTCGCTGCGCCGCACGGTGTTGCAGGGACATTCCTTCGTGTCGACAGGCCAGTTGCAGCTGATCATGAAGCTGCTGCTGCCTTTCGCGGTGTACATCGCCGTGCTGAAGCTGCTGGGCATCTACGTCGCGTCGGCGATCTTCATCGCCTATTTCATGCTTCGCCTGGGCGATTTCCCGCGCTGGCTGACGGCCATCGTGCCGGCCGGCACCGTGGTCGTGCTGTTCCTGCTGTTCGAGCGGTGGTTCAAGGTGCCCCTGCCCAAGGGCCCGCTCGAATCACTGCTCGGGCTGGGTTGAGCGACCATGTTGGAACAGTTCGCTGCGCTGGCCCAGGGCTTCGCCGTCGCCGCGTCGCCGGAAAACTTCCTGCTTATGCTGGTCGGCATCTTGCTCGGCGTGGTCATCGGCGTGTTGCCGGGGCTGGGCGGTGCCAACGGCATCGCCATCCTGCTGCCGCTGACGTTCTCGATGAATCCGACGTCGGCAATCATCATGCTGTCCTGCATTTATTGGGGCGCGCTGTTCGGCGGCGCGATCACGTCGATCCTCTTCAACATCCCGGGCGAACCCTGGTCGGTGGCGACCACGTTCGACGGCTATCCGCTGGCGCAGCAGGGCAAGGCCGGCACGGCGCTCACGGCGGCCTTCACGGCATCCTTCGTCGGCGCCCTGCTGGCAGTGCTGCTGATCACGTTCATGGCGCCACTTGTGGCCACGTTTGCGCTGCGTTTCGGGCCGCCGGAGTTCTTCTCCGTCTACCTGCTCACCTTCTGCGCCTTCATCGGCATGAACCGCGGCGCGGCGCTGAAGACCGTCGCCTCGATGATGATCGGCTTCGGCCTGGCGGCGGTCGGACTGGACACGGTGACCGGTCGGCTTCGGCTGACCTTCGGCTTCACCGAGATGCTTAAGGGCTTCGATTTCCTGATCGCCGTGATCGGCCTTTTCGGCATCGGCGAGATCCTGCTCACCATGGAGGAAGGGCTGTCGTTCCGCGGCAGCAAGGCGCGGCTCAGCCTGAAGGTGGTCCTTGAAACCTGGCGCGAGCTGCCCCGCTACTGGCTTTCATCGCTGCGCAGCGCTGCGGTCGGCTGCCTGATGGGCATCGTGCCGGGCGGCGCGACGCCGGCATCGTTCATGGCCTACGGTGTGGCCAAGCGCTTCTCGCCGGACTCGGACCGCTTCGGCAGGGGACAGGTGGAGGGCGTGGTTGCGCCGGAGACCGCGGCCCATGCGGCAGGGACGACAGCCCTGCTGCCGATGATGGCTCTCGGCGTGCCCGGCTCGCCCACCGCGGCGGTGCTGCTCGGCGGGCTGCTGATCTGGGGCCTGCAGCCGGGACCGCTGCTGTTCGTCGAACAGAAGGACTTCGTCTGGGGCCTGATCGCCAGCATGTACCTGGGCAACCTTACGGGTCTGCTCGTGGTGCTGTCGGGCGTGCCCTTGTTCGCGGCGATCCTGCGCGTGCCCTTCGCGATCATCGCGCCGGTCATCCTCATCATCTGCGCGGTCGGCGCCTACACGGTGCACAACTCGGTCTTCGACATCTACCTGATGTTCGGCTTCGGCATCGTCGGCTACGTGTTCAAGAAGCTGAACTACCCGCTGGCGCCGCTGGTGCTGGCGCTGGTGCTCGGCGACCGCGCCGAGGATTCTTTCCGCCAGTCGATGCTGCTGTCGCAGGGCAACCTGGGCATCTTCTTCGATAGCGGCATCGCCGCCGTCCTGACCACGCTCGCCATCGTGCTGCTGGTGTGGCCGCTCGTCTCGACCCTGCTGCCGCGGGCGCGGCGCGCCGCGGCGCAGTAGCCGCCGCCATCGATCGGCGCCGCAGCGCGCACGCGGCCTTTGACCTGCATTAAGCCGGCCGCCGGCACGCGCTGCCGCGGCGACGCGCAGTCTTTATAGTTCGGACCCGGTCCCACAACCCCACAGGGGGGAGACTGTATGGCCACCATTCGTCAGGCGGACCTGGTCGAGAGCATCGCCGCCGCCCTGCAGTACATCAGCTACTACCACCCGGCCGATTACATCGCCCATCTGGCCCGCGCCTACGAGGAGGAACAGAGCCCGGCAGCGAAGGATGCGATCGCGCAGATCCTCACCAACTCGAAGATGTGCGCCGAAGGCCACCGGCCGATCTGCCAGGACACCGGCATCGTCAACGTCTTCCTGAAGGTCGGCATGGACGTGCGCTGGGAGGGCTTCACCGGCTCGCTCGAGGACGCCATCAACGAAGGCGTACGGCGCGGCTACCTGAATCCCGACAACGTGCTGCGCGCCTCGGTGGTGAGCCCGCCGGAGTTCGGCCGCAAGAACACCAAGGACAACACGCCGGCGGTGGTCAACGTGCAGATCGTGCCGGGCGATACGGTCGAGGTGCAGGTCGCCGCCAAGGGCGGCGGCTCGGAGAACAAGAGCAAGTTCGTCATGCTCAACCCGTCCGATTCCATCGTCGACTGGGTGCTGAAGACGGTGCCGACGATGGGCGCCGGCTGGTGCCCGCCGGGCATGCTCGGCATAGGCATCGGCGGCACGGCCGAGAAGGCGATGACGATGGCCAAGGAAGCGCTGATGGACGACATCGACATGTACGAGCTGCGCCGCCGCGGCCCGAGCAACGATGTCGAGAAGCTGCGCCTGGAACTGTTCGAGAAGGTCAACGCGCTCGGCATCGGCGCGCAGGGGCTCGGGGGACTCACCACCGTGCTCGACGTCAAGATCAAGATGTACCCGACCCACGCGGCGAGCAAGCCGGTGGCGATGATCCCCAACTGCGCCGCCACCCGCCACGCCCACTTCGTGCTGGACGGCAGTGGCCCGGCCTACCTCGAGCCGCCGTCGCTCGACCTGTGGCCGAAGGTGCAGTGGGCGCCCGACTACCAGAAGAGCAGGCGCGTCGACTTGAACAAGCTGACCAGGGAGGAGATCGCCTCGTGGAAGCCGGGTGACACGCTGCTGCTGTCAGGGAAGATGCTGACCGGCCGCGATGCCGCACACCAGCGCATCCAGGACATGCTGGCCAAGGGCGAGAAGCTGCCGGTCGACTTCACCAATCGCGTCATCTACTACGTCGGCCCGGTCGACCCGGTGCGCGACGAGGTGGTCGGCCCGGCTGGCCCGACCACGGCCACGCGGATGGACAAGTACACCGAGATGATGCTGGCGCAGACCGGGCTCGTCGCGATGATCGGCAAGTCCGAGCGCGGCCCGACGGCGATCGAGGCGATCCGCAAGCACAAGAGCGCCTACCTGATGGCCGTCGGCGGCGCCGCCTACCTGGTGGCCAAGGCGATCAAGGCGGCCAAGGTGCTGGCCTTCGGCGACCTCGGCATGGAGGCGATCTACGAGTTCGACGTCAAGGACATGCCGGTCACGGTCGCGGTGTCCAGCGACGGTACGTCGGTGCACCAGACCGGGCCACGCGAGTGGCAGGCGAAGATCGGCAAGATTCCGGTCACCGTCGACTGATTGGTGGACGGCCACAGGTGATCTGCTGTCCGTGATCCGCTGTCGGGCTCTGTGCCCAGCGAATCGACGGTCACGGACACCGGATCAGGAACTCAGGCCGGAAAGATGCCGGTACTGAGATAGCGATCGCCGCGATCGCAGACGACAAACACGATCGTCGCGTTTTCGACTTCCGCTGCAACCCGCAAAGCGATGACGCACGCGCCCGCCGCGGAGATGCCGCAGAAGATCCCCTCTTCCGCGGCCATGCGACGCGCCATCGCCTCGGCGTCCGCCTGCGCCACGTATTCCAGCCGATCGACGCGCGACGCGTCGTAGATCTTCGGCAGGTAGGCTTGCGGCCATTTGCGGATGCCCGGAATCTGCGAACCCTCGGCCGGCTGCGCGCCGACGATATGCACCGCCGGGTTCCGCTCCTTCAGGAAGCTCGACACGCCCATGATCGTGCCGGTGGTACCCATCGCGCTGACGAAGTGCGTGATGCGCCCGCCGGTGTCGCGCCAGATTTCGGGGCCGGTCGTTTCGTAGTGGGCGCGCGGGTTATCGGCGTTGGCGAACTGGTCGAGCACCCTTCCCTCGCCCTTGGCCTGCATCTCGAGAGCCAGGTCGCGCGCGTACTCCATTCCGCCCCTGGCCGCCGGCGTCAGGATCAGCTCGGCGCCATAGGCCGTCATGCTTGCACGGCGCTCGGCGGACAGGTTGTCCGGCATGATCAGCGTCATCCGGTAGCCCTTCATCGCCGCGATCATTGCCAGCGCAATTCCCGTGTTGCCGCTGGTGGCCTCGATCAGACGGTCACGCGGCCGGATCTCGCCGCGTTCTTCCGCACGCCGGATCATCGAATAGGCCGGTCGGTCCTTGACCGAGCCGCCCGGGTTGTTGCCCTCGAGCTTGCCGAGGATCACGTTGCCGCGGCGAGCGCTCTCGTCGGTACCAATGCGTTGCAGTCTTACCAGCGGCGTATTGCCGATGGTGGCCTCGATGCTCTGGTAGCTCATTTCCGCTTTTCCGTGTCGGCGGCAAGCGGCTTGCCGTTGACGGTCAGACCCTGCCGATCGAGCTGCTCGGCCCGTTTGCCGCGGATACCGGCCACGCGCGCAGCGAGATCAGTCCAGTCGGCGAAGGGCCGTTCGCTGCGCGCCTGCAGGATTCGTTCGGTCGTTGCGACGCCCAGGCCGGGCACCTGCTCGAGCTGGGAACGGGTGGCGGTGTTGATTTCAAGCGCCGCCGCCAATGCCGGCAGCAGCGCAAGTATCGACAGGATGCGCATTGCGCCGACCTACTGGGCGTCGAGTTCTTCGATGCGACGCGGCGGGTAGCTGTCCCAGCTGGTGCAGCCGGGGCATTGCCAGTGGAACTCGCGCGCGCGGAAGCCGCACTTGCTGCAGCGGTAGCGCGCCAGCTTGCGGGCCTGTGCCTGGATCAGCGTCCGCAGCTGTTCCACCGGCGCATCGCCGAACGCTGCGGCTGCGCGCGAGGCCAGCAGCCTCTCGAAACCGAGCAGCGACGGATGCCGCTGCAGTTCGTCGCGGAGCAGCGCTTCGGCAGCGGGCGGGCTCTCCCAGGCCGCAACGCGCGCGTGCGCGATGTCGAGCAGGTCGATCGACGGATGATCGAGCAGGCTGCGGCGCAGGAAGTTCAGTGCCTCGGCACGGCGGCCGGCCGCATCGAGCGCGTCGGCCAGCCGACCAGCGACGAGCGGCAGGTACTCGGGATTCATCTCGCCGACGCCGCGCCAGTGACTGATCGCCTCTTCGCCCTCACCACGGCGCGCCGCCAGATCGCCGGCGAGGATCGCCGCGCGCACCGACTTGCGGTTGATCTTCAGCGCCTGCTCGAGATGGTTCCGTGCGCCCTCCTCATCCTTCGCTGCCAGCGCCTTCTCGGCCGACTCGCAGTGGAAGTGGGCGACCTGCGCATGGCTGCTCTCGCCCGCCTCGCGCTCCAGCCTGCGCGCAATCTCGATCGCCTTGCCCCACTCGCGCTCCATCTGGTAGATGCGCAGCAGCGCGCGCAGCGCCTCGACCCGATGGCGTGGCTCGTCGAGCAGCCGCGCGAAGCTATCTTCGGCGCGATCGAGCAAGCCGCCCTTGAGGAAATCCTGGCCGAGCTCGGCCAGTGCCTCGGCGCGGCTGCGCGCGGGCAGGTCGGCGCGGTTCAGCAGGTGCGTGTGGATGCGAACGGCACGGTCGACCTCACCACGCCGACGGAACAGGTTGCCGAGTGCGAAATGCAGGTCGATCGTCTCGGGGTCGAGCCTGACGACCTCGATGAAAGCATCGATCGCCTTGTCCGGCTGCTCGTTGAGCAGGTAGTTGAGGCCGCGGAAATAGGCGCGTGGCCCGCCGTCAGCCTCACCGCTGCGCTGGCGGGCGTCGACACCGCGCAGCCACCAGCCCGCCGCGAACAGCAGCGGCAGCAGCACCAGGTACCAGAGCTCGAACTCGATCATCGGCGCGTCGCCGCGCTGCCGCCTTCGGCCATGTCGAGTTCGCCCACCGCGCCGGCACGGCGAGCGACATTGGCCAGGCGATCGCCGCCGACCTCCCGGTCGGCAACGGGGGCGGCCCGCACCCGCTTCTCACCGCTGTCGACGGCTGCTGCGCGCCGGTGCAGGCGGTACAGCCGCGGCGCCAGTGCCATCGCGCCGAGCAGCATGCCGGCGAGCAGGCAGCCGAGCATCACCAGCACAAGCGGAACGTCGTCCCAGCGCAGGTTCTCGGTCAGCCGAACGGTGACCGGCATCGTGTTCTTAAGCGCGAACCACAGGACGGCGAGAAAGAACAGCAGGCGCAGCAGCCAGGCGATGACGTTCATCCGCATGCGTCTCCCATCGTCGAAGCATTCTAAGCGCGCCCGGCTTTTCGGCGACCTAGCGTGCCTCGGGCGAGGCGAAAAAAAGCCCCGCACTCGGCGGGGCTGCAATTCGAGGCAAGGACCTCAGTCCGATGAACCTTCGACCGGCGCCGGTTGCTGCTCGACGCCCTGATCGACGCGACTGCGAAGTTCCTTGCCGGCCTTGAAGTGCGGCACGAACTTCGCCGGCACGTGCACCC
This sequence comes from uncultured Burkholderiaceae bacterium, assembly GCA_964610575.1. GTDB lineage: Bacteria > Pseudomonadota > Gammaproteobacteria > Burkholderiales > Burkholderiaceae_F > JADJWR01. Next base: position 28,592 of record CAZSYX010000024.1, read on the forward strand.
GCTCGCCGGACTTCGGATTACGCCCAACGCGCGGCGGCCGGTAGTTGAGCGCGAAGCTGCCGAAGCCGCGGATCTCCACCCGGCCGCCTTCGGCCAGCGCCTGCGTCATCGTGTCGAGCATGCACTTCACCGCCTCGTCCGCGTCGCGCGGCGGCAGCCGCGGGTTGCGCTCGGAAAGGCGGCTGATCAGCTCGGAACGGGTCAGCATCTTCATGGCAGTCGCGCCTGTGGGCTAGCGATTGTCGAGCTTGGCCTTCAGAAGTGCACCCAGGCTGGTGGTGCCGGTGGCAGCCTCGGCCTTCATCCGCTCCATCGCCTCGCTCGCCTCGGCGCTGTCCCTGGCCTTGATCGACAGGTTCAGGCTGCGGTTCTTGCGGTCGACGTTGATGATCAGCGCGGTCACCGAATCGCCTTCCTTCAGGTGGTTGCGAGCATCCTCGACGCGGTCGGACGAGATCTCCGAGGCGCGCAGGTAGCCCTCGACGTCGCCGCCCAGATCGATGACGGCGCCCTTGGCGTCGACGCTCTTGACCGTGCCGGTGACCAGCGAACCCTTCTCGTGCGTGGCGGCGAAATTGTTGAACGGATCGCCGGCCATCTGCTTGATGCCAAGCGAGATGCGCTCGCGCTCGACGTCGATGGCGAGCACCATCGCCTCGACCTCGTCGCCCTTCTTGAACTTGCGCACGGCATCCTCGCCGGGCTCGTTCCACGACAGGTCGGACAGGTGCACCAGGCCATCGATGTTGCCGGGCAGGCCGATGAACACGCCGAAGTCGGTGATCGACTTGATCTGCCCTTTGACGCGGTCGCCCTTCTTGTGCGCGATGGCGAAGTCGTCCCACGGATTCGGCTTGCACTGCTTCATGCCAAGCGAGATGCGGCGGCGATCTTCGTCGATCTCGAGCACCATGACCTCGACCTCGTCGCCGAGGGCGACCACCTTCTTCGGGTCGACGTTCTTGTTGGTCCAGTCCATCTCGGAGACGTGCACCAGACCCTCGATGCCGGCCTCGATCTCGACGAACGCGCCGTAGTCGGTGATGTTGGTGATCTTGCCGAACAGTCGCGTGCTCTGCGGATAGCGGCGGCCCAGTCCGACCCACGGATCCTCGCCAAGCTGCTTCAGGCCCAGCGACACTCGGTTCTTCTCCTGGTCGAACTTCAGGACCTTGGCCGTCAGCTCCTGGCCAACCTGAACCACCTCGTTCGGGTGCCGTACGCGACGCCACGCCAGATCGGTGATGTGCAGCAGGCCGTCGATGCCGCCCAGGTCGACAAAGGCGCCGTAGTCGGTGATGTTCTTGACAACACCCTTGACGATCGAGCCCTCGCGCAGGGTCTCGAGCAGCTTGGCGCGTTCCTCACCCATGCTCGCTTCGATCACGGCGCGGCGCGACAGCACCACGTTGTTGCGCTTGCGGTCGAGCTTGATGACCTTGAACTCGAGCGTCTTGCCTTCGTACGGCGTGGTGTCCTTGACCGGGCGCGTGTCGACCAGCGAGCCCGGCAGGAAGGCGCGGATGCCGTTGGTCATGACCGTCAGGCCGCCCTTGACCTTGCCGGAGATGGTGCCGCTCACCAGCTCGCCGTTCTCCAGCGCCTTTTCAAGGTTCAGCCAGGCGGCCAGGCGCTTGGCCTTGTCACGCGACAGGATGGTGTCGCCGTAGCCGTTTTCCAGCGATTCGATCGCCACCGAGACGAAGTCGCCCGGTTTGACGTCGAGTTCGCCGAGATCGTTCTTGAATTCCTCGAGCGGGATGTAGGCCTCGCTCTTGAGGCCGGCGTTGACCACCACGAAGTTGTAGTCGACGCGGACCACCTCGGCGGTGATCACCTCGCCTTGCCGCATCTCCTTGCGTGCCAGGCTTTCTTCGAAAAGTGCTGCGAAGCTCTCTTTGCCAGAGCCGGTTTGTTGAGTTGCAACGGAAGACATCAATTGACCTTCAATCGCGCCAGGGCCTTGCGCCCCAGCGGAGTTGAACACCACGCGGCCTGCTCGAGGAGCGGCACCGCGCACCCTTTGCCGCTCCGCGAATCCGCCGCGGGTCAGCGTTCGCCGTGCCAGCGCAAGATCTGCGACACGACCTGTTCGATGGAAAGATCCGAACTGTCGAGCTGGCGGGCGTCTTCGGCAGGTCTCAGCGGCGCCGCGGAACGGCTGCTGTCGCGTTCGTCACGCGCCCTGAGATCCTGCAAAAGGATCGGGATATTACTCGGGAAACCCTTTTCGCTCAACTGCTTATGGCGTCGCGCGGCGCGCGCCTCGACGCTCGCGGTGAGGAAGACCTTCAGCCCGGCATCTGGAAAGACGACCGTGCCCATGTCGCGTCCGTCGGCCACCAGTCCGGGGGGGCGGCGGAAGCTCTTCTGCAGGGCCAGCAGCGCGTCGCGCAGCGACGGGTGGACGGCGATCCGGGACGCCATGGCGCCGACGTCCTCGCGACGGATGTCGTTGGTGACGTCGCGCCCGTCCAGGTTGATGCGGTCGCCGGCGAAGTGCGGCTGCAGGCGCCGCGCCAGATCGGCCAGCGCAGACGCATCCCCGGCGTCGACGCCTGATTCGAGAGCGCGCAGCGCCACCAGCCGGTACAGCGCCCCGCTGTCCAGGTAGTGCCAGCCGAGCGCAGCGGCGAGGCGCTGCGCCACAGTGCCCTTGCCGGACGCGGTCGGCCCGTCGATCGCAATCACCGGCACCTGATCCATCAACAGCCTTTCGCTATCGGTTCGATCAACACAATTCAATGCACGTCAGCGTTGCCGTCACTACCATGCCGAGAACGCTTCTCACTTAAGGAGTTTGCGATGCGAGTCCCGCTCTCACATAGCCTGGCGAAGACCGGCACCTTCGCCGTCGTTCACTTCGCCGTCGCCTTCACGATCGCCTACCTGCTGACCGGCAGTGTGGCCATCGCCAGCGCCCTGGCCCTGCTCGAGCCGCTGGCCAATACCGTCGCCTACCTGCTGCACGAGCGCGCCTGGGCGCGCGTCACGCCGCGCTCGGTGCCGTCAATGTCGCCAGTTCCGCAAAGAATCGCGGAAAAGTCTTGCTGACGCAGCGCGGGTCGCGAACGTGCACCGGCAGGCCGCCAGTCGCGGCAAGTGCGAAGCACATGGCGATCCGGTGATCGTCGTAGGTGTCGATCGTCGCTTCACGCAGTACCGTCGGCCCGCTGATCGAGATCCGGTCTGTGCCCTCCTCGACCGTGGCGCCGAGTTTGCGCAGTTCGATTGCCATGGCGGCGATGCGGTCGGTCTCCTTGACCCGCCACGAGCCGATGCCGCGCAGCGTGGTGCGGCCGGGCGCAAACATCGCCACCACGGCAGCCGTCATCGCCGCATCCGGAATCGACGTGCAGTCCCAGTCGACCGCGCGCAGGCCGTCGCCGGCGCGAGCCTCTATCCAGTCGGCCCCGCGCTCGATGCGTGCCCCCATCGCCTGCAGCAGGTCGGCGAAGGCCACGTCGCCCTGTACGCTGTCGCGGCCAACGCCCTCGACGCGCACCGGTCCGCCGGCCAGCAGCCCGAGCGCCAGGAAATACGAGGCACTCGACGCGTCGCCCTCGACCGCAAGCGCCCCCGGTGACCTGTAGCCGGCCCGCGGCACCACGAAGGTGTCGCCCGAGCGTCCGACCTCGACGCCGAACCGCTTCATCATCGCCACCGTCATCGCCACGTACGGTTGCGAGATCAGTTCGCCCGCCACCTGAACCCGCAGACCGTCCTGCGGCGCGACCAGCGGCGCAGCCATCAGCAGGCCCGTGAGGAACTGGCTGGAGACCTCGCCCCGGATCGCAACCTCGTCGCGCAGCAGCCGCTGCGCCGGCTCGATGCGAAGCGGCGGGTAGCCTGCAGCGCCCTCGTACCCGATGCGGGCGCCAAGGGCGTTGAGCGCCGTCACGAGGTCGCCGATCGGCCGTTCGCGCATCCGTGCGACGCCGTCGATGCGATAGCGGCCGTCGGCGAAGGCGAGCGCCGCGGTGAGCGAACGTGTTGCCGTGCCGGCATTGCCGAGGAAAAGGTCCGCGCTGCGGGCCGGAAACCGGCCGTTGCAGCCACTGACGCGAGCCGTGTCGCCTTCGCGCTCGATCGCAATGCCGAGCGCGCGCAGCGCATCGATCATCACTCGCGTGTCGTCGGCGTCGAGCAGGCGCGTCAGCACGGTCGTGCCTTCGGCCAGGGCCGCCAGCAGCAGCGCCCGGTTGGAGATGCTCTTCGAGCCCGGCAATCGCACCACGCCTTGCGCGTGCGCGATCGGTTGGACGGTCAGTTCGTCCGGCCAGCGCTGCTCTTCGCTATTGAGCATCAGCCGGGGCTGCCCACCGTCGGCGCAGGCGCGCAGCCAGTTCGAAGGTCTGCTGCAGCGTTGCTGCGTCCCCGTCGTCGACCGCCCGCTGCAAACTGTCGAGCAAGGCGCGGTAGCCGCGCAATTCCTCACCCAGCGCCGCGCGGTTGGCGACGCAGATGTCCCGCCACATCACGGGCGATGACGCCGCGATGCGCGTGAAGTCGCGGAAGCCGGCGCCGCCGTAAGCGAGCTTGCGTTCGCCGCCGGGCTCCGAACCGATCGCCGCCATCAGCGCAAACGACAGCAGGTGCGGCAGGTGGCTGACCGCAGCAAAGATGCGGTCGTGCTCGGCGGCATCCATGCGCTCCACCCGCGCACCGGTCCGAGCAAACAATCCTTCGATCTTCGCCAGCGCATCGGCGCTCGTTCCGGCAGTCGGCGTCAGCACCACGCGCTTGCCGGCAAACAGCTGCGCATCGGCATGTTCCACCCCGGGCAGTTCCTTGCCGGCGATCGGATGGGCCGGCACGAAGCGGGAAAATGCGGCGCCCAGTGCCGCGCGCGCATGGTCAAGGACGTCGCCCTTGGTGCTGCCCACGTCGGTAAGCAGTGCATCGCGCGGCAGCGCCGGAGCAAGTTGCTGGAACACCTCGACCATCGAGCCAACCGGGGTGGCAACGACGACCAGTTCGGCGTCAGCCACCGCCTGCGCCACCGACGTAGCGCCTCGATCGATCAGGCCGCGCTCGCCTGCCACCGCCAGCGCCTTCGGATCGGTGTCGTATCCCGTCGCCGCCGTCACCACGCCGGCCTGACGCCAAGCGGCCATCAGCGAGCCGCCGATCATGCCAACGCCGATCAGCGCGATCCTCATGCGCGGGCGCCCTGCAGCACCTCGCGCAGCGCGGCGATGAACTTGTCGTTTTCCTCCGGCAGTCCGATCGTGACCCGCAGCCATTGCGGCAGGCCATAGTTGGCCACCGGCCGCACGATCACCCCGCGCTTGAGCAGCCCCTGGTAGACGGCGGCGCCATCGCCAACCTCCACGAGTAAGAAGTTGCCGAAGCTCGGCAGGTAGCGCAGCCCCAGCACATCGAGGGCTGCGGTGATCTGGGCCATGCCCTTGCGATTGACCTCGACGCTGCGGGCGACAAAGGCCTCGTCGGCGAGCGCCGCGACCGCCGCCACCTGAGCCAGTGAGTTGCAGTTGAACGGCTGCCGCACGCGGTTGAGCAGGTCGGTGAGTTCCGGCTGGGCAACGCCGTAGCCGACGCGCAGCCCTGCCAGCCCGTAGGCCTTCGAGAAGGAACGCGACACCAGCAGGTTCGGGAAGCGGCGCACCCAGTCGATGCTCGGATGACGCAGTTCCGGCGACAGGTACTCGTTGTAGGCCTCATCGAGGACCACCACCACATGGCGCGGCACCCGGCCCAGGAACCCGGCCATCTTCTCGGCGCCAACGAAGGTGCCGGTCGGGTTGTTCGGATTGGCGACGAAGACGAGCCGCGTATCGGCCTCGATCGCTGCCAGCATCGCGTCGAGATCGTGGCCGTAGTCGCTCGCCGGCACGATGATCGAACGGGCGCCGCGGGCCATCGTCGCCAACGGGTACACGGCGAACGAATGCTGCGCGTAGACACAGCTGCGCCCCGGCGCCAGCATCACCGCCGCCGCCGCTTCCAGGATGTCGTTGCTGCCGTTGCCGAGCGTGATCCATTCGGCTGGCACGCCGAACTTGCGCGACAGCGCTGCTTTCAGCTCGAAGCCGTTCGAATCCGGGTAGCGCCCGAGCTCGGGAAGCGCCGCCTCGATCGCCGCCCGCGCCGAGTCCGGCATGCCGAGCGGGTTCTCGTTCGACGCCAGCTTGACGATTCTCTCCGGCTGCAGCCCGTGCTCGCGGGCGAGTTCCTCGATCGGCTTGCCCGCCTGGTACGGCGCAATCGCCCGCACGTAAGGCAATGCCTCGATGGCCTGCGCCGGCTGTCCGGCTTGAGCGGCTGGTGACATTCCGACTTTCCTCAATCAGGCGGCAACCGGATACGAGCCGAGGCTCTTGTAGAAGGCACACTCGCCGCGCAGCTGCTCGAGGGCCACGGCGACCTTCGGGTCGCTCTCGTGGCCCTCGACGTCGACGTAGAAGTAATACTCCCAGGCGCCGGTCTTGGCCGGCCGCGACTCGAAGCGCGTCATCGACACGCCGTGGCGCGCCAGCGGCGCCAGCATGTGGTGAACGGCCCCGGCTTTGTGCGCCACCGCGAGGATCAGCGACGTCTTGTCGCGCCCGCTCGGCTGGGCGTGCTGCCGGCCGAGGGCGACGAAGCGCGTGCGATTGGCCGGGTCATCCTGGATATGGCTGGCCACCGGCACCAGACCGTAGCGGCTCGCCGCCGCCTCGCCGGCAATGGCGGCGACCGTCGGGTCGGTCGACGCCAGTCGCGCCGCCTCGCCGTTGCTGGCGACCGGCTGCCGCTCGATCGACGGATAGTGCTGGTTGAGCCAGTTCACGCACTGCGCCAGCGCCTGTGCGTGCGCGGTGATCCTTGTGACGCCCTGCATGCTGCCGCTCGACGTCAGCAGGTGGTGCTCCACCGGCAGCGACACCTCGGCAACGATGGCGAGCGGCGTGGCGAGCAACAGGTCGAGGGTGCGCGTGATCGAGCCCTCGGTCGAGTTCTCCACCGGGGAGATCGCGAAATCCGCACCGCCGGCCTCGACCGTGCGGAACACCTCGTCGATCGACACGCAGGGCACCGCCTCGACCGACGAGCCGAACTGCTTGAGCAGCGCCATCTCCGAGAAGGTCCCGGCCGGGCCGAGGAAGGCGACGCGGATCCGCCGCTCGAGTGCCCGGCAAGCCGACATCACCTCGCGGAAGATCGCGGCCAGTGCGGCCTCCTGCAACGGGCCCGGGTTGATGGCGGCAACGTTGCGCAGCACTTCCGCCTCGCGCTCGGGCCGGTAAACCGGCGCCTCGGCCACATCCTTGAGCCGGCCGACCTCCTGCGCCAGGCGCGCCCGCTCGCTGAGCAGCGCAACCAGTTTCCGGTCGATCTCGTCGATTGCCTTGCGCAGCGTATTCAGCGGTTCATCCATCGCCGGGAGTGCCTTCGGGTCATGATGCTTCGGCGCCGGCATCCTGCGCGGGATTGCCGCCCTCGCCGCTGCCGTCGTCATCGGTCTCGACGATGCGCTGCAATCCGGTGAGCGTGGTGCCCTCGTCGAGTGCGATCAGCGTCACGCCCTGCGTGGCGCGTCCCATCTCGCGGATCTCGGCGACGCGCGTGCGGATCAGCACGCCGCCAGTGGTGATCAGCATGATCTCGTCTTCCGGCCGCACCAGGGTGGCGGCCACCACCTTGCCGTTGCGCTCGGTGGTGGCGATGGCGATCATCCCCTTCGTGCCGCGGCCGTGCCGCGTGTACTCAGCGATCGGCGTGCGCTTGCCGAAGCCGTTCTCGGTCGCCGTCAGCACGCTCTGCGCTTCGTCCTCGGCCACCAGCAGCGCGATCACGCTGCTCCCCGGCTCGAGCTGCATGCCGCGCACGCCGCGCGCCGTGCGGCCCATCGGGCGCACGTCGTTCTCGTCGAAGCGCACCGCCTTGCCGGCGTCGGAGAACAGCATCACGTCGTGCCGACCGTCGGTGATCGCCGCGCCGATCAGGTAATCGCCGGGGTCGAGGTCGACGGCGATGATCCCGGCCTTGCGCGGGTTGGAGAAATCGGTCAGCGTCGTCTTCTTCACCGTGCCCTGGGCGGTGGCCATGAATACGTAGTGGTGCTCGTCGTATTCGCGGATCGGCAGCACGACGGTGATCTTCTCCTGATCGCCGAGCGGAAACATGTTGACGATCGGCTTGCCGCGCGACACCCGCGAGCCCTGCGGCACTTCCCACACCTTCAGCCAGTACAGCCGGCCGCGATCGGAAAAGCACAGGATCGTGTCGTGCGTATTGGCGATGAACAGCTGGTCGATCCAGTCGTCCTCGCGGGTGGCCGCCGCCTGGCGGCCCCGGCCGCCGCGCTTCTGCGCGCGGTAGTCGGCCAGCGGTTGGCTCTTGATGTAGCCGGTGTGCGACAGCGTCACCACCATGTCCTGCGGTGCAATCAGGTCCTCGGTCTGCAGGTCCTCGGCGCTGCGCACGATCTCCGAGCGGCGCGCGTCGCCGAAGTCCTTTTTCACAGCGGCCAGTTCGTCGCCGATGATGGTCGTGATCCGCTCCGGCCGGGCCAGGATGTCGAGCAGGTCGGCGATGCGGTCCATCACCTCGCGGTACTCGTTGCGGATCTTGTCCTGCTCGAGCCCCGTGAGCCGCTGCAGGCGCATCTGCAGGATCTGTTCGGCCTGCGTCTCTGACAGCCGGTACAGGCCGTCATCCTTCAAGCCGAACTGCGGATCGAGGCCGAGCGGCCGGTAGGCGTCGCGCTGGCTGCCGGCCCGCGCGAGCATCTCGCGCACCAGCGTCGAGTCCCAGACGCGTGACATCAGTTCGGTCTTCGCCACCGGCGGCGTCGGCGCCGCCTTGATGATGGCGATGAACTCGTCGATGTTGGCCAGCGCCACCGCCAGCCCCTCGAGCACGTGGCCGCGGTCGCGCGCCTCGCGCAGTTCGAACACCGTGCGGCGGGTGACGACCTCGCGCCGGTGCGCGAGGAACGCCTCCATCATCTGCTTGAGATTCAGCAGCTTCGGCTGGCCGTCGACCAGCGCGACCATGTTCATGCCGAACGTGTCTTGCAGCTGCGTCTGCTTGTACAGGTTGTTCAGCACAACCTCGGCCACCTCGCCGCGCTTCAGTTCGATCACCACGCGCATGCCCGACTTGTCCGACTCGTCGCGGATGTCGGAGATGCCCTCGAGCTTCTTCTCGCCGACCATCTCGGCGATGCGCTCGAGCAGCAGCCGCTTGTTGACCTGGTAGGGCAGCTCGTCGACGATGATCGCCTGCCGCGCGCCGCGGTCAATGTCCTCGAAGTGCGTCTTGGCACGCATCACGACGCGGCCGCGGCCGGTGCGATAGCCCTCGCGCACGCCCTCCAGTCCGTAGATGATCGCCGCGGTCGGGAAGTCCGGCGCCGGGACCAGTTCGATCAGTTCCTCGATCGACGCCTCGGGATTGCGCAGCAGCAGCACGCAGCCGTCGACGATCTCGTTCAGGTTGTGCGGCGGGATGTTGGTGGCCATGCCGACCGCGATGCCCGACGAGCCGTTCACCAGCAGGTTGGGCAGCCGCGCCGGCAGGATCAGCGGCTCCTTCTCCGAGCCGTCGTAGTTCGGCCCGTAGTCGACGGTTTCCTTCTCGATGTCGGCGAGCATTTCGTGCGCCAGCTTCGCCAGCCGCACCTCGGTGTAGCGCATCGCCGCCGCGCTGTCGCCGTCGACCGAGCCGAAGTTGCCCTGGCCGTCGATCAGCAGGTAGCGCAGCGAAAAATCCTGCGCCATGCGCACCAGCGTGTCGTACGCCGCCTGGTCGCCGTGCGGGTGGTACTTGCCGATGACGTCGCCGACGATGCGCGCCGACTTCTTGTAGGGGCGGTTGTAGTGGTTGCCCAGTTCGTGCATGGCGAACAGCACGCGCCGGTGCACCGGCTTCAGTCCGTCGCGCACGTCGGGCAGCGCGCGGCCGACGATCACGCTCATCGCGTAATCGAGATAAGAGCGCCTCATCTCCTCTTCGAGCGAGATGGGCAGGATTTCCTTGGCGAATGGGTCCATGGCGGCGGCGGCAGCGCGTCCCGCGCGCATGCCGGCAAGGGGCCCGCAACGGACGCCCAGCCGGCGTGCTCTCGGGCCGCAAGCAAGCTGGGAAGTTTATCAGCGCGACGCTCGCAGCCGAGCCGCACGTGGCACTATTGCGGCCGTTTGCCGCCAACCGCCGTTCCGATGAGCGAAGTGGACGCTGCCGCGCAGATCGATACCCTGATCGAGCCGCGCTGGATCCTGCCGATCCGGCCGCATGGCGCGCTGCTGGAAGGCCACGCGATCGCCGTCGATGCCGGCGTCATCCGCGCTGTCCTGCCGATTGCGCAGGCTGCACGCCGCTTCAGCGCACGCTCGACGGTTCGCCTGCCCGACCATCTCGTCATGCCCGGGCTGGTCAATGCGCACACGCACGCCTCGATGGCCCTGCTGCGCGGGGTCGGCGACGACATGCCGCTGCAGCAGTGGCTGACCGAGAGGATCTGGCCGCTCGAGCAGGCCCTGGTCGGCGAGGCCTTCGTGCACGACGGCGCACGACTGGCCGCGGTGGAGATGCTGCGGGCCGGGGTGACCACCTGCTCGGACATGTATTTCTATCCCGACGTCGTGGCCCGCGCGCTCACCTCCGTCGGCATGCGGGCGGTGGTCGGCATCATCGCCATCGGGTTCCCGACCGCCTACGCCGTCGACGCCGACGATTACCTGCGCAAGGGGCTGCAGGCGCGCGACGCGCTGCGCGACGACCCGCTGGTCAGCTTCACCCTGGCACCGCACGCCCCCTACACGGTCAGCGACGAAACGCTGGCGCGCGTGGCAACTCTTGCCGAAGAACTCGACCTGCCGGTGCACATCCACGTGCACGAGACGGTCAGCGAGATCGACGAGTCGATCGAGCGCTACGGCGTGCGCCCGCTCGAACGGCTCGACAGGCTCGGACTGCTGTCGGAGCGGCTGATCGCCGTGCATTCGGTCCACCTGACCGACCAGGAGATCGCCCAGCTCGGTCGCGTCGGGGCGAGTGTCGCCCACTGCCCGGTGTCCAACCTGAAGCTCGCCAACGGCATCGCCCGCGTGCCGGCAATGCTCGCCGCCGGGGTGAACGTGGCGCTCGGCACCGACGGGGCGGCAAGCAACAACCGCCTCGACATGTTCGACGAGGCCCGCTTCGCTGCCCTGCTGGCCAAGAACGTCTCCGGTGATGCCTCGATGCTGCCGGCGGCCGCGGCGCTGGAGTGCGCCACGATCAATGGCGCCAGGGCACTGGGCCTGAACAAGCGGATCGGTTCGATCGAAGTCGGCAAGGACGCCGACCTGGTCGCCATTGAACTGGCCAGCCCGGAGGTGTGTCCGCTGTTCGACCCGGTCTCGCACCTGCTTTACGCCAGCGGACGCGAACACGTGACGGATGTCTGGGTCGCCGGTCGTCATGTTGTGCAGACGCGACAGCTGATCGCCGAAGGTGGAATCGCTCTCGATCGTGCCGTCCTGTCGGCATCGTCAGCGTGGCAGAATCGTTGCCGGCAGTTGTTGAGGAAGTAGGCGCTCGCGCCATCGAAGACAACCGCTTGAGGCAATTGGCCGCCCGCGCGTCAGTCATGAGCGTGTGCGAACCCGAATCGCCCTGCTACTTCCAGTGAGGAAAACCATGAAGAAAACCGCGAAACTAGGCGTCCTGTTCGCGACGGCAGTGATGGCAGTTGCCTCCGGCACTGCGATCGCCCAGTCGAAGGACATTCCGGGTGCCAAGAATGCGCCGGCGTATGTCCTCGATCAGCGAGGCAACGTCGTCGTCGACCCATTCGGCCTGTGCTGGCGCACCCCGTGGTGGACGCCCCAGCTGGCCGGCATAGACGGCCCGCAAGGCGCCGGCTGCCAGTGCGACAAGGCCGTGCTGCCGAAAGAAGTCTGCGAGCCACCTCCGCCGCCGCCGCCGCCTGCGCCTAAGGCTGCGCCTCCGCCGCCGCCCCCGCCGCCGCCGCCGCCGGCTCCGCCGAAGCCCACGACGGAGAAGGTGACCTTCGCGGCTGACGCCCTGTTCGACTTCGACAAGTACGTCATCAAGCCCGAGGCAAGAGCCAAGCTTGACGACCTCGTTTCGAAGCTCGCCGGCGTGAACCTCGAGGTGATCGTTGCGGTCGGCCACACCGACTGGATCGGCACCGACGAGTACAACCTGGGTCTGTCGAAGCGCCGTTCCGACGCGATCAAGCAGTACCTGGTGAGCAAGGGCATCGAAGCCAACCGGATCTACACGGAAGGCAAGGGCGAGAAGCAGCCGGTCGCGGACAACCGCACCGCCGAGGGACGCGCCAAGAATCGCCGTGTCGAGATCGAAGTCATCGGCACGCGGACGGTCACGAAGTAACCGGCGCTGCCGCAAAGAAAAGCCCCGCTTCGGCGGGGCTTTTTTGTTGCCGGCGCGGCGGCGGGCGGGGTCGAATTCCGCCGCCGCCGGGCAGTGCCACG
>CAZSYX010000025.1:0-39994 GCA_964610575.1 uncultured Burkholderiaceae bacterium
CGCTCGCAGGTAGCCCTCGATGTCGGTGGCAATCAGCGGGGAGGCGTGGGACATGCGATGTGTCGTCCCCGCGCAGGCGGGGACCCAGTGTCTTCAGATCGGACGCCCCTGGACCCCTGCTTTCGCGGGGATGACGGGCGAGTTCAGAACGCCGGCTTCGGCGACGCGGTCTTGAACGCCTCGACCGCCGACATGATCTCGCGGCGCGCTTCGTCGGGGCCTTCCCAGCCGACGATCCTGACCCACTTGCCGGGCTCCAGGTCCTTGTAGTGCTCGAAGAAGTGGGTGATCTGCGCGATGCGCTCGGGCGAGATGTCGTCGACCTTGCGCCAGTGCTTGTACCAGGGCAGGCACTTGTCGATCGGCACCGCCAGCAGCTTCGAGTCGCCGCCGGCCTCGTCCTCCATCTTCAGCACGCCGAGCGGCCGGCAGCGCACCACCACGCCCGCGGTGAGCGGGAATGGCGTGATCACCAGCACGTCGACCGGATCGCCGTCATCGGAGATGGTGTGCGGGATGTAGCCGTAGTTGCACGGGTAGTGCATCGAGGTGCCGATGAAGCGGTCGACGAAGATGGCGCCGGACTCCTTGTCGACCTCGTACTTGATCGGGTCGGAGTGGGCGGGGATTTCGATGATGACGTTGAAATCGTCGGGCAGCGCGCGGCCGGAATTGACTCGGTCAAGACCCATGAATGGCTTCCTCCCAGGTGGCGCGCAGTTTAAGCGAGCGTCAGGTTGAGGCTGCCGCGGGCAGCGCCGATAATCGGCCGCACTGGCGAGAAGAGGGAGGCGACGATGGACGGGGCGTGGCAGGCCGGCGAGGGACAGCACCATTTCATCGGCAACCGCTGGGTCGCGGCGAGCGGCGGCGAGTCGCTGCCGGTGGTCGATCCGTCGAGCGGGCAGCAGTTCGCCCGCATCGCCCGCGGCAATGCCGCCGACATCGACGCGGGCGTGGCGGCGGCGCGGCGTGCCTTCGGCGAGTCCGGCGAAGGACCGTGGGGCAAGTTCAGCGCGACCGAGCGCGGCCGGCTGCTGACTAAGCTGGCGCTGCGCGTGCAGGAGCACGCCGAGGAACTGGCGAATCACGAATCGCGCACCACCGGCAAGCCGCTGAAGCAGGGCCGCAACGACGCGGCTGCGCTGGCCCGCTACTTCGAGTACTACGCGGGCGCGGCCGACAAGCTGCACGGCGAGACGCTGCCGTACAGCGCCGGCATGACCGTGCTCACGCTGCGCGAGCCGCACGGGGTGACCGGCCACATCATCCCGTGGAACTACCCGATGCAGATCTTCGGCCGCAGCGTCGGCGCGGCGCTCGCCGCCGGCAACGCCTGCGTGGTGAAGCCCGCCGAGGATGCCTGCCTGTCGCTGCTGCGCGTGGCGGAACTGGCGGCCGAGGCGGGCTTCCCAGAGGGTGCGCTGAACATCGTCACCGGCCTCGGTCACGAAGCCGGCAACGCGCTGGCCATGCACGCCGGCATCGACCACATCTCGTTCACCGGCTCGCCGGTCACGGGCAGCAGGGTGGCGCAGGCCGCCGCCGTGCATCACTGCCCGGTGACGCTGGAGCTCGGCGGCAAGTCACCGCAGATCGTCTTCGCCGACGCCGACCTCGACGCCGCGGTGCCGGTGCTGGTCAACGCGATCATGCAGAACGCCGGCCAGACCTGCTCGGCCGGCAGTCGTCTGCTGATCGAGAAGTCGGTGTACGAGGAACTGCTCGGGCGAGTCGGCGCAGCGATCCGCGTGCTGAAGGTCGGCCCGGCGCTCGACGACCTCGACCTCGGCCCGCTGATCCGCCGCTCGCAGCAGCAGCGGGTGTGGGACTTCCTGTCGCAGGCGCATGCCGACGGCATCGAGGTCGCCGCGCAGGGCGAGATCGTCGAGGCCGCGCCCGAAGGCGGCTTCTACCAGGCGCCGACGCTCTTGCGCGACGTGCCGCCAGCGCACGCGATCGCGCAGCAGGAGATCTTCGGCCCCGTGCTCGCCGCGATGCCGTTCGACGGCGAAGACCAGGCGCTGTCGATCGCCAACGGCACGCCATACGGCCTGGTGGCCGGCGTGTGGACGCGCGACGGCGCGCGGCAGATGCGGCTGGCGCGGCGGCTCGCCTGCGGCCAGGTGTTCATCAACAACTACGGTGCTGGCGGCGGCATCGAACTGCCGTTCGGCGGCGTGAAGTCGAGCGGCTACGGGCGCGAGAAGGGCTTCGAGGCGCTGCTCGGCTTCACGCGGCTGAAGACAATCGCAATCAAGCACGGCTGACGACACCGGGCCGGCGCGGCGAATCGATTTGCACGGCATGGGAGAGGTCATGAGCACAGGAAGGCTGCAGGACAAGGTCGCGATCGTCACCGGGGCAGGCTCCGGATTCGGCCAGGGCATCGCCGAGCGTTTTGCCGACGAAGGCTGTGCGGTGATCGTCAACGACGTCGCGCACGCGGCCGGCGAGCGCGTCGCGGCGGCGATCCGCGCCCGCGGCGGGCGGGCACAGTTCGTCCACGGCGACGTGTCGAAGTCGGCCGACGTCAAGCAGCTGCTTACCGGCGCGCTCGAGCACTTCGGGCGGCTGCACATCGTGGTGAACAACGCGGGCACCACGCACCGCAACCAGCCGCTGCTCGGCGTGAGCGAAGACGAGTTCGACCGCATCTATGCGGTCAACGTGAAGAGCATCTACCTGACGGCACAGCACATGGTGCCGTACTTCCGGAAGGCTGGCGGCGGCGTGTTCGTCAACGTCGCCTCCACCGCCGGCGTGCGGCCGCGGCCGGGGCTCGTCTGGTACAACGGCACCAAGGGCGCGGTGATCATCACCAGCAAGGGCATGGCGGCCGAGCTCGGGCCGGACAAGATCCGCGTGAACTGCGTCAACCCGGTGATCGGCGAAACCGGGCTGCTCTCCCAGTTCATGGGCGTGCCGGACACGCCGGAGAACCGGCAGAAGTTCCTCGCCACCATTCCCCTCGGCCGCATGTCTAAGCCGGCCGACGTCGCCAACGCGTGCCTGTTCTTCGCGTCCGACGAAGCGGAATTCATCACCGGCACCTGCCTGGAAGTCGACGGCGGACGCTGCGTCTAGAAAGGAAGGAGCCAATGAAGTCCAAGCTATCGCTTCGTGCAGCCGTCATCGGGGTCGTCGCCGCGTTCGCGGCGAGCGGCGTCGCGCAGGCGCAGGGAAACTGGCGTCCGTCCGCATCCATCACGCCGCTGTACCTCGGCAACGCCGACATCGACGGCGGCGGCGACTACAGCGTGTTCAGCACGATCGTGCGTGCCGGCGTGGTGGGCAGCATCGGCGGGCCCAACCTCGCCGGTTTGACGTTCAACTACGACTACTCCGACTACTCGTTCTCCAACCCGGCCGCCTTCGGCGGCGTCGCGCCATGGAACGTGGTGAGGCGCTACGGCGTCGCGGCGCCGCTGGTGTTCGGCGTGAGCGATCGTTGGGTGCTGGGCTTCATTCCATCCGTCGACTGGTTCCGCGAGAACGGCGCCGACGAGGGCGAGTCGCTCACCTGGGGCGGCGTCTTCTCGGCAACCCGCTTCTTCGCCGACGGCAACCGCCTCGGCCTCGGCGTCGGCATCTTCCAGCGCCTCGAGAAGACGAGCGTGTTCCCGCTGCTGCTCGTCGACTGGAAACTCGGCGATCGCTGGCGGCTGGTGAATCCGCTGTCGGCCGGCCCGACCGGCCCGGCGGGGCTGGAGATCGACTACCGACTCGACGGTGGCTGGAACCTCGGCCTCGGCGCGGCCTGGCGCACGACGCGCTTCCGCCTGAGCGAGAGCGGGCCGGTTGCAAACGGCATCGGCGAGGAACGCGGCTTCCCGGTCTTCCTGCGCGCGACGCGCAACTTCGGCGCCGGCATGACGATGAACCTGTACGCGGGCGTTGTCACCGCTGGCCAGCTGCGGGTCGAGGACCCGAACGGCAACGCCGTGCGCGAAGTCGACGCCGATCCGGCGCCACTGGTCGGCGTGACCTTCTCGGCGCGCTTCTGACTCGCGTGCACGGTCGCTGAGGCGTCGGCCTCAGGCTGGCCCGGCCTCGTCGCCTCGCGGTGCTAGACGCAGGCCAATGCGACGGATGTTGCCGCCGGCCGCCTGGCGCACCGACAGGCAGACCCGCCCCTCACGGACAGTGTCGCCGACGGCAGGGCGACCGTGCAGCCGCGCGCGCAGGAAGGCGCCGATGGTCTGCCCGGCACTCGCGCCGTCGGGAATCTGCATGCCGTAGTAGTCGCGCAGGTCGCCGAGCGTGGTCGCCGCGTCGAGCGAGAACTCCGGCACCGCCGGCGCCGGTGCGAACATCTCCTCGAGGTCGCTGACCACGTCGTCGGGCGCAATCATCGCCACCACGTCGCCGTCCCGCAGCTTCTGCACCGCGATCGCGCGGCCGTCGCGCACCACCTCGACGACGCGCGCGCCTTCCGGCAGTTCGAGGTCGTCCGGCGCCTGGCCTTCGACGCGCGCCGAACGCAGCACGCGCAACTGCACAAGTGCGTGCGGATCGTCACGCGCCTCGATCGCTTCGCTCGACAGGATCGGCGAGCCCGCCGGCACGGTCACGCGCGCCAGCCGCGCCGCCAGCGGCAGCGTCGAGCCCTGCAGCAGCAGCGACAGCAGCACGGCGAAGAAGGTGATGTGGAACAGCAGCGATGCGTCGGCCACGCCGGCCATCAGGGGGAACAGCGCCAGCACGATCGGCACCGCGCCGCGCAGGCCGACCCAGCCGATGAAGGCGATCTCGCGCCTTCCGTAGCGAAACGGCGCCAGCAGCACCGCTACCGCCAGCGGCCGCGCCAGCACGATCAGGCCGATGCCGATGGCCAGCCCTGCCAGCGCCACGTCGAGCAGGCCCTTGGCGCTGGCGAAGATGCCGAGGATCAGGAACATGCCGGCCTGCGCCAGCCAGGCCAGGCCATCGCTGACGCGCAGCACGTCTTCGGTCACGTGTACGCGGCGGCGCGCGACGATCATGCCGGCAATGAAGATGGCGAGGAAGCCGCTGCCCTGCAGCAGGTTGGTGATGGCGAAGATCGTCAGCCCGCCCGACTGGATCAGCAGTGCGTAGAGGCCCTCGGTCACGCGTACCCGCGCCACCACCTCGGCGAGCAGGCGGCCGAGCAGCCAGCCGCAGGCGAGCCCGACGCCGAGTTGCAGCACGAACATCGAGGCCATCTGCGCCAGACCGGCGTCGGGCAATCGCAGCAGTTCGATCAGCGCCACCGTCAGGAAGACAGCCATCGGGTCGTTGATGCCCGACTCGACTTCCAGCGTCGCGCCGACACGTTCGTTGAGCCGCAACCCGCCGGAGCGCAGCAGAGCGAATACGGCGGCCGCGTCGGTCGAGCCGGCAATCGCGCCGAGCAGCAGCCCGGTGCGCCAGTCGAAACCGAGCAGCAGCACGGCGAGCAGCCCGACCAGCGCTGCGGTGAGCAGCACGCCGACGGTGGCCAGCACCAGCGATGGCGCGGCGACCATGCGGAAGGTCGACATCCGCGTGCGCAGTCCGCCGTCGAGCAGGATCACCGCCAGCGCCACGCTGCCGATCAGCGCCGCCGTCTGCGGACTGATGAGCGCCTGCGGCGCGCCCGGCAGTTCGGTCGAGAACAGGCCGACCGCGAGGAACACCAGCAGCGCCGGCACGCCGAAGCGCTGCGACAACGCCGACAGCAGGATGGCGATGAACAGCAGCGCGCCGGCGGCGAGCAGGGCTTCGTTGATGAACTGCATGGCCCGATTGAAGCACGACCTCGGCCACGGTGCGATTTCATCGTTGCACGGGCGCGGCGGTGGTCAGTCGGGCGCGGCAAGATTCACTGCGCTCGCCGCCGGTTCGAATGCCAGGCGTCGTCCCGGCGCAGGCCGGGACCCAATTACCAGGCGCTTGACTTGGGCCCCGGCCTTCGCCGGGGCGACGCTGCTGCCTCAGTGCTCCGCCGCTACGCCCGGCGCGCCGCCACGCTCGCGCGCGAAGGCGAGCGCCGCTTCGCGGAAGTGCTGGCGCGCGGCAGCTTCGTCGCCGGTGGCCTCGGCGATGCGTGCCAGGGCCAGCGAGGTCTCGCCGCTGGGCTGCAGCCTGCGGCAATCGCTGAGGTAGCCGCGCGCCTTGCCCCACAGCTGCTCGCGCTCGCACAGCAGGCCGAGCGCGCGCAGCAAGGCGGGATCGTTCGCATGCTCGGCGAGCCAGGCGCTGGCCTGCTCGATGCGCTGGCGATAAGGCGGCGCATCGATGCGGCCGTACAGCTCGACCAGACGCGCATCCCAGCCCTCCTTCAGCGCCGCCTCGATCAGCTCGGCCGCCACGTCACCGCGGCCGACCGCGGCCAGCAGGCGCGCTGCCTCCGCAGCCAGCTCGGGCCGGCGCAGCTCGTCCGTCGGGATGCGACGGCACTCGGCAACGAGGTCGTCGGCGTCGAGGCTGTGATCGGCGAGCCGGCCGCGATAGGCAGCCAGCCGGAAACCCTGCGCCGAGGTCTCGTGCAGCGCGCGCCGCTTGCCGAGCAGGCGCACGCCCTTGAGTACCTCGTCCCAGCGGTGCGCCTGGGCATTGACGCCGAGCGCGATGCGCGAGGCGTGGATATGACGGCCGCCGGAGCGCTGCATCTCGGCTATCGCCTCCTGCGCCCTCTCGGTTTCGCGGGTCTCGGTCCACATCTCGGCGCTGGAAACGAGTCGCGCCATCTGCACGCCGCGGTCGGCCTCGGCCTGCCGCAGCCAGTCGTCGCGGCGGCCGTATTCCTGCATCCGGTGCGCAGCTCGCGCCGCCAGCAGTGCCGCCAACGCGGCGTTCTCGGGCGAGGCCTGTGCATCGCGCGCGGCCCGCTCGACGCGCGCATACCGGCCCTCGAGCAGAGCCAGCACCGCGACGCGCAGCGCGCGCAGACTGCCCATGACGTCGCGGCTCGCCCGGTAGGCGGCCACGCGGCGCGGAAACTCGGCCAGTGCATGGCCGAACTGCGCCAGCAGGTAGACCGCAAGCAGCAGCAGCGCCAGCAGCAGCAGGAAGAAGTTGAGCGACAGGTCGATCCGGTACGGCGGCACGAAGATCGCCACGTTGCCGTCGTTGAACTGCGCCGCCAGCGCGGCGACCACGCCGAGCGCCGCCAGCACGAACAGCCAGAACAGCATTCGCATCGGCTGTGCCTCTCAGCCTGATGCTGCGCGGGCGCTGCGACGCCTCATCGCCGCGCCCGCGCCGCGCGCACGGCGGCCTGGCTGTCGGCCAGCGTCGGCGGGTCGAATGACAGCGCGGTCGATCGCAGTTGCCGCAGCGTGGCGGCGGCACCAGCCACGCCGGCGTGCCGTGCGTCGAAGTACAGCGCCAGCAGGGTCTGCGCGTTGTCGATGTCGGCCTGGTAGAGCCTGTCGTTGCGCGCCAGCAGCGACAGGCGCGCGCCGAGCAGGCGCAGCTTCAGCTGCTGCCGCACCAGCTTGCCCTGCTCGTTGCCGAGCAGCAACGCCTCGGGCGTGCCGACTTCGTTGATTCGCACCAGGTCGCCGAATTCGGCCGCCAGCCAGGCGCGCGCCGTCTGCCATGCGCCAGGCGGCGGCGGCTCCGCCGGCGGTTCGGGCGGAGCGTCGGCCTTCTTCGCCGCGGGCCGAGGCGCGGCTTTCGGCGGCGCCGGCGGCGGCGCGGCCGGTGCGTTGGCCAGCGGCCAGACCTCGGCGCCGGCAATCAGCTGGTCCAGCTTCAGTGCGTTGCCGGTGGTGTCGACGCTCGGCGCGGCGCGCAGCCGCTCGATGTCGCGCGCCAGCGCGCGCCGCAGCGCCGCCCAGCGCGGGTCGTTCGACGCCGCCAGGCGCGCATCGGCAAGCTCGAGCGCAGCCAGCGCGGTGGCCGGCTGGCGCGTGAGCTGGACGTCGTTCATGGCCAGCATCACCAGCCGCTCGACTTCGAGCAGCAGCGCATCGTCGCGCCCCAGTGCGACCGGCGCCTCGGCAGCCGCTGCATTTGCTGCCGCCTGCTCCAGCTCGGCCAGCTTCCTCTGCGCCTCCTGCGCCTGCTGCGCAGCGACCTGCGCGCGCGCTGTGGCCTCAGCCGCCTCGCGCGCCCGGCTCTCGGCGAGCTGCTCCTGCTGCTTGGCCTTGCGCCACGACTCCAGCACCGCGTAGGCGACGACAAGCACCAGCGCCACCGCGAGCAGCGTGAGCAGCGCGCGACGCCTGCTGCTGCGCGGCGCGGCATCGGCGGCGCGCCGCTGCGGCGTGGGCTGTTCCGGGGCTGCAGGCGGGGTGGGCTCGTTCATTCGCTTTGCAGGTGCGCGACGCGTCGCGGGCCGACCGCGGTCGATGGTCTCGTTCCGTCCGCGCAGTGCGGACCACGCACTGCGGCGGCGCTGCTATGCGCTGGCGGCCTTCAGCTCCGCCGACTGCGAGTGATTCTAGCCGCCGCCTTCGCGCAGCGATCCGGCGATCGCCTGGACGTCGGGCGCGCAGACAACCACGTGCGCGAAGCCCGCCGCGTGCAACCGCTCGGCAATGCGCGGATGCGAGGCGAACGCGGGGCCGGCACGCAGCGCCTGCAGCACGTCCGGCTGATTGCCGAGCATATTGGCCAGCGTATCGACCGCGTCGCTGCTGCTGATCACGCTGGCCAGCCCCGCGTGCGCCGCAGCACCCAGCCGCGCACACAGCTCGGCCGAGGGAGCGAACGGCAACCGTGTATAGACGGCGAGCGATGTCACCGTGCTGCCTGCGGCCTGCAGCTTCCCGGCCAGCCACTCGCGGCCGCTCTGCGCGCGCAGCAGCAGCACGCGGCGCGGCAGCGGCTGCATCGCCTGCAGCAACGGCCACAGCGATTCCGAGCCGGAACCGCGGATGTCCTCGTCGCGCGCCGGCAGCACCTCTGCGTTCGCGGCACCGGGAAGCGCCGCGAGCACCGCGGCACGCGTGCCGGCGCCGACCGCGGCGATCACCGTCATGCCCGGCCACGGCTTGGCGAGCAATGCCGCCGTGGCGCGCACGGCCTGCGGGCTGACGAAGATGGCGAGATCGAAGTCGCCGACCGAAGCCAGCACCGCGCGCGCCTGCGCCTCGTCCGGCGCGGGACCGAACTCGAACGCCGGCAGCCAAAGTGCCGGCTGGCCGGAGCGGGTCAGTTCGTCGGTGAGCGTCCGCCCGGCCGCGCCGGGCCGCGTGACGACGACGGTGATCGCGCCGGCCACCCCGCGCTCAGCCTGGCGCGGGCAGCAGCTGCAGCGCGCCGAGCTTCTTCAGTTGCTCGACGACCTCGACGCCGAGCGCTTCGGGATCGGCCGCCGGGCCGACCGCTTCGCTGGCGACCAGCTCCCCGGTGCGGTGGTTGCCGACTCGCGCGCGCAGGCGCAGCCGGCCGTCGGGCTCGATCTCGGCGAATGCGGCGAGCGGCACTTCGCAGCTGCCGCCGAGCAGACGCGAGACGGCGCGCTCGGCGGCGGTGGCTGCACGCGTCGCGGCGTCTTCGAGCGGCGCCGCCAGCGCGACGGCCTCGCGGTTCGCGGCCAGCACTTCGATGCCGAGCGCGCCCTGCCCCGGCGCCGGCAGGAACTGGCTGGTGGGGAGGATCTGCCGGATGCGATCGGCGAGGCCCAGCCGCTTCAGGCCGGCCGCCGCCATCAGCAGCGCATCGAATTCGCCGGCGTCGAGCTTGCGCAACCGCGTGCCGACGTTGCCGCGCACCGGGCGGATGTCGAGCCTGGGAAACGCCGCGCGCAGCATCAGTTCGCGGCGCAGGCTCGAGGTGCCGACGATGCTTCCCGCCGGCATCGCCTCGAGGCTCTCGTAGCGCGGCGAGACGAAGCAGTCGCGCGGGTCCTCGCGCGTCATCACCGCGGCCAGAGTGAACTCCGGCGCCAGCATCATCGGCACGTCCTTCAGCGAATGCACGGCGATGTGCGCGCGGCGTTCGGCGAGCGCCACCTCGAGCTCCTTGATGAACAGCCCCTTGCCGCCGACCTTCGACAGCGCGCGGTCGAGGATCTGGTCGCCGCGCGTGGTCATGCCGAGCAGTTCGACGCGCGAGCCGGGGTGAAGCTCGCGCAGGAGGTCGCGCACGTGCTCGGCCTGCCACAGTGCAAGCGGGCTTTCGCGGGTGGCGATGATCCAGGAGTCGCGCATCACGGCACGCGGTAGTCGAAGGGCGGCCGGATCGTAGCGCACGGCAGCGGCGCCCCCGTGCCGCGGTCGAGGAGCGCCTGCCCGTGCAAGAATGCGCCGCCCGCCGCCGGCCAACACCCACGGGCACGATGCGGCACGACGGAAATGACCGCTTTCTCTGCCGAGCACGACGCCCGCTTCCGGCAGGCGCTCGCCCTGTACCAGACGGGCCGCATCGACGAGGCCGTCGCCGCCTTCGCCGCGCTTGCCGCCGAGCACGCCGGCGACCCGCGGCTTCTGCTGGTGTACGCGACGGCGTCGCTAAAGCGCGGCGACCGGGAGCGCGGCATGATGCTGCTCGCCAAGGTGCTGGAGTTGGAGCCGGGCAATGCCGTCGCGCATTACCAGCTTGGCGTCGCGCTCGACGAACAGCAGCGGACCCGGGAGGCGCTCGACTGCTACGAGCAGGCGATCCGGGCCAGCCCTGGCTTCGCCGAGGCGCACAACAACCGGGGCGTGGCGCTGAAGGCGCTCAGCCGGCTGGAGGAGGCGCTGGCCAGCTTCGAGCGGGCCATCGAGCTGAAGCCGGACTATGGCAAGGCGCACGCTAACCTAGGCAACGCGCTCAGCCAGCTGAAGCGGTCGAACAAGGCGCTGCGCGCCTATGACCGCGCGGTCCGCCTCAATCCCGGCCATGCCGAGGCTTACGGCAGTCGCGGAGTCGTCCTCAAGGAGCTGGGCCGTTTCGACGAGGCGCTGGCGAGCATCGATCGGGCGATCACCTTGAAGCCCGACCACGCCGATTCGCACGGCCACCGCGGCGAGACGCTGCACGACCTCGGGCGGCTCGACGAGGCACTGGCCAGCTACGAGCGGACAGTCGAGCTGCAGCCTGAAGGAGGGCCGTGGCGGGGTTACCTGTTCGATGCCAAGCGCGCCGTTTGCGACTGGAAGAACTTGGACGCCGTCGCCTCGAAGCTGGTGGCCGCGATCGAGTCCGGCCAGCGGGCGATCGATCCGTTCACGGCGCTGCTCCTGTCCGGCGCGCCGCAGTTGCAGAGGCGGGTCGCCGAGCGCTGGGCCAGGGAACTCGCCGTCGAGCCGCGCGAACCGGAACCGAAGCCCACCCCACGACGCGGCGGCAGGATCCGACTGGGCTACTTCTCGGCGGACTTTCACCACCACGCGACGCTGCACCTGGCGATGGAGATGCTCGAGGCGCACGATCGCTCGCGGTTCGAGCTTTTCGGGTTCTCGTTCGGGCCCACCACGGACGACGACTGGAGAAAGCGCGCCCGCCGCTGCTTCGACCAGTTCCTCGACGTCGGCTCGCGAAGCGACCGGGAGATCGCCGAACTGGCCCGTAGCCTGAGCCTCGACGTCGCCGTCGACCTGAAGGGGTTCACGACAGGTTCGCGGGCAGGCATCTTCGCCAGGCGCTGCGCGCCGATCCAGGTCAGCTACCTAGGCTATCCGGGCACGATGGGGGCACCGTTCATCGACTACCTGATCGCCGATCACACTGTCGTCCCGCCGGCATCCCGGCGGCATTACGCGGAGAAGATCGCCTACCTTCCCGGCTGCTACCAGCCCAACCGCCGCAGCGGCTCAGTCGAGATCAACGAAGCGCCCGCGAGGTCGGCATGCGGCCTGCGGGACGACCGCTTCGTCTTCTGCTGCTTCAACAACAACAACCGGATCACGCCGACGATGTTCGACCGCTGGATGCGCATCCTGCAGCGCGTCGACGGGAGCGTCCTGTGGTTGCTCGAAAGCAACCGCTGGGTGCGCGGCAACCTGAGTGCGGAGGCAGAGCGTCGCGGCGTCGATCCCGGCCGGCTGCTGTTCTCGCCCTTCCGGCCGGTGGAGGAGCAGCTCGGGCGATTACGCCACGCCGACCTCTTTCTCGACACGCTGCCCTACAACGCGCACACCACGGCCAGCGATGCGCTGCGCATGGGCGTGCCGCTGCTGACCGAGATCGGCGAGGCGTTCGCGGGACGCGTCGCGGCGAGCCTGCTCGGCAGCCTCGGTCTCGAGGAGCTGATCACGCGTTCGCCGCAGGAATACGAGGAGCTGGCCGTGGCGCTTGCCGGCGACCGGGCAAGGCTCGGCGCGATCCGCGAGCGGCTTACGGCGGCCGTCGCCGGCGCACCGCTGTTCGACCCGTCGGCGACCTGCGCGCACATCGAGCGGCTGTACGAGGCGATGTGCGAGCGCCGCGCGGCCGGGCTCGCTCCCGACCACATCGGCGCCTGATCGGACGCCTCAGGTGTTCTGCACCTTGATCATCGGCATCTTCAGCGACATGTCCTTCGCCTTCTCGGCGATGCGCACCGCGACCTTGCGCGCGATCGCCTTGTAGGTGCTGGCGATTTCGCTGTCGGGTTCGGCGATCACGGTCGGCCGGCCGGAGTCGGTCTGCTCGCGGATGCGGATGTCGAGCGGCAGCGAGCCCAGCACCTCGACGCCGAAGTCGGCGGCCATCTTCTGCGCGCCGCCGGCGCCGAAGATGTGCTCGGCGTGGCCGCATTGGCTACACACGTGGACCGCCATGTTCTCGACCAGGCCGACGATCGGCACGCCGACCTTCTCGAACATCTTGAAGCCCTTGCGGGCGTCGATCAGCGCGATGTCCTGCGGCGTGGTGACGATCACGCTGCCTGTGACCGGCACCTGCTGCGACAGCGTCAGCGCGACGTCGCCGGTGCCCGGCGGCATGTCGACCACCAGGTAGTCGAGGTCCTTCCAGTTGGTCTGCGTCAGCAGCTGCTGCAGCGCCTGCGTGACCATCGGGCCGCGCCAGACCATCGGCTGGTCGGGATCGATGAGGAAGCCGATCGAACTGGCCTGGATGCCGTGGCCGATGAGCGGCTCGAGGCTCTTGCCGTCGACGCTCTCCGGCTTGCCGGTGATGCCGAGCATGGTCGGCTGGCTGGGGCCGTAGATGTCGGCGTCGAGCATGCCGACGGTCGCACCCTCGGCAGCCAAGGCGAGGGCCAGGTTCACCGCCACGGTGCTCTTGCCGACGCCGCCCTTGCCCGAGGAAACGGCGACGATGTTCTTGACGTTCGGCAGCACCTTCAGCCCGCGCTGCACGGTGTGGGCGACGATCTTCACCGTGACGTTGGCGTTGACTTTGTCCACGCCCGGCACGCGGCGCGCGGCGCCAACGAGCATCTCGCGCAGGGCGGTGATCTGGCTCTTCGCCGGATAGCCGAGTTCGACGTCGAAGCTGACGGAGGCGCCGTCGATCTTCAGGTTCTTCAGCTGCCGGGTCGAGACGAAGTCCTTGCCGGTGTTCGGATCGACGACGGTCTTCAGCTGCTCGAGCAGCGCGTTATCGGTAACGGGTGCAGACATGTGCTTCTCGCGTTAGCAGCGGCGAGTCTAGCCGGCACGAAGAGCCCATATCCGCGCGATGTTTCCGGTTACTCGCTGGCAACCTGGTGGTGAGGCCGCCGAAGTGCACCGCCTAAAATGCGCGCCATGAACCGCCAACTGTTCGTCACCACCGCCCTGCCCTACGCCAACGCGGCGTTCCACATCGGCCACATGATGGAGTACATCCAGGCCGACATCTGGGTGCGCTACCAGCGCATGCGCGGCCACACGGTGCACTTCGTCTGCGCCGACGATGCGCACGGCGCGCCGATCATGATCGCCGCCGACAAGGCCGGGCAGACGCCGCAGGAGTTCGTCGCCAAGGTGGCGGCCGGGCGCAAGCAGTACCTCGACGGCTTTCACATCGGCTTCGACCACTGGCACTCGACCGACTCGCCGGAGAACGTCGAGCTGTCGCAGGACATCTACCGCAAGCTGCGCGCCAACGAGCTCGTCTACGTCAAGCCGGTCGAGCAGTTCTTCGACCCGGTCAAGGGCATGTTCCTGCCCGACCGCTACATCAAGGGCGAGTGCCCGCGCTGCGGCACCCGCGATCAGAACGGCGACTCGTGCGAGGCCTGCGGCGCCGTGTACTCGCCGACCGATCTGAAGAACCCGACCTCGGTGCTCTCCGGCGCGACGCCCGAGCTGCGCACCTCTGAGCACTATTTCTTCAAGCTGTCGGATGCGCGCTGCACCGCGTTCCTGCGCGACTGGACGCAGGGCGGCCGGCTGCAGCCGGAAGTGGCCAACAAGGCGAATGAATGGCTCGAAGGAGCCGACGGCAAGTCGCTGTCCGACTGGGACATCTCGCGCGACGCGCCGTACTTCGGCATCCCGATCCCGGATGCACCGGGCAAGTATTTCTACGTCTGGCTCGACGCGCCGATCGGCTACCTGGCGAGTTTCAAGGCCTACTGCGCCAAGAATGGCATCGACTTCGAGAAGTTCCTTGCCGACCCGACCACCGAGCAGGTGCACTTCATCGGCAAGGACATCATCTATTTCCACACCCTGTTCTGGCCGGCGATGCTGAAGTTCGCAGGCCGCCCGTACAAGGTGCCGGACAGGGTCTACGTGCACGGCTTCATCACCGTCAGCGGCGAGAAGATGAGCAAGAGCCGCGGCACCGGCATCGATCCGCTGAAGTACCTGCAGCTCGGCATGAGCGCCGAGTGGCTGCGCTACTACATCGCGGCGAAGCTGAACGGGCGGGTCGAGGACATCGAGTTCAACCCGGACGACTTCATCGCCCGCGTCAACAGCGACCTGGTCGGCAAGTACGTCAACATCGCCAGCCGCGCGGCGAGCTTCCTGCAGCGGCTCTTCGACGGCCGCGTCGCGCTGCCGATCGATCCCTCCGGCGCGCCGACCGGCAGCACCGCGGTGGCGCTGGCCGCCGCCGACGAGATCGCCGACTTCCTCGAGGAGCGCGAGTACGGCAAGGCGCTGCGCGAGATCATGCGGATCGCCGATTTCGCCAACGAGCACTTCGATCGCCACAAGCCGTGGGAACTGGTTAAGGATCCGGCCAGCCGCGACCTGCTGCATGCGGTATGCAGCGACGTGATCGGCTGCTTCCGGCTGCTCACGATCTACCTGGCGCCGGTGCTCCCGGCGACCGCCGAGCGCGTGGCGCGCGAGCTGTTCGGCATGCCGCGCACGTTTGCGTGGGACGACCTGCGCACGCCGCTCGAGCGCATCGCGCCTTACAAGCACCTGATGACGCGCGTCGAGGCGAAGCAGCTCGACGCGCTGTTCGAGCCGCCGACACCTGCGGCGGAGGAAAGGCCGCTGCCCGGCGGCGCGCCGATCGGCGAGACCGCCAGCATCGACGACTTCACCAGGCTGGACCTGCGCATCGCCAGGATCGTCAACGCCGAGGCGGTCGAGGGCTCGGACAAGCTGCTCAAGCTCACGCTCGACGTCGGCGAGGGCCGCCACCGCACGGTGTTCGCCGGCATCAAGTCGGCCTACAAGCCGGAGGCGCTTGTCGGCCGGCTGACGGCAATGGTCGCCAACCTGGCGCCGCGCAAGATGAAGTTCGGCATCAGCGAGGGCATGGTGCTCGCCGCCAGCCACGCCAACGAGCAAGGCCAGCCCGGCATCTTCCTGCTCGAGCCGCACGCCGGCGCGCAGCCGGGCATGCGGGTGAAGTAGGCCGCGGCGTCAGCTTCGCGCGGCCGCGACCAGCATCAGCAACACGGCGGCCGTCATCAGCACCGTGCCGATCCACCCGAGCGTCCGCAGCGCGCCGCGAATCGCAAACGGACCGAGCGCGCGGGCATTCGATGCCAGCAGCACCAGCATCGCCATGATCGGCACCGCGATCACACCGTTGATCACCGCGCTGTAGTACAGCGCCTTGATCGGGTCGATCGGCGTGAAATCCAGCGCCGTGCCGATCAGCGTGGCGCCGGTGAGAATGCCGTAAAAGGGACGCGCCTCGGTGTAGCGCTTGTCGAGGCCGCTTTTCCAGCCGAATACCTCGGCCACCGCATACGCCGCCGAACCCGCCAGAACCGGCACCGCCAGCAGCCCCGTGCCGATCACGCCGGCGGCGAACAGGACAAACGCCCGGTCGCCGGCCAGCGGCCGCAAGGCTTCGGCCGCCTGCGCCGTGGTCTCGATATCGCGGATGCCGGCCATATGCAGCGTGGCGGCGGTGGCCAGCATGATCGCCAGGGCGATCACGTTCGACAGCACCATGCCGGAGATCGTGTCGACGCGGATGCGCAGCAGCGCGCCCGCCGCGCGCTCCGGCGCCGCGAGCAGCGGCAGCGACTTCTTGCGGCGCATTTCTTCGACCTCCTGGCCGGCCTGCCAGAAGAACAGGTAAGGCGAGATCGTCGTGCCCAGCACGGCGACGACCATCATCAGCGCTTCGAAAGTCCAGCCAATGCCCGGCAGCAGCAGTGCGAGCAGCGCCGAGCCCCAGTCGACGTGCACATAGAACAGCACGGCGACGTAGGCAAGCAGCGCCAGGCACAACCAGTTGAAGATGATCGCCAGCCGGTAGTACGGCAGCCACACCTGCAGGAACGAGATCAGCGCGCCGAACAGCAGCGCATGGCCATGCTCGCCGCCGCCGATGACCAGCCGCAGCGCCGCGCCCATCGCGGCTACATCGGCGGCGATGTTGATCGTGTTGGCCACCACCAGCAGCACGATCAGCGTGGCCACCAGCGGAAACGGGTAGTGCGCGCGCAGGTTGCCGGCCAGACCGACGCCGGTAACGCGCCCCACGCGCGCGGCGGCAAGCTGGATCGCGATCATGAAGGGAGTCGTCAGCAGCACCGTCCACAGCAGCCCGTGGCCGAACCGGGCGCCGGCCTGCGAGTAGGTGGCGATGCCGCTCGGGTCGTCGTCGGCGGCGCCGGAAACGAGGCCAGGGCCAAGCGCCCGCAGGGTGGCACGGAGCCGTTCCGACCGAGTGCTGGCGCGGTGCGGAGGCCTGGCCGCTTGCTGTTCCTGGGAGTCCATCCGCTGATCTCGATCAACTACCGCACCGACAGCCCTGCGACTGTACGCGAACGCACCTGCATCCCGCCGTGGACCCTGGAGCCCTGATCGCCCAGTACGGCTACCTGGCCGTCGCCGTCGGCTGCCTGCTCGAAGGCGAGACCCTGCTCGCGCTGGCCGGCTTCGCCGCGCACAGCGGTCACCTCGGCCTGCCACAGGTCATCGTGATCGCGGCGGTGGCCGGCTTTGCCGGCGACCAGTTCTTCTTCTGGCTCGGCCGGCGCCACGGCGGCGAAGTGCTGCGGCGCTGGCCTTCGGTGGCCGCCCAGGCCGGGCGGGTGCACGCGCTGATCGAGCGCTATCACGAGTGGGTCATCGTCGGCGTGCGCTTCGCCTACGGCCTGCGCATCGCCGGGCCGATCCTCATCGGCACCTCGGCGGTGCCCGCGTGGCGCTTTGCACTGTTCAACGCGATCGGCGCGGCGATCTGGGCGCCGCTCATCGCCCTGTCGGGCTGGTTCCTCGGGCACATGGTCGAGACCCTGCTCGGCGACCTGCGCCGCATCGAGCACTGGCTGCTGCTCGCGTTGGCCTGCCTCGGCGTCGCGGTGTGGTGGTGGCGCCGCCGCCGGGAACCCCGCTGAGCGCGCGGCGGCCGCCCGCCTTCGCCCGGCCCGCCAGGCCCGCGGCGCGGTTTGAATTGCATGCACATTGCATTAACATGCCGTTTGCACGCCGCCCCGATCGATGCCCGCGAAGACCGAAAGCAAGACCGCCCGCCTGACCCTGCTGCTCGACCCGCGCAAGAAGGCGATGTTCGAGGAGATCTGCGCGGCGCAGGACCTGACGCCGTCGCAGGTGGTGCGGCAGATGATCCGCGAGTACATCGTCGAGCACGCGGGCAACCGTCCGCTGCCGGCCTGGCTGCAGGCGGCATCGCGCAAGAAGATCGGCCGCTAGGCAAAGAGCGCTGCAGTGACCGCTCCGACCGACTGGCTGGCGATCGACTGGATGCTGGCGGCGATCGCCTCGTGGATCGCCATCGGGGCGGCCGGCGTCGTCCGACCGCACAATTTCTTCATCGTCGCGCGCGTTCTGTTTCCGCTCGGCGCGCTGCTGGCCCTGCTCGTCGCGGCGACGGCTGGCCTGGCGCTGTTCGGCGGCACCGAAACCGCGGTGCTGCCGCTGGGCCTGCCCGGGCTGCCGTTTCACCTGCGGCTCGATGCGCTGTCGGCGTTCTTCCTGCTGCTGCTGGGCAGCGCCTCCGCCGGCATCTCGGTGTTCGCCGCCGGTTACTTCCGCCAGGGCGAAGGCACGCCACCGGGCGTGCTGTGCCTCCTGTATCACCTCTTCCTCGCTGCCATGGCGATGGTGATGCTGGCCGACGACGCCTACGTGTTCATGGTGATGTGGGAACTGATGGCGCTCGCCTCGTTCTTCCTCGTCACCGCCAACCACACGATCCCGGCGATCCGCCGCGCCGGCTACCTGTACCTGCTGATCGCGCACATCGGCGCGCTGGCGATCCTGCTCTGCTTCGGCGTGCTGCAGGCAAACACCGGCGACTACACCTTCGACAACATGCGCGCGCAGAGCCTGACGCCGTTCTGGGCGTCGGTGGCATTCCTGCTGGCGTTCTTCGGCTTCGGCGCCAAGGCGGGATTCCTGCCGACGCACATCTGGCTGCCGGAAGCGCACCCGGCAGCGCCATCGCCCGTCTCGGCGCTGATGAGCGGGGTGATGCTGAAGACGGCGATCTACGGCCTGCTGCGCATCGGCTTCGAAATACTGCCGACCCAGCTCGCCTGGTGGGGGGTGCTGGCGCTGGCGGTGGGACTGGCGACCGCCCTGTTCGGCGTCGTGTTCGCCGCGATCCAGACCGACATGAAGCGGCTGCTCGCCTATTCGTCGATAGAGAACATCGGCCTGCTCGCCGTCGGCATCGGCCTGGCGCTGCTGTTCACCGGCTACGGCATGCCGGCTCTCGCCGCACTGGCGCTGACCGCGGTGCTGTACCACGCGCTGAACCACGCCTTCTTCAAGAGCCTGCTGTTCCTCGGCACAGGCGCCGTGCTGCACGCCACCGGCGAACGCAACCTCGGCAAGCTGGGCGGACTGCTGCGCTACATGCCATGGGTCGGCTGGCTGGCACTGGTCGGCACGCTGGCGGCCGCGGGCCTGCCGCCGCTGAACGGCTTTGTGTCCGAGTGGCTGCTGCTGCAGAGCTTCCTGTTCACGCTCGGCCTGCCCGGAACCTTCGTCAACAACCTGGTCCCGGTGGTCGCCGCCGGCGTGGCCCTGGTCGCCGCGCTTGGCGGCTACGTGATGGTGAAGTTCTTCGGCGTGATCTTCCTCGGCCAGCCGCGCGAGCCGCGGCTGGCCTCGTCGCACGATGCCGCACGCTGGGAACGAGTCGGGCTGGTCTGGCTGGCGGCCGGCTGCGTGGCTCTGGGCCTGTTGCCGGCGCAGGTGATCTCGCTGATCGACCCGGTGACCCGAGTGCTGGTTCGCGACGGCATCGGCCCGCAGGTCGCGTCGCAGGGCTGGCTGTTCCTTGCGCCGGTCAGCGCCGAGCGCGCCAGCTACAGCCCGCTGCTGTTCCTGCTGCTGGTGGCAGCGAGCTTCGCGCTGTCCTTCCTGCTGGTGCGCCGCCTGTACCACGGCAAGCTGCGGCGTGCCGCGCCGTGGGATTGCGGCTACCCGCTGCTCAACGCGAGGATGCAGGACACCGCCGAAGGTTTCGGCCAGCCGATCCGCCAGGTGTTCGAGCCGTTCTTCCGCATCGACCGGCACCTGCCGAGCCCGTTCGATCGGCAGCCGTCTTACCGGATGGAGGCCTCCGACCATTTCTGGCACTGGCTCTACCTGCCGGTAGCGCACGCGACCGAGGCGGTCTCACGCGTCGTCGGCCGGCTGCAGCAGGGGCGGATCTCGACCTACCTGATGTACAGCTTCGTCACGCTGCTGGTGATGCTGCTGCTGGTGTTCCGATGACGGTCTACAGCTTTATTGCGCAACTGCTGGCGGTGCTGATTGCGGTCGCTGGTGCGCCGCTGCTGACCGGCTGGATTAACCAGTGCCGCGCCTGGCTGCAGAACAAGAGCGCGCCGCCGCTGCTGCTGCCGTACCACACGCTGCACAAGCTGTTCTGGAAGGAGTCCGTCGTTGCCGAAGGCGCCAGCCCGCTGTTCCGCGCCGCGCCCTACGTCATCTTCGGCGCCATGGTGCTGGCCTGCGGCATCGTGCCCAGCCTGTCGACCGACCTGCCGCTGGCAGCCGCCGCCGACGCGATCGCGCTGGTCGGCCTGTTCGCGCTCGCCCGCGTGTTCATTTCGCTGGCGGCGATGGACATCGGCACCGCCTTCGGCACGCTCGGCGCGCGGCGCGAGATGCTGGTCGGCTTCCTGGCCGAGCCGGCGCTGCTGATGGTGCTGTTCACCGCCGCCTTCATCACCCAGTCGACTTCGCTGGCCAACATCGTCGAAACGATTTCCGGGCAGGAATTTGCGATCTATCCAAGCCTCGCCTTCGCCGGCGTGGCCTTCGCGATGGTGTCGCTGGCCGAAAACGCCCGCGTGCCGGTGGACAACCCGGCCACGCACCTCGAACTGACGATGATTCACGAGGCGATGATCCTCGAGTATTCGGGCCGCCACCTGGCGCTGATCGAATGGGCGGCGAGCCTGAAGCTGTTTGCCTACTCGAGCATCGGCCTGGCGATCTTCTTCCCCTGGGGGATTGCCCAGGTGCACGAGCCGGTCGGCATGCTGCTCGCGCTGCCGGTGCTCGTCGCCAAGCTGGCGGTCGGCGGCGCGGCTCTGGCCCTGATCGAGACGCTGTCGGCCAAGATGCGCATATTCCGCGTGCCGGAGTTCCTCGCCGGCGCGTTCCTGCTCGCCGTGATCGGCATCCTCGTGCACTTCCTGCTGGGGGCGTGAACGCGATGCCGGGACTGGTCACCCAGCTGATCAACCTGTTCGCAGCGCTTCTCCTGCTGCTGTCGTTCGGGCTGCTGGCGCAGCGGCGCGTGCTGTCGCTGATCCATCTGTTCACGCTGCAGGGAATCACGCTGACCGCCTCGACGACGGCGATGGCGTTCTTCACCGAGCAGCCGCACCTGTACTGGTCGGCGGCAATCACGCTGGCGCTGAAGGTGCTGCTGATGCCGTGGCTGCTGCATCGGATGATCGAGCGGCTGAACGTGCGCTGGGATGTGGAGACGCTGATCAACATCCCGACCACGATGCTGCTCGGCATCGTGCTGGTCATCTTCTCCTTCAACCTGGCGGCGCCGATCTCCGGCCTTTCGGCGTCGGTGGCGCGCGGCACTCTGGGCATCGCGCTGGCCTGCGTGCTGCTGTCGTTCCTGATGATGATCACCCGCACCAAGGCGATCCCGCAGGTGATCGGCTTCCTGGCGATGGAAAACGCGCTGTTCTTCGCCGCCACCAGCGCCACCTACGGCATGCCGATGGTGGTCGAGCTGGGCATCGCGCTCGATGTGCTGGTGGCGCTGATCATCCTTGGCGTGTTCATGTTCCAGATCCGCGAGCAGTTCGACAGCCTCGATATCCGCCACCTCGAGAAGCTGAAGGAAGACTGAGAATCCCGGCCATGGAGGCATTGCTCGCCATCCTCGGCATCCCGCTTGCGGGTGCGGCCGTGCTCGGCCTGGTCGGGCATCGAGACAGCGCCGCGACCGTCAACATCGCCTTCAGCCTGGCGACGTTCGTCGCCTCGGCGGTGCTCACCGCGCAGATCGTCGCCGGTGGACCGATCCTGGTATTGCAGCAGCAGTTCTTCGTCGACTCGCTGAACGTGTTCCTGGTCGCATTGACCGCCTTCGTCGCCTTCACTACCGCTCTCTTCGCGCGCCCGTACATGCGCGTGGAGCGCGACCACGGCAAGATGACGCCGCCGCGCATGCGCCTGTTCCACAGCATGTACCAGCTGTTCTCCTTCACCATGCTGCTGGCACTGACCACCAACAACATGGGCCTGCTGTGGGTGGCGATGGAGGCCGCGACGCTGGCCACCGTGCTGCTGGTCGCCGTGTACCGCACGCCGGCGAGCCTGGAAGCGGCATGGAAGTACTTCATCCTGTGCGGCGTGGGCATCGCGCAGGCGCTGTTTGGCACCATCCTGCTGTATCTGGCCGCCGAGCGGCTGATCGGCGCCGAAGGCGGCGGCCTGCTGTGGACCAATCTCGACGCGGTCAAGCACCAGCTCGAACCAACCGTGATCGCGCTGGCCTTCGTCTTCCTGCTGGTGGGCTACGGCACCAAGGTCGGGCTGGCGCCGCTGCACAACTGGCTGCCCGATGCGCACGCCGAGGGCCCGACACCGATCTCGGCCGTGCTCTCCGGCCTGCTGCTGAACGTGGCGCTGTACGCGGTGCTCCGCTGCAAGGTGCTGGCCGATGGCGCGCTGGCGACCCGCTTTGCCGGCGAACTGATGATGGGCTTCGGCCTGCTGTCGGTGGTGCTGGCGGCGTTCTTCCTCTCGCGCCAGCGCGACATCAAGCGGATGTTCGCGTATTCGTCGATCGAGCACATGGGACTCATCACCTTTGCCTTCGGCATGGGCGGGCCGATCGCCAGCTTCGCCGGGCTGCTGCACATGACCGTGCACTCGCTGGTGAAGTCGGCGATCTTCTTCGCCGTTGGCCACGCGGCGCAGAAGGCCGGCACACAGGTGATGGACAACATCCGCGGCCTGATTCGCGTCAACCCGACCGTCGGCTGGGGGCTGATGATCGGCTCGCTGGCCATCCTCGGCATGCCGCCGTTCGGCGTGTTCGCCAGCGAGTTCCTGATCCTCACCACCGCGATGCGCGAGTACCCGTGGACCACGCCGCTGCTGCTGCTCGCGCTCGGCGTGGCCTTTGCCTCGGTGCTCGCCAAAGTGCAGCCGATGGTCTTCGGCGAGACCAACGTCAAGCCGCTGGCGCACCCGCCGGCGATCGTGCCGGTGTTCGTGCATCTCGGCCTGGCGCTGCTTCTTGGCCTGTACATTCCGCCGTACCTCGAGGGCTGGTACCAGCAGGCGGCTCGACTGGTGGCGGGAGGCTGACCCGTGCGGATGGCCGACGCCGGATTCGACTACCGACCGCTCGCCGGCGCGGTGCCGGCGGCAGTCTGCGAGGTCGATGAACCGCAGTGGTCGGCCGCCGCGGAAGCATTTGCGACTGCCGGCGCACGTCTGGTCGCACTGTGGGGCTCCGACCGCCGCGATCTCGGCGAAGGCTTCGTCGTAATCGCAGCCTATGCCGCAGCCGACGGACTGGCCTGTGTGCGGCTGCGCGCCGCCGGCGATCCGCCTTCGTACCCCGATTTGTCATCGCGCTTGCCTGCCGCCGCGCGCATGCAGCGGGCGCTGTTCGACATGCTCGGCGTACGCGCGCGCGGCGCCGAGGACGAGCGCCCCTGGCTGCGGCACGGCGCCTGGCCGGAGGACTTCTTTCCGCTGCGGCGCGACGCCGGCGGCGGACGCACGTTCGACATCGCGCAGGAGCGCTACGACTTCGTGACGGTCGCCGGCGACGGTGTGCACGAGATTCCGGTCGGCCCGATCCATGCCGGCATCATCGAGCCGGGGCACTTCCGCTTCTCGATCGTCGGCGAGAAGGTGCTCCGTCTCGAGGAGCGGCTCGGCTACGTGCACAAGGGCATCGACAAACGCTTCGACGGCATGCCGCTCGTCGATGCGCATCGGCTCGCCGGACGCATCTCCGGCGATTCGACGGTCGCCTACGCGTGGGCCTATGCGATGGCCGCCGAATCGATCGCCGCCTGCGAGGTCCCGCCGCGCGCGGCCTGGCTGCGCGCACTGCTGCTCGAACGGGAGCGGGTCGCCAACCACCTCGGCGACCTGGGCGCGCTGGGCAACGACGCGGCGCTCGCCTTCGGCCTGGCGCAGTTCTCGCGCCTGCGCGAGCAGTGGCTGCGCGCCAACGCCGAGGTCTTCGGCCATCGGCTGCTGATGGATCGCATCGTCCCCGGCGGCGTATCGATCGATCCGGACGCAGGTGCGCTCGGGCGCCTGAGAGCGCAGTGCGACGACATCGAACGCGAAGTGCTCACACTGCGCGCGATCTACGACGAGCACGCGGGACTGCAGGACCGCTTCCAGACGACAGGGATCGTCACGCCCGAACTCGCGGCCCGCCTCGGCCTGACGGGGCTGGCCGGCCGCGCGAGCGGCCAGTCGCGCGACTTGCGCGTCGATTTCCCCAGTCCGCCGTACGACCGGCTCCGCGTTCAACGCGCCGGCGACGCGCGCGGCGACGTTGCGGCGCGGGTCGCCGTGCGATTCGACGAGATTGCCGAATCGCTGCGCCTGATTCGCGCGATCGCGCAGCAGACGCCTGCCGGAGAAACGCGGCGGGAACTGTTCGTCGAGGCTGCAGCCGGCTTCGGCATCGGGTGGGTCGAGGGTTGGCGCGGCGACGTGCTGACTGCGCTGGAGGCCGATGGGTCCGGGCGCGTGAGGCGCTGCCATTGCCACGATCCGTCGTGGCAGAACTGGCCGCTGCTGGAACACGCGGTGATCGGCAACATCGTTCCCGACTTCCCGCTGATCAACAAGTCGTTCAACCTCAGCTATTCGGGGCAGGATCTCTGATGCTGTTCATCGGGCGACAGATCCTGAAGGCCGGCATCTGCACGGAAAAGGCACCGGCGCCCAACGATGCCTGGCGCATCGACGGCGAGCGGATCCAGGACCAGATCCTGCGGCTGCTGGGCCGCGCGCTGGCGATCCGGCAGGTCGACGCCGGTTCGTGCAATGGCTGCGAACTCGAGATCCACGCGCTGAACAACCCCTACTACAACCTCGAAGGACACGGCATCCGCTTCGTCGCCAGCCCGCGCCACGCCGACATGCTGCTCGTGACCGGACCGGTGGCGAGCAACATGAAGATCGCCGTGCAGCGCGCCTACGAGGCCACACCCGATCCCAAGCTGGTGATCGCCGTGGGCGACTGCGGTTGCACCGGCGGCATCTTCGGCGAGAGCTACGCCAGCTGCGGCCGCGTATCGAACGTCATCCCGGTCGACGTCGCGATCCCGGGATGCCCGCCGCCGCCGCTGGAGATCCTGCGCGGCATCCTGAGCGCCGTGGCCGCGAAGCAACCCTAGGCCCCGCTCACTCCGCCATGGCTTCTATCGCCCCGAACTGAGGCTCGGATCCTCGGAGCCGGTGGACACCACCTTGCCGGCTTGGTCGAACATCACGTAGAAGACGTGATCGCGGTGCATCTCGCCGATGTACTTCCACTCCCAGGCCGTCTGCCGCTTCAGCGGGTAGACCTGCTCGGCGCCCGGCCGGCCAAGCAACTTGCGCACGTCGTCGCGCGACATGCCGGGCGAGACCTTGGCGAAGGTCTCCGGGACGAGCACGTTCCATACGCTGAGCAGCTTGCCGTCGGCGCCGATCGTTGCAAAGAACGTGCGCGGCCCCTGCGGACCCATCGGGTACTGGAAGGTGCGCGTGCCGTCGCCCGATTCGATGATCGTCTCCGGCACGCCGAAGACGCCGCGCACGTCGAGTTCGCCCGACACTCCCGGCTTCAGTCGGTCGAGTCCCGGATGCTCGATCGGCCGGCCCTGCTGATCGCAGGCGACGGCGAGCAGCGCGGCCATCAGCACGGCAACCACGATCCGAATCATCGACATGCTCCTTCCCTCGCGTCCCTCGCCTCTTCACGCGCCGCCGCCGCGCACGCGCCGCGGGTTGACCGATAAACTCCGCCCTAGATTGCCGCCTTCGACAAGACGCGCCGTGGCCGACTACGAATCCGACCTGACCCGCTTCATCCGCGAGCTTAAGAGCAAGCAGCCCGACCTGGAGCGCAAGCAGCGCGAGGGCCGGGCGATCTGGTGGGACAAGGACCTCGATCCGGAGCAACTGAGACGCTGGAAGAAGTCGAAAGTGCAGCAGAAGCCGTACGTCTATCAGACTGAACGCGGGTAGGCTGGACAGGAGAAGAGCCATGCGCACGGACGGTCGCGAGAGCGACAACGTAGAAGACCGCCGCGGCGAAAGCGGCCGAGGCATGCCCGGTGCAATCCGCATGGGGCGGGGCGGGCTGGGCATCGGCGCAATCGTGCTGGCGCTGATCGCGACCTTTGTATTCGGCATCGACCCGCGCGTCGTGCTCGGGCTGCTCGGCGGCATGGACAGCGGCGCGCCGACTCAGGTGCAGGCGCCGGCCGGCCCGGCGCCCAAGCCGGCCGACGACATCGGCCGATTCGTATCGGTCGTGCTCGCCGACACCGAGGACACCTGGCGCGCGGCCTTCCGCGAAGCGGGCGGCACGTACCGGGAACCGAAGCTGGTGCTTTTCTCGGGCCTGTATCCGACCGCCTGTGGCATGGGCCAGTCCGCGGCCGGGCCGTTCTATTGCCCCCAGGACGAAAAGGTCTACATCGACCTGTCGTTCTTCCGCCAGTTGCAGGAGCGGTTCCGGGCGCCCGGCGACTTCGCGCAGGCGTACGTGATCGCGCACGAGGTCGGCCACCACGTGCAGAACCTGCTTGGCATCATGGAGAAGACCGCCCAGCTGCGGCAGCGCATGTCGGAGCGCGATTACAAAGAGGTTTCGGTTCGCGTCGAACTGCAGGCCGACTGCTTCGCCGGCGTATGGGCGCATCATGCCCAGCGCGAGCGGAAGATCCTCGAGCCCGGGGACCTGGAAGAGGCCTTGCGCGCGGCCTCGGCCATCGGCGACGACGTGCTGCAGAAGCGCTCGCAGGGCTACGTGGTGCCGGACTCGTTCACGCACGGCAGCGCGGCGCAGCGCACGCGCTGGTTCCGCGTCGGCTACGAGCGAGGCTCGATGCAGGCCTGCAACACCTTCGAGGCGCGCGAGCTGTAGTTGGCTCGACGGCCTGCGGGCGGCTACGGCAGCTGAATCTTGCCGCCGCCGCCCGAACTGAACGCGCCGGCCGCGCCCGGCGGCGGCAGCACGATCGACGAGGCCTGCTGGCGGCGCATGTCCTGCAGCTCGCGCACGGCGCGCTCGAAGCCGTCCTTGGCGGCGGCACCGTACTTGGTCACCGCCTCGGCCAGCGTCGCCGCCTCGATGTCGAAGCTGATCGGCAGCGGCCCGACCGAAGTCAGCATCTGCGCCTCGCCAAGGAACAGCATCGGCCGCTTCTCGTCGACGCGGCCGTCGGCGGTGATCGGCGTCATCATGCGAATCGTGCCGACGCGGCGGTCGGTGACGATCTCCTCGCGATAAAGCGCGCTGGCGTCCATCTCGGGTTCGCGCGGATCGGGACGGTCAGCCATGGCGGTTCTCCTGAAGCAGGTGGGCGAAGGGCTGCAATTATGCTTTGCCCCGCAACGGGGAGACCGGCATGACGCTGTTCGAATGGCTGGCGCAAGTTTGTCGCGAACTGGGATGGGGCGTGATGCGCGCGCACGACATGCTCGACGACACGCGCTGGTCCGACATGTACGAACAGGGGCTGACGCCGGCGCAGGCCGCGGCGCGCGCCCGCACCGACGGGATCGCCTAGAACCCGGTCGACGCAGCGGGGCGTCAGCCGCGCTCCTGGCGGCGCAGCCGGCGCTCGGCCAGCTTGGCGCGCTGCTCCGGCGTCAGCACCTCGGCAGCGTCGGCCCGAGCCTGCAGCATGCGGCGCGACGCGGTGTCACGCAGCTGCATCTGCTGTACACGCAGCGCTTCGAGCTGGGCGCGGTCGATCGTCGGCGCGGCCAGCAGTTGTGCCGACTTGCGCTGCAATTCGCGCCCCTGCTCGCGCAACGACGCGAAGTCGTTGGCGGCGCCCTTCATGATCGTGGCAATGCGGCTCTTCTGCTCGGGCGTCGCATCGATCTCGGCCAGACGATAGGCGGTCATTGCCTCGATGCGCTTGCCCATCGTCTCGGCGTCCGTCTGCTCCCAGCCGCCGTGCCGATGATGGCCGGGGCCGAAGGCATGGGCGTGGCCGTGCCACGAAAGCGCGGCGCCAGCGATCGCGATCGTTGCGGCAGCGATGCCGGCGACGGTCCAGCGGCGCGAGAAGGCAGGGGTGT
The DNA here is from genome assembly GCA_964610575.1 of uncultured Burkholderiaceae bacterium. Taxonomy (GTDB): domain Bacteria; phylum Pseudomonadota; class Gammaproteobacteria; order Burkholderiales; family Burkholderiaceae_F; genus JADJWR01. Next base: position 27,975 of record CAZSYX010000025.1, read on the forward strand.
CTTGCGGGTTGTCTCGCATCGCGTGGCCTCCGGCGCTTCGACTCGTTCTGCTTCGGGACTCGTTGGACTTCCACGAGCAGGCAAAGTCTGCCGCGATGGCGCCGGCAATGCAGAAACCAGATGTAAAGGCCTGTAAACGGGGCTCCGCAGTCGGCGGTCAGCCGCGTCGTGCAGCAAGCAGCCGGCGAGCGCGGGCCAGCACCGGCACATCGACCATCTTGCCGTCGACCGCCACCGCGGCACCGCCGGCGGCTGCAGCGGCATCGACGACCCGCTGCGCCCAGGCCAGTTCGTCCTCGGAAGGGCTGAAGGCGCGGTTGACGGTCTGCACCTGGCGCGGATGGATGCACAGCTTGGCGCCGAAGCCGAGCGAACGCGCGCGCCGTGCTTCCAGTTCGATGCGCGCGATGTCGTCGAATGCGGTGGTCACGCCGTCGACCGGTGCCGGCAGGTTCGCCAGCCGCGAGGCGAGCACCAGTTGCGAACGAAAAGCGAGCAGCGCCAGATCGTCGTCGGCGATGTCCAGATCGAGCTGAAAATCGATCGAGCCGAACACCAGCCGCGCCACTCCTGCAGTTGCGGCCAGTGCCGCAACGTTCGCCATGCCGACCGCGGACTCGACCAGCGCCAGCACCGGCTTGCCGCTGCTCGCCGCGCGAAGCGCAGCGACCGGCTCGGCCGACGCAGCCTTCGGCAGCATCACTGCGGCCACGCCCGGATGGGCGGCGAGCCGCGCGTCGTCGACGAACCACGCCGTGTCAGCGCCGTTGATGCGCAACACGACCGGATGCGCAGCATCGAGCGCGCCGGCCACCGCATCGCGCGCAGCGACCTTGTTCGCCGGCGCCACCGCGTCTTCGAGGTCGACGATCACCGCGTCGGCACCGCTGGCATGCGCCTTGGCAATCCGCGCGGGACGGTCGCCGGGAACGAACAGGTACGAGCGCGGCTGCGTCGTCATTGCCCGTGCCTGTGTCTCACACCGCCCCGGCTGCGCGCAGCCGCGCGATGTCGGCGGCGCCATAGCCGAGCTCGGCAAGGATGCCGTCGGTGTGCTCGCCGAGCGCCGGGATCGGGTCCATCCGGCAGTCGAACGAATCGCTGTCGGCAGGGGGCTTCAGCGCCGGGATCGGGCCCGCCGGCGAGCCGACCTCGACCCAGCGGCCGCGCGCCGCCAGTTGCGGGTGCTTCCAGACGTCGGCGATCTGGTTCACCGACGCGTTGCCGATGCCGGCCCCATCGAGCCGCTCGATCACCTGCGCGGCCGTCAGCGGCCGGAAGATCTCCTCGATCAGCGCCTTCAGTTGCACGCGGTTGTCGCTTCGCTTCGTGTTGGTATCGAAGCGGATGTCGGTCGCCACCTCGGGCCGCTGCAGCACGTCGCGGCAGAACGCCACCCACTCGCGCTCGTTCTGCAGGCCGAGCAGCACCGTCTTGCCGTCGCCGGTGGCCATCGGTCCGTACGGATACACGCTCGGATGGCTGGCGCCCGAGCGCAGCGCCTGCGGCTGACCGTCGTAGGCGTAGTAGATGGGGTTGCCCATCCACTCGCCGAGCGACTCGAGCATCGACACGTCGATGGCGCTGCCCTCGCCCGTGCGGCCGCGCTGGATCAGCGCGGCGAGGATGCTGCTGTACGCATACATGCCGGCGGCGATGTCGGCCACCGATATGCCGGCCCTTATCACCTGCTCGGGCGTGCCGGTCACCGAAAGTAGCCCCGCCTCGGCCTGCACCAGCAGGTCGTAGGCCTTCTTGTCGCGGTACGGCCCGTTGCTGCCATAGCCGGAGATGTCGCAGACGATCAGCCGCGGGCGCGCCGGACGCAGCGCCTGCGCCGACAGGCCGAGCCGCGCCGCCGCGCCGGGGGCGAGGTTCTGCACCAGCACGTCGGCCTTGGCCAGCAGCTTGTCGAGGATCGCCCGCGCCTCGGGATGCTTGACGTCGAGCGTCAGGCTTTCCTTCGAACGGTTGATCCAGACGAAATAAGAGGCCTGGCCCTTGACGCGCTGGTCGTACTTGCGCGCGAAGTCGCCTTCTCCCGGCCGCTCGATCTTGATCACGCGCGCGCCGAGGTCCGCCAGCTGCCGCGTGGCGAACGGCGCCGCCACCGCGTGCTCGAGCGTCAGCACCGTGACGCCGTCGAGTGGGCGAGCGCGGACGGGCGGGAGTCCCTGCGGACTCGCGCCCGCCTCGCGAGCCGGCCCGGCCTGCATGCCGGGCCGTGGGTCGCCGGCGACCATCAGAAGCTCCGCGGCATGCCGAGCACGTGCTCGGCGATGTAGGAGAACACCAGGTTGGTCGAGATCGGCGCCACCAGGTACAGGCGCGTTTCGCGGAACTTGCGCTCGACGTCGTACTCGCAGGCGAAGCCGAAGCCGCCGTGCGTCTGCAGGCAGATGTTGGCCGCCTCCCACGAAGCCTTGGCCGCCAGGTGCTTGGCCATGTTGGCCTCGGCGCCGCAAGGCTGGTGCGCGTCGAATAGTTCGCAGGCGCGGAAGCGCATGAGATTCGCCGCCTCGACTTCCATGTACGCCTCGGCGATCGGGAACGAGACGCCCTGGTTCTGGCCGATCGGCCGGTCGAACACCACGCGCTCGGAGGCGTACCTGGCGGCGCGATCGATGAACCAGTAGCCGTCGCCGATGCACTCGGCGGCGATCAGCGTGCGCTCGGCATTCAGTCCGTCGAGGATGTACTTGAAGCCCTTGCCTTCCTCGCCGATCAGGTTCTCGGCGGGAATCTCGAGGTTGTCGAAGAACAGCTCGTTGGTCTCGTGGTTGACCATGTTCGGGATCGGCCGCACGGTCATTCCCTTGGCGGTCGCCTCCTTGATGTCGACGATGAAGATCGACATGCCTTCGCTCTTGCGCCTGACCTCCGCCAGCGGCGTGGTGCGCGCCAGCAGGATCATCAGGTCCGAGTGCTGCACGCGCGAGATCCACACCTTCTGCCCGTTGACCACGTAGCGATCGGCCTTCCTCACCGCCACCGTCTTGATGCGCGTGGTGTCGGTGCCGGTAGTCGGTTCGGTCACCGCCATCGACTGCAGTCGCAGCTCGCCGGTGGCGATCTTGGGCAGGTACCTGCGCTTCTGCTCCTCCGAGCCATGGCGCAGCAGCGTGCCCATGTTGTACATCTGGCCGTGGCAGGCGCCCGAGTTGCCGCCGTTGCGGTTGATCTCCTCCATGATCACCGAGGCCTCGGCCAGCCCGAGGCCCGAGCCGCCGTACTCGGCTGGGATCAGCGCAGCCAGCCAGCCGGCATTGGTCAAGGCGTCGACGAACGCTTCCGGGTAACCGCGTTCCTCGTCGATCTTGCGAAAGTACTCGTCGGGAAACTGCGCGCACAGGCCGCGAACCGCTTCGCGAATGTCCTGGTACTGGTCAGGGCGGTCGGTGGTCATCCCTTTGCCTGCTCCGCGTTCTGGAACGCATGGAATGATGCCACTTCGAACCGAGCGCCTCCGCCTGGCAGCACCGCCGGGACCGGGTCGATCAATGTCTTCCTGACCGCGGTCAAGTGCGCGGCCTCCTCACGCGTAGACTTTGCCGCAGTCCCGTGATCTGCCGGTGGAGGCTTTCTCTCCATGAACGCGCCCGAAGCCCGCATCTCCCGCCGCTCCAACCTCGACGCCGCCCTGCTCGGCCGCACCGCGCCACTGCCGATCTCCTGGTACTTCGACCCGGGCTGGTTCGAGCGCGAGATGCTGCTGCTGTTCGAAAAAGGCCCCGGTTACGTCGGCCACGAGCTGATGGTGCCCAACGTCGGCGACTACTACACGCTGCCGTGGACCGAGCACGGCAAGGTGCTGGTGCGCGGCGAGCAGGGCGTCAGCCTGCTGTCGAACACCTGCCGGCACCGCCAGGGGCTGCTGCTCGAGGGCCAAGGCAACGCGCAGAACATCGTCTGCCCGCTGCACCGCTGGACCTACGACCTGAACGGCAAGCTGCTCGGCGCGCCGGATTTCGACCAGACGCCTGATTGTTCGCTGCCGAAGACGAGGCTTTCGAACTGGCACGGACTGCTGTTCGCCGGCGACCGAGATCCCGCCAGCGATCTTGCCGACTTTCCCCTGGCTGCCGACTACGATTTTTCCGGCTACGTCTTTGACAAGGCGATCGCCGACAAGCTTCCTTTCAACTGGAAGAACTTCCTCGAGATCTTCCTCGAGCTGTATCACGTCGAGGCGGTGCACCCGGGGCTGCAGAAGTGGGTCGACGCCGGCAACTACGAATGGGGCTTCGGCAACCGCTGGAGCTTCCAGATCATGGGCGTCAAGGAGGAACTGCGCAGCCAGATTTCTCCCAACTACACCCGCTACCGCGACGCCGTGCTCGCCTACACCGGTGGCAAGCTGCCCAAGTACGGCACCGTGTGGTCGATCCTGTACCCGAACGTGATGATCGAGTGGTACCCGTGTGCACTGGTGGTCAGCACGCTGATCCCGCGCACGCCTGAGCACACGACCAACATCGTCGAGTTCTACTACCCCGAGGAAGTGCAGGCCTTCGAGCGGCAGATCGTCGACGCGCACCAGGCCGCGTACGCGGAGTCGGCCGTCGAGGATGCCGATGCCTGCGCCCGCTTGCAGCGGGGCCGCAAGGCGCTGTGGCTGGCCGGCGAGGACGACACCGGCCCGTTCCACTCGCCGCACGAGGACGGCATGATCCACCTGCATGATTGGATCCGCCGCGAAATGGGGCAGCGGCGAACGGTGTAGCGAGACGCGAGCCGGCGTTTCGGCTCGTGGCCTAGCGGTACGTGGCGCCGCTCAGCGGCGAGGGCGACACGCTCGAGCAGGCAGACAAGGTCGGCTCCTTGTCCGCACGCTGGAGGAATACCGGACCAAGCACCGTCCGACCGGCCGCGTCGCTGAGCGCATACGACAACCCGCCGCCTTCGACAGTCTCGACGTTCAGCGTGCCGGGGGTGGCGGCCTCGACCCCGGGCGCGGTGAAGTACCCGAAAAACCGCCGCCTTCCTTCGTTTGTCTCGCCCCAGGTGCCGGCGAATCGCACGCCACCGCACTGGGCGCTCAGGTCGACGTCGCTGACGTTGATGCGGACGACGACCTGCGCGCTGGCCGAATCATCGACCCACATCACGAGTTCGCTTCCTGCCGCGGCTTCGACAGGAGCCGGCCCGACCACTATGGTCGACGGGCACTTCAGTTGGCCGGCAAACGACGCGGAGCAGACCGATGCGCGCTTGGCGCCGAAGTAGTCAAGCGCATAGCCATCGCCGGTGCCGGTGCCACCGACGCCCGGACCGCAGCCGCCCACCACAAGCAGCAGCGGCAGCAGCCAGAACCATTCACGCCGTCGGCGCACCGTCGTCATCACTACTCATTCCTCCCTATCAGTGTAAAAGTACACGCCAAAGCGTGCACGGTGACGCCGCTGGCTGGCGTCCGCACTGACAGCATCGTCATCGAAGCGCGCCTGCGCCTCTTCCATCACGGTCCTGAAGGCCTCCTTCCAGGCCTGCACCGAGACTTTCTGCAGCCGGGCCGCCGAGTTCTCGGTGATTTCGTCGACGAACACGGACTGCTCGAGGAAGTTGCGCTCGCCCTGCAGATTGGCCACTGCCGCCGCGGCGTGGTCGCCGAGGTTGTCGGCGAACAGGCGCGACAATTCCTCGAAGTCCTGCCGCGGCGCGAAGCCAGTTCCCAGCAGCCGGATCCCGCCCTCTTCCTCGCGCGCGGCGCCGAGGCGCAGCAACTCGTCGAGCATGGCCCGCGGCCGGATGTCACGGCTGACCCCTTCGACGAGGGCGTCGAACGAGCCGGCAACGCCCTCGCTGCTTCGCACGAGCAGGCGGGGCGAATGGTTCATATCGAGGAACGCCGGATCGCTCATCCAGCGAGCAATCACTTCCGCCGGCAGTGACCGCGGCGGCTCTTCCTCCACCTTCCTGCTGCTGGCCGGGCGGCTGAGGTTGCGCACATCGCGGCGATGCACGCCCGACAGCAGCGTCACCGCGCTATCGGTCTGTGCCATGGAACGGCTGGCCAACTCCGCACGGGCGGCGTCAACGAAGATGTGCTTGAGCGCGGTCGCAAACGCCTGGTACGGCACGCCACTGCGGATCAGCAGCCGCGCGAGCGGCCGCATCACACGCAGCACCTGATCCAGGACGATGGCGGCCTTTGCTCTCATGCAACGGGTACGTTGACAAGCTTCGAATCTGTGGGATATTGTCCCACGCAAGCGGAACAAAGGAAATACCCAGAGCCCATCCCTCGATCGCCTTTCACGCGTCAGGACATAGCGCCGACCGGCTAGGGCGCAGCGCCTGACGACAGGGACACGTAGAGCACGGAGGAAACCAGCAAACAACGAGTGGCTGCCGACAACCCCTTGGCAACGTGGTTGCATTCGGTAGATTTCAAAGTTGTGCTCACTCGTGCTGCTTCCTCCGTGCTCTCCGTGGACCTCGGCTTCTCCCCCGAAGCAGGATTCAACGCAGGTGGACGACCGGCGCCTGCGCGCCGGACCGCGTGATCCGCTGCGTCCTTGCCCTCTCCTCGCAACGAACTGACCGGCAGGCCACGGCACCCTGAACAGCGGGCCGCGGTTGGCCGGTGACCCGCTGCTAGCATTGCGCGCTTCAGCCGTCGCGCCGACCATGATCGAACCTGCCTCCAGCACCGCCTACGAATCGCTGCCTGCGCCGGCGGCTGACGTCACGCCCGTTGTGATCGACGGCATCGCGCTGGCGCGCCTGTATGGCGAGCCGCTATTCAAGCTGCCGGAGGACCTGTACATCCCGCCCGACGCGCTGGAGGTGTTTCTCGAGGCGTTCGAAGGACCGCTGGATCTGCTGCTGTACCTGATCCGCAGGCAGAACTTCAACGTGCTCGACATCCCGATGGCGCCGCTGACGCAGCAGTACCTCACCTACATCGAGCAGATCCGCAAGAACAATCTCGAACTGGCCGCCGAGTACCTGCTGATGGCGGCCATGCTGATCGAGATCAAGAGCCGCATGCTGCTGCCGGTGAAGAAGGCCGCCGCGGGCGAAGAGGTCGAGGACCCGCGTGCCGAACTGGTGCGCCGTCTGGTCGAGTACGAGCGCATCAAGCTCGCCGCCGCGCAGCTGGACGAGATGCCGCGCGTCGGCCGCGATTTCGTGCGCGCGGTCGTCACCATCGAGCAGACGATGGCGCGCCGGCTGCCGACGGTCGCTGCGGTCGACCTGCAGCAGGCGTGGGCCGAAGTGCTCAAGCGAGCCAAGCTGTATGCGCACCATCACATCGCTCGCGAGCAGCTTTCGGTGCGCGAGCACATGAGCCTGATCCTGAGGCGCCTGCAGGGACGGCAGTTCGTCGAGTTCGGCGACCTGTTCGACGCAGCCACGCTCGCCCGCGGCGTGCCGGTGGTGATCGTGCATTTCCTCGCCCTGCTCGAACTGGCGCGCGAAGCGCTGATCGAGCTCACGCAGGCGGCGCCGTACGCGCCGATCTACGTGCGGCTGGCGTACTCAACCTCCTGACCGCCGCCGCGCCCGCGCGCGGCGGGCCGGCCTGATCCACCACGCCGCCGATGCCGATCGATCACGACATCCTGCTCGGCGCGCTTTTCTTCGCCGCGGCACTGCTGTACTCGTCGGTCGGCCACGGCGGCGGCTCGGGTTATCTCGCCGCGATGGCGCTGCTCGGCATGCCGCCGGCGATGATGCGGCCGACGGCGCTGGTGATGAACATCGGCGTAGCGGCTATCTCGCTGTACAAGTTCGCCCGTGCCGGCGGCTTCAACTGGCGGCTGTTCCTGCCGTTTGCGGTGACCTCGGTGCCGATGGCGTTCGTCGGCGGACGCGTCCAGTTGCCGGTGACCTGGTTCGGCGTGTTGCTTGGCATCGTGCTGCTCTTCTCCGCCGTACGGCTGTTCACCGAGACACTGCAGCGCGGCAGCCAGGCGCGCGGGGTGCGCGGGCCGCCGCCGATTGCGGTCGCATTGCTGGTGGGTGCAGGCATCGGCCTGCTGTCGGGCCTGACCGGTGTCGGCGGCGGCATCTTCCTGAGCCCGCTGGTCGTGCTGATGGGCTGGGGCACGGTGCGCGACAGCGCCGCGCCCACCGCAGCGTTCATCCTGGTCAACTCGGCCTCCGGCCTGATCGGGTTGCTGACGCGCCAGCCGGCGCTGCCCGAGGCACTGCCTTACTGGGTCGCCGCGGTGCTCGTCGGCGGGTTGATCGGCGCGACGCTCGGCTCACGCCGTCTCGGCAACACGGGGCTGCGCCGTGCGCTGGCGGCGGTGCTGCTGGTGGCCGGCGCGAAGATGGTGTTCTGACAGACGCGCCGCGTGCCGGGATAATTGGGGCATGGAACTCGTCGCCTTCCTGATCGACTTCATCCTGCACGTCGACGTCCACCTGCGCGGCTTCGTCGAGGCCTATGGCACGTGGGTGTATGCGCTGCTTTTCCTGATCATCTTCGTCGAGACCGGGCTGGTGGTGATGCCGTTCCTGCCCGGCGATTCGCTGCTGTTCGTCGCCGGCGCGCTGGCGGGCGCGGGCATGATGGACTACCCCTTGCTGGTCGCACTGCTGATCGCCGCCGCGGTCGCCGGCAACCAGACCAACTACACGATCGGCCGCATCGTCGGCGCCCGCGTGTTCCAGTGGGAAGACTCGATGTTCTTCAACCGGAGCGCGTTCGAGCGCGCGCATGCCTTCTACGAGAAGTACGGCGGCATCACCATCGTGCTTGCCCGCTTCGTGCCGTTTCTGCGCACGTTTGCGCCCTTCGTCGCCGGCGTGGCGCAGATGACGCGCAGCAAGTTCACCTTCTGGGACGTGAGCGGCGGCTCGCTGTGGGTCGGGTCCCTGGTCACCGCCGGTTACCTGTTCGGCAACATCGACTGGGTGCAGGCGAATCTTTCCAAGATCATCTGGGCGCTGATCCTCGTTCCGGGGCTGATCGCCCTGTACGGCGGCTGGCGGGCACGGCATTCGGCCGCCTCCTGATTCCTGCCCGCTGCAGTCAGCTGCCGATCCGCACGCTCACCGCTCCAGCCTCCCTCCGAACTGCAGACCGGGCGGCGGAAAACTGTTCGAGCAGCCAGATTGTTGTGCGGGCGTGCGAGCTGAGTTCGCGCACCCTGAAGCGCGACTCGCCCTGCGCCAGTGCGAGGAAGACCAGCATCTGGTCGGCCGCGTGCACGTCGAGCGTCGCCCCCCCATGCAGGTCGACCGCGAGACTCTCGGCGGCCATCTGACCAAGCTTCTCGGCGCGCACACCGCGCTCGGCGACCTGCGCGGCGCCGAGGACGGTCTTCGTGGTGCGAGCGCACAGCACGATCGCGCCGCCGGGACCGCCGGAGCGTTCGGCGCCGAGGGTTTCAATCTGCGACTCGACACGCAACCCGGGCGGCAAGGCCAGCCGCGCTGCGTCGACCATGCGCTCGGCGATTTCCCGCGGCAACTGCGCGACGTGGGCGTGGATGTCGATGCCCTCGACCAGCCCCGCTTCGTCGACCACAAGAGGCGCGAGCCGTGCCTTTGCCGCCAGTTCCAGCCGCACTTCGCCGCCCCCTTTCGGGTAATAGCCGCGGCGATCGATCATCAAGGCGGCGCGCAGCCCCATCCTTTCCAGCAGCGGCAGCAGCACGCAGCGGAAGTAATCAGCGGGCGGCGCGGCTCGCACGTCGGTGCCGCCGCGGACCGAAATCCCAAAGCGCTCGCCGCAGGCCACGGCCACGGGCAGCATCGCCTGCAAAACCAGCGTGATGCTGCCGGCGGTGCCGACATCGACCCGGTAGTGCCCGCCGCGCGGCCGGCCCGGCACGAACGTCAATTCGGTCGAACGCGGCTCCACGCCTTCGCACCGTGCATCGCACATCGACGCCACGGCACGCAGGGCAGCGACGTGCTGCGGCGCCAGGCCCGGATTGCGGCGCCCGGCGCGAACGTGCCTGACCCGGATCGGCGTGCCGCGAATCGCAGCAAGTGCAACGGCTGTTCGCACCAGCTGGCCGCCGCCTTCGCCATGGGCCCCATCGATCTCGAGCATCCCGGCCCCTCCTTCCGGCGGCATGCAGCGTCATTGCGTGTCCGCGCAACAGCCCATGCCTTGCGACTTCACCCGTTGCGGACTCACTTCGCCGCTGTGCGGATACGCTCCAGATCGAGCACGCCGGCCGCGCCCCAGCCGCGAACGCCGGCGGGCACTTCCGGGCGGAACACCTCGTAGAGGGAATACGCCGAGCGGGCGAGTTCATCGACGGCTAGCGACCCAGCCAGTTTCTCCATCGCCTGCACCACCGCGTCCAGTGCATCACCGAACTTGCTCTGCAGATAGCGCTCGACGCTCTCCGGCGCAATCGGCTTGCCCTTCGACAGCGCCCGAAGACCTTCGGGCGTGACTGTCACCGGCACCGCCCGGTGCAGCAGGTCGACGTGCATCTGCACGCCATGCTCGAGCCGCTTGCGTTCGCGCTCGACCGCTTCCGGTGCCGGCTTGAACAGACCGAGCGACTTGCCTTTGGCGTACGCGTTCAGCCCGGCGACCACGCGTCCCATCGTCAGCGCCTCGTTGCGGTCGAAGCCGAGGCGCCCGGCGACGACCGCCGCCCACAGCGTGAGCACCGGGGCGCGATTGACATTGATCTGGGCGGGCGCGTGCCTGCTGGCCATTGCCGGATCATTAAGGGGAGATCAACGACGTGACGCTAGAGCGCACCCGCCGGCAGCGGTTGACCTTGCGCAAAGGCAGCCAACCTCCTTCGACTGGCCCGCAGCCGGCCACCTACCCAGCCTCACCGGGTACCGAGCGCTGCCAGATGCACACACCGTCGCGATGGACCTCGCGCACCCGGTGAAACGGCACCTCGTGCACGGTGCCGTCGGATTCGACGGCGGTGAACGAGAAGTGATTGCCCGGCGCCAGATGGATCTGCTCCAATGGCACGGTGACGATGTGGTCCCGCAGCCGGTCGTAGTAACCGATGGTGAAGCTGCCGCGGCCGAACTCCGGATCCCAGTGGATCCGCTGCAGCAGCGCTTCGATCGTGATCATCTGCCGCAACGGTAAGTGTCGAGCCCATGACCGCCAGTCCGCCATCGCCGGCGATTGAACCGGGCCGCGCCTTCGTCGGCACCAGCGGCTGGAACTACCCGGCCTGGCGCGCCACGTTCTACGGTGACTGCCCGGCCAGGCTCTGGCTGCCATTCTGCGCCGAACGCTTCAGCGCCATCGAGGTCAACGCCACCTTCTATCGGCTGCAGACGCGCGAGACGTTCGTGCGCTGGCGCAGGGCCACGCCACCGGGTTTTCGTTTCGCGATCAAGGCCAACCGCTACCTCACGCACAACCGCAAGCTCGCCGATCCGCTGCCGTCGATCCGGCTGGAGCGCGACCGCGCGCGCGGCCTCGGCGACAAGCTCGCCGCGGTGCTGTGGCAACTGCCGCGCAACCTGCACCGCGACTTCGGCCGGCTCGAGCGCTTTGCCCGCGCGCTGCGCAACTGGCGCACGGTTCGCCACACCATCGAGTTCCGCCACGAGTCGTGGTTCGACGAGGAGGTGGCCGGCTGCCTGCGCGAGCACGGCATCGCGGTGTGCCAGTCCGATGCGGCCGACTGGCCGATGTGGGACGCAGTGAGCACTGATCTCGTCTACGTGCGGCTGCATGGCCATACGCAGACCTACGCCTCGGGTTACGCGGCACCCGAGCTTCGACACTGGGCGAGCAAAGTGCGCCGCTGGCTCCGCGAAGGCCGTGATGTGCACGTGTACTTTGACAACGACGCTCTGGGCCGGGCGCCGGTCGATTCCGTCAGATTGAAGGCGCTGTTGCGTGAATGAGAGCCGCGGCAAGGACATGGGCGCATCTGCCTGCATCCGTCCGAACCCGCGGCGAGTTTCGCCAGAACAGTGCGCGTGGCCGCCTCGATAGCCGCTGGTCTTTCAAAGCGCCTTTGTTCGACCGTTGATGGCGCTCAGAGGGGATGGCCGCATTCGACCGAGATGGCATGGACACCGCCCTCCCTTCGGGGATGAAGGGCCTGACAGCGAGG
>CAZSYX010000026.1:0-9508 GCA_964610575.1 uncultured Burkholderiaceae bacterium
TCCCCGCCGCGGACTACCGCCAGCGCAGCGGATGCGGCACCAAGATCGAGGCGCCAACCGGAGAAGGCGTACCCACTCGAGGCGGCCCGCAACCGGCGGGAAGCGGCTGTCTTCCCCTTCAGCGGATCGGTCGTCCGTCAGCCATCGGCAGCGACCCTGCACGTCATGAGTGCGCCGCGGCGTCCTTCTGATTCGCCGACAGGCGCCGGCCGCGGCCGGCTGGTGAAGGGCCGCGCCGTGTACGACTCGACGCGGCGATCATGCTTCGGTGACATCACTCGTTCGCGTGCGCAACCGGCAAGGCGACGACAGACTGGCGTCTGCACTGGTGCGGCCAGCGCGTTCGTTCCCGCCGCTCGTGCGGCCTCCGCCTGCTCGATCGCATCGGCGCTGATCTGCGCCACCCGGCCCTCGAGCATTCCGTACTTCTGGAACGGATAGGCGGCGAGCTTCTGCTTCACCGTCTGGCCGACTGCGACGAAGCCGACATCCTCATTGGCCAGCAGCGCTTCGGCACGCAGCACCTCGCCTTTCGGCACCACCTGCAGCAGCGGCTGGCCGGCCTGCACGACATGGCCGAGCGTATGCACGGACAGGTCCTTGACGATGCCGTCGTACGGGGCACGGATCTCCATCAGTTGCGCGCATGATGCCGGGTTCGGCCGATTGCACCGCCTTGACCTGCGCGGCCGGTACGAGCTGGCCGGGGGCCGTGGCCACGATGTCCGGTTGCGCCAGCAACGGCCAGGCGAGCAGCGCGGCCACCAGCGCCGCCAGCGTCCACAGGGTGGCGTCAAGGGCGCAGCCCGGCGGGGTGGTCTCGATTTCGCGCAGCGAGGCCGGAGCCTCGCCGGCGGGCAGATTCGCGTTCATCGGCGTTCCGCGGGATGCGCCCGGCCTCCTTTGGCCCGCCGGCCTCGGCGGACCAGGGCGGATACACCAGCTCTCTGATATCATGATATCAAACACCGGATCACTGGAGACGATGATGGCCCAGGTTGTTGTCCGCCAACTGGAAGAGGACGTGAAGGCACGACTGAAGCGCCGCGCCGAAAGACACGGGCGCAGCATGGAAGAGGAAATGAGGGAGATTCTGCGCAATGCGGCGCGCGAGGAGAGCCGATCCATTGCCAGACTGGGTTCCCGAATCGCCGCTCGCTTCCGGAAGGTAGGGCTGAGGGACGATTTGCCCGAGTTGCGCGGGCAGAGTCCGCGGCCCGCGGACCTCGCCAAGTGATCATCCTCGACACAAACGTGCTGTCGGCGCTCATGCGCACTGCACCCGAGGCGGCGGTCGTACGATGGCTCGATCACCAGCCTGCCGAATCGATCTGGATTACCAGCATCACGGTGTTCGAAACCCGTCTTGGACTTGCGCTGTTGCCCAAGGGGCGGCGACGGCAATTGCTCGAGTCGGCGTTTGACCGGCTCCTCGAGGAGGATCTGGAGAACCGCGTCCTGGATTTCGACAGTGCCGCCGCAACCGAGGCCGCGGCTTTGGCGGCGGCGCGCCAGAGAGCCGGTCGGCCCGTGGACATGCGCGATACGCAGATCGCGGGCATCGCGCTTGCGAGACGGTCCGCACTCGCAACGCGTAACGTCAGGCACTTTCAGGATCTGAGCGTCACCGTGATCGATCCTTGGGAAACCGCTCGGTAGTGCCGTGGCTGCTGCACCGCCCCTGAAGAGGGATAGGCGTCACCAGTAGCGAAGCGCGTCGCGGTACAGGCCTTCGAGGTCCTGCTTGGAGACGCTGCGCGGCGCCATCACCAGCGGCCGCTGCTGCGCGAAGGCCCTTTCGGCGGGCGCCGGCACGTCGGCCTCGCCGTAGCCGAGCGCGGCGATGCCGGAGGGCAGGCCGGTGGCGCGCATCAGCGCGATGAAGGCGTCGGCGAGGATCTCGCCGGCGTCTTCCGGCGCGGCACCGGCGACATCGACGCCGAGCGCCGCGGCGGCATCGAGGTGGCGGGCCGGATTGGCCGCGGCGGTGAAGCGGAAGGCCGCCGGCGCGTTGATCACCACCGCGATGCCGTGCGGCACCATCGGCTCGCGCTCCTAGTATCCCCTGCCGGTGAACTCGTGCTTCAGCGTCGCCACCGAATAGGACATCGCGTGCGGGATGTGCGCGCCGGCGCTGCCGAAGGCCAGCCCGGCGAGCGTCGAGGCGAACATCAACTGGTGGCACGCCTCCTTGTCGTGGCCGTCGCGAACGGCACGGACGAGGTACTTTCCGCCCAGGCGGATGGCGGCGATGCTGCCGATGTCGTCTTAGGGGGTCGAGCCCTGGTAGGGCGGCCGTTGCGAGGGATGCGTTGGCCGCGGGCGGCTGGTGAACGGCCGCGCCGTGTACGACTCGACCGCGTGGGTGAGCACGTCGAAGCCGGAAGCGGCGACCACACCGCCCGGCAGCGTCTCGGTGGTCGTCGGATCGACGATCGCCAGCGAGGGCTTGAGCAGCGGCGAGGCGATGCCGGTCTGCAGGCCGACCGACTTCAGGTCGACGATCGTGATGCCGGTGGTCTCGCTGCCGGTGCCGCAGGTGGTCGGGCAGGCGATGTGCGGCTTCAGCTTGCCCGGGATCGGCCTGGCCCTGCCGATCGGCGCGTTGACGTAGGCGATGAGGTCGTCGGGAAACGTCGACAGCAGGTTGGCCGCCTTGGCGGTGTCCATCACCGAGCCGCCGCCGAGCGAGACGAAGCCGTCGAAGGCGCCGTCGCGGGCGAAGGCGGCCGCATCCTCGAATGAATCGCTGGTCGGCTCGCAGCGTGCGCGGTCATGCACGCCGACGTCCAACCCTGCCTCGGGCAGCAAGGCGAGCGCCGCCTCGCCGGGGCGCTGGCCAGCACGTGCGGGTCGACGAACAGCGCGACCCGCTTCATGCCGAGCGACTGCGCGTCCGCGCCGAGCTCGCCCAGCGCGCCGGCCCACGCTCTACAGCGAACGGGCGATCAGCTCCTTCATGATCTCGTTCGAGCCGCCGTAGATCTTCTGCACCCGCGCGTCGGCGTACATCTTGCCGATCGGGTAATCCATCATGTAGCCGTAGCCGCCGAACAGCTGCAGGCACTCGTCGATGACGCGGCACTGCTGCTCGGTGGTCCACCACTTGGCCATCGAGGCAGTGGCGGCGTCCATCGTGCCGTCCATCACCCGCTCGATGCAGTCGTCGAGGAACACGCGGGCGATGTGCGCAGTGGTCCGGCACTCGGCGAGCTTGAAGCGCGTGTTCTGCATCTCGATCAGCGCCTTGCCGAAGGCCTGGCGCTGCCTGACGTACTCGACGGTCAGCTCGACGGCGCGCTCGATCGCCGCCACGGCGGCGACGGCGACGATGGTCCGCTCCCACGGTAGCTGCTCCATCAGCTGGTAGAAGCCGCGCCCCTCCTCAGCCCCGAGCAGGTTGGCCGCCGGCACGCGTACGTCGTCGAAGAACAGTTCCGCCGTGTCCTGGCCGTGCATGCCGATCTTGTCGAGGATGCGGCCGCAGCGGAAGCCCTGCAGATCCGCCGTTTCGACCATCAGCAGCGACACGCCCTTGGCGCCGGCCGCTGGGTCGGTCTTGACGACCAGGCAGATCAGGTCGGCGAGGTAGCCGTTGGAGATGAAGGTCTTCGAGCCGTTGACCACGTACTGGTCGCCTTGCCTCACCGCCCGCGTGCGCACGCCCTGCAGGTCGGAGCCGGCGCCGGGTTCGGACATCGCGATGGCGGCGATCATCTCGCCGGCCGCCATCCTCGGCAGCCAGCGCGTCTTCTGCGCCTCGCTCCCGTAGGCGAGCAGGTAGTGCGCGACGATGCTGTGCACGTGCTTGCCGAAGCTCGTCACGTTGGCCCGCTGCAGTTCCTCGAACACCACGCACTCGTGCGCGAACGTGGCGCCCGCGCCGCCGTATTGCTCCGGCACGTCGGCGAGCAGGATCCCCATCTCACCGGCCTTGCGCCAGGCCTCGCGGTCGACGTGCTGCTGCTTCGCCCAGCGCGCCTCGTGCGGAGCGAGCTCCGCTTCGACGAACTTGCGCACTTCGTCGCGAAACATCGCCAGCTCGCCCGACATCGCCCGCAACCGTTCACCTTCCATGCCTGTCTCCCTGTTCCGCTTTTGCGCCCGTGCTGCGCAGGACCAATCGACGGACCAATCGCCGAGCGGCGGCGTGCATTACACATCGCGACACAAACTGCGTGTTGATGTAGCCTACTGCAAATGATGGTTCCCCGCCCGCGTCAACTGATCCTCAGGCTGCTGCTCGGTGCGGGCGGCGCGCCGCTCTCTGCGCGCGACGCCGTTCGCGCGTGTGCGCTGTTCGCCATCCCCGCCAACGGGGTCCGGGTGGCCCTCGTGCGCCTTGCCGCGGCCGGTCTGGTCGAACCCGTGGAACGCGGTGCCTACCGTCTGGGTCCCAGCGCTTCGACCCTCGCGGCCGACGTCGCCGCCTGGCGCGATGCCCAGGCGCGCACGACCGAGTGGAGCGGCGACTGGATCGCCGTGCACGTCGGCGCGCTCGGCCGCAGCAACCGGGTGGCGCTGCGCGCGCGCGGCCGGGCGCTTGGCCTGCTCGGGCTGCGCGAACTCGACCGCGACCTGCACCTGCGCCCCGACAACCTCCCCGGCGGCGTCGCGGCGGCGCGCGAGCGGCTGACCCGGCTCGGCCTGCAGCGCGACGCCGCGGTCTTCCGCGCCGGCGGCTTCGATGCCGAGCACGAGCGGCGCGCCCGCGCGCTGTGGGACGGCAAGGCGCTGGCGCGCCGCTACCGCGCCACGCGCGTGCGGCTCGAGCGCTGGCTCGCTCAGGCGCACCGCCTCGACCTCGACGCTGCGGCGCGCGAGTCGTTCCTGCTCGGCGACGAGGCGATCCGGCAACTGGTGTTCGATCCCCTGCTGCCGCGGCCGCTGGTCGACGAGCAGGCACGCGCCGCGTTCATCGACGCGGTGATCCGCTTCGATGCCGCCGGCCAGGCGATCTGGAAAGGCTTTTTGAGCGACACCCCCGCGACGCGCCGCCGGCCGGTCGCGCGCGCCGCCAGCCGCACCACCGTGGAGAACCGCCGATGAACGCTCCCGAGACCATGTCGAAATCCGCGCTGTTTCTCGCCGAGACGCACGAGGTCGTCAACGTCGCGCGCGAACTGGCCGACTACAACCCGTACCTTCAGGACGCGGCGCTGCAGGAGGCGGTCCGCCGCGAGGGCGCCGCGGCCGCGCACGAGTCGCTCGCCGCGTTCGGCCGGATGATCGGCACCGCCGAGTACATCGAGCTCGGCGCGGCGGCGAACCGGGTTCCCCCCGAACTCGACACGCACGACCGCTTCGGCAACCGCGTCGACCTGGTCCGCTTCCATCCCGCCTACCACGCACTGATGAAGACGGCGATCGAGCACGGGCTGCACTCATCGCCGTGGACCGAACCGGGCCCGGGCGCGCACGTCGCCCGCGCGGCGCGCTGCTACCTGCACACCCAGGTGGAGGCCGGCCACGGCTGCCCGGTGACGATGACCTTCGCCGCCGTGCCGTCGCTGCGCACCACGCCGGAACTGGCCCGGCTGTGGGAGCCGAGGATCACCGCCCGCGTCTACGACCCGCGCAACGTGCCGGACGGCGACAAGCGCGGCCTGACGATCGGCATGGCGATGACCGAGAAGCAGGGCGGCTCCGACGTGCGCGCCAACACCACCCGCGCCCACCCGATCGGCCCCGGCGGCCCCGGCATGCCGTACGAACTGGTCGGCCACAAGTACTTCGTCTCGGCGCCGATGAGCGACGCCTTCCTGGTGCTGGCGCAGGCGCCCGGCGGGTTGTCGTGCTTCCTGCTGCCGCGCTGGCGGCCGGACGGCAGCAAGAACCCGCTGCAGGTGCTGCGCCTGAAGCGCAAGATGGGCAACGTGTCCAATGCGTCGAGCGAGACCGAACTGCGCGGCGCGCTGGCCTGGATGGTCGGCGACGAGGGCCGCGGCGTGCGCACGATCATCGAGATGGTGGCGATGACGCGCTTCGACTGCATGGTCGGCTCGGCCGCCGGCCAACGGGCAGCAGTGGCGCAGGCGCTGCACCACTGCGCGCTGCGCTCGGCGTTCGGAGCCGTGCTCAACCGCCAGCCGCTGATGATGAACGTGCTGGCCGACCTGGTGCTGGAGCACGAAGGTTCGCTGGCGCTGGCGATGCGGGTGGCCCGCGCGCTCGACTCGCGCTCGGAGGAGAGCGAGGACCTGCTGGTGCGCGTGCTGACCTCGGTGGGCAAGTACTGGATCTGCAAGCGCACGCCGAACCTGACCTACGAAGCGATGGAGTGCATTGGCGGCAGCGGCGTGATGGAGGACAGCCCCTTGCCGCGCCTGTTCCGCGAGTCGCCGGTCAATGCGATCTGGGAGGGCAGCGGCAACGTGCAGTGCCTCGACGTGCTGCGCGTGCTGCGCAAGTCGCCGGCGGCGATCGACGCCTTCTTCGGCGAGCTCGCCCTGTCGCGCGGCGCCAACGCGGTGCTGGACCGCGCCGTCGGCGCGCTGCAGCGCGATTTCGGCGACCCGGCCGATCTGGAGTACCGCGCGCGCGGCCTCGTCGACCGCATGGCGCTGGCGATGCAGGCGAGCCTGCTCGTCCGCCACGCGCCGGCCTTCGTGGCCGATGCGTTCTGCGCCTCGCGGCTGGCCGGCGCGGGGCAGCACAACTTCGGCGCGCTCGACCGCGCGGCCGACTGCGCGGCCATCATCGCGCGCGCAACGCCGCAGGCCTGACCGACACCGCCCGGCGGATGCCCGCAATGCCGCGAGTTCACAAGGCCGCCGTCTTGGCCGATCATCCGTGCCCGGCGGCATCGACTGCCGCTCGACCGGGAGGAGTCAGGTGAGGAAATCGACGGTTCTTTTGTGCGCTTCGGTCATCGCCCTGGCGTCGTGCTCGACGCCGTGGACGTGGCCGTGGGAGCCCGGCCAGGGCGCCGTACCCGCGAACCCCCGGAAGGTCCTGGTCGGCGTCGTCAGCGGCCAGATACGGGTCGACCAGGAAACCGCGATTCTCGGGGCCGACAACCGTGCGGTCTTGTGGGATCTGGCACCTTCGGCGTGGGGGTACCGGTTCGCTGAAGGTGGCATCCGCTTCGACTACCCGGCTCCCGGCATGCCCTCGGACTGCAAGAGCACGCCAAACCCGACGGAATTCTTCGATCTGAGGCAGTGCGTGCCGGCGGCGAATGGCAGGCAGTTCGTCTGTCCCAAGCGGGACAATCACTTGCCGGGCGCCTGCTTCAAGTACACGGTGAAACTGCAGCCGCAGGGGGAAAGTCCAGCTGTTCCCGATAAGGATCCCTGGATCAAGCACCAGTAAGTGAGGTTTAGGGAGCGCGCGCCCCAAGAACTTGTGCCACCCGGGCTAGCGCGAGGCCGAGTTCTGAATGTGGGCCGGCGCCCGCAGCTTCGCCCTTTGCGCGAGCTTCGCTGAAAAGGCGGCGTGCTACGTCCGCCTGCCCAGCGCGCCATTCACATTCAGCGCTATCACAAAGCAGGATGCCAAGGCTGAGCGTGTCCGAGACTTCGCTGAGCAGCGAACTACCAGCAGCGAAGCTCTCGCGCGCCTCGTCGTACTCGCCCAAGCGCGCTCGCGTACGGCCGAGGTAGCCGAGGAATTGTCCTTCGCTTCGGCGGTCGCCGAGTTCGCGCATTGCCCGAAGTGCCGCATCGAAGCTGGCGAGTGCTTCCTGAGTTTGTCCTCCTTCCTCCTGTGCAAGGCCCAGGTTGCAAAGGACGATCCCCTCAAGACGTCGGTGACCGAGGTCGCGTGCCGCTTGCAGCGCACGTTCCGACGCCTCGATGGCATCCCTCAGCTGATGCCGGACAAGATGCAGCATGCCGAGGTTGCAGAGGTTGTTACCCTCGCTTCGCCGGTCACCGAGCTGCTGCGCTAGCGTTAGCGACTGCTCCAAGCAGCGCTGGGCTTCCTCCATGCGACCAATGTTTGCGTTGAGCATTCCCAGGTTGCCGAGCAGTCGGCACTGCCAGCCCAAGTCACGAGCATCGCGCGCTCGGACGAGCGCTGCCTCGTAACTTAGTCGCGCTTCGTCAAGCCGGCCTCGGTCGACATCGAGATTAGCGAGACCGTTCAACGCGACACATTCGGCCTCTGCATCGCCGATCTGCCGAGCCAGCGAAAGCGCCTCCACGTGCCCTGCGCACGCCTCGGAGATTCGCCCTTCGTTGCCGTCGAGCAGCGCGAGCTTGGCCAGCACGCTTGCCTGACATGCGAGTTCGCCAGATTCGCGCGCGAGCCGCAGGGCGGTCTCGTAGTTCTGCCGCGCATCGGTCGTCTCCCCAAGCCAGTCCAGCGCGCTGCCCTTCACGGCGTACGCACGTGCCGCTTCAGCGCCTCCTAGCCCCGGTAATGCACACACAGCCTCCGCGAGCTCGTTGCCGATACTGAACGGCCCACGCAGGTTCAGCGCCGACCACGCCGACTGCAACGCTGCCACAGCGGCCTTCGCTTCCGAATTCGAAATCGCCCGACGGCACGCCATCACCAAGTTCGCCAGGTCGGCGCAGGCGTCCTCGACGGCCCGCTTCGGACCGAGCGCGGCGAACCACGCGCAGTGCCGCTCGAACGCCGCCTGCCGCGCGCTCGCGCCGCTGCCCGGGAAGCGCCCCTCGCCGGGCAACTGCTCGGCCGCGTACGCCTGCACGCTGCCGAGCATGTCGAAGCGCTCGCGGCGTAGCGGGCGCACCAGCGACTTGTCGACCAGCGACTGCAGCACGTCGACGATCCACGGCGCCTCATCGCAGGCCGACAGGTCGACCGCCGCCTCCACGGCCTCGCGGGTGAAGCCGTCCTCGAACACCGACAGCTGCGCCAGCGCGCTCTTCTCCGCCGGCGACAGCAGGTCCCATGACCAGTCGAGGGTGGCGCGCAGCGTCGCGTGCCGATCCCGCCGCCCGCCTGACGAAGCCAGCAACCGGAAGCGCTCGCCCATCCGCGCCAGCAGCGTGTGCGGCGGCATCACCCGCGCGCGCGCGGCGGCGAGTTCGACCGCCAGCGGCAGGCCGTCGAGCAGTTTCACCAGCGGCGCGATCGCGGCGCGGTCCTCGGCCGTCAGCATCAGCTCGCGCTGCGCCGCTTCGGCGCGGCGCATGAAGAGCTCCACGGCCTCGCCGCCCGGCAGCGGTGCCAGCGCGTAGGTCTGCTCGCCCGGCAGCCCGAGCACCTCGCGGGTGGTGACGAGGAAGCACGCCTGGCCCGCGGCGTCGAGCCAGCGGCCGAGCGTCTCCTCGGCGTGGCGGGCCACCTGCTCGAAGTTGTCGAGGATGACCAGGCATCGGCCGCGGCCGGCGATCGCGGCGCCGAGCCTGGCGACCGGGTCGCCCTTGTCGAGCGGCACGTCGAGGCCGTGCGCCACCGCGCTGGCGATGCCGTCGAGGCTGCGCGCCTGCGACAGGTCGCAGAACCACACGCCGCCGGGATAGTCGCCGAGCCAGGTCCAGCCGAAGCGCGTCGCCAGCCGCGTCTTGCCGCTGCCGCCCATGCCGAGCACCGA
>CAZSYX010000026.1:9608-39789 GCA_964610575.1 uncultured Burkholderiaceae bacterium
AGCCGAAGCGCGTCGCCAGCCGCGTCTTGCCGCTGCCGCCCATGCCGAGCACCGACACCAGGCGCGCGCCGGCTTCGAAGCGGCGCGCCAGTTCCAGCAGCGGTTCATGGCGGCCGACGAAGGCATCGCGTTCGGCCGGCAGGCTGTGCCTGATCTGGCGCACCGGCAGCCAGAGGTCGTCCTTGCGCACTACGCGGTAGACCTTGGCGCCGTCCGGCGGCGGCATGAACGGCGCGCCGTCGTCGCCCGCCTCGATCAGTTCGACCGGTTCGGCCACCCCCTTCATCCGCCAGTAGCCGTGCGACTGCAGGCGCACGGTCGTCGGGCCGAGGGCGTCCTGCGCCAGTGCGGTGAGCAACGTCTGCCCGCCGAGCGCCACCGACATCACCCGCGCCGCGGTCGGCTTGGCCAGTCCCTCGACCTCCAGGGGCTTGGCCCCGCGCGCGACGTCCGCCGCCTCGTTGCGGCGAAGGATCACCGGCCCGACGTGCAGGCCGGCCCGCGCACGCAGCGGCACCTCGAGCTGCGCCAGCGCGCGGTGGTAGGCCAGCGCGTAGCCGAGCGAGTCGGCAACGTTGTCGAAGAGCAGCAGGAAGCCGTCGGTGCGGTCGATCTCCAGCCCGCGCCACTGCTGCAGCAGGTCGCGCGCCGCGCGGTCGTGCGCCGTCCACAGCGCCGCGGCCGCCTCGTCGCCGAGCCGCTCGAGCAGCTGCGTGCTGTCGACGACGTCGGTGACGAGCAGCGCGCGGATGTCGCTCATTCCCACAGCGCCCCCACCGTCACGCGTCATCCTCCTGCCACTGCCGGCCCCCGCAAGGCCGATGCCCGCGGAAATTCTCGTCATCGCCACGCGCCGTGTCTACGCGCATGCAGTGGCGCGGCGGGAGAAGGAACGGGCGCCAGTGCGGCGCCCTCGCCGTGCGGAGTCGCGTCAGCCGCTGATATAGGCCCAGCCTTCCTTCTGCCGCTTGATGATCTGTCCGAGTCCCGCCGGCACGTAGCCGATGTCGGGCAGCATGTCCTGCTTCGTCAGCTTCTGCCGGTTCATCGTCACTTCGCAGGCCTGCAGCTTGGCGCCACGTGTCAGCGTGGCGGCGACGCGCGTGGCCAGCGGCGAGTCGAACTTGACCATGCCGATTCCCCAGCCGAGGGCAACGATCTCGATCTCCACGTTGTCCTTGCCGTACAGCTCCTGCAGGTTCTCGACGTAATTCAGCGCCTGGTTCCAGATGCGCGGCTCGGGCGTGCTGATCTGGATGATGATGCGCTCCTTGGCCGGAGCCGGGGCCTGCGCCGCAGCCTGTCCGGCGAGCATTGCGCCGAACAGGAGCACTGCGAGCAACGCGAGCATGCGTTTCATCGGTCTGCCTCCTCGTGGTTGGAATTCATTCGGCGAATCAACGCGTGGCCCGCCGCCTCGCGCTGCATCCCCAGTCCCGCCTGCGATCGACGATTCGATCGGACTGCAGCAAGCTAACCGATGTTGGGCATCGTGTCCGCTCCCTTTCAACGTCGGCGGCCCGTATCGCGACGCAGCACGCGCAATCCCGGGCAGGAAATGCCTTCCACTGCCTCCGCGGAAGGCATGCGCGCCAACGACACCTACTCCGCCCGCAGCGCCTCAACCGGGTCGAGCCGCGAAGCCCGGTGCGCCGGCAGCACGCCGGCGACCAGTCCGATCAGCGCGCTGACGGCGACCGCCAGCACCGCGTAGAGCACCGGCGTCTCGACCGGCAGCGCCGGCACCACCATCCGCAGCACCTGCGCCAGGCCGAGGCCAGCGGCGAGGCCCATCAGGCCGCCGAGCACCGCCAGCACCACCGCCTCGCCGAGGAACAGACCCAGGATCGTGCGCCGCTCGCTGCCCAGCGCCACCATCAGGCCGACCTCGTTGGTGCGCTCGGCGACGGCGATGGTCATGATGGTGACGATGCCCACCGAGCCCACCAGCAGCGAGATGCTGCCCAGCGCGGCGACTGCCATGGTCAGGATGTCGAGGATGTTCGACAGCGTGCGCAGCATCTCTTCCTGCGTGGTGATGGTGAAGTCCTCGCGGCCATGGCGCGCGGCCAGGATGTTCCTGGCCGCCTCGACCACGGGTGCCACGGCGGCACCTTCCTGGTAGGACAGGTGGATCTCGGTCAGCCCGTCGCGGTTGAACAGTTCGAGCGCGCGCGCCGCCGGGATGAAGGCGGTGTCGTCCAGATCGATGCC
This sequence comes from uncultured Burkholderiaceae bacterium, assembly GCA_964610575.1. GTDB lineage: Bacteria > Pseudomonadota > Gammaproteobacteria > Burkholderiales > Burkholderiaceae_F > JADJWR01. The sequence continues at coordinate 11,823 of CAZSYX010000026.1, forward strand.
GATGAACTGGCCCTTCGACTCGAGCACGCCGATCACGCGGAACTGCAGGCCGCCGATGCGCACCTTGGCGCCGAGCGCGTTCTCCGCGCCGAACAGTTCGCGCTTCAGCGTCGTCCCGAGCACCACCAGGGCGCGCGCCTGCGCCGGCTCCTCCGGCGGCAGGAACTGGCCGATGCGCACCTTCATGTTGAACACGTGGGTGGCGGCGCTGCTCACGCCGTAGACGGTGGTGCGACGCGTCCGCCCGCCGAAGGCCACTTCGGCGTTGCCCCACGAAGTCGGCACCGAGCCGACCACGTTCGGCACCCGCTCGAGCGCGAGCGCGTCGTCGATCGTCAGCGGCCGCACCGAGGTCGGCAGCCCCGACGGCGGCCCACCGCCGACTTTGACCTTGCCCGGCGCGATGCCCACCACGTTGGTGCCGAACTGCGAGAACTCGGCGAGCATGTAGCGGTGGATGCCTTCGCCGATCGAGGTCAGCAGGATCACCGCGGCGATGCCCACCGCGATGCCGGACAGCGTCAGGAAGCTGCGCATGCGGTGCGCGGTGATCGCGCGCAGCGCGAGGAAGACAGAGTCGCGGGCGATCATCGGCGCGCCAGGGCGAGCACGGGGTCGAGCGCCGCAGCGCGGCGCGCGGGCATGACGCCGAACAGCACGCCGGTGACGAGCGCCGTGCCCAGTGCGGCAAGCACCGCCCAGTCGGGCGGATAGGCGGGCAGCGTCGGGTAGAGGTAGCGGATCACCCACGCGCCGACGTGGCCGAGCGCATAGCCGGCCAGCGCGCCGGCCAACGACAGCAGCGCCGCCTCGACAAGAAACAGCAGGCGGATCGTGCCGTGGCTTCCGCCGAGCGCCTTCATCAGGCCGATCTCGGCGCGCCGCTGCGTCACCGACACCAGCATCACGTTCATCACCAGGATGCCGGCCACCGCCAGGCTGATCGCCGCGATGCCGGCCACGCCGAGCGTCAGCGTACCGAGCAGCCGGTCGAAGGTGGCGAGCACGGCGTCCTGCGTGATCACCGTGACGTCCTCCTCGCCGCCGTGCCGCTCCTTGAGGATCGCCGCGGTCTGCCGCTTGGCGGCCTCGATCGCCGAGCGGTTGCGCGCCTCGACCAGGATGCGAAACAGCGTGTTGGTGTTGAACATCGCCTGCGCCAGCGCCACCGGCACGATCGCCAGTTCGTCGGTGTTCATGCCCAGGCCGCTGCCGCTGGCGGCCAGCACGCCGATGACGCGGAAGCGGCGGTCGCCGATGCGCACGAACTGGCCAAGCGGCGGTTCGGCGCCGAACAGATCCGTGCGCAGCTTGGCGCCGATCACCATCACCGACGAGCCGCGGTCCCAGTCCTCGAACGGCAGGAATTGTCCCTGCGCCAGCGTGAAGCGGCGCACCTCGAGCAGTTCGGCGGTGGAGCCGAGCACCATCGTGTCGCGCAGACGTCCGCCAACGCTGATTTCCGAGGTGCCGACCAGGATCGGCGCCGCCCGCAGCGCACTCGGCACCCGCGCCACCGCGCGCGCATCCTCGACCGTCAGGTCGCGCGGCGTGGTGGTGATGGCACTCGCCGGATTGACGCCGCCGGTGGCGGTGCGGCCCGGCAGCACGATCACCAGGTTCGAGCCGAGCGAGGTGAACTCGCGCACCACGTAGCGGCGCGCGCCGTCGCCAAGCGCCGTCAGCACCACCACGGCGGCGACGCCGATGGCCATCGCCAGCGTCAGAAGGAACGTTCGCAGCGGGTTGCCGGCGGCGGCGCCGAAGGCGGATGCGAATACGTCGCGCGTGCGCATCAGCCCGCCTTGCCGGCCGCCGCGGACAGCGCATCGTGCGCAGTCTCGTTGCGCGTGTCGCGCCTGATCGCGCCGTCTTCCATGTAGATCTTCCGGTGCGCGCGCGCGCCGATGCCCTGGTCGTGCGTCACGACGATCAGCGTCACGCCGCCCTCGTGCAACTCCTCCAGCAGGCGCATCACCTCGTCGCCGGTGGCCCGGTCGAGGTTGCCGGTCGGCTCGTCGGCCAGCAGCATCGCCGGCTGCATCACCGTGGCGCGGGCGATCGCCACCCGCTGCCGCTGGCCGCCCGACAGTTCGTCCGGCTTGTGCCGGGCGCGGTCGGCGAGGCCGAAGTCGGCCAGCGCCTTCTCCACCCGTGGCGCGCGTTCCGAGGCGGGGATGCCGGCGAGCATCATCGGCAGCGCGATGTTCTCGGCGGCGGTCAGCCGCGGCACCAGGTGGAAGCTCTGGAAGACGAAGCCGATGCGCCGGCTGCGCACGCGCGCCTGCTCGGCCGGCGACAGGGTGGTGATGTCGCGTCCCTCGAGGTGGTAGCTGCCGGCGGTGGGCGAGTCGAGCAGGCCGAGCACGTTGAGCAGGGTCGACTTGCCGGAGCCCGACGGCCCCATCACCGACAGATACTCGCCGGCGTCGATGGCGAGATCGATGCCGGCCAGCGCGTGCACCACGCTGTCGCCCAGATGGAAGACGCGCTCGATGCCCGCCAGTTCGATCTGCGGGCTGCCTTCTTTAGTCACGGCACTCACTTGCCCGCGCTGCCGGCTTCCTCGACCGCCGCCGCACCGGCCTTCACGCCCTCGCGCTCGAGCGAAGTGACGATCCTGTCTCCCACGGCGAGCCCGTCGACGATCTCCGTGAACTCCCAGTTGGCCACCCCGGTCTTGACCTTGCGTTCGGCGATCTTGCCGTCGGCGAGCACCAGGACGCGGCCGCCTTCGAGCAGCGTCGAGGTCGGCACGCGCACCACGTCCCGGCGCACGTCGAGGATGATCTCGACGTCGGCGCTGTAGCCGACCAGCAGGCGGCCGGGGGAGGCCGGGTCGTCGAAGATCGCCTCGATGTCGACGGTGCGCGCCTGCTTCTCCACGGCCGACACGTACGGTGCGACGCGCTTGACCTTGCCAGGGAACGACTTCTTCGGCAGCGCGTCGAGCGTGATGCGCACCGGCTGGCCGACGGCGATCTTCGGCGCGTCGACTTCGTCCATCGGCGCCTTCACGTACAGGCAGGAGTCGTCGATCAGGTCGATCGCCGGCGGCGTGGCCACGCCCGGCGGCGATGGCGTCGAGTACTCGCCGACCTCACCGACGATCTTGGCCACCGTGCCGTCGAACGGCGCCACCAGCACGGTGCGCCCCTGCACCACGCGGGTGACGTCGACGCGCGCCTGCGCCTGCGCGACGTCGGTCTTCGCCGTCGCGCAGGCCGCGCTGCGCGCATCCGCCTCGACGCGGGCCGCGTCGTAGGCGCTCTCGGAGATGAAGCCTTGCTTGAACAGGTCGCGCCGGCGTTCCGCCTCGCGCACGGCGTTGTCCGCCACCGTGCAGGCCTCGACCACGCGCTTGCGCGCCGTGTCGAGTTGCGCCGCCGCCAGCCGCTGCTCCGCCTGCTGGTCGGCGTTCCACAACTGCATCAGCAACTGCCCTTTCTTCACGCGGTCGCCTTCCTTGACGGCCAGCACCTCGATCCGGCCACCGGCGATGGTCGACATCTTGGTGCGCAGGCAGGCCTCGACCGTGCCGGCGCGGGTGTTGGAGATGGTCGCCTCGACCGTGCCGCGACCGACCTCGGTCAGCACGACCTTGACCGGCTTCGGCCGACCAAGCCACCAGACCAGCGCCGCGAGCGCGGCGACGATGACGATGCCGATGAGCACCCGGCGCGGCCAGGGGTTTGCGGAGGGGTTCTTCATTCTTGGCAGAGCCCGCGAAGGCAGACGCGCAGCGGTTTAGCACAAACCGCGCGTGCGCGAGCCCTTCGTCCCCCTGCCGCCATTTCCGCCGCGGGCCCCTCTGACGAGGATCAATGAGCCGTTGCGACCGCTCGGTGCATCGGCAGGACAACAGGGCCTGAGATCGCCAGCGGCGCTGCCGGAAGTTCGGGCGTCAGCTCGGTACGATGAAGGTGGACCAGCATCGCACTCGTTCGCTCGGCCTTTGCTGGCTGGAGGCGGCCAATGCCATCCACGCCCGCAACGATCACGTTGGGCCGCAGCATGTCCGCGCTATCGATCGGCTCGCCGAGAGGCTGTGGAGATCCGGCGATGCCTAAACCTCTCGGCTGTGCCTCAGCAAGCACGCCGCAAAGCGAACTCTTCCCGCAGCGCTCTGGCTGCCGACTGCGCAGTGGAAGGTGGTATCTTGGCCAGCGAACCGGAACCGAGCCGACCATGGACTGGACGACCTGCATCACCACCAATCCGGAAATCATGCACGGCGCCGCCTGCTTCCGCGGCACGCGCATCCCCGTGTCCGTCGTCCTCGACAACCTGGCCGACGGTCTGATGCCCGAGCAGATCCTTCAGCAATACCCGTCGCTGAAGCCGGAGCACATTGCCGCCGCGCTGGCCTACGCGGCCGACCTGGCCCGGGAGCGCATCGTTCGGATGCCCGCCTGAGCTGCGGCCGTGGCCGCACGGTTCAAGCTCGACGAAAACCTGCCGCGCGACGCGGAAGACCTCGTTCGCCGAGCGGGCCACTCGGTCGAGACTGTGCTCGCCGAGTTGCTCGGCGGCGAAGCCGATTCTTCCGTCCTCGATGCCTGCCGGCGAGAGAGCCGGATTCTCGTCACCTATGACCTCGACTTCGCCGACACCCGCGCCTACCCGCCCGCCAGCCATCCGGGCATCTGGATCTTGCGACCGGCGAGACAGAGCGTGTCGACAACGCTGACGCTGCTCTCGCGCGCACTGAAGCTGATCGCGACCGAATCGCCGCAGCATCGGCTGTGGATCATCGACGACGCTCGCGTGCGGATTCGCGGGTAGAGCGACTGCGCGCTGGCCACCCATGTCCTCTGCCGCTGATCTGACGGCTGCGAGCTGGCAGGCGTTCAGCCGGCTGCTGGACGAGGCGCTGGAGCGACCGGCGGGCGAGCGGCTCACGTGGCTGGAGGCGCTGGGCGCCGAGCACGAGGCGCTGAAGCCCGCCCTGCGGGCGGTGTTGCTGCGTTCGGCCGGGGTGGAGACGGCGCAGTGGCTGAACACACTGCCGCATACCGCCGGTGCTGCGGGCCTCGCCGAGGAGTCCGATCTTCGAGCGGACGCGCTCGTCGGCCCCTACCGGCTGCTACGCGAGATCGGGACGGGCGGCATGGGCGCGGTGTGGCTCGCGGAGCGCGCCGACGGCTCGTTGAAGCGCCAGGTCGCCCTGAAGCTGCCGCGGGCCATGTGGTCGCCCGGCCTGGCGCAGCGCATGGCCCGCGAGCGCGACATCCTGGCCGCGCTGGAGCATCCCAACATCGCGCGGCTGTATGACGCCGGCACCGACGCGCAGGGCCGGCCCTTCCTGGCGCTGGAGTACGTCGAGGGCGAGCCGATCGACGCGTACTGCCGCCAGCGGTCGATGAACCTCAAGGCCCGGCTGCAGTTGCTGCTGCAGGTGGCGCACGCGGTGGCCTTCGCGCACAGCCGCCTGGTGGTGCACCGGGATCTGAAGCCCTCGAACATCCTGGTCACCGCCGCCGGGCAGGTGCGGCTGCTGGACTTCGGCATCGCCAAGCTGATGGAGGGCGACAGCGCCCAAGAGACGCAGCTCACCCAACTGGCCGGACGGGCGCTGACGCTGGACTACGCCAGCCCGGAGCAGATCCGCGGCGAGCCGATCGGCACCGCCAGCGACGTGTACTCCTTGGGCGTGGTGGCCTACGAGCTGCTGGCCGGGGCCCGGCCGTACCAGCTCAAGCGCGGCAGTGCGGCCGAGTTGGAAGAAGCCATTGCCGCCGTCGATGCGCCGCTGGCCAGCGCCGTGGCGACCGACGCCGCAGCCAGGAAGGAACTGAAGGGCGACCTCGATGCGATCCTGAACAAGGCGCTGAAGAAGAACCCCGAAGAACGCTATGCGACCGTCGATGCCTTCGCCCAGGACATCGAACGCTACCTGGCCGGGCAGCGGGTCATCGCCCGGCCCGACTCCCTGGCCTACCGGCTGACCCGCTTCGCCAAACGCTATCGCACCTTTCCGTCGAGAAGGCGCTGCAGCACGCCGAGCGCAGTGTCGCCGTCTATCGTCATCACCACCCGGCCGAACCTGGCTTCGCCGACGCAATCGACACTCTTTCGACCGTGCTGTTCCGGCAGGGAAAGCGCGATGAGGCCGCTGCGCGCAGCAACGAAGCGCTGGCCATCGCGGGTGCCCAAGGGCAGCCGGCGTTCAGGCTCGCACCTCTGATCGGCCGCTTGGGCGAGATTTGCGCGTTTGCGGGCGATACGGCGGCCGCGGATCCGCTGCTACGCGAAGCACTGACACTAAGCGAACGCGTCCATGGTGAAAGAAACGCGCACACGGTGTTCCCGCGTTTGAGCTTGGCCCGCCATCTGAGTTGGTCGGGTCGAGCGGCTGAAGCTCGCGTCGCCGCGGAGAGGGCGCTGGCCGACGCCGAGAACGCCTCGGGGCGCGGCGAACCTTTCCAGCTTCCCGAGGTATACCGCCTCGTCGACGAGGCTTACTCGACCGTGGGCGACGTGCTCGCGTGTCGCGACTTGGTGAACAAGGCATTCGCCGGCGGCGGGAGTGCAGTTCGCGACTCGTTCCAGTATGCAGACCTGCTCATCGAACGGGTGCGAGTAGCGACAGCGGAAGGCGAATTTGCACTGGCACAGGCGAGCATCGAGCAGGCAAGTTCGATGGCCGACCGCATCGGCATGGGGCCGCAGACCCTGATCCGCCTGGTCATTGACTTAGCCGACGCTGAACTGAGCCTGGCATCGGGTGACGGGGTAGGCGCATTGCGGCGGCTCGATGCGCTGGCCGCTCGGGCCGAAAGCCACGGACATCGGCTTGCGTTGTCGATGCTACGCGCCGATGCTCTCGGCTCGATGGGCCGGACCGAGTGCGCGCGGCAGTTGATCGAGGCGGCGCACGCCGAGGTCGAGCGAGTGCCCGAGAGCGAGCGGACGATCGAAAGCGAGGCACCGGTGCAACTCGCCTGGGGCCGTCTGCGAAGCGCAGCGGGAGACGACCTCGGCGCGCTGCCGGCACTTCAGCGCAGCGTTGCCCTTTACCAGCAGATTCACGTGCCGCTCAGCCCGAAGCGATTGATCGCAGAGGTGGCGCTGGCGGCCTGCCGCGCCCGCCTCGGCCAGATGGACGAGGCGCGCCCGGCGCTCGTTGCGGCAGAGGCCGCGCTGGTCAAACTGGGCAGCCTTGGCGGACCGCTGCGAGCAGAGGTTCTGGTGCTGCGCGAAACACTGGACGGGCGCTGACCGGCTTCGCGCGTCGCCTAGACTACGTGGTTCGCCGCGCGGGTTCGCTTCGCGCTGCCTCGTTACCGATGCCCGACACTCCGACCCGAATCGAAACTGCGCGCGCCATCCGCATCCGCGGCGCGCGGCAGAACAACCTCAAGAACCTCGACCTGGACCTGCCCACCGGCGAGCTGATCGTCGTCACCGGCGTGTCGGGCTCGGGCAAGAGCTCGCTGGTCTTCGACACGCTGTACGCCGAGGGGCAGCGCCGCTACGTCGAGACCTTCTCGCCATACGCGCGGCAGTTCCTCGACCGCATGGACCGGCCGCAGGTGGACCGGATCGAGGGCGTGCCGCCGGCGATCGCCATCGACCAGACCAACCCGGTGCGCACGTCGCGCTCAACGGTCGGCACGATGACGGAGCTGAACGACCACCTGAAGCTGCTCTACGCGCGCGCCGGCACGCTGTTCTGCCGCGGCTGCGGCAAGCGGGTGGCGCGCGACACGCCGGGCAGCATCTTCGGGCTGCTATCCGAGCGCTGCGCGGCCGCGGGCGATCCGCGCATCGTGCTGACCTTTCCCGTGCGCGTGCCGATCAACTTCAGCGAGGACGAGATCCGCGCGCACCTGGAGGCGCAGGGTTACACGAGGGTGTTCGGGCGGCGACCCCTCTCCCCCGACCCCTCCCCCGCAGTGGGGGAGGGGGGAAAGAGGCGCGGCGCGAAGAAGGACGCTGCATCGGAGCTGATCCTCGACGTCGTGCAGGACCGCCTGCGCCTGGGCAATGCCGAGCGGCAGCGGGTGATGGAGGCACTCGAATCAGCGCTGCGCTTTGGCGGCGGGCGTGTCGATGCGCAGGTGCTCGACGACGACGGCACGCTGCGGGAGACGTGGAAGTTCTCCGACGACCTGCACTGCGCCGACTGCGACATCCACTATGCCGACCCGAACCCGAGCACGTTCTCATTCAACTCGCCGCTCGGCGCCTGCGATACCTGCCGCGGCTTCGGCCGGGTGATCGGCGTCGACTACGGGCTGGTGATCCCGGACGAGAAGAAGACGCTGCGTGAAGGCGCGGTGAAACCGTGGCAGACGAAGAGCTTCGCCGACTGCCAGCGCGACCTGGTGAAGCTGGCGCCGAAGTTCGGCGTGCCGCTCGATACGCCGTGGAACCTGCTCGCCGAGGAGCACCGGCAGTGGGTGATGAACGGCGAACCGGGGTTCTCCGGCAAGTGGCAGACGCAGTGGTACGGCATCAAGCGCTTCTTCGCCTGGCTGGAGAGCAAGGCCTACAAGATGCACGTGCGCGTGCTGCTGTCGCGGTACCGCGCCTACACGCCGTGCGCGGCATGCGCGGGGGCGCGACTGAAGCCGGATGCGCTGCTGTGGCGCGTCGGCGCCAAGGCCGATGGCGATGCGGCGCTCGCGCCGTCGCAGGCCGGCAGCTATCGCCGTTACAAGCCGATCAGCGCCGCCTGGAGCGAGGCGCAGCTGGAAGCGCTGCCGGGGCTGTCGATCCACGACCTGATGCTGCTGCCGATCGAGCGCGTGCGCACGTTCTTCGACCGGATCAGCTTCACCGGAGTGATGGACGAGGCGACCGAACTGCTGCTCGACGAAGTGCGGGCGCGGCTGAAGTTCCTGTGCGACGTCGGCCTCGGTTACCTGACGCTCGACCGGCAGAGCCGCACGCTGTCCGGCGGCGAGGTGCAGCGGATCAACCTGACCACCGCGCTCGGCACCTCGCTTGTCAACACGCTGTTCGTGCTCGACGAGCCGTCGATCGGCCTGCACCCGCGCGACATGCACCGCGTGATCGAGGTGATGCACCGGCTGCGCAGCGCCGGCAACTCGCTGGTGGTGGTCGAGCACGACCCGCAGGTGATGCTCGCCGCAGACCGGATGATCGACATCGGTCCGGGCCCCGGCGAGCGCGGCGGCAACATCGTCTTCAACGGCACGCCGGGCGAGATCCAGGCAAGCGATACGCTGACCGGGCTGTACCTGTCGGGCCGCAAGCAGGTCGAATTGCCGCTGCTGACCACCGGTGGCTACGCGACGCGCAACGTGCGGCCGAACACGCCGCGGCTGCTGCTCGAAGGCGCGCGCGAGCACAACCTGAAGAACGTGTCGGTCGAACTGCCGCTCAATCACCTGGTGGTGATCACCGGCGTGTCGGGCTCGGGCAAGAGCACGCTGGTGCAGGACGTGCTGTATCCGGCGCTCGCCAAGGCCAAGGGCAAGTCCACTGAGTCGCCCGGCGTGCACGATCGGCTGCTCGGCGACGACTGGATCGCCGACGTGGCGATGGTCGACCAGTCGCCGATCGGCAAGACGACACGCTCCAATCCGGCGAGCTACGTCGGCGCGTGGGATGCGATCCGCCAGCTCTTCGCCAAGGCGCCGCTGGCGCAGGAACGCGGCTACACGGCCGGGCACTTCAGCTTCAATGCCGGCGATGGCCGTTGCCCCACCTGCGGCGGCAACGGCTTCGAGCACGTCGAGATGCAGTTCCTGTCCGACGTCTACCTGCGCTGCCCCGACTGCGACGGCAAGCGCTTCCGCCCCGAGGTGCTGGAGGTCAGGCTGGACACCCCTCTCCCCTCGCGGGAGAGGGGCGGGGGAGAGGGGGCCAGACGCAAGCTGTCGGTCGCCGACGTGCTCGACCTCACCGTCAGCGAGGCGGTGCAGTACTTCGGCAGCCAGCCGGAGGTGATCCGCGGCCTGCAGCCGCTGGCCGAGGTGGGACTGGAGTACGTGAAGCTCGGCCAGCCGGTGCCCACCCTTTCCGGCGGCGAGGCGCAGCGGCTGAAGATCGCCGGCTTCCTCGCCGAGGCGGCAAAGAGCGGCATCACCGACATGCCGATCGGCGGCAAGCTGGCGCCTGGTCTACGAAGACGCGGCTCGCTGCTGCTGTTCGACGAGCCGACCACCGGCCTGCACTTCGACGACGTGTCGCGCCTGATGCGCGCGCTGCGCAAGCTGCTCGCCGCCGGTCATTCGCTGGTAGTCATCGAGCACAACCTCGACGTGATCCGCTCGGCCGACTGGATCATCGACCTCGGCCCTGAAGGCGGCGATGCCGGCGGCGAGATCGTCATCGCCGGCACGCCGCGCGAGGTGATGGCGCACCCCACCTCGCACACCGGCCGCGCACTCGCCGACTACGAAGCGAAATTGGGGTCAGGTTCGAATTTCCCCGAGGTTGCCTCCACGGCCCGGAAATTCGACTCTGACCCCGATTTTGTGGCGGAGCCTTCGGGCAAGTATCTGGCGACGGCGCGGCGCGAGAACGCGATCACGATCAAGCACGCGCGCGAGCACAACCTGAAGGGTATTGACGTCTCGATCCCGCGCGACACCTTCACGGTGATCACCGGCGTGTCGGGCAGCGGCAAGTCGACGCTGGCCTTCGACATCCTGTTCAACGAGGGGCAGCGGCGCTACCTCGAATCGCTGAACGCCTACGCGCGCTCGATCGTGCAGCCAGCCGGCAAGCCGGACGTCGATGCGATCTACGGCATCCCGCCGACGGTGGCGATCGAGCAGCGCACCTCGCGCGGCGGCCGCAAGTCGACCGTGGCGACGATGACCGAGGTCTACCACTTCCTGCGCCTGCTCTACATGAAGCTCGGCGTGCAGCACTGCCCCGACTGCAAGGTGGCGGTAGCGCCGCAGAGCTTCGACTCGATCGCCGCCGGCATCCTGCGCGAGTTCCGCGGTCGGCACATCGGCCTGCTGGCGCCGCTGGTGGTCAACCGCAAGGGCCTGTACACGGACCTGGCGCGCTGGGCGAAGAACAAGGGCTACTCGCACCTGCGCGTCGACGGCGCGTTCATCCCGACTGCGAAGTGGCCGCGGCTGGACCGCTTCCGCGAGCACACGATCGAGCTGCCGGTCGGCGACCTGGTCGTCTACAGCAACGAGGAAGCGCAGTTGCGCTCGCTGCTCGCCACCGCGCTCGAACACGGTCACGGCGTCGTCGGCGTGCTGTGGCCACTCGATAGGCTGAAGGAGGCGCTGGCGCGCGGCGAAGCGGCCAGCGGTCTCGACCAACGCGTTTACTCGACCAAGCGCGCCTGCCCGTCGTGCGGCACGTCGTTCCCCGAGCCCGACCCCCGCATGTTCTCCTACAACAGCAAGCACGGCTGGTGCACCGATTGCTACGGCACCGGCCTGAAGCTGCAGGGCTTCGACGCCGAGCAGACTGGCGAGGAAGTGTGGTGGAACGCTTGGTACGAGGGCGAGACCACACCCTGCCCCGCCTGTAATGGCCAGCGGCTGAACCGCACCGCGCTGGCGGTGCAATGGCAGGGCCGCTCGATCGCGCAACTGGCGGCCGGCAGCGTCGGCGATGCGCGAAAGCTGTTTGGCGCGCTCAAGCTCGAAGGCCGCGACGAGCAGATCGCCCGCGACGTGCTGGCCGAGGTCCGCGCCCGGCTCGATTTCCTCGAGGAAGTCGGCCTCGGCTACCTGGCGCTCGACCGCGCCGCGCCGACGCTGTCCGGCGGCGAGGCACAGCGCATCCGGCTGGCGGCGCAGCTCGGCTCCAACCTGCAGGGCGTGTGCTACGTGCTCGACGAGCCAACCATCGGCCTGCACCCGCGCGACAACCGCATCCTGCTCGACGCGCTCGCCAAGCTGCGCGGCAGAGGCAACACGCTGGTGGTGGTCGAGCACGACGAGGACACCATCCGCCGCGCGCAGCACGTGATCGACATCGGCCCCGGCGCCGGCGTGCGCGGCGGCCGCGTGATCGCGCAGGGCAGCGTCGCCGACGTGATGGCGAGCGAGGAGTCGATCACCGGGCGCTACCTGAAGTCGCCGTTGCAGCATCCATCGGCGCCGCAGCGGCCGGTCGAGCCCGGCACGCCGCGCCTGCATCTGCGCGGCGCACGGCTGCACAACCTGCGCGACGTGGCGGCCGAGATCCCGCTCGGCCGGCTGACGGTGGTCACCGGCGTCTCCGGCAGCGGCAAGTCCACGCTCGCCCGCGACGTGCTGCTGGCCAACCTGCAGCGCGCCGTCGACGCCGACCCGAGGAAGAAGAAATTCGCCGGCCCCTGGGCCGGCTGCGACGGCATCGGCGGCCACGAGCAGATCGACCGCGTGCTCGAGGTCGACCAGACGCCGATCGGCAAGACGCCGCGCTCCTGCCCGGCCACCTACGTCGGCTTCTGGGACTCGATCCGCAGGCTGTTCGCCGACACCGCGGAATCGCGGATGCGCGGCTACGGCGCCTCTCGCTTCTCCTTCAACACCGCCGGCGGCCGCTGCGAGGCCTGCGAGGGCCAGGGCCTGCGCACCATCGAGATGAACTTCCTGCCCGACGTGAAGGTGCTGTGCGACGCCTGCCGCGGCGGCCGCTTCAACCGCGAGACGCTCGGCATCCATCTGCGCGGCAAGAGCGCCGGCGAGTTGCTGGCGATGGAGATCGACGACGCGGTCGAGTTCTTCGGCGCCCATCCGTCGATCCTGCGGCCGCTGCAGTTGCTGCAGGACGTCGGCCTCGGCTATCTCACGCTCGGCCAGCCGTCGCCGACGCTGTCGGGCGGCGAGGCGCAGCGGATCAAGCTGGTCACCGAACTGGCCAAGGTGCGCATGGACGAGGGACTGACCCGCACCGGCCGCGCCTACAAACCGCTGCAGACCCTATACGTCCTCGACGAGCCGACTGTGGGCCTGTCGATGCACGATGTCGAAAAGCTGCTCCGCGTGCTGCACCGGCTGGTCGACGCCGGCAACACCGTGGTGGTGATCGAGCACAACCTCGACGTGATCGCCGAGGCCGACTGGATCGTCGACCTCGGTCCGGAGGGGGGCGACGGCGGCGGCCGGGTGGTGGCGCAGTGCGCGCCGCAGGAAATGCGCGCGAAAGGGACGCACACCGGCGAGGCACTGCGCCGGTTCCTCGCGGGTCACGCCGGCACCTAGGGCGGCCACAGCCGCCGCGGACGGCCTTGTCGCGGATCAAGCGCCGAGGCAGGCGACGGCCGCGCGGCGGCCGGGTTTGCTCGCCGACAAACCTCCGGGCCGTTGCGCCGGCATCCTTGCGGCGTCGATCCCGAAGCGTCCATGACCTCCCGCCGCGACCTGCTGCGCCTGACCGCCCTCGCCGGCGCGGGCGCGCTGCTGCCGGCTTGCGGCGCCTCCGGCTACGAGGAGGCGGTGGCCGAGACCTGGCGCCACGCGCCGGCCGTGCCGACCGAACCGCTGCCGCTGCTGCGCGAACTGGTGCGCTACGCCACGCTGGCCGCCAACAGCCACAACACGCAGCCGTGGCGCTTCGCGCTCGATGCCGACACCATCGTCATCCAGCCCGACCTCGCGCGGCGCACGCCGGCGGTCGACCCCGACGACCACCACCTGTGGGTGAGCCTCGGCTGCGCCGCCGAGAACCTGGCGCTCGCCGCCGCGGCGTTCGGTCGCCGCGCCGAAGTCGAGTTCGACGCGCGCACACACCTGGTCCGGGTGCTCCTCGAGCCGATGGCGGCCGTGCGCTCGCCGCTGTTCAACGCCATCCCGCAGCGGCAGTGCACGCGCGCCGAGTACGACGGCCAGCCGCTGCCGGCGGCCGAACTGCGCGCGCTGGCCTCCACCGCCAGCGGACCCGGCGTGCAGGTGCTGCTGCTGGTCGACCGCTCGCGCATCGACGCCGTGACCGACTTCGTGATCCAGGGCAACAGCGCACAGATGCGCGACGCGGCCTTCGTGCGCGAGCTGAAGCAGTGGATCCGCTTCGGCGAGGGCGAGGCATTGGCCGCTCGCGACGGCCTGTTCGGCCGCTCTTCCGGCAACCCGGCGGTGCCGCGCTGGCTCGGCAGCCTGATGTTCCGCTACTTCTTCACCGAGAAGGCGGAGAACGACAAGTACGCGACGCAGATGCGCTCCTCGGCCGGCGTGATGGTGTTCGTCGCCCGCTCGGCACGTCCGGCGCACTGGGTTGAGGTCGGGCGCGCCTACCAGCGCTTCGCGCTGCTGGCCACCTCACTCGGCATTCGCAATGCCTTCGTCAACCAGCCGGTCGAGGTGCCGTCGCTGCGCGAGCAGTTTGCGCAGTGGCTCGGCCTCGAAGAGGTTCGCCCGGATCTGGTGGTCCGCTTCGGCCGCGGCCCGTTGATGCCGCCGTCGCTGCGCCGTCCGATCGATGCGGTGATCGGCGGACCCCGTGCGCTGCAGGCCCGCATCAGTGCCGCACCGCACGCAGGCCCGGCCTGAGCAGTGGCCATGGCTGGCGACGTTCGCCGATGATCGTACGTCTCGTCATCGCCGCAGTTGCGCTGGCGGCCGTCGCAGCGGTCGTGCTCGAGTTCGCCCGACGCCGCTGGAGCGCTGCGACCGCCGAGCAGCGTCGTCGCCTCCTCGCTCATGCCGCGGCGCCGGACAAAGTCGGCTTCGCGCCGGCACGACTCGACGATCTGCCCGCTCCCTTGTCGCGTTATCTGCGCACCGTGTTGCGCGAGGGCCAGCCGCTCCCGCGGCACGTGCGCGTCGACTGGGCAGGCGAGTTCAACATGGGCCGGCCGGGCGCCGACCGGTGGGTGCCGTTCACGGCCAGGCAGGACTTCGTGCCGGGCGCGCCCGGCTTCGTCTGGGATGCACGCATCCGCATCGCCGGCATCACCGTCTACGTGCGCGACAGCTTCGTCGACGGCGAGGGTTCGATGCTCGGCAAGGTGCTCGGCCTCCTCACCATCGTCGACAAGCGAGGCGGCGACGCATTCGCTGTTGCCGCGCTTCAACGCTACCTCGGCGAAGCGATCTGGCTACCCACGGTGCTGCTACCGGGTCAGCGCGTGCAGTGGCAGCCAATCGACGAGCGACGGGCGCAGGCGACCATCACCGGCGGCGCGGCGCGCGCCACGCTCGAATTCCGCTTCGGCGCCGACGGCCTGGTCGAATCGGTTTACGCCGACTCACGCACCTACGACGACGGCAGGAACCCGCCGTCGCAGCACCCATGGCAGGCGCGCGTGCTGCGCTTCGGGCAGCTGGCTGGCGCGACGGTGCCGGTCGAGGCGGTGGTCGAGTGGCTGCTGCCGACCGGCGTCTACGCCTATTGGCGCGGTCGGCCGCTGCGCATCGTCTTCGACGACCTGGCTTCCGGTTGAGCCGTCACCTCGATGCGGAATCCCGCTGCGCGCAGCCGCGGCACCAGCGCCTCGCCGAGCGCGGTCGCCGGCGTCAGCACTCCGCCGCGTGCCGCGCCACCGGGCAGGCGATCGCCATCGAACGCCAGGCACAGCCCTGACTCGCAAAGAAACCGCAACGTGGCGCGATTGCCCGGGTCGCCATCGAAGGCGATCTCGGCCCGCGCCAGCCGGCCGTCGGCCGCGCGCGCAACGAGTTCGGTGACGAACCAGCCGCTGGCCATGGTCGTCTCCGACGGGCCGGCACCGGGCTTCGGCAGCAGTCTCTTCAGCAAGCCGCGCAGCGAGGGACGCGACATCACGCTGTCGTATCCGCTCATCAGCCCGGTGACGAGAGCCGCCTTGGCATGCGCCATCGGCGCGCCGTACTTCGTGTACTCCTGGTAGCGGAAACGCGGGCCGTAGCCCTCTCCCCAGCGCGCATGCAGCGCGGCGGATCGGCGCACGACACGCGTGTTGATGGGTCCCATCACGAACGGGCCGACCCAGGCGCCGACCGACGCGTCGAAGTGCGTGCCCTGCGGGTCGCGGTTGCGCTCGATCTCCTCACGCGAGTGACCGTCGGCCGGATCGAGCACGAACGGATCGCGGCCCATCTCGATCTCGCCGCTTTCGCGCCGGTGGATGTCGGAGGCGATGGTGCCGCCGTTGAAGCCACCCATCATGCGGAAAAACGCAGCGACCTCGACCGGCTCGGCGCTGAGTGCCCGCTGTAACTGCCGCACCACCAGCAGGGTGCCCAGGTCGGACGGCACCGAATCGAAGCCGGCAAACGGCACGATGCGCGTGCCGTCGCGCTCGGCGCGCGCGTGGTGGCGATCGATCAGCGAGCGGACCCAGGCGGTCTCGCCGGTGATGTCGGCGTAATGCGTGCGCCTGGCTACGCAGGCCTCGACCAGCGCATCGCCGTACAGCGCAAACGGACCGGCCGTGCTCAGCACGACGCGCGCGTCACCGGCAATGGCGCGCAGCGCCCGCACGTCGCCGCTGTCGGCAACGCGCAGGTCGGGCCGGCCGCCGAGCCGCCGCCGCAGCGCTTCGAGCTTGCCCTGGTCGCGGCCGGCAATTGCCCATCGCCGGGACTGCAACTGCTCGTGCGATGCGAGGTACTCGGCCGCGCGGCTGCCGACGAATCCGGTCGCGCCGTACAGCACGATGTCGTACTTGCGCCCTGCCATGTCCCGCCTCCGCGCCGTCGCAACATATCGGGGTCAGCGCTCGCTTGCCGGCAGCGCACGATGAGCGTTGGCGCCGCTCTCCGCAGGCGCAGCCGAAGCCAGTTTGCGCCACATCGGGTCCGATCGTTCGCCCTCATCTGAGCGGCCGATACCTGCGGCGAGTGCCGTCGCTCACAATCGCTGCACCTGTGTCCTACCGCATTCATGCGACTGGCTCAGCGCTTTGCGAAGCACTGCACACCCTGTTTCGAACAACCGGTAAATGGAAGGCCGCAGGAAAGAAGAATCGGATCCGATCCTCGTCGCGCGCGACATGGCCGACAACGATCGGCGCAGTTTCGCGCGCTACGGCGTTCGAGGTCTGTGGCGCGTGCACGATCGCGCCCGCAGCCGCGCCATCGGCGTGGTCTGCGACATCGGCCTCGGCGGCCTGCGCATGGAAGCGCCCGACCCGATTCCGCCGGCGCGCCGCTTTGCGCTGTCGATCGAAGTGTGCGTCGAAGGCGTGGAGCGGTCGCGCATCGAGGTCATCGCCCGCTGCGCCTGGCACCGCGCCCGGCCCGACCTGCAGTTCGAGACCGGCTTCGAGTTCGTCGAGATGACGCCGCAGATGCGCGCCCGCATCGCGCAGTACATCGACGAACTCGCCGTCTGACCGCGCCCCAAGCCCGCACTCGCTTCCGGGTTTGCCGCCGCGAACGCACGGCGTAGCATCGCCGCGCCCTCCTTCGCGGAAGTTCCCACGATGCGCAAACCCGTCACCGCGTTGCTGCTCTCCCTCGCCACGGCATCGGCCGCGTGCGCCGAGTTGCCGATCTTCGACGCGCACCTGCACTACAGCCACGACGCGTGGGACGACCTGCCACCTGAGAAAGCGGTCGAACTGCTGAAGGCGGCCGGCGTCAGGCGCGGCCTGGTGTCGAGTTCCAACGACGAAGGGCAGCAGCGCCTCGCGGCTGCCGCGCCCGACCGCATCCTGCTGTCGCTGCGGCCGTACCGTCGGCGCGGCGACCAGGGCACCTGGATGCGCGACGACACCGTGCCCGTCTATCTCGAGGAGAAGCTGGCCCGCTACCGCTATGTGGCGATCGGCGAATTCCACATCTTCGGCGCCGATGTCGACCTGCCGGTGCCACGGCGGATGGTCGAGCTGGCGCGCCGGCACAACCTGGTGCTGCACTCCCATTCGGATGCCGACGCGGTCGAGCGGCAGTTCGCGCAGTGGCCGCAGGCGCGCATCCTGTGGGCGCACGCCGGCTTCGATTCGCCGGCGCGGGTGCGCGAGATGCTGCGCCGGCATAAGAACCTGTGGTGCGATCTCGCCTTCCGCAGCGACCACGCGCCCGGCGGCGAGCTGGACCCGGAGTGGCAGGCGCTGTTCGTCGAGTTTCCCGACCGCTTCATGGTCGGCACCGACACCTTCACGCCCGAGCGCTGGCCGTATGTCATCGAGCACGCCAGGCTGGCGCGCAAGTGGCTGGCGCAGCTGCCGCCCCCGGTGGCCGAGCGCATCGCCTGGCGCAATGGCGAGGCGCTGTTCGCCTCGGCGATCCGATGAAGTCGGTCGCCGCCGCACTGGCCGCCGCGCTGCCGACGGCCTCGGCGATCGCCTGCGAGCCGCCGCTCGCCGGCGCCGGCGTGCAGCGGATCGAGGGCAGGCAGCACGTCGTCGCCTGGCGCTCGCCGCAGCCAGTGCCGCTGGCGCAGTTCTTCACGCTGGACTTTGCTGCTTGCGCGCAAAACGGCGAGCAGATCACGGCGCCGCGCGTCGATGCGACGATGCCCCAGCACGGCCACGGCATGAACTACCGGCCGACCGTCGAGGCGCTTGGCGGCGGCCGCTTCCGCGCCAACGGGCTGCTGCTGCACATGCCTGGCCGCTGGCAGCTGTCGTTCGTGGTGGGCGGCGAGACGCTGCGCGCCGCGCTGACGGTCGACTGATCGCCCGGCGGCGGTTCCTCAGTCGCAGCATCGCCGAGGCAGAACCAACGATGCGCACGGTCCGGCGCGCACTGCTACCGAGCCTGCTGCTCGCCGCGCTGCTTGCAGCGCCCCATCGCGTCGCCGCCGCCCCGCTCGACTTCAGCGCGCAGGAACGAAAGCAGATCGTCTCGCTCGGCCCTTGGCCGCAGCGCATGCCGCCTGATCCGAGCAACCGCGCCTCGGGCAACCCGGACGCGATCGCGCTTGGCGCGCGGCTTTTCTTCGACGCGCGCCTGTCGCCGTCGGCGCGCATCGCCTGCGTGACCTGCCACCAGCCCGACCGCGGCTGGGCCGACGGCCGGCTGCGCGCGCAGGGCCTCGCCGACCTGGAACGCAACACGCCGGCGCTCGCCAACCTGCGGCTGCAGCGCTGGTTCGGCTGGGGCGGCGGATCCGACAGCCTGTGGATGGCCAGCCTGCGGCCGCTGCTCGATCCGCGCGAGTTCGATTCGAACGCGGCGACGGTCGCCGGCCTCTACGCGCGCGACGCCGATCTCGCCTGCCGATACCAGCGTGCGTTCGGTCATGCGCCGGGTGACGGTCGCGACGATGTCGACGAAGTGCTGCTGAACACCGCCAAGGCGCTGGCGGCCTTCCAGGAGACCTTGATCACCGGTCGTACGCCGTTCGACGAGTTCCGCGACGCGCTGGCGCGCGGCGACGAGGCAACGGCGGCGCGCTTCCCGCTGGCCGCGCGGCAGGGGCTGAAGCTCTTCATCGGCCGCGGCAACTGCATGTCCTGCCACAACGGACCCAACTTGAGCAACGGCGAGTTTGCCGATGTCGGCGTGCCCCACTTCGTCGCCCCGGGCAAGGTCGACGCCGGACGGCACGACGACCTGCAACGGCTTCGCGCAAGCCAGTACAACCTGCGCGGCCGCTACAGCGACGACGCCGGTCGCACGAGTGCGACGGCAACGCGGCATGCGCTGCTCGAGCCGCGCCACTGGGGCGAGTTCAAGGTGCCCAGCCTGCGCAACGTCGCCGCCAGCGCCCCGTACATGCACAACGGATCGATGGCGACGCTGCGCGACGTCGTGCTGCATTACTCGACGCTCGACGAATCACGCATCCATTCGAGCGCCCAGCCGCTGCTGCGCGCGCTGCGGCTTTCGCCTGGCGAGATCGATGCGCTGATCGCGTTTCTCGAAACGCTGACCGATGTGCAGGGCGCCCATCGGCCGAGACCGTCGATGCCGGAGCCGTGCGACCCGGCGGCTGCTCAGGCGAAGTAGCCGATCGCCGCCACGGCCAGCGCCACGATCGTGGCCAGCCAGACGATCGGCCAGCGTGGCCTCTCGGTTTCCGCCGACGGCTGTTCATCCTTGCTCGGCGTGGACCGGCCACGTGTGGTCGCCACGCGGGGCAGCATCGGGCTGACGGTCCGCTCCGGCTCGAGCGGCGGCAGCTTGTCGAGCGGTATGCGCGCGGTGAGGTCCATCGCCTCCACCATCAGTTCCGGCGGCAGTTCGCCGCGCACCTGGCGCGCCAGGCCGAACGCAATCAGGCGCGCGGCATCGCGCGCCAGCCGCACCGGCTGCAGGCGAGGATCGGTATCGGCGCAGTCGCCCAGGGAACGCAGGCCATCGAACTGCCCGAGCAGGCGGCGCTGGTGGCCGTGCAGGCCGAAACGCGGCTGCTCCAGCTCTTCGCGCCCACGCCGCGTCAGTTCGAGCACCACCGCCGACGGCTCGGCAGCGCTGCGCGGCTGCTCGCCTGCGACCTCGGACGCTGACGGCAATCGATGCATCGTTCTGCTGTCGCGTGAAGGAATCTCGACCACATTGCGATGCTAGGCGAGCCGCGCGCGCGCGTGCTTAATGCAGAAGGATGTCGCACGAGTGACGACATCAGCGATGTCAGTCATCACCCACTTGCGAGCTGCGGAGGCCTGCTACCGTGCCGGTCATGCACACGGCTGACGAGATCCCTCTCGACAAACTGGCCGCCACCGCGCTGGCTAATGTCGGCACCGAATACCCGTTTCACCTGACGCACCTCGCGCGCAGCGGCGCCGATGTGCTGGCGCCGCGCGCGCTGCATCCGGTGTTCCACGGCGCCTACGACTGGCACTCCTGCGTGCACATGCACTGGACGCTGGCGCGCTGCCTGCGGTTGCGCGTAGATGGCGAGCTTGCAGCGTCGATCGCCGCGCACTTCGACGCGCGGTTCAAGCCCGCCGCAGTGGCCGGCGAGTGCGCCTATTTCTCCGCCCCGGGGCGGGCGACGTTCGAGCGGCCCTATGGCTGGGGCTGGCTGCTGCAACTGGCGATCGAACTCGATGCGCTGGCAGGTCACGACTCTGCCGCCGCGCGCTGGCGCGATGCCCTGGCCCCGCTCGCCGCGCTGATTGCAGGGCGCCTTGTCAGCTGGCTGCCGCGCGCGGAGTTTCCGGTGCGCGCCGGCGCGCACGGCAACACCGCGTTCGCATCGGTGCTGGCACTGCAGTACGCGCGGCGCCGCGATGCCGCGCTGGCAGCTTCGATCGAGGAGCGCGCGCGCCGCTGGTTCGGAGCCGATCGCAGCTATCCGACCGGCTACGAGCCGGGCGGCGATGACTTTCTCTCCGGCGGGCTGTGCGAGGCACTGCTGATGGCACGCGTGCTGCCGGCCGACCAATGGGCATCGTGGTGGTCGACCTTCCTGCCCGCAGAAGCTGCGGTGGCGTCGTGGCTGGCGCCGGTGCCGGTCGCCGATCCGAGCGACGCCAAGATCGTCCATCTGCACGGACTTAACCTGTCGCGCGCCTGGTGCTGGCGGCAACTGGTGCCGCTGCTGCCGGCGCCGCAGCGCGCGAGCGCTGCGCAGGCGGCCGAGGCGCACCTGCGGGCCTCAGTCGCCGCAGCCACCGAGGGCGACTATGTCGGCACGCACTGGCTCGCTTCCTTCGCCCTGCTGGCGGCCACCGGTGAGTCGGTCGACGGCTGTTGACCGCCATCAACGCCGCTGGCGGCCGGGCTGGTCTGATTGCCTCCGGAGGGAGAGATGAACAAGTCCTGGGATGCGATCGTCATCGGCTCCGGCATCGGCGGGCTCGCCGCCGCTGCCGCGCTATCGACCTGCGGCAAGCGGGTGCTCGTTCTCGAGCGGCACGCGCAGCCGGGAGGGTTGACGCAGACCTTCCAGCGCCAGGGCTGGCGCTTCAACGTCGGCGTGCATTACCTCGGCGGCTTCGGTCCAGGCGAAGCGAACCGTCTCCTGCTCGACCACTTGTCCGGCGGCCGCATCGAGATGGCGCCCATTGCCGGCGCCTACGACCGCATTCGCCTGCCGGGCCTGACGCTGCCGTTCGCGCCGCCGCGCAGCGCGCTGATCACCACGCTGAAGGACGCCTTCCCGCGCGAAGCGGAAGGCATCGACCGCTATTTCGAAGCGGTCGACCGCGCCGCGGCGACGATGGGCACGGTGTTCATGGCACGCAGCATGCCGGGTCCGCTGGCCGCCCCGCTGGCATGGTTCCGGCGCAGGGAGATCGAACGCTGGGTCGGCCGCACGACCTGGGAGGTGGTGCAGGGGTTCACCGACGACCCGAAGCTGCGCGCGGCGCTGACCGCCCAGTGGATCGATTACGGCAGCCGGCCCGCTGAGAGCTCCTTCGGCGTGCACGCGATGGTCACCCGCTCGTATCTCGACGGCGCCTGGTATCCGGTCGGAGGCAGCCAGGTCTTCGCGCGCGAACTCGGACGCACGATCGGCGAGGGCGGCGGCGAGATCCGCACGCGCAGCGAAGTCGCCGGCATCACGGTCGAGGGCCGGCGGGTGACCGGCGTGCGGCTGCGCAGCGGCGAGCGCATCGATTCGCGCTGCGTGATCTCGGACGCCGGCGCGCACAACACGCTGCGGCTGCTGCCTTCGGGCGAGGTCGATTACAGCTGGGCGCAGGACGTCACGGAGCTGGACGCCTCGACCGGCTACATCGGCCTGTACCTCGGCCTGTCGGGCGACATCGAACAAGCGGGGGCGGACGCTGCCAACACCTGGATCTACGAGTCGTGGGACGTCAACCAGGGCTGGGACGATCCCCTCAATCAATCGCGCGCTCCGGCGCTGTTCGTCGCCTTCCCGTCGCTGCGCGATCCGGCGCACGAACCGGGGCCGCAGAAGCGGCACACCTGCGAGATCGTCGCGCTGGTGAACTGGAGTGCGTTCTCGCAATGGGACCATTCCGACGACCCCGAAGGCATGGCGGCCGGCGCGGGACGAGAGAAGGGCTATGCGGAGCTGAAGGACAAGCTGACGCGCAGCCTGCTGGCGCAGTTCGGCGAGCACTTCCCGGCATTGGCGCGGATGGTGCAGTTCACCGAGGCATCGACGCCGATCACCGTGGCCAGTTTCACCGGCGCCGAGCACGGCGCGATGTATGGACTGGCGACCACGCCGCAGCGGTTCCTGTCACCGGCACTGCGGCCGCGCACCCCCATCGGCGGCCTGCTGCTCGCCGGCCAGGATGCCTGCATGCCGGGGGTCACCGGCGCGATGATGGGCGGGCTGATGGCGGCGGCGAACCTCGAACCGCAGCTGTGGCGGCTGCTGCGCTGATCCCATTGCTTCCGGCCGGGCCGTCGTCGGCCGCGGCAGAAGTGAGGTTGATGCGGACGCCGCCGGCCAGCGCCTGGCGTAGGCTTGCGGCGAGGTCAGTTGAGATGTTCCGGTACGTTCTCGGCACAGTGTTCGAGAGCTTGGGCGCGCGGCAGCGGCGGCCATTGGCGCAGATGCTGCGCGCGGCCGGCCTGCTGCTCGTGCTGTCGCTGACGGGCTGCGCCTGGCTGATCGACAAGCAGCACGCCCTCGCGCTGCGGCCCACCCCGGGCCAGCCGGCCAACTTCAACGGCCTGCGCTCCGGCGACGAACGGCGCCTGGTCCCGGTGAATGGGACAGGCGAGACGCAGCTGCTGGCGCTGTGGTGGCTGCCCAATGCCGACCCCGCCGCGCCGACGCTGCTGTACCTGCACGGCACGTTCCGCAACCTGTACCAGAACCTGCCGAAGATCGAGGCGCTGCGCGAGGCCGGCTTCTCGGTCGTGGCGGTCGACTATCGCGGCTGGGGCGACAGCACGTCGATCATTCCGTCGGAGGCGACCATCGTTGCCGATGCCTGGCGCGCATGGGACGAACTGGCGCAGCGCCAGCCCAATCCCCGCAAGCGCGTGATCTACGGCCACTCGATGGGCGGCACCGTGGCCGTGGCGCTGGCCAGCCAGCTCCACTACGGCAGCGACTACGGCGCGCTGGCGCTGGAATCGACCTTCACCAGCCTGCCCGATGTCGCTGCAGCAGCGGGTTTCTGGGGGCGCGTCGGCGCGGCACTGACCACCATGGAGTTCGACGCCCGGTCGCGCATCGGCGTCGTCGACGCGCCGGTGTGGATGCTGCACGGCACCGAGGACCGGACCGTGCCGGTCGAACTCGGCCGCCAGTTGCGCGACGCCGCCCCGCCCGGCGTGCACTGGGTCGAATTTCCCGACGGCCGCCACAGCCGGCTGCACAGCCAGTTCCCGGAGCAATATCGGCAGACCTTCCGCGAACTGATCGAGCAGTTGTCCCAACCGGTCGCCGTTCGATGAGTGCGTTCGCCGGCGGCGGGATCGTCCGGCTCAGCCCGCCGGCTCGAGCCGCAGGATCGCGCCATTGGGCTGGTCGGTCAGCAGGTAGACGAGGCCGTCCGGCCCGACGCGCACGTCGCGTATGCGCGCCACGGCGCCCGACAGCATGAACTCGTCCTCGACGAACTTCTCGCCGTCCAGCCGCACGCGGATCAGGCTTTGCCCGCGCAGCGCGCCGATCAGCACGTTACCGCGCCACTTCGGAAACCGGTCGCCCTCGTAGAAGGCCATGCCCGAAAGCGCCGGTGACGGCACCCAGTACTTGACCGGCTGCGCCATGCCGGGCTTCTCGGTGCCTTCGCCGATCTTCGTCCCCGAGACGTAGTTGACGCCGTAGGTGATGACCGGCCAGCCGTAGTTGACGCCGGCCTTGATGACGTTCAGCTCGTCGCCGCCCTGCGGCCCGTGCTCGTGCGCCCACAGCACGCCGGTCTTGGGGTGAAGCGCCGCGCCCTGCACGTTGCGGTTGCCGAGCGCATAGATTTCCGGCTTCGCCTTCGGATCGCCCGCGAACGGGTTGCCCGGCGCCGGCTTGCCGTCGTCGGTCAGGCGCAGGATCTTGCCGGCGTGATCGTCGAGCTTCTGCGCGCGCGCCATCTCGCCGCGGTCGCCAAGCGTCACGTACATGAAGATCGCGGGGTCAGAGCCCGGCCGGTCAGCGGCGCGGCCTGCCGGTGAACCTGCGGCTGTCGGGGTCTGACCCCTTGTCGACGAATCGTCGAACACCAGCCGCGAGCCGAAGTGAAAGCTGGTGTTCGACTTCGGCGCCATGCGGAAGATGACCTCGACGTTCTCCATCTTCCATGCGCCGGGGCCGCCGGCGAGCCTGCCGCGCGCCACCTCGGTGCCGTTCGCCCCCGCGGCGTCGCGCTGCGCATAGCTCCAGTAGACCAAGCCGTTGTCGCGGTGCTTCGGATGCAGCGCGATGTCGAGCAGCCCGCCCTGACCCTGCGCGTCGACGCGCGGCAGGCCCGCCACCGGCACCGGGTCGAGCCCGCCGTCCTTGCCGACCACGCGCAGCCGCCCGGGGCGCTCGGTGACGAGCATGCGGCCGTCGGGCAGGAAGGCGAGCCCCCACGGGCGATCGAGCCCCTCGGTGACAGTGGTGAGCCGCACCGCGTGCTCGCGGGTCTGGACGACCTGGGCGTCGACGATCGGGGAAGCCGCCAGCAGCGCGGCCAGAAGCAAAGTGGTCCGGTTCATCTTGGTGCCGAAAGACGTGCAGCCTGCCTCAGTGGACCGTGCCTGCCCAGCCGGGATTGCCCCGATTGGGCGCCGTCAGCCGATGCGGTTTTCCTCGACGGCGTGGCAGGCGACCTGCGCCTCGACGCCCGCATGGCGATGCAGCTTCAGCACCGGTGCTTCGCGCTTGCAGCGCTCGTCGGCATGCGGGCAGCGCGGATGGAAGGTGCAGCCCGACGGCGGGTTGAGCGGATTCGGCACCTCGCCGGCCACCGGCGTGCGCGCGCGGCCGGTCATGTCGAGGTCCGGGATCGCGTCGAGCAGCATGCGCGTGTACGGATGGCTCGGCGCCGAGAACAGCCTGCTCTTGGGCGCCAGTTCGACGATCCGCCCGAGGTACATCACGCCGACCCGGTCCGAGATGTGGTGAACGACCGCCAGGTTGTGCGAGATGAACAGATACGTCAGGCCGAGTTCGCGCTGCAGGTCCTTCATCAGGTTCAGCACCTGCGCCTGCACCGAGACGTCGAGCGCCGAGGTCGGCTCGTCGCAGACCAGGAACTCGGGATTGGTCGCCAGCGCGCGCGCGATCGAGATGCGCTGCCGCTGGCCGCCTGAGAACTGGTGCGGGTACTTGGCCTTGTCGGCAGGCGACAGGCGCACCAGCTTGAGCAGTTCGTCGACGCGGGCGGTGACGCTCTGCGGATCCGACATCAGCCCGTGCGCCTTCAGCGGTTCGGCCACGATGTCGGCGACCCGCCAGCGCGGATTAAGGCTCGCGTAGGGGTCCTGGAAGATCATCTGCAGCTTCTGCCGCAGGCTGCGGCCGGCGGCGGCGTTCATCTCGCGCAGGTCGTGGCCGAAGAACTCGACGCGGCCCCGGGTCGGCGCATACAGGTTCACCAGCAGGCGCGCCACAGTCGACTTGCCGCAGCCCGATTCGCCGACCAGCGCAAGCGTTTCGCCGCGGCGGATCTCGAAGCTGACCTCGTCGACGGCGTGCAGGATCGTCCGCGGCTTGCCCTCGAGCACCCGGTTCAGCCACGGCGACGAGACGTCAAAGTACTTGGAGATGCCCTCGGCACGGACGATTACGTCGCCCTGCGCGACGGCATTGTTAGCGGGCTTGCGAACGGCGCTCATGCGGCAATCCTCCCGCCGCCGGCATCGTGCAGCCAGCACGCTGCCTGCGAGGTGCCGGCCGGCATCAGCTCGGGCCGCTCGCGGCTGCAGCGCTCGAATGTCTTCTCGCAGCGCGGGTGGAAGGCGCAGCCCGACGGGATCTCGGTGAGCCGCGGCATGCTGCCCTCGATCTGCGTCAGCCGCTCGGTCTCGTGCTCCATGCTCGGGATCGAGCCCATCAGGCCGACCGTGTAAGGATGCTGCGGCCGGTGGATGACCTCGGCCACCGGGCCGATCTCGGCGATGCGGCCGGCGTACATCACGGCCACCCGGTCGGCGGTCTCGGCGATCACGCCCATGTCGTGCGTGATCAGCATCACCGCCGTCTTCTTCTCCCGGCACAGCGTCTTCAGCAGCTGGATGATCTGCGCCTGGATCGACACGTCCAGGGCCGTGGTCGGCTCGTCGGCGATCACCAGCTTCGGCTCGGCGGCCAGGGCCAGCGCGATCACCACCCGCTGCCGCATGCCGCCGGAGAACTGGTGCGGGTAGTGGTCGACGCGCCGCTCCGGCGCCGGGATGCCGGTGGACGCCAGCAGCTCGATCGCGCGGCCTCGCGCCTGCTGCTGCGACATGTGCAGGTGCGTGGTGATCGTCTCGACAAGCTGCTGGCCGACCGTGTACAGCGGGTTGAGCGAGGTCAGCGGGTCCTGGAAGATCGCGCCGATCTCGCGGCCGCGCACCTTGCGCATCTCGTCCGGCGGCAGGTTGTCGATGCGCAGACCGGCCAGCTTGACCTCGCCGCGGGCGATGCGGCCGGGCGGCTCCAGCAGGCCGATCACCGCGGCGCCGGTCAGCGATTTGCCCGCGCCGGATTCGCCGACCACGCCGAGCACCTCGCCCGGCGCGATCGAGAAGGAAATGTCGTCGACCGCCAGCAGCGTGCCGCGCCGCGTCGGGAACTCGATGCGGAGGTTGCGGACCTCGAGGAGCGGCGTGGTCATGCGCAGTATCTGTCCCGGGCTCAGCGCAGCTTCGGATTCAGCGCATCGCGCAGCCAGTCGCCGAGCAGGTTGACCGACAGCACCAGCAGCACCAGCGCCGCGCCCGGGAAGATGGTGATCCACCACTCGCCGGAGAACAGGAACTCGTTGCCGATGCGGATCAGCGTGCCCAGCGACGGCGTGGTCGGCGGCACGCCGACGCCGAGGAAACTGAGGGTGGCCTCGGTGATGATCGCCGTGGCGATGTGCACGGTGGCCAGCACCAGCACCGGACCGAGCACGTTGGGCAGCACGTGCCGCCCCATGATCGCCAGCGGCGAGACGCCGATCACGCGTGCCGCCTGCACGTATTCCTTGTTCTTCTCCACCAGGGTGGAGCCGCGCACGGTGCGCGCGTACTGCACCCAGCCCGACAGCGCGATGGCCAGGATCAGCACCGCGAAGGCCACCTCGCTGTGCGTCTCGCGTGGCAGCGCCGCGCGGAACACGCCGTCGATCAGCAACGCGACCAGGATCGCCGGGAACGACAGCATCACGTCG
>CAZSYX010000027.1:0-36087 GCA_964610575.1 uncultured Burkholderiaceae bacterium
TGGCCAGTTGGCCCTGCACCGTGCCGCGGACCCAGGGATCGGTGACGGTGACCTGCGCGGCGGCGGGCAGGGCAAAGAGCAGGGCGGCGAGTGCAGCACCGGAGAAGCGGAGCGTGGTCATGAGGAAACCTCTCGTGAGGAGGCGCGCGGCTGGCGCCGGCGCCTGAGGACGACGATCAAGAATACCGATCGACACCGGGAAATTGCGGCGGTTGCCCGCGTCGGCCTAGAGGAATGATTCGGTAAGCTTCGCGCCTTCGCTTTCCAGAGGCAGCCGATGCAGTACGTCTACACCATGCGGCGCGTGTCGAAGACCGTGCCGCCCAAGCGCACCATCCTGAAGGACATCTCGCTCAGTTTCTTTCCCGGCGCCAAGATCGGCGTGCTGGGCCTGAACGGCTCCGGCAAGTCGAGCCTGCTGCGGATCATGGCCGGCGTCGACCCGAACTTCGATGGCGAGGCGGTGCCGCTGCCGAACCTCAAGATCGGCTTCCTGCCGCAGGAACCCGAGCTCGACCCGGCCAAGACGGTGCGCGAGGAAGTCGAGGCGGGCCTGGGCGACGTGATCGAGGCGAAGAAGAAGCTCGACGAGATCTACGCCGCCTACGCCGAGCCCGACGCCGACTTCGACAAGCTCGCCGCCGATCAGGCGAAGTACGAGGCGATCATCGCCACCGCCGGCGCCGACACCGAGCATCTGCTGGAGATCGCCGCCGACGCGCTGCGCCTGCCCGACTGGGACGCGCCGATCGAGCATCTCTCCGGCGGCGAGAAGCGGCGGGTGGCACTGTGCCGGCTGCTGCTCGCCAAGCCCGACATGCTGCTGCTCGACGAGCCGACCAACCACCTCGATGCGGAGAGCGTCGAGTGGCTCGAGCAGTTCCTGCTGCGTTTCCCGGGCACGGTGGTCGGCGTCACCCACGACCGCTACTTCCTCGACAACGCCTGCCAGTGGATCCTCGAACTCGACCGCGGCTACGGCATTCCATGGGAAGGCAACTACAGCTCCTGGCTCGAGCAGAAAGAGCAGCGCCTGGAGATGGAGTCCAAGCAGGAGGCGGCGCGCATCAAGACGATGAAGCAGGAACTGGAGTGGGTGCGCAGCAACGCCAAGGGCCGGCAGGCCAAGAGCAAGGCGCGCCTGGCCCGCTTCGAGGAGCTGTCCAGCTACGAGTACCAGAAGCGCAACGAGACGCAGGAGATCTTCATCCCGGTCGGCGAGCGGCTTGGCAACGAGGTGATCGAGTTCGTCGACGTCACCAAGGGTTTCGGCGAGACGCTGCTGATCGACAAGCTGAGCTTCAAGGTGCCGCCCGGCGCGATCGTCGGCATCATCGGCCCGAACGGCGCCGGCAAGTCGACGCTGTTTCGCATGATCACCGGCAAGCAGGAGCCGGACGCCGGCAAGGTGAAGATCGGTCCGACGGTGAAGCTGGCCTTCGTCGACCAGTCGCGCGAGTCGCTGGAGAACGACAAGACGGTGTGGGAGGCGGTTTCCGGCGGCCAGGACGTGCTCACGGTGGGCAAGTTCGAGATGCCGTCGCGCGCGTACCTGGGCCGGTTCAACTTCAAGGGCGGCGACCAGCAGAAGATCGTCGGCCAGCTTTCCGGCGGTGAGCGCGGCCGGCTGCACCTCGCAAAGACGCTGATCGCCGGTGGCAACGTGCTGCTGCTCGACGAGCCCAGCAACGACCTCGACGTCGAGACGCTGCGCGCGCTCGAGGATGCGCTGCTCGAGTTCCCCGGCTGCGTGCTGGTGATCTCGCACGACCGCTGGTTCCTCGACCGCATCTGCACGCACATCCTCGCCGCCGAGGGCGAATCGCAGTGGTCCTTCTTCGAGGGCAACTACCGCGAGTACGAGGACGACAAGAAGAAGCGGCTCGGCGAGGAGGGCGCCGCACCGCACCGCATCCGCTACAAGCCGCTCAAGTAGCGCCGATGCGGCCCGAGCAGCGCGGGCGTCGGGCCGTTGAAGTGGTACCGGTCGGCAACCACCGCAGCGACGATGCACAAGGTCGAGCCCGCCGAACTTGAATTCGACGCCGGCGGCCATCCGTACAGCGGCCGCTACGGCGACGTGTACGCGAGCCGCGACGGCGCGCTCGGCCAGGCGCGGCACGTGTTCCTCGGCGGCAACGATCTGCCGCAGCGCTGGGCGCGGCGCGAGCAGTTCGTCGTGCTGGAAACGGGCTGCGGCCTCGGCACCAATCTCCTCGCCACCTGGCAGGCCTGGCGCGACGATCCCGAGCGGCCGCGGCGGCTGCACTTCGTTTCGGTCGAGCGCCACCCGCTCGCCGCCGCCGACCTGCTGCGTGCCGCGCCGGCGCCGCTGCAATCGCTGGCGGTGCAGCTTGCGTCGCACTGGCCGCTGCCGCTGCCGGGACTGCACCGGTTGAACTTCGAAGGCGAGGGCATGGTTCTCACGCTGGCGCTTGGCGATGCCGCCGAGTTGCTGCCGCAACTCGTGCTCGGTGCCGACGCGTTCTTCCTCGACGGCTTTGCGCCGGACCGCAATCCCGACATGTGGTCGCCGCCGCTGATCAAGGCGCTGGCCCGGCTGGCACGGCCGGGGGCAACGCTCGCCACCTGGTGCACCGCGCGCGGCGTGCGCGATGCGCTGGCGGCCAGCGGCTTCGCCGTCGAGCGGCGCGCGGGGTATGCGCACAAGCGCGAGATGCTGGCCGCTCGCTTCGAACCGCGCTGGAAGATGCGCCGCCACGAGCCTGCGCTGCCGCGCGCAGCGGAGCGGCATGCAGTGGTCGTCGGCGCCGGGTTGGCCGGCTGTTCGGCCGCGCAGGCGCTGGCGCGGCGCGGCTGGCGCGTCGAGGTGCTGGAGGCCGGGACCGCGCCCGCGACCGGTGCCTCGGCGCTGCCGTGGGGCCTGCTGCATCCGCAGGTCTCGCCGGACGACGGCCTGCTGGCGCGGCTGACACGTGCGGGCTTCCTGCTTGGCCGGCAGCAACTCGCGCGGTTGCCTGCGGTAGAAGGCGGGCCGCTGTGGAGCGAGTGCGGCGTGCTGCAGCAGGCGGGCGACGATGCTGACGCGGCCGGCATGCAGCGCACGCTGGCGCAGCTCGGCGTGACGCCGCAGTTCGCGCAGTGGCTTGATGCGGAGGTCGCCGCGCAGCGTTCGGGCATGGCGCTGCATCGGGGCGGACTGTGGTTCGCCGGCGGTCGCGTCGTCTCGTCGCGCCGCTGGTGCCGCGCCATGCTCGAGGCGCACGCGCGCCTGATCACCATGCGTGCCGATGTACGGGTCGCGCGGCTGTCGCACGGCGAGGGGGGATGGCGCGTCGCCGACGAATCCGGCCGGATGCTCGGCACCGCGCCGGTGCTGATTGTCGCCGCGGCGCTGGCGACGCCGGCGTTGATCGGGCTGCAATGCGCGCCGGTGCGACCGGTGCGCGGTCGGCTGTCACTGCTGCGTGCCGATGACCTCGCGGCGCTGCGTGCCGGCCTGGCCGGTGACGGCTATGCCGTACGTGGCCCCGATGGAACGGTCGGCATCGGCGCGAGTTATGAGTTCGCGCCCCCAGGCATGGGCAACGCGGGTTACGCATCGGCCGAGACGATCCACCACGGCAACCTGCAGCGGCTGTCCCGGCTGCTGGTCGATCCGGGGCCGGTCGAGGTGACCGGTACGTTCGACGGCGTGCGCTGCGTGGCCCACGATCGCCTGCCGCTCGCCGGGCAGGTCGCGGACGAAGCCGATGCGCTGGCGCGAGTTCAAGCGCTGCGCGGCGCGCACCTCGTCGATCTGCCGCGTCGGGCCGGCCTGTATGCGTCGTTCGCGATGGGCTCGCGCGGACTGACGCTCGCCCCGCTGGCTGCCGAGCTGATCGCCGCACAGCTGGAGGGCGAACCTTGGCCGGTGGAGCGTGACCTCGCCGCCGCCATCGACCCCGCGCGTTTTCTGCTGCGTCGGCTGCGCAGCGGCCGGCCCGGCTAGAGTGTCGCGGTGAGCGCGGTGGTCTGGCCGCGGCCCGGCAAAACGAAGACAAGAAGGAAAGAAAACGAATGCAGGAATACGACCTGTTCGTGATCGGTGGCGGCAGCGGCGGCGTGCGCGCCGCGCGCATGGCCGGGAGCCGCGGTGCGCGGGTGGCGCTGGCGGAAGCGGGCGCACTGGGCGGAACCTGCGTCAACCTCGGTTGCATCCCCAAGAAGCTGTACAGCTATGCCTCGCACTACGGCGAGGCGTTCGAGGAAGCGCACGGCTTCGGCTGGAGCGGCGCGTCGCCGACGTTCGACTGGGAAACGCTGAAACGCAACCGGGCCATCGAGATCATGCGGCTCAATGGCGTCTACGAGAAGCTGCTGATCGGCGCCGGCGTGCAGCTGGCGCGCGGCCGCGCGCGTCTTGTCGATGCGCACACGATCGAGATCGACGGCGAGCGCGTCCGCGCCAGGAACATCCTCGTGGCCACCGGCGGGCTGCCTGCGCGGCCGTCGTTTGCCGGGCAGGAACTCGCGGTCAGCTCGAACGAGATGTTCGACCTCGAGCCATTCCCGCAGCGGCTGCTGGTGATCGGCGGCGGCTACATCGCCTGCGAGTTCGCGTCGATCTTCAACGGCCTCGGCAGCCGAGTGATGCAGGTCTACCGCGGCGGGCAGGTGCTGCGCGGCTTCGACGACGACATCCGCAACTTCGTCGCCGCCGAGATGGTCAAGAAGGGCGTCGAGGTGCGCACCAGCGCGCACGTGGATCTGCTGCAGCGTGCCGCGGGCGGTCTATGGGCCACCCTGCAGGACGGCAACACAATCGAAGTCGACGCCGTGCTCGCCGCGACCGGTCGCCGGCCGAACGTCGCCGGCCTCGGCCTCGAAGCCGCCGGCGTGCAGGTGAACGAGCGCGGCGCGATCGCCGTCGACGACGAGTTCCGCACCTCCGTGCCGCACATCTGCGCGATCGGCGACGTGATCGACCGCGTGCAACTGACGCCGGTCGCGCTGGCCGAGGCGATGGCGCTGGTCGACCGCCTGTTCGGCAGCGGCAAGCGCCGGATGGACTACGAGAAGATCCCGACGGCGGTGTTCACGAACCCGAACGTCGGCACGGTGGGCCTCACCGAGGCGCAGGCGCGCGAGCGGCACGGCAGGGTGCGCATCTACCGCAGCGAGTTCAAGCCGCTGAAGCACACGCTGTCGACGTCGAGCGAGCGCGCGCTGATGAAGCTGGTGGTCGACGACGCGAGCGACCGCGTGCTCGGCGTGCACATGGTCGGGGCCGATGCCGGCGAGATCGTGCAGGGTTTCGCCGTCGCGCTGAAGGCGGGCGCCACGAAGGCGGTGTTTGATGCCACCATCGGCATCCACCCGACCGCCGCCGAGGAATTCGTCACCATGCGCGAGCCGGCGGCCTGACGGGGGGCGCGGCGCGACGGCCGCTAGTCGGTGCGGCGGATGAAGCCGCAGGCGATCGGCGGCCCGGAGTTGCCGTCGGGCTGCGTCCGGTAGTCGTCGGCGTTGCGGCTCAGGACGACGCTGCGGCCGATCACGCTTCGCGGGCCAGCGGTGAGCGTGATCGCGGTGGTCTGGAACACGTACATCACGTTGCCCTCGCCGTCGGCGCGCACGTTCATCAGGTCGCCCGCATGGCTGGGGTCGCGTCCTGGACGGCCGTGCGGCTTGCCTTCCGGGTCGAAATGGCCGCCGATGCCCGTGCCGGCGGCGCCGCTGCAGTCGCCGTGCTCGTGCACGTGCAACCCGTACTCGCGGTTGGGCTCCAGGCCGGTGAGGTCGGCGCGCACGAGGAGGAACATGCCGTACTGGGAAAAGCTGACGCGACCCCCGTAGCGGCTGCCCGGCGCGGTCGCCAGCCCCACGTTCGCCACGATTTCCGGCTTGCCCAGCGTCTGCTCGATCACGGTGACGCGGTTGTCGTTCCAGGCCCCGATCGAGGAGCAGCCGCTCGCCAGCAGGGCGGTCAGGGCAAGCGCGAGGGCGGCGGGGAATGCGCGGCAATGAAGCGGCATCGGTTATCTCAGCACGTCAGCGTCCGCGGCTGGGCGCCATCGCGGTCTGCGCGGGCAGATCCTACGCCGGAAGCCCGAGGGACTGGCCGAGATGGCCGGCCGGCGCCCGGACCCCTTGCGCCGAGCGATGCGTGCGGATAGGATCATCTCGCTTCCTTGCACGCTGTTGCCGAACCCGGGTGATCGATCCGACAACGCGACGGCGCGGAAGCTCAAATGCACAGCATCCGTGCTGTGCCCCGCGAAAGCGGGAACAAAGACCCGTCGAGCCGGACAGCTCTACGGGTCTTTTTCATTTGCCCCGGCGACATCAACGAAGGGACCTCTGCCGACACGCCGCCGCCTGCTCGCCGCGGGCCGATGCCGCATGGGCGTTCACTCGGCCGACACCATGAACGCCTCGTCGTACGACACCCGGCCGCTCGGCATGGTCGATCGGAACGCCAGCGCCTGGAAGTACTCCGGCGGGACACCCGGCAGCACGAGTCCCGGCTGGGGGCAAAGGCCGAAGCGGCCGTAGTAGGCCGGCTCGCCCAGCACCACGCATCCGGCGGCGTGCCTGTCGACAAGAAGGCGGAGCACTTCGCGCACGAGGCTGGAGCCGATGCCGCGGCCGTGATGTTCGGGCGACACCGATACGGGGCCCAGGCCATACCACCCCTGAGCGCCGTCGGAGACGGTCACAGGGGACGCCGCGGCGTGTCCGACGACCTGGCCGTCCGCTTCGGCGACCAGCGAGACCGTCAGCTTTCCCGCGGCGCGCAGCGCGCCGACGATCCGGTGCTCGTTGTGGCCGCTGTGCGCCGCGTTGCGGAAGGCGGCGATCGTCACCGCTGCGATGGCCGCCTCGTCCGCCGGCGTCTCATGTCTGAGGCAGACACTCATGTGCCGAATCCTAGCGATGCCGGGACGGACGCCTCGCCCCTTGGCAGTTCCCCGAAGACCTCAAGATGAGACCGCCCCGCGGCGGCCCGATCTTCATGCCCGCTTAAATCTCGGCCGGTAGCTTGCGGTCCGGGTCGCCGATGGTCGGCGGCCGCTCGAACGAGGACCGCGCCATGCACCGTTTCGCCATCGCCACCGCCGGATTCGCCCTGTCCCTTGCCGCCGGACTCGCCTCCGCGGTCGAACCTCCCGCCGTAGCAATTGCGCGCGCCGACCGCTGTGCGCCGGTGTCGCGCGCGCAGTTCAAGCCCGAGGCCGACCTGACGGCGGTCGTCGAGGGCTTCGGCTACCAGGTGGTGCGGGTCGGCACCGATGCCGGCTGCTATGCCGTGCTCGCATCCGACCGGGGCGGCAAGCGCTACGACATGCGTTTCGACGGCGCGAACCTGCGCATGGTGAGCCGCTACATCGCGCAGATGGAGCCCGAAGTCGTCGCGCAGCGCTGAGTGCCGGGCGTGAGGACGACATCGATGAGATTCCGCATGCCAGGCGCGCTCGCCGCGTTGCTGCTACTCGCCGGAGCAGCCGCGGCCGAAGTGCCGGCCGACTACCTGCGTTCGCTCGACGCCGCGGCGCACGAGAACGCCGCCGGCTTCGCGGGCTTCTCCGCCGCGCGCGGCGCCGCCTGGTTCGCCAGCAGGCACGGCACAGACTGGAGTTGCGCCACCTGCCACACCGACAACCCGCTGGCCGGCGGCCGGCATGCGACCACCGGACGCTCGATCGCGCCGCTGGCGCCGGCCGCCAACCCCGAGCGGCTGAGCGACACGGCGAAGATCGAAAAGTGGTTCAAGCGCAACTGCACCGACGTGCTGGGCCGCGCCTGTACGCCGGCCGAAAAGGGCGACGTCATCGCCTACTTGACTTCCCTCAAACGATAGGAACAGACCATGCTCGACGATCGCAGACGAAAGTGGTTCGACGGCATCGTGTGGACGGCAGCGACCGTCTACATTGCGATGCTCGTCGATACGGCGCAGGCGGCGGACCATCGCTACCCGGTGGACAACGCCACCTACCAATCCGAGTGCGGCAGCTGCCACGTCGCCTACCCGCCCGCGCTGCTCGGCGCGGGCACGTGGCGCGAGATCATGCGAGGGCTCGATCGACACTTCGGCACCGACGCCAGCATCGGCGAGTCGGCGCAGGCGCAGATCAAGGCATACCTCGAAGCCGGGGCGGGGCGGTCGCGCGGCGAGGTGCCGACACTGCGCATCAGCGACGCCGCGTGGTTCCGCAAGGAGCATGACGGGATCACCGCTGCGACCTGGAAGTCTTCCGCCGTGGGGAGTCCTGCCAACTGCGGCGCCTGTCACCGGCAGGCGGACCGCGGCGACTTCGACGAGCGCAGCCTGCGCGTGCCGGCCAAGGAGGTGAGATGAGCGTGTCGCCCCGGCGTACCTTGGTGTGGGACCTGCCGACGCGCACTTTCCACTGGCTGCTGGCGCTGTCGTTCGCCGGCGCCTACGTCACCGCGGAAAGCGAGCGCCTGCGCGACCTGCACATGCTGCTCGGCTACAGCGCGTTCGGGCTGGTGGCCTTCCGCCTGCTGTGGGGCGTCGTCGGTACGCGCTACGCGCGCTTCACCGCGTTCCCGCTGTCGCCGGCGGCGGTCGCCGGCTACCTGAAGTCGCTCGCGAAGCTGTCGCCGCGCCACTACTTCGGCCACAACCCGGCCGGCAGCTGGGCGATCGTCGGCATGCTGCTGCTCATCGTCGGCCTCGGGGCGA
Source organism: uncultured Burkholderiaceae bacterium (assembly GCA_964610575.1). Taxonomy (GTDB): domain Bacteria; phylum Pseudomonadota; class Gammaproteobacteria; order Burkholderiales; family Burkholderiaceae_F; genus JADJWR01. The sequence goes on from CAZSYX010000027.1 coordinate 8,654, forward strand.
CCGGGTGGGCGCAGGCGATCGAGGTCGGCCCCGAGTGGCTGGAGGACCTGCACGAGGGACTGGCCAACGCGATGCTCGCGGTCGTCGTCGTGCACGTGGCAGCGGTGCTGCTGAGCAGCGCTTTGCATCGCGAGAATCTCGTGCGGGCGATGCTCACCGGCTACAAACCCGGCGAGGGTCCGGCAGCAGCGGGAACGCGCTGGGTCGTCGCCCTGTTGCTTCTCGGTGTCATCGGTGCGTTCTGGGCGGGCGCCATCCCGGCGCCCGGCATCGAGACGGGCCAGTCGCTGGCGCAGGCCGCCGTGAAGCAGGCCGCGCCGGCCGCGGCGGAGCGTGCCCGCCGGCGGCACCGCGAGGACGACGACTGATGCGGCTGCTGCTGGTCGAGGATGACGCGATGCTGGGAGCCGCGCTGCGAACCGGCCTGCGGCAGGACGGCCACGCGGTCGACTGGGTGCGCAGCGCCGACGAGGCGGACACGGCGTGGATCGCCGCGGGCAAGAAGGCAGCCTACGACGCGGTCGTGCTCGACCTCGGCCTGCCCGACGGCTCCGGGCTCGACCTGCTGAAGCGCGCCCGCCAGCGCCGGGTGGCGACGCCGGTGCTGATCGCCACCGCGCGCGACCGCGTGGCCGATCGCATCGCCGGGCTGGATGCGGGCGCCGACGACTACATGGTCAAGCCGGTCGACCTCGACGAACTGGCCGCCCGCCTGCGCGCAATCGAGCGCCGGGTGGCGGGCCGCAGCGAACCGGCGATCGTCATCGGCGACATCGCGATCGAGCCGGCCACGCGCAGCGTCATGCGGGGCAACGAACCGGTCGACCTCACCGCGCGCGAACTGGCGGTGCTGCTGACGCTGGCGCGGCGGCCGGGCGCGACGGTCTCGCGCGAGCAACTGGTCGAGGCGCTGTACGGCTGGGAGGAGTCGATCGAGAGCAACGCGATCGACGTGCACATCCATCACCTGCGCCGCAAGCTCGGTGCGGACTTCATCGAGACGCAGCGCGGCCTCGGCTGGCGGCTCGCCGGCGGCCGCCGATGAAGCATCGCGGCTGGTCGCTGCGTGCCCGGCTGACGTGGCTGCTGGTCGGCGCCGCGGTCGCGGCCTGGATTGCCAGCAGCGTGTGGCTGTACCGCAGCTCGCTGGAGCAGACGAACAGGCTGTTCGACGCGGCGCTGGTCGAGGCGGCGCATGCGGTGCTGGCCGTGGTGGCGCGGGAGCTGAGTCACCATCCCGAGGACGAGGACGAGGCCGAGATCGAACTGGAGGCCGTCGACCACGCGCACAGCGAAAGCATCTTCTATCAGGTGCGTTCCAGTCGCGGCGAGATCGTCTTTCGCTCGCCGGGCGCGCCGCGCGAGCCGCTGGCCGCCGCGGGTTCCGCCGGCTTCGCCGACGCGCGGCTGCCCGGCGGCGAGTACCGCGTGTACTCGCTGCAGGCGCGCGGGGAACGAACGACGATCCACGTCGCGCAGCCGGTCAGGGTGCGCACGCAGCTCGCGCAAAGCGCCGCGCTGCGGCTGTTGCTGCCCGGGCTGGTCCTGGCCGCGGCGCTGGCGATCGGCGCGTGGCTGATCGTTCGTCGCGTGACTGCGCCGGTGATCGACTTTGCCGGTGCGATCGACGCCCGGGCCCCGGGCGACTCGACGCCGGTGCGCCTGGACGGACTTCCCGCCGAACTGCGGCCGGTCGGGCTGGCGGTGAACCGGCTGTTCGCGCGCGTCGACGATGCCCTGCGGCACGAACGCACGCTGACTGCGGATGCTGCACACGAACTGCGCACGCCGCTGGCAGCGCTGCGCGCGCAGGCGCAGGTCGCCCTGCGCGCGCGCGACGAAGGCGAGCGCGGGGAGGCGCTGCAGGCGCTAATCGGCGGCGTGGACCGCGCCACGCGGCTGGTCGAGACCGTGCTGGCCCTGGCGCGCCTCGACGCGCGCTCGCTCGATCGCGCCGCGCTGCCGGCGGTGTCGCTCGACCGGATCGCGGCCGAAGCAGTCGGCGCGCTGAAGGCGTCGCCGCGCGCGCAGGCCATCCGGATCGAGCTTGTCGTGCCGGCGGCTCTGGTGCGCGCCGACCCCGAGTCGCTGCCGATCGCGCTGCGCAACCTGTGCGAGAACGCGCTGCGCCACGCTGCGTCGCGGATGCGCGTCGAGGCGAGCACCGACGGCGGCGAGGTGACGATCGCCGTGCGCGACGACGGCCCCGGCATGACCGCAGAGCAGCAGGCGCGCGGCTTCGACCGCTTCTACCGCGGAGCGACCGATGGCGGCGGCGCAGGGCTCGGCCTGGCGCTCGTCAAGCGTGTGGCCGAGATGCACGGCGGCCACGTCCGCTTCGCGGCGGGGCTGGACGGCAGGGGGCTCGGGGTCGAGCTCGTGCTGCCGGGCACGGCGGTCGAGCACAAAGCCTAGCGACGGGGCTGCCGCGCCTGTGGGGGCTGCCGGGCGCGGGCCCCCGCCTGCGCAGGGATCGGGCGTTGCCCCTGTCCGGCGGAAGTCCTCGCAGGGTCCCAGCGGCTGTTGACGACCGGCAACACGGCCACGGTCGCGCCGCCTTACCGTCGGTCGCGTGCAGACTGTTTTCTCCGACCCAGCGCGCAGAAGAGGCTTCCGATGAACGTGCTTCTCGTCCTCGCCCACCCGGAGCGGCGCAGCTTCAACGGCGCGATGTTCGACACGGCCGTCGAGACGCTGTCCGCGGCCGGCCACGCGGTGCTCACCAGCGATCTTTACCGCATGGGCTTCGACCCGGTGTCGAGCCGGCGCAATTTCACCACCGTGCGTGACGCCGACTACCTGAAGCTGCAGAGCGAGGAGTTGCACGCGACCGAGGTGGGCGGCTTCGCTCGGGAAATCGAGGAGGAGATCGTCAAGGTCGAGACCGCCGACCTGATGATCTGGCAGTTCCCGCTGTGGTGGTTCGGCCTGCCGGCCATCCTCAAGGGCTGGGTCGACCGCGTGTTCGCAATGGGCCGGACCTACGGCGGCGGCCACGTCTACGAGACCGGCAAGTTCCTCGGCAAGCGGGCGCTGCTGTCGCTGACGACCGGCGGACCCGAGCCGGCCTACCGTGCGGACGGCTTCAACGGCGACCTCGATGCCATTGTGCGGCCGATCCAGCGCGGCATCCTGAACTTCACCGGCTTCGCGGTGCTGGCGCCGCAGGTGGTCTATGCGCCGGTGCGCGCCGACGACACGCAGCGCGCCGCCTGGCTCGCGGCCTGGGACCGGCGGCTGGCCGGCATAGAGAACGAGCCTCCGATCCATGTCGGGCGCTACTAGGCCGGGCCCGCGGCCTGCCTCTCGCGAATCGATCCGGCATCCGCGATCCCCTGGCGGTCCTGACGGCCTCGGCTTCAGCCTGGCGGGCTTCGCCGGGCTGAGCGAGGACGAGGCCGCTGCCCGTCTGGCCCGCGACGGCCCGAACGAACTGCCGTCGCAGCGGTCGCGGGGACTGTTCGCGGTGGTGCGCGAGGTGGTCCGCGAGCCGATGTTCCAGTTGCTGGTGGCGGCCGGCCTGCTGTACCTGCTGATGGGCAAGCTCAGCGATGCGCTGCTCCTGCTGAGCTTCGTGTTCGTGATCATCGCGATCACGGTCGTCCAGGAGCGCCGTACCGAGCGCGCGCTCGACGCGTTGCGCGACCTGTCCAGTCCCCGCGCGCTCGTCATCCGCGGCGGCGCGCAGCGGCGGATCGCCGGGCGCGAGGTGGTGGCGGGAGACATCGTGGTCCTTTCCGAAGGCGACCGCGTTCCTGCCGACGGCATCCTGCGCTTGTCGGCGCACCTGGCGGTGGACGAGTCGCTGCTGACCGGCGAATCGGTGCCGGTGCGCAAGGTGCCCTCGGCGACCGCCTCGGCGCTGGAGCGACCCGGCGGCGACGACCTGCCGTCGCTCTTCTCGGGCACGCTGGTCACGGCGGGACAGGGCGTCTGCGAAGTGATCCGAACGGGGGCGCAGACGGAACTCGGCCGCATCGGCAAGGCGCTGCAGCGGATCGAGACGGAAACGACGCCGCTGCAGGCGGAAACCACCCGCACGGTCCGCTCGCTCGCGCTCGTCGGCCTGGCGGCCTGCGCGGTGGTGATCGTCATCTACGCGCTGACGCGCGGCAACGACTGGCAGGCCTGGAAGGAAGGGGCGCTGGCCGGCATCGCGATGGCAATGGCGCTCCTGCCCGAGGAGTTCCCGGTCGTCCTCACCGTGTTCCTTGCCCTTGGCGCCTGGCGACTCTCCGGCAGTCGCGTGCTCACGCGGCGGATGCCTGCCATCGAGACGCTCGGCGCGGCAACCGTCTTGTGCGTCGACAAGACAGGGACCCTGACGCAGAACCAGATGACCGTGGCGCGACTGGTCGCCGACGATCAGGCGGCTGATCTTCGTGGCGGGCCATGCGCGATTCCGGATCGACTGCGCCTGCTGCTCGATACGGCGGCGCTTGCAAGCCGCGTCGATCCCTTCGACCCGATGGAGCGCGCGCTGCACGAGGCGGCCCGTCAATACGGAGGACCGGCGGCGGCGCAGGCCGGCCGGCTCGTCCGCGAATATCCGCTGTCGCGCTCCGTTCTCGCAGTCACTCACGTGTGGGAGGAGCCGCCCACCGGCCGCCGGATCGCCGCCGCCAAGGGCGCGCCGGAAGCGATTGCCCGGCTGTGCGGCATGTCGGCCGGCGGGGAGGCGGCGCTGGCCGGCCGGGTCGACGCGCTCGCTGCCGAGGGACTGCGCGTGCTCGGCGTGGCACGCGCCGAACTCGCCGCAGGCGAGCTGCCGGACAGCCCGTCGGCGCTGCCGCTGCGGTTCCTCGGCCTGGTCGGGCTCGCCGATCCGCTGCGGCCCGAGGTGCCGGCTGCCGTCGCGGAGTGCCGGAGCGCCGGCATCCGCGTCGTCATGATCACCGGCGACTATCCGGCGACCGCGCAGGACATCGCGCGGCAGGCCGGGCTGGTCAACCACGCGATGGTGGTCACCGGTCCCGAACTGGACACGATGTCCGACCGGGAACTGACGGCACGGATCGGCGACGTGCAGGTCTTTGCCCGGGTGGTGCCGGAGCAGAAGCTGCGCATCGTCTCGGCGCTGAAGGCCAACGGCGAGGTCGTGGCCATGACGGGCGACGGGGTCAACGATGCGCCGGCGCTGAAGGCGGCGCACATCGGCATCGCCATGGGCGGGCGGGGAACCGACGTCGCTCGCGAGTCGGCCTCGCTGGTGCTGCTCGACGACGCCTTCTCGTCGATCGTCGCCGCGGTGCGGCTCGGCCGGCGGATCTACGACAACATCAGGAAGGCGACCGCATTCATCCTCGCCGTCCACGTGCCGATCGCCGGCCTGTCGATGATCCCGGTGTTCCTTCCGACGTGGCCGCTGCTGCTGCTGCCGGTGCACATCGTCTTCCTCGAACTGATCATCGATCCCGCCTGCTCGCTGGTCTTCGAGGCCGAACGTGCCGAGCCGGATCTCATGCAGCGCAGACCGCGCCCGCAGACGGCGCGACTGTTCTCGGCTCCGACGGTCGTCGTCGCCGTCCTGCAGGGGCTGAGCGTGCTCGCCGTGTGCCTGGCGATCTTCGTGCTGGCCCGCGCCGGTCACGGCCCCGACGCGGCGCGCGCACTGACCTTCGCGGCGCTGGTGGTCTCGCTGCTGGCCATCATCCTGATGAACCGCTCCTGGACCCGCTCGGCGATCTCGATGCTTGGCGCACCAAACGCCGCGCTCTGGTGGGTGGTCGCCGGCAGCGCGGCATTCCTGGCCATCGTGCTGTTCGTTGCTCCCGTGCGGGCGCTGTTTTCCTTTGCGCCGCTGCATGTGAGGGACATCGGCCTGAGCCTGACGGCCGGGCTCGCCTGCCTGGCGTGGTTCGAGGTGCTGAAGCTCACCCCCTGGTGGAGGCGGCTGCAGGCGGGCGCGACCTCGCGCGCGAATTCATGGCGACCGTCGTCGTCTCGTGCCTGACCGTCGCCGGCGCAATGCCGGGTTGCCCCGCACGCAAGCCGACCGCCGCTCAGGAACCTTCGCCGAAGCCGTTGCTGAACAGCGAGGCGATCTCGCGCATCGCGGCGGCCTCCTCCGGACCATCCGCCTCCAGTTGCACCATGGTGCCGGCCGATGCCGACAGCAGCATGATCGCCAGGATGCTGCGCGCGCTGGCGCGGTGCCCTTTGGCGACGAGCGACACCGTGCAACGAAAGCGCGAAGCCACGTCGCGGATATCGGCGGGTTTCAGTGCAATTCCGATCCGGCCAGGTCGAGTTCCAGGTATTGCGCGCCCTCGATCGGGTTGAACACGTAGGGCGCGATCGGCTCGAAGCCGAGCGACCGATACAGCCGCTGCGCCGCCTGCATGCTGGCCAGCGTGTCCAGCCGCATGCGCTCGTAGCCGGCTTCTCTCGCTGCCCGGCAGATCGCCGTCGCCAGCCGCCTGCCGAGGTGCCGGCCGCGCCCGGAAGGCCGCACGTACAGGCGCTTCATCTCGCACACGGCGCCGTCCAGCGGTCGCATCGCCACGCAGCCGACGGCACGCCCGTCCTCCTCGGCGAGAAGAATCCGGCCCTGCGGCTCGGCGTACATGCCCGGCAGCCCGGCCAGTTCCGCCTCGAAGCCCTGGAAGCACAGGTCGACGCCCAGGCTGTCGGCGTACTCGCGGAAGATCGCCCGGACCGGCTCGAGGTCCTGCGGAAAGCGGGCGGAACGAATCTCAGTCATGGCGCAGGCCGGCTCGACTTGGCGGCGACGTTGGGGACCGTCGAGCGCACCAGTTCAGTGGCGCCATAGGTGCCGGCCTTCCCCGCGCGCCGCCGACGTAGACTACTTACCGTTCGGCGCGGCAGGGCGCTCGCGACGATCGTTGACCTAAGAGCGGAACCCAGATGATCCGGAGACACACCCACGTCGGCAGGCCCCGCCTGCTGCACCAGGTCATCGAGCCGCGCGTCCTGCTGGAGGTGGCCGCGCTGCCGTGGAGCCTGCCGTGGCTGGCCCGCACACCGCGCGGCGACGGCCACCCGGTGCTGCTGCTGCCGGGCTTCATGGCCGACGAGGGCACGCTGGTCGTGCTGAAGATGTTCCTCGAGAACCGCGGCTACGAGGTGCAGACCTGGGGCTTCGGCCGCAACGTCGGCTTCAGCAGCAAGCACGCCAGCGCGCTCGAGCAGAAGATCCGCTACATGCACTACAAGAGCGGCCGCAAGGTGAGCCTGGTGGGCTGGAGCCTCGGCGGCATGTACGCCATGTACGGCGCGCACGTGGCCACCGAGTGTGTCCGCTCGGTGATCACGCTCGGCAGCCCGGTGAGCTTGGATGCCGGCGGCAGCCAGTCGCCGCCGCTGGTCAAGGCGCTTTACCGGCTGATCGCCCACCCGATGGGAACGCGGGCGCACCTGGCGCAGTCGCGCGCTAGGTACCTGCGCCGGCCGAAGGAACTGGCGGTGCCGATTTCCTGCCTGTATTCCGTGGCCGACGGCGTCGTGCCGCCGCAGGAGGCGACCATCGACGGCAAACGGGCGCTGCACGAGAACATCCGCGTGGCGGGCAGCCACCTCGGGCTGGGGTTCAACCCGCTCGTGCTGTGGATCGTCGCGGACCGGCTGGCGCAGCCCGAGGGCCGCTGGCGGCCTTTCGAGCCGCCGCCGGGGCTTTTGGCGCGGGTTTACCGCCTGACTTCGCGCTTGGCGCCGGCTTAGTTTTCACCACCCCCGCTGGCTGCGCTCGTGCCCCCCGCGGGGGCACGCCGCTGTCTTTGGGCGGCCTGGCGACAGCGGCTAGCGTCTTCCCGGCGCGGGCCCTCGCCCGCGCCGCCTTGCGCGCCAGCGCGAGGTATTCCTGGAAGCAGTCGCGCAGGCACTGCGCGAAGGCCTCCGGGTCGGGCATCTGCTCGCGGCACGAGGTCGGCGAGATGATGACCTTGCCGTCGTAGCTCGTCACCGCGAACACCAGCCCGAGGCCGTCGTTGATCGGCATGATCGCCGAGAAGTAGGTCATGCGGGCGCCGTTCAGGTAGATCGGCACCGTCGGTCCTGGCACGTTGGCGATCGCGCAGTTGGCCAGCGGCGCGCGACGGCCGACGCCGAGCAGCGCGCGGCCGAGCATCTTGCCGGTGATCGCCAGCGTGGCTGCCGGGGCATGCGTGCCGATGTCGGTCAGTTCGCGCGCACCGATCGCCCGCGCCATCAGCGGCGAGGCGGCCGTCTGCGCCTTGATGTAGGCCAGCCGCTGCACCGGCTCGGCGATGCTCACGCCGAGCATGATGCGCTCCCACTCCACCTCGGGCCGGCTGCCGGCGCCGGCTTCCGGCTCGCGCACGTAGACGGGCAGCAGCGTCGACAGGTCCTGTTCCGGCGGCTCCTCGTTCGCTTCGAAGTAGCGGCGCAGCCCGCCGGCGCACACCGCCAGCACGACATCGTTGATCTTCGCGCCGGGCACCAGCCGGCGGATCTCGCGGAACTCGTCGAGCTGGAAGCGCCGCGTCTCGAACACGCGGTACGGCGAGACGACGGAGTTGAAGCGCGTCAGCGGCAGCGCCTCCTGCTTCTGCAGCAGTTCGGCGGCGAACGAGCGGGCGGCGGGCACCACGCTCGTCAGCGCGTTCCACACCGGGCTCGCCAGCCGCGTGGGCGACGTCACCTTGCGCGCCAGGCCGCGGCAGGCCAGCTCCAGCGGGCTCGGCGGCGAGGCCGGGAACCACGGCTCCGGCGGCTCGGGACGGGCCGGCCGCGGCACGGTGTCGTGCAGCAGCGTGATGATCGCGGTGCCGCGCTTGACGTCGATCGCCGCGTTGTGCAGCTTGGTCAGCAGCGCGAAGCTGTCCTTCGGCAGGTCGTCGATGGCGTCGAGGCCCTCGATCACGTAGATTTCCCACAGCGGCCGGTTGAGGTCGAGCGGGCGGGCGTGGATGCGCGAGGTCTGGATGCAGAACTGCCGCCAGTCGCCCGGCTTCGGCAGGGCGATGTTGCGCACGTGGTATTCGAGGTCGAAGTTCTCGTCCTCGATCCAGTACGGCTCGTCCAGTCCGAAGGGCACGCTGCGCAGCTTCTGCCGGAACACGTGCGAGCGGTGCAGCCGGCTCTCCACCAGCGCCAGGAAGTCCTTGAAGCGCAGCCTGCCGCCCGGCGCGGTGGACGGGTCGTAGATCTGGATCAGGCTGATGTGCGAACTGGAATGGGCGCTGTCGGAGGAGAGGAACAGCGCGTCGTTCTGGCTGAGCTGTCGCATGATGGCCGAATCGTGCCACAGCCGGCCGCGGTGCTAGCGGCCACTGGTCTGGCCGTGGTGTGTCTCGAGCACCCGCTCGAACGCTTCGCGACAGTCGGCCTTGCCGCCGGCGCGGCGGCTGCCGCGGCCGAGCCAGTCGCGGGAGAACAGCGACAGCGGCGAGGCGAAGCGCAACGGCACCAGCACCACGTTCTCCCGCGACGCCGACAGCGTTGGACTGCCCACGGCGCCGCCGATCTGCATCCGCGGCGCGATCGCGAACAGCTGCGGCGTGTTCGAGCGCGGGTCGATCCGCCCGGAGATCTCCCAGCTGCCGAGCTGAACCTCGAGGTCGCCGACGATGCGCACGGATGTCGTCTCGACGAAGAAGCCGTCGCTGCGCGCCACGCCGTCAGCGACGGCGAAGCCGAGGACGCTGCACTGCACCTGCGCCTGCGAGTCGCGGTCCACGGCGCGCAGGATCGCCGGCAGCAGCCCGGCGCCCCACAAGCCGAGCGCGTCGGACTTCATGCCGCGCGGGTACACCGCAACATCGACCGTGCCCTGCAGCGCCTGCAGCAGGTCCGCCGGCGCGCCCTGTGCCGACAGATCGACGATGACGTCCATCTGTCCGTTCAGCTTCGCCGCCGGGCTCATCGCCCGCAGCAGCGCGCCGTACTCGACGTCGCGTGCATCGGCACGCAGGCTGAAGCGCGGCGGCACAGCGCCGGCGTCGATGGACAGCTCGGCATTGGTCGTGCCGTCCTGCGCCTGCACGTCGAGCAGGCGGGCGTGCAGCGTGCCGGCGCTCACCGTCGCCAGGACCTGGCCGCTGGTGAAGGGCTGTCCGCCGCCGAGCAGCGCGTCGACGTCGATCGACGCCTCGACGTCGGCCCGTGGCAGCAGCTCGAGCAGGCGTTCCATCGCTGCCTGCGCGCTGCGCGCGGCCGACTCGGGGCTCGCCCGCACCGATGGATCTCCGAGCCACTGGCTGGCACCAATGTCCTCCAGGTGCAGCACGGGGGTGCGCAACTTGACCGTGTGCAGTGCCCGCCCGCCTTCACGCTGAGCGACGCGAACGCTGCCGCCGATACGGCTGTTGCCGAAGCTCGCGTCGAGCTCGGAGACGTCGACTCTGCCCGGCGATATAGACACCTTGGCGCTGGCGGCATACGGCGCCACTTCGGGCAAGGCGAGGCCGATGAGACTGCCCAGGTGATCGAGACGACCGCCGGCCAGCCGCACGCGGGCTTCGACGGAGCCGTCGCGGGCGAACCTGCCGTCGGCCTCGAGGTGAACGTCGCCGATCGTCGAGCGCAGGGCAAGCGGCAGCGTGGCACCGTTGCGCGCCAGCGCATCGACAGGCGGGCCGTCGGCCGCGAGGTCGACTTCTCGGCCATCCATCTGCCCGCGAGCGGCGAACTTCGATGTTTGCCCCGGGCCTGCCTTGAACGTCGCATCGAGCAATCCGCGTCCGGTCGCGCCGGGAAACAGCGGCCGCTGCAGTTCGACTTGCGCGCGATCGACCGCAGCATCGAGCGTCGCCGAGGCGAGCAGCTCGCGCAGCCGCTCCCCCTGCGCCTGCGCCGAGACCGACAGCCGCCCGGCGCGGACCCGCAGGTCCGCCGCACCGAACGCAGCCAGCAGCGGATGCAGGTCGGCATCCTGCGCGGTGCCGTCGATCTGCACCCGCGGACTGGCCCCACTGAAGTCCAGGCTGACCTGGCCGCGCAGCGCCATGCCGTTCCATTCGATCCGGAAGGGCGCCGCCTGCGTCCTGAGGCCGCGCACAGCGGCCTGCAGACTGAAGCGGCGCAGACAGGCGTTGCGGAAGTCGACACGATCGGCCGCGATGTCGATGTCCGCGTCGCGCAGGCGCAGGGTCCGGCGCAGCACGATGCGGTCGAACGGATCGTCCGGTGCAGGACCGGTCTCGCCGAGGGCCTCGATCTCGTCCAGGTTCAGCGTCGCCAGTGCCAGGCGCAGGCGCGGCGTCCCCGCCGCGCCCAGCGGATAGTCGATCTCTCCGGAGCCGGCTGTGCGCCCGAGGCGGACGGCGGCGAGCCGCAGTCGCGCCCGCTTGTCGTCGAGCACCAGCGTGCCGCGCGCCGTGATCGGGTAGGGAAGGCCCGGCGGCAGGCTGACCGCGCGCGCCACCGGCCCGCTGCGATCGCCGGCGATGTCGAACGTCAGGTCCGCGGTCGCATGCCGACCGGCGAGGGCGATGCGGCCCTTTGCGTTGACCCGCTCGTGCGGGCAGGTGGCCGAGAACTGCACGGGCCAGGGTTGGCCGGAAAGCAGCGGCGCCGGCGCGCCACCGGAAATCCGGAGTCCGCACGAAGCGCCGTCGATCTTTCCCGACACCTCGGCCGACGACGCCGTCGTCGGCTGCAGGGCGATGCGCACGACGTCGAACCGTCCGGCGATGGGCGGCCGCCCACGGCCGCCGTAGGTCCAGCGCAGGTTGCGTGCATCGAATTCGCCTTGCAGCGACGCCGCGAGCGCGGCGGGGTTCGCGCCCTTGCCTCGCAGTCGGCCGCGGACGCTGCTCGCTGTGACGGCGAGATTGGCCGGCCTCGCCGCGCCGGGCAGCGACGCGGTGGATGCCGCACCGCTGTCGATCCGCGCGGCAAGCGTGTGCTGCGGCTTGCGCGCGTCGTAGTCGAGCGTTGCGTCGATCGGCGTGCCGGCCACGACGGCCGTGGCTTTCGCGGCGAGGGCGCGGTCGGCGCTGCGGATATCGAGCCGGATCTTCTTCACCGTGACCGGCAGCCCGGAGAACTCGTCGACATCGAGCTTCACCGTGGCGTCCGTGGCTGTCGCCAGGCGTTCGAGGCGCGCCACCCATACTTCGGCCGCCTTGGTTCCTTTCGGCAGTGGTGTGGCGTTCAGGAATGGCGCTGCATCGACACGCTCGCCGGTCATATCGATCGCAATGCTCGCCGTGGGCCTTCCCCACGCGATGCTCGCGCTGCCGGATGCGTTGCTCTTGCCGAGGCTCACTGCAAGGTCTCGGGCGGTCGCCTGCGTCGCGGTCGCCGTGAGACGTCCGCGCAAGGTGAGCGGTCCGGGTTCGTGCGCGGCGATGCCAAGTTCCGTGAGCGGCGCGGACGCATCGGCGGCGGTTGCTTCGACGCTCGTCTCGAACCGCGTGCCGCCTTCCAGGAACTTGCCGTCGATCGTCGCGCGCACGCCCGACCACTGCAGGGTGCCCTGCAGCGCAATCCCGGCCGCCGTCGACGTCAGTCCTTCCAGCGATTCGGTGCGCAGGTCGAAGCCGATCTTCTGGCCGGCGATCTGCGCGGCGCCTGATGCGGCCAACGGTTCGTCGAGCGGCACTGCGCCGTCGAATTCGCGGATGGCGAACGGGACGGGCTGCTCGTCCTCGCGCTTATAGGTTCCGACAACGCTGCCGATGCGCAGCCGTGCGATTCCCGCGAACGACACCGGCGACGAATCGCCGGAGGACGAAAACAGCAGCGCCCAGTTCGCGCGCCCATCGGCGTATCGCCGCAGCGTGAGTTCCAGGCGGTCGCCGGTTACCTCTTCGAGCGCGACCGAGCGCCTCAGCAGCGCCCGCAGGTCGATGCGGGCGCGCGGCGAGATGCCACGCGCGAGCGTGGCGCCGGCTGGGCCCGATGGATCGGCGAGCACCAGGGCGTCCGCCGAAACGGTCGCGGCGCGTCCAGTGTGTAGCTTCAGCGGTCCCTCGATCCGGGTCGGCACGTCGAAGGCCCCCGTCAGCACGCGCTCGAGCGGCGCGCGCAGGAACTCGCCGTCGACGTCGAGGCCCCAGAGGAACGCGCCGACGGCGAGCGCCAGCGCTGCTGCGAGTACAGCGAGCGAGCCGAGCGCGACGTGCAGCGCGCGTCTCATCGAGATCTAACCCGCAAGGTCGAAGACGATGCAGGTGCCGGGCTGTCGCAGGATCTGTCGGGCCGCATGGTGGATTCACCGATCCTAGCGGCATCGGCTGCCTGCTGCCGCCGGGCCAGGTCATGCAACGATGCGCCTGCAACGGAATCGGCGGCCGCGCCGGGCGTTCTCCGGAAAGATCTTGACGGGCTCAATCGATGCACGAGATTGATTGAGCCGCGGGCGACGCGCCGATCGAGGACCGCCTGCGCTAGGCGCAGGCCGTGATGGCCTAGCGGCTGCTGCGCGCCTGGATCCAGTCGAGCTTGGCCGAGTACAGGTCGCGGTCCCGGCGGCCGTTGCTGGTCTCCAGCGCGCGTGCCATGTGCCGGCGCGCCTGCTCGACGTTGCCCAGCCCGTAGTGCGCCAGGCCGAGCCAGTAGTGGAATTCGGCCGAATCGTCGGTGCGGGCGACCTCGCGCGCGAACATTTCCGTCGCGGTGCGGTAGTCCTGCTGCTTCATCGCCGCCAGGCCGAGGTTGAAGTCGTGCAGCGGCGGTTGCGGTTCAAGCTTCGCCAGCCGCAGCTGCATGGCCCGCGACTCCTCGATGCGGCCTTCGCGCGCATAGGCGCCGGCGAGGTTGGCCAGTGCCGTGAGGTTGTCCGCATCGCGCTCGAGCACGTGGCCGAACACCGCGGTGGCCTGCGCCAGCGCATTGCGGCGCAGGTAGACCACGCCGAGCGTGTTCAGCGCGCCGAGGAACTGCGGATCGTGCCGCACCGCCTCGCGCGCCCACGCGTAGGCGTCGTCGAGGCGGCGGTCCACCAGCGCCTCGACGGCGCGGTTGTTCATGTACATCGCGACGACCGTCTGCTCGTCGATCTCGCGCGTGCGCAGGCCCTTGATTTCCTCCGGCGGCAGGAAGTCGACGGTCATCGACTCCTCACCAGGCCCGGGGAAGCGCGGGTCGACGAAGCGCCGGCCGAGGGTGACGTTGACGTGGCCGCTGCGCAGCAGCAGGTTGCTTCTGCGGGTGACGGTCTCCTCCAGATAGGCGCTCTTGTAGCGCACCGTCAGGCCGAGTTCCTTGGCAAAGGCCGCCGTCATCACCACCAGCGACAGGCAGTTGCCGGCGCGCCCATCGAAGGCCTGCGCCGCGTTGCGGGTGGTGCGCGCGTCGTAGTCCAGGCGCAGCTCGCCAGTGGTGTAGAGCGCCTCGAGCAGGCCGCGCTGCAGGCCCTTCTTGCGCAGTTGCGCCTCGATCTGCGGGTGCTGCAGGTAGCGGCGCATGGCGTCGCTGACGCTGAATATCTCGTCGGCGCCGACGCGCTCGGACGGCGCCGCGAACAGGCGGTCGTCGAAGAGGAAGTCCGGCCGTTGGGCCGCCTCGCGCGGACTGGCGCAGGCGGCGAGCAGGGCACAGAGCGAGAGCAGAAGCCAAGTGCGCATGGGTTTCCTCCTCGACGGCAAGGAATGCCACGTCTGTGGCGACGCACGGTCACCGTATTGTGCACCCGGCCGGAGCGGGGCGGGCGGTTCGCTGCGTGCTCCCGGCGCCGGTCGGAGCCAGGCGATGCCAGGCGGCAGGAAGCCGCCATCCCGGAGCCAACGGCCTCAGCCGAGTGCGCGATCCTCGTCGACGCAGAGCAGGCGCACCCGCCCCTGCGCGACGAGCTGCTCCTTCTCGTCGCGTATCCACGCCTCCCACAGCTGGCTCGATCGGCCGCGGGTCACGGGCCTGGCAACGCCGCGCAGCGTTCCCGCCCGCACCGCGCGGATGAAGGACGTGCTGTTCTCCAGGCCGACGACGCGCTGTCCGCGCGGATGCGCGACGAGTGCGGCGCCGACCGAGGCGAGCGTCTCGATCACCCCGCAGTGCACTCCGCCGTGGACGATGCCGTAGGCCTGGTGGTGCCTGTCGCTCACTTCCCACTCGCAGGTCACCTCGTCGGGGGAGGCGGTGAGAATCCGGATGCCCATCTCCTTCACCCAGCCGGGCATGGCGTTGACCATCGCGACGAGCTCGTCAGTCACAGGCTCTCCATCGTCAGGGCGCGACGCGAATCTACCCCACCCCAGAATGATCGTTTGAGGTCAAGAGCGGTTGCCTGCCGGCCAGACCCGTGTGAGGGCAGTCGGTCCTGAACGGTCGCGCGGCCGGCTGAGCACGCGTGGCGTCCCGGCAGCGGAAGCAGTCCTTCAGCCTGCGATGCCGACATCCTTGAGACGGCCATCTGCGGCCGATCGACCGGGCCGCCGTCACCGGCGGCAATGCAGCGGTCTCTCGGTCGCATCCCTGCCAAGAGCCGCAGTCCAAAACGCACCTCCGACGTTCAGGGCGCGGGTAGCCGCTGTCGGTCGGTGCCTGCCGTTTGGCGCAACCGCCGTCGCGTGATGCGGCGACGGCAAGCGTGTCCCGGCTCACCAGCGGAACGTCAGGCCGAAGAACGGCCCGCTGAAGCGGATGTCCTTGAGGTTCTTGTCCGAGTCGAAGTCGTACTCGAGGTGGCGCCAGGCCGCGGTCACGGTCGCCCAGTCGAAGGAGTAGCCGATACCGGCCAGCGCCTGCCAGGTGAGCTTCGACTGGCCGGTGCCGACGTCGACGTAGTAAGGCAGCACCCAGCGGCGCTGCGTGTCCAGCGTGGCGACGCCCTTGAAGCCGACGACTGCGTCCCAATTGGTCCCCTGCAGTTCGCTGCGGCCGCTGCGCCCCGGCAGGGCGACCGGGCCGAGGTCGCCGCTGATCCTCCAGTCGAGCGTCTGCGTCAGGTCGACCATGCGCGCGCCGAACAGCAGGTGGGTCGAGTTGTTCGGCGACTCGGCCAGCGAGTACAGGCCGGCGGCCGTCCACACCCACGACTTCAGGTCCATGCCGAGGCTGGCGGTCACCCCGGCCGGCACGCCGGCGCCGCCGAGAGTGAAGTCGCGCGACCCGTTCTTCGTGTTGCCCAGGTCCAGGTAGATCAGGTCGGTGAACAGGCCCCAGGGGCCGCGGGTCGCCTCGAAGGTCCCCATGAAGGTGAACTTCAGGGCGTCGAGGATGTCGCTGGCGTCGACGTCGATGCTCGGGCCGCTGCCGCCGGTGGGGTGGCGCGACGAACCGCTCACCGTCGGGAAGTAGCCGTAGATCGAGGCCCTGAACTGCCAGGCGTCGGCCGTGCCCTGGGCCTGCGCGGCAAGGGGCACCGCGACGGCGGTCGTCATGCACAGCGCCACGGCGCCGCTCAGCAATGCGCGCTCCAGCCTCATCATCCACCTCGCTCAATCGATTGAGTTGTCACTTCGTGTCGGGGCCCCGGGCCGTCGATGCCGTTGACCGTACATGCGGCCGGCGCTCCGCCGGCGTGTCGCCATGTTCATGAAGGCCCGGTGCACCACTTCGATTACGGCTGCTGCACCACCACGTACACCAGGTTGTTGCCCTGGAACGCGCTGCGGTAGAAGACGCCGCCGCAGTTGTAGTACTCGACCCCGCCTTTCGGCGCCGTCGCGCATCCGGCGGGTAGGGCGGCGACGACACTGCCGACCGGCGGCGCGGCCGCGGCCTTCTGCTGTGCCATGGCCGCCTGCTGCTGGGCAGCCGCTGCCTGTTGCTGAGCGGCCGCCGCCTGTTGCTGGGCCGCGGCCGCCTGCTGCGCGCCGGCCGCAGCGGCGGCAGTGGTCACCGCGGCGGCTTCGTACGTCACCACGCGAGCGGTCGTGCGCCGGGCCACGCCGGCGACCGACACGGGCGTCATCGGCGCGCCGACGATGGCAGCCGCCTCGCGCGGCACGGGGGCGACCCAGGGCGCCTGCGGCGAGACATCCGCCAGCATCAGCAAGGGGACGGAAAGGGCAAGCGCGAGCGGCTTGACGGTTCGATCGATCTTCATCGCCGGTTCCTTCGAGTGTCGGTGCGCGTGGCTACTTCCTGCCCATCGGCAGGAAGTCGATCCGCCGGGCACCGGTCGGCGGCGAGAAGGCGAACGACTTGTCGGTCAGTTGCGGCCTGAGGTTCCAGCGCGTGGCGACGACGGAGAACTGCGGCGCGTTGGCCATGTCCCTGGTCGTGATCACGAGCTTGCGGATCAGCGGCTCCTTGCCTTCCTGGATCCAGATCTGCCAGTCGACGTGCGGGGCGCGGAACGCCAGATGGTCGCAGCGCACGCCCTCGACGATGCCCTTGCCGACGATGAATCCCTGCGTCACGTCGCTCATCAGGATCTCGTAGGCATTGCGGTAGACGAGGTCGCCGGCCGGCGCGACGATGTCGAGCGAGGTGCGCGCGAAGTCGAGCATCTCCTCGAGCGTGCCGGGCGCGGCGGTGGTGGCGTAGACCTTCTCGGCGGGGTTGTGCAGGGTCAGCGACTTGCCGTCGTAGTAGAAGACCTGGTCGACCAGGTCGCCGGTGCGCTCGGCGCGCATCCTGTCGGGCCGCTGCACCGACATCCGGGCGGCGTTGCCGAACTGGATCTTCTGCCCGCTCGTCAGCACCACCTCGAGCGTGTTGCGGGTCTCGACACTGAACTGCTTCTGCCCGGCGAGGAAGTCGGTGGCCGCCTTCAGCAGCCGGGTCGCCGCCGGGTCGATTCCTGCCGGCTGGCCCAGCGCCAGCGCGGGAAGGAGCGCCGCGGCGGCCAGCGCCAGCGCCGCCGCGGGCCGCGCAACACGTTGGAGCAGTCGAAATCCGTTCACGGGGTTTCCTTTCGTCGAGGGGTTCGTCGTGATGGCTCGCCCGGCCGCGCGTCCATCGCGAGCGGCATGCTTGCACCGCAGAGGAACCCGCGCTCTACAATTTGCGACAACGTTGCCGCCGCGACCCCACGACCTCTTCTCGTTCCGTGCCGACCGTCGATCGAAATAGAGGGTTGCCAAAGCTTGGCGCGGTGGCGCGCGTCGGCGAAGGGCAGTTGCGCGCCAGTCCCCTCACGCAGTTGCCCGGCGTGCTGCGCGATCTCGGTGTCGACCCCGACCGGGTGTTCGCCGAAGTCGGCTTCGATCCGGCGCCGCTGCGTGATCCCGAGTCGACGGTTCCGTTTCGGAAGGCGGCTGAGCTGCTGCAGCGCTGCATCGAGCGCAGCGGGCGCGCCGACCTGCCGCTGCTGCTGGCGCAGCGTTGCGACTACTCGGTGCTCGGCATCATCGGCCTGCTGGCGCGGCATGCACCGGATGTCGGCAGCGCCTGGCGCGCGGCGATCGAGCGCCTGCACCTGCACGACCGGGGCGCCGTGATCACGCTGCAGGTCAGCGGCGCGGTCGCCTTCCTCGGCTACAGCGTCTACGAGCGCGGCGTCACCGGGGCGGACCACGTCTACGTGCTCGCGATGGCGATCGGCCAGCAGATCATGCGCGGCCTGTGCGGCCCCGACTGGCATGCCAGCGAAGTGCACCTGCCCGCCCGCCGGCCGCGCGGCGAGGCGCCGTTCAGGAAGTTCTTCGGCGCGCCGCCGCGCTTCAACGCCGAGTCTGCGGCGCTGGTGTTCCCCGCCGAGGTGCTCCGGCAGCCGATCCCCGGCGCCGACCCGGCCGTGCACCGCGCCGTGTCCGCGCTGGTCGACGACCTGGCCCGGCAGAGCCCGACCGACGTCGGTGGCGCGGTGCGCCGCGCGCTGCGATCGATGCTGGTGGCCGGGCGGGCTTCCGAGTCGGGCGTGGCGGCGGCTTTCTCGATGCACCGCCGGACGCTGAACCGGCGCCTGCGCGGCGAGGGGACCAGCTTCCGCCGCCTGCTCGAGGAGACCCGCTGCGACGTGGCCTGCCAGCTGCTGCGCGACACCGACGCCGCGATCGACGAGATCGCCAACGGCCTGGGCTACTCCGGGTCGACCGCGTTCGGCCGCGCCTTCAAGCGCTGGTCGGGGGTGGCGCCGCAGTCATGGCGCGCGCACCATTCGGCGCGGGCAGGGGCGTGAGTGCGCCGCGCGGCCGTCGGCCGCGCCGGGCTCTGTTTACTGCCGCGCCATCGAGGCCTTGCGCATCGCCTCTTCGAGCCGCTGCACGTCGGCCGGCGACAACTGCGGCCGGTCGACCTTGACCGTCAGCCGGTTCAGCCTGGCGGTCAGCGGGAAGGGCGGCCGGTAGTCGGCGTCGTTGACCCCGGTCAGCGTGTCGGAGCCGACGTCGAAGGCCTCGTCCCACTGCAGGATCATCGGCAGCGTGCGCTCCATGCGTCGGGTGGCGACCGGCCTGCCGTCGACCTTCAGCGTACCCGTGCCCGCCCGGCCGAGGCCGCTGAAGTCGTTGAAGGCCAGCGTGCCGGCGCCGAGTCCCTCGTACCTGAACTCGAACTCGATCGTGTGGCGGCCCGGGGTCAGCGCCTCCGGGCCTTCCCACTTAAGGCGCTCGAGGTCGACCAGGTTCCACAGGAACACCGGCCTGCCCTTGAGCAGGTAGAAGCCGTAGCCGGCGAAGCGGCCGCCCGAGGTGACGATCATCCCCTCGGCGCCGCCCTGCGGCACCTCGATGTCGGCGGTGAAGCTGTACGAGGCGTTCAGGACGTTCGGCGAGTCGCCTTGCGGCAGGCCGGTCATCGGCCGCGTGTAGACGAACTCGGTGCGCCCGGCGGTGATGTTCGGCCGCGGCGCCACGATGCGCGCCGCCACCGAGGCGTCCATCGGTAAGACCTGGTACTTGTTCGCCTCGGCGATGAACATCTGCTTCATTTCGCGGACCCGCTCGGGGTGCTTCGCCGCCAGGTTCTGGGTCTGGCTGAAGTCGGCGTTGAGGTTGTACAGCTCCAGTTCCTGGTTGTTCAGCGGATCGGGATTGGCGGGCCCGAACGCCTGCCAGGGCGCGCGGTTGACCTTGGTGCTGAGGAACCAGCCGTCGTGGTACAGCGCCCACTGGCCCATCATCTCGAAGTACTGCGTGCGGTGCCGCGACGGCACCCGGGCGTTGGCGGCGTCGAAGGTGTAGGCGAAGCTGGTGCCTTCGATCGGCGCCTGCTTGATGCCGTCGACCGTTTCCGGCGCCCCGATGCCGCCCACCTCGAGGATGGTCGGCACCACGTCGATGACGTGGATGAACTGCTCGCGTAGGCCGCCCTTGTCCTTGATGCCCGCCGGCCACGACACCACCATGTTCTGGTTGATGCCGCCGAGCGCCGAGGCGTTCTGCTTGAACCACGAGAACGGCGTGTCGAAGGCCCACGACCAGCCGGCCGACATGTGGTTGTAGGTCTGCTCGGTGCCCCAGACGTCGTAGAACTTCAATTGCACCGCGGCGGGCAGTTCGTTCAGGCCGTTGAAGAACGCCACCTCGTTCGGCGTGCCGAGCGGCCCGCCCTCGGCGCTGGTGCCGTTGTCGCCGTTGATGTAGATGACCAGCGTGTTGTCGAGCTTGCCCAGGTCCCGGAAGGCCTGGACCACGCGGCCGATCTCGTGGTCGTTGTAGGCGGCATAGGCGGCGAAGACCTCGACCTGCCGGATGAAGAGCTTCTTCTCGTCTGCGGTGAGCTGGTCCCACGGCTTGAGCAGGTCCTTCGGCCACGGGGCAAGCTTGGTGTCCCTGGGGATCACGCCCAGCCGCTTCTGGTTCTCGAAGATGCGCTCGCGCAGCTTCTCGTAGCCGTCGTCGAACAGCTTCATCTTGCTGATCCTGTCCACCCACTCCCTGGTCGGGTGGTGCGGCGCGTGGGTCGCGCCCGGCGCGTACTTGATGAAGATGGGCTTGTCCGGAGCGGTCTGGTGCATCCGGTTCATGTAGTCGATCGCGTCGTCGGCCATCGCCGTGACCAGGTTCCACGTGCCCGGCGCTTTGCCCTCGAACGGGTAGATCGGCGTCGTGTTGCGGACGAGGTTCGGCTGCCACTGGTTGGCGTCGCCGCCGACGAAGCCGTAGAAGTACTCGAAGCCCATGCCGATGGGCCACTGGTCGAACGGCCCGACCTGGCTGGCGGCGAAGGATGGCGTGTTGTGGTTCTTGCCGAACCAGGCGGTCGCGTAGCCGTTGTCGCGCAGGACGCGGCCGATGGTCGCCTTGTCCCGGGCAATGATGCTGTTGTAGCCGGGGAAACCGGTGGACTGCTCGGAGATGACACCGAAGCCGGCCGAGTGGTGGTTGCGGCCGGTGATCAGCGCGGCGCGCGTCGGCGAGCACAGCGCGGTGGAGAAGACGCGGTTGTAGCGCAGCCCCTCGCGGGCCAGCGCGTCCATCGTCGGTGTCGGCACCACGCCGCCGAAGGTGCTCGGCACGCCGAAGCCGGCGTCGTCGGTGATGATCAGCAGCACGTTCGGCGCGCCCTTCGGCGGCGCCACGCGGGGCGGCCACCAGGGCGTCGATTCCAGTGCGCCTGGCTTGATCACGCCGCCGAACTTCGGGTCCGGCGGCGGCAACTGGGCGCCGTCGATGGCGATCGTTGCGCTCGGCGAGCCGGCAATGCCGGTGATCGTGCCCGAGGGCTTGCCTTGCTCGACCGTCGTGCAGGCCGTGGACATCGCCAGCGTCACCGCGCCGGCGAGGGTGGCCAAAGTTCGCTTGTGCGTCATCCGTGACTCCGTCAGGTGGCCTTCGGGACCGCTGCTGCCGGCGACCGCCGGACGCAATGCAGCCGCGGGAATGTAGTGACTCGGCTCGAATCGCGATCTACCGATTGCGACAGCACGCCTCTTGCGCGGTAGCGCATCGTCCTGGTGCATCGAAAGAAGGTATCGTCCGCGGCGTCGCGCCACGGCGATCCCCGCCCAGGGACTGCTCGATCCGCTGTGGGCGCGGACCGCTGCGGTCGCGCAGGCTCATTCGGGCCAGGAGGCGACGGCGCCGTTCGTCGAGTGCGTGAACCATGTGGTCAGCCTTAACACCGAGCGGGTGATGGTGCGCGAGCGCAGCCGCACTCCCGGCGCGTTGTCCGTGATCGTGTTCCTCATCTCGGTGGTGTCGTTCGCGGCAGGTAGCGACTGCGGTGCCCGCTACAGGCGCGGCCGGCCGACTGCGCCGGCGCTGTTCAGCTGCGCCGCCAGCCGCTTCGCTGTCGGCACGGCGTGGGCGAAGAAGCGCTTCAGTCCCGGGCAGAGGTAGTTCAGCCCCGGCTCGCCGTCGGGCGTGCGCAGCAGGCGGTTCTTCGGGCACTCGCCCCAGCAGTCCCTGAGGAAGTCGCAACGGCGGCAGTACGCCGGCAGCGATTCCGACTTGGCGTAGCCGAACTTCACCTGCGTCGGCGAGAACACCATCTCGCCGAGCGAGCGGTCGGTCACGTTGCCGAGTCGGTACTCCGGGTAGACGTAGTGGTCGCAGGCGTAGACGGCCCCGTCGTGCTCGAGCGCCACGCCCTTGCCGCAGAACTCGCTGTGGATGCAAAGCTGCGACGGCATGTCCATGTGCTGCACGACCAGCGTCTCGCAGAAGTTGACCAGCACCTTGCCGTAGTCGCGCGCCAGCCACTCGTCCCACACCCTGCACAGGAACGTGCCGTACTCGTCGGCATCAACCGACCAGTCGGTCACCACCGACTCCGGATGGTCCGGCTTCGCCTGCGGCGTGCCGACCATGGGCGAGTGCGCCGGATTCCACGTCTGCGGCGCGGTGATCTCGAAGCCCTTCGGCTCGACGATCGGGATGAACTGCAGGTAGGTCGAGCCCAGCTCGCGGCGCAGGAAGCGATACACGTCGAGCGGCCGCGAGGCGTTGAAGCGGTTGACGCAGGTCAGGGTGTTGAACGGCACGCCGAAGCGGCGCAGCAGCATCGCCGCCGCATAGACCTTGTCGAAAGTCGGCGCGCCCCGGTTGGTGACCCGGTAGCGGTCGTGGATCTCGCGTGGGCCGTCGATCGACAGGCCGACCAGGAAGCGGTGCTCTTTCAGGAAGGCCGCCCACTCCTCGTCGAGCAGGGTGCCGTTGGTCTGCAGGTCGTTCTCGATGCGCTGGCCCGGCCGGGCGTACTGCTGCTGCAGCGCCACCGCCTTGCGGAAGTAGTCGAGCCCCATCAGCGTCGGCTCGCCGCCCTGCCAGGAAAAGACCACCTCCTCGCCGGTGACGGAGCCGATGTAGTCGCGCACAAAGCGCTCGAGCACCTCGTCGCTCATGCGGCCGCTGCCGATGCCGCCGTCGAGTTCCTGCTTGCTCAGGTAGAAGCAGTAGGTGCAGTCGAGGTTGCAGGCCGCACCGACCGGCTTGACCATGACGTGGAAGCGGCGCCGGCCGCGGTCGCCTAGCCACTGCGGCACGTGGTACTTGTCGGGGACGACGGTCGGGTCGGCGGAGGATGTCACGTTGGACGGGCTGCGTTCAGAGGCCGGAGTCACGGCGGCAGGCGTTGCTGCCGGCACCGGCAGGGGCATTGTCCCCAGCGCCGGGCGCCCGCCGTTGACTGCGGTCAACAGGGCCTGCCAAGGCTAGCCGAACGGGCCGATGTTGAACAACGTGCTGGCGGTCGCGAGCAGACCGATCACGAAGAGCGCTACCGCGGTGATCAGAGTCAGCGAGACCGGAAATGCGCTCTCGCCGTGGATGAGTCCATCGGCCTTCATCTGGGCTCGCTCGTGGCGCAGGCCGGCCATGAATTGCAGGTGATAGGCGATGCCGAGCCCGAGCATCAGCGAACCGAGAAGCACCAGTGCCTGCCCGAAAGTACGCGCCGCCACCGCGCTCTTGATGATCTGCGCCTGGTAGGCCTTCTCGAAGATCTGGAAGATGGTGAAGCCGAAGCTGATCAGCGACAGCGACGTCCGAATGACCGACATCAGCGTGCGGTCGGCGCTCAGCCGCGTGCGCTGGAACGACATGCCGGTCCGGCGCGACGACAGTTCGACCGAGATGCGGTCGGACTCGGACTGCGCGGTGATGCGGGTGGCGGCGGGCTCGGTCATGGGGTTCTCCAGTCAGTCGCGGCGAGGCGGCGAGGCGGGCTGCATGCCGGGGCTGCTCACCGCGCGCAGTCTCGCCGCGTGCTCCATCTCGCGGTCGAGGAAGTAGCTGAGGAAGGTGCGCACGACCGCCACGACGACCAGCCTGCCGAGTTCGTCCCACGTCGGTGCGAACGAGGTCGCCACGATGTCCGCCGCCAGCTGGAAGGTCAGTGCCGCGACCAGCCAGCGCGCGTAGTCGAGCCACTCGGCACGCTGGTCGACCGCGCCGGGATGCGACGAAAAGGCGCCGCGAGTGATGTTGACCACGGCCCGCGCGCTGCCGAAGGCGACGATGACGATCGCCACGGCCTGCAACGCAAGCGTCACATAGGCGGCGCAGACGTGAAGCAGCGATTCCATCGGTCTTCCTCATGGCCTCGTTCGCTGCCGCGCCGATGTCCGCGGCGCGGCGGCATGGCGGTCAGCGACCACCGCTGCCCAGCGCCGCCTTCATCTTGTCCAGCACTTGGTCGATGGTGAACGTCGCCGCTTTCTGCCGCGGGGGGAATTCCGCGAACGTCCTTAGGAACTGCTCAACGATGCCGCCGGCGGCTCCGACCATGTAGCTCTTCGACAGGAACCAATCGTAGTAGGTGTTCGACGTGATGTCGGCACGCTCGAGCGGATCGGTGCGCAGGTTGAACAGCTTCGGCAGCCGCAGCGACACGAACGGCTCGGACCATACGGCCAGCGTTCCCGTACAGCGCTGCTCCATGAACACGACTTTCCAGTTGCCGAAGCGCACGGCCACCAGGTCGCCGTCGTCGTCGAAGTAGATGAACCCCTTGCGCGGGCTCGCGGTCCCTTTCTCGGTCAGGAACGGCAGCAGGTTGTAGCCGTCGATGTGCACCTTGAACTTCTTGCCCGCCGCCTCGTGACCCTGCTTGAGCTTCTCGCTGATGTCCGGCGCGCCGGACATGGCGAGGAAGGTCGGCAGCCAGTCGTGGTGCTGGACGATCTCGTTGGTCACCATGCCCGCCGGTATCCGGCCCGGCCAGCGCACCGCCAGCGGCACCCGGAAGGCGCCTTCCCAGTTGGTGTTCTTCTCGCTGCGGAACGGCGTCATCGCGCCGTCGGGCCAGGTGTTCATGTGCGGCCCGTTGTCTGTGCTGTACATCACGAACGTGTCCTGCGCGATGCCGAGTTCGTCGAGCAGGTTCAGCAGTTCGCCGACGTGCCGGTCGTGGTCGACCATCGTGTCGTGGTACGGCGACTGCGAAGGCCCGGCCTGGCCGAGGCTTTCCGGCTTGGTGTGGGTCCGCCAGTGCATGTGCGTTGTGTTCACCCAGCAGAAGAAGGGCTTGCTGGCCGCGTGCTGGCGCGTGATGAAATCCCTCGCCGCGGCGACGAACTCGTCGTCGCAGGTCTCCATGCGCTTGCGAGTCAGCGCTCCGGTGTCCTCGATGACCTGCTTGCCGACGCGGCCCCAGCGCGGCTGTTCGGTGGGGTCGTCCTTGTCAGTCGCCCGGCAGCGCAGCACGCCGCGCGGGCCATACGCCGCCTTGAACTGCGGGAACAGCTTCGGGTCCGGGTAGTCCGGATCCTCAGGATCCTCTTCGGCATTGAGGTGATACAGGTTGCCGAAGAACTCGTCGAAGCCGTGCACCGTCGGCAGGTACTTGTTCAGGTCGCCGAGGTGGTTCTTGCCGAACTGGCCGGTGGCGTATCCCTGTGCCTTCAGCAACTCGGCGATGGTCGGGTCCCCGGCCTGCAGGCCGACGTCCATGCCGGGCGCGCCGACCTTCGACAGGCCAGTGCGGAACACGCTCTGCCCGGTGATGAACGCCGAGCGGCCGGCGGTGCAGCTCTGCTCGCCATAGGCGTCGGTGAAGAGCATCCCCTCGGCGGCGATGCGGTCGATGTTCGGCGTGCGGTATCCCATCACGCCGCGGCTGTAGCAAGACAGGTTCCAGATGCCGATGTCATCGCCCCAGATGACGAGGATGTTGGGTTTGTTCGGTGTGGCCATTGTGGTTTCCTTTTCCTTGTTGGTTCACAGCGCGGCAGCGCAGGTCATTGCCGCGCCGCCGCGGCGAAGCGCCGGAGCGGGCGCCTCACTTGCCGGCGCCCGTGCCCTCCTGCAGGCTCCGCATCACCTGGTCGATGTTGAAGCTGGCCGACTTCTGCCGCTGCGGGAATTCCGCGAACGTCTGCAGGAACATCCCGACGACCGCTTGCATCGGCACGAAAGCCCACATCTTGTCTGCCATCCACCGCATGGCCATCGGCGACTCGGCGAAGTTCACGTGGGCCTCGAGCGGGTCCATGCGAAGGTTGACGATCCTCGGGAAGGTCAACGGCAGCGGCGGGCCGCCGTACAGCCAGTCGCCCGGCTGCGCGAAGTGCGCCTTCCAGTCGCGCACGCGCACGGCGTTGAGGTTGCCGTTGTCGTCGAAGTAGAAGATCTCGTTACGCTGGCCAGGTTCCTTGCCGGCGAGCAGTTCGCGCTGGTCGTAGCCGTCCAGGTGCACCTTGAAGGTCCTGCCGTTGGCGACGTGTCCCTTCTTCAGCTTTTCCTTGACGTCGGGCTCGCCGGCGGCCGCCAGCAAGGTCACTGCCCAGTCCTCGTGCGAGAAGATGCCGTTCACCACCGCGCCGGGCTTGACCACGCCCGGCCAGCGGACGAGGCACGGGACGCGAAAACCGCCTTCCCAGGTGCTTCCCTTCTCGCCGTGGAACGGCGTCTCGCCACCGTCGGGCCAGGTGAATTTCTCGGCGCCGTTGTCCGACGAGAACACCACGATGGTGTTCCCGGCGATGCCGAGTTCGTCGATCTTGCCCAGCAGGGCGCCGACGATGTCGTCTAGCTGCTTCATGCCGTCGGCGTACAGACCGTAGCCGGTGCTGTCCTGGTACTTCGGGCTCAGGCGGGTCCAGCAGTGCATGCGGGTCGAGTTGTGCCAGATGAAGAACGGCTTGCCGGCCTTGACGGCGCGCTCCATAAAGTCGAGCGAGCCGGCGAGGAACTCGTCGTCGACCGTTTCCATGCGCTTGCGCGTCACGGGGCCGGTGTCCTCGATGGTCTGCTTGCCGACCTTGCCGAAGCGCGGGTCGATCGTCGGGTCGTCCGTGTCGTTGGCCTTGCAGCGCAGGGCGCCGCGCGGGCCGAAGCGCTGCTTGAACTCCGGTGCCTTCGGGTACTGCGGATCTTCCGGCTCCTCCTCGGCGTTGAGGTGGTACAGGTTGCCGAAGAACTCGTCGAAGCCGTGCACGGTCGGCAGGTACTCGTTGCGGTCGCCGAGGTGGTTCTTGCCGAACTGGCCGGTCATGTAGCCGTGGTTCTTCAGCAGATCGGCGATGGTCGGGTCCTCCGGCCGCAGTCCGAGTTGGACGCCCGGCAGGCCGACCTTGAGCAGCCCGGTGCGGAACGGGTGCTGCCCGGTGATGAAGGCCGCGCGGCCGGCGGTGCAGCTTTGCTGCCCGTAGCAGTCGGTAAACAGCGCCCCTTCGGCCGCGATGCGGTCGATGTTGGGAGTCCGGCCGCCCATCGTGCCGCGGTGGTAGCAGGAGAGGTTCCAGACGCCGATGTCGTCGCCCCAGATGACGAGGATGTTGGGCTTGCCGGTCTGTG
>CAZSYX010000028.1:0-35185 GCA_964610575.1 uncultured Burkholderiaceae bacterium
GTCACGCTGCGCGACGAAATGCAGTATGGCCTGCAGTGGTACTTCACCGACTCGAACCGGGCCGGGTTGAACGGGGTGGGGCAACTGAATACGAACAGCCTTGGCGGCATCCGGCCGATCCAGCCCGGCTTCGCCTACTCGCTGATCGACAGCGTCGGCCAGATCCGCGTGGTGCTGAACATGCTCGCCGACCGATCGCTGATCCGCGTGATCTCGAGCCCCTCGCTGGTGGTCATCGACAACCACACGGCGGCGATCATGGTCGGCGACCAGCAGCCGATCCGCTCCTCGGAAACGGTCACGGTGGGCGGCAATGTCACCACCTCGATCGAGTACAAGGACACCGGCGTGATGCTGGCGGTGACGCCGTCGGTCAACTCCGGCGACATGGTCGCCATGACGATCAACCAGTCGATCACCGACGTGGGCCAGATCGACATCGCCACCGGCCAGCGCGCGTTCCTGCAGCGGCAGATCGGCAGTCGGGTCGCCGTGCGCTCCGGCGAGGCCATCGTGCTGGGCGGGCTGATCCGGGACGGCCGCACCGAGGGTAGCCTCGGAATTCCGCTGCTCAGCCGCATTCCGGTGATCGGCGCGCTGTTCGGCACGCAGACCCAGGACAGTGCCCGAACGGAACTGCTGGTGGTGATCACGCCGCGCGTCATCCGCACGCCGTACGACGCCCGCGAGGTGGGCGTGGAAATGCGCGATCGCATGCGCGGCTTCCGCGCGCTGGTCGAGGAGCAGAGCCCGCTGCTGCCCAAGCCCCTGGTCGAGCAGGTGGCTCCGCCGCCAGCGCCGGCGGCGCCGCTGCCGCCGGCGATTCCGCCGGTGCCGGTGCCGCCACCGGGGCCGACCCCGGTGCCGCAGAACGGCAAGCCGTGACGACTAAACTCTGCTGCTTTTTCGGCCAGCGCGCCTGCGTCGAGTTCCCCGCGCGGGCCGCCGCGCCATTCAGGAGGTCAAGCTGCACATGAACGCAAACCATCTTCTCCGCTGGCTGCGCGCCATCACTCTCGGAGCCGCCATCGCCGTGGCCGCGGGCTGTGCCTCGATCGGCGCCGGGTCACGGCCAGCCGAGCAGGTCGTGCTGGAGCGGGCGCAGGCGCGCTGGAACGCGCTGGTGGAGCGTAACTTCGAGGCGGCCTACCCGTTCCTGACGCCGGGCTATCGCGCGGTCGTGCCGGTGGGCACCTACCGACGCCAATCGACCGGCCCGGCGCAATGGGAAGGCGCCAAGGCCCAGAGCGCCAAGTGCGAAGCGGCGCGCTGCGTCGTCACGGTCGAGATCACTTTCCGCATCGGCCTGCCGGGCCACGCGGACCGCGTGTCCTCGACCTACGTCGACGAAATCTGGGTGCTCGAGGACGGGCAGTGGTACAAGTTCGAGGCGCTTTGAGTCGGCGGGAAGGGAACCTCCCGCCCCTACCGGCGACGGTTCGTTGCATCCGCGCAACTCGGGTTCATCCAAACGGGCGGCGCCATTGTGTCGAGTTGTTCGATCGTGGTGCCGCGTGCTAACTTCCGCTTGCGTTGCCGATATCGGGTTGTGCGCACAACTTTCCTACAAGAGGAGTCTTTCTTCATGAAGAAACGCATCATTGCTCTGAGCGTTGCAGCGGCGATGGGAGGATTCGCCGGCACGGCGGCTGCCCAGCCCTCTGTCCCGGCCGGAATTTCGCCCGCCGAAGTCCTGGTTTTCAACCCCCAGGGCGTCGGACACATCCTGTACGTGCCGTATTTCAGCACGCAGCAAGGTAACGTCACGGCGATCAACATCGTCAACACCGACACCGTCAATGGCAAGGTGCTAAAGGTCCGCTTCCGCGGCGCCTCCAACTCCGACGACCTGTATGACTTCCAGGTCTTCCTGTCGCCGGGCGACGTGTGGACCGCCGGCATCGCGCAGGGCGCCGACGGCCGCTCGCGGCTGGACACGAGCGATGCATCGTGCACGCTGCCGTCGAGAGTGAGCGGCGCGTTCATCACCGGCCGCCTGCCTTCTGATGGCGGCGTCAACGAGACGCGCGAGGGCTATGTCGAGATCCTGACGATGGCCGACATCGTCAAGGGGGCGGACAAGTCGAACCAGCTGGCCCTGTATACGGCGACGAAGCACGTCAAGGCCAGCGCGCCGTGCACCGCCTCGGTGCTGACCGCGCTCACCCGCGAGAACTCGTCGTCCTACATGGCAGTGCCGACCACCGGCATCATGGCCAACTGGACCATCTTCAACGTCCAGGCCGGCAACTACTACGCCTACTCGGGCGAGGCCTCGGCGATCGAGGCGCAGGCCACCTTCGGCGAGCCGGGCTGGGGCAACCTGGTCTACTGGGATCAGCGCAGCACCCCGCTGACCAGCAGCGAGATCAGTGGCTTCGACCCGATCGGCAACTTCTTTGCGGGTTACAGCAACGGCAACACGGCCGATCCGCTGATCCGTGACGGGCTCATCAGCGGCGCGCGCTACGACCTGCCGGACCTGTCGACGCCGTACCTGCCGAATCCTCTTTTTGTCAACTTCGGCTGCCCGTTCTGCCAGGCGGTGGCCCTGAGCGAGTCCATTGCCGCGACCGAAATCGCCGGCGAGTTCTACAACCTGGCCTCGCTCGGCGCGGCGACGGATTGGGTCGTCTCGTTCCCGACGCGGCGCTACTTTGTCGCGGTCGATTACACGGACGACAACGCGCTCGTCTTCTCCAGCGGAAACCCCTGGTTCAACGAATCGACCATGGAGCAGGGCAGCTCGACCAACGGCGGCAAGGAGTGGCAGGCCTGCCTGAAGTTCGGCACCGGCAAGCTGTCCTTCTGGAGCCGGGAAGAAGACAAGTCGATCACCGACGACATCGTGATCTCGCCGGGGACGCCGACGCAACTGTCGATCTGCGGCGAGGTGGCCGTCATCGGCATCAATGTCGGCGCATCGACGGCGACCTTCGGGTCGGTCGCGCGCACCAACGCCAGCAACGGCTTCATTGAAGGCTGGGGCAAGCTGGCTGCTCCGGACATATACGGCATGCCGTTGCTGGCGCGGCAGTTCACGCGCGTCTCCAACACGCAGACGAACGTCTACTACGGCCTGACGTATCCGGCGAAGCGCCTGGGAAATGCCTTTTTCGCACCATTCTGAAGTCCGAAGCTAATCGGGCGGCGCGAGCCGCTGCAGGTCAAGGGCGGGGTTATCCCCGCCCTTTTTTCTTCGCCTCGCGCGCCCGCAGTGGCGCGCCCTATCTTCCTGCCGGTGCTTTCCATGTTGTTCACTTCACGCTTCCTGCTCATCGCCCTGCTCCTTTCCGCTCTCCTCCCGATGGCACGGTCCGCCGATCGCGTCGTGGCGTCGATTCCGGGTGGCGTGGCCGTCACCGCAAACGACCTGACGGAGGAAGTGCTGCGACTGCCGCCGCAGGTGCAGGCGCAGGCGCTTCAACGTCCGGCGGATGTGGCCAGGCTCGCGCAGAACCTGCTCATCAGGCGCGAACTCGCCCGCCAGGCCGAGGCCGAGGGGCTGGACAAGGACCCGAAGGTCGCCGCCGCCCTGCGGGCAGCGCGGGAGCGGGTCCTGTCGGAGGCTGCGCTTGCCCGTGCCGAAGGCACGCCGCCGGACCGGCAGACGCTCGAGCGGCTTGCCCGCAACCAGTACGACGCGACGCCGGAGAAGTACGACACGCCGGAGCAGGTCCGCGTCCGCCACATCCTGGTCTCCGCCAAGGCCTGCGAACCGGAGGTGCGGACACGCGAGTTGCTCGCCCAGGCCCGCCAGCCGGGCGCCGATTTCGCGGCGCTGGCGAAGGCGAATTCGGACGATCCCGGCAGCGCGGCCCGCGGCGGCGACCTCGGCTTCTTCAGCCGCGGCAAGATGGCCGCTGCGTTCGAGGCCGCCGCCTTCGCGTTGCAGAAGCCGGGCGACCTCAGCGACGTGGTCAAGACCGAGTTCGGCTACCACGTGATCCGGCTGGAGGAGCGCAAGCCCGCCGGCCGCCAGCCGTTCGAGGCGGTGCGCGACGAACTGGTCAAGAGCTTTGCGGAGGCTGAGACGCGCAGCCGGCGCCAAGACGCGGTCGAGAAGATCACGGCGACAGTCCAGTTTGACCGCGAGGCCATCGACGCCATGGTGACCAGCCGGCCCCCCGCGGCGAGGCCGAAGTAGGCGCGCAGCTTCGAGCGGCCGCTTGTCCGAACGGACGCGGCGGTGCCCGATGCAGTCGCTCGCCAGAGAGATCGCTGATCTCCGCAGCGCCCGCTCGCTGCTCGCGGTGATGGTGGCGCGCGACCTGAGGTCGCGCTACGCCGGCTCGGCCTTCGGCGCCCTGTGGCTCTACGCGCAGCCGCTGCTGACGATCGCGGCGTACTTCCTCGTCTTCGACGCCGTGTTCAAGCTGCGCCTCGGCGAGGGCGCGCCGACGCGCGCGATGGGCGCGTACCTGGTCGTCGGCATCGTGCCGTGGCTCGCCTTCGTCGACGCCGTCGGCCGCGGCATGATGAGCTTGGGGGTGCCGGGACGGTCCTGGCCTTGCCCTGGCTGGCGAGTCTGGTCATGCCGAGGGGGACTTCGATCATTTCGTCGAGAAGACCAGCCTGTATTCGTACTCGATCTACCTGTGCCACTTTCCTCTTGTCCTCATCGTCAAGCACGCGATGTCCGTCAATCGGGAGGCGACCGATGCGACCATCTTCGTCGCAGTGGCGCTCTGGCTGGTGTCTGTCTATGAGGTGTCGGCCGTCGTGTTCTACAAGTTCGAGAAGCTGGTCTACGACCTGCGCAAGCGCTAATCGCGCCGGGTCAGCACGCTGCCCTTCTGACGCGTCGAATCCAGAGGCGACGCTCCGATGCCGAACGTGCGAGCAGGAATGGCCAAGGCAGCAAGCAGACGCTGTCACGCCAGTAGACCAGCACCTCGGCGCGCTGGAACAGCGTGATCAGGATCGCGACCGCGCGCAGGAACTCGATGTCGAGGTTCTTTTCCCTGTTCTGCACGCGTCGACTTCCGCTCCGCGCGACTACTCTTTCTCGAGGACCCAGGCATCCTGGTAGCTCCAGAATGCGGTGGCGATGTGCGTCACCCTTGCCCGCGGCGCGGCGGCCGCGATCGCCGTCCTCACGAGACGCGCTGACGAGAAGGTGGTTCCGTAGTCGGTGGCTCGCAGTGCCTGCGATTCGCTCGCGGCGAAGAACGCATAGCCCGCCTCGCCCCAGTCGACCCCGCTCTTGCGGGCGGCCTCCTCGCCATGCGTCGTCAGCACCAGCACGCCGCGCGGAGCAACGGCGCCGAAGAGCCTCTCCAGCCAGCCGTGCCACGCCGACTGCGGAAGGTGACTGAACAGCGAAAGCACGAAGACGACGTCGTACTCACCGGGGATGCTCAGGGCCTGCGGATCAGACGTCGAATCGAACCCCTTGACCCCCCAGTGCCTGCGCAGGAACTCGACACTTCCGGGAACGACGTCGCTGACGGTCAACGCGCCGGGCGCAAGCGCCGTGGCGAGATGACGGGTGAAGCGGCCATGCCCGCAGGCAAATTCGAGGAAGCTCGGACAGTGGTACAGGCTCTTGCCGGCACTGTCGAGCACGCGCTGCAGTTCGCACAGCGTGCGCCAGCCGTCGGCGATGTAGTCGCGCAACGGATTGCGCGAGTCAGGATGCGTGGCGAAGAAGCGGAAGATGTCGTCGTCGGGCGAGATGAGCGCGTTGACGCCGGTCCAGCCGGTGAAGTTGCCGGCAAGCCGGTGTTCTTCCCGCAGGTTGTGTGCCGGCAGGCAGGCGGGTTCCAGTTCGAGAACCGCGGCCAGGATCGCACCGGCGCCGGCGAAGTCCGCAGCGGCCAGTTGCCTCTTCGCCAGTTCGAGCAGCGCTTCGGCGTGTGGGTTCATTCGTCGGACGGGGACATTGGGTCGCGATGCCAGCGGTGATCGAGTTTCGTGTAGCCGAACTCCCGGCTGCTGCCGCCGACTTCGAAGGGGCGTTCGACATGGTCGAACAGGCGAAGCCCCTCCGGGTCCATCGCGTGCGAGCGGGCGACGTAGCGTCCGGGCAGCAGCGGCAGTTCGGGGAATGTGATCGCGTAGTGGAACAGGCCGTCCGCGCCGGGGGCCAGTTCGTGGCCGTCCATTTCGCTGACGACCCCGTAGATCGGCGTGCCGTCCGCCCGCACCACGCCCACCGCCACCTGCGGTGTGCGTCCGTCGGGCGAATACAGCGCGCCCGACACGGTAAGCGACCCCCTCGGCGGCAGCGCGAGCGGCTCCACTGAATCCTGCCCGTTGAGGTACATCGACCTGACCTGATAGATCCCCGCAGCCGACTGTTCGGTGGGTGCCTCGTGGGAGGACGGACGCGACTTCGCGGCGCGGTCGCGTTCCTCGTGCCACGCCAGGTAGGCGCGAGTCACGTCGGCGGCGCTTCCCTGCATGTGCATGCGGCCCTCGTGCAGCCAGATCGCGTGCCGGCAGAGCTTCTGGACGTGGTACATGCTGTGCGAACACAGCAGCAGCGTGCCGCCATTGGACAGATAACCCTCCATCCAGGTCATGCACTTCTTCTGAAAGGACTCGTCGCCGACGGCCAGCACCTCGTCGGTGATGAGCACGTCCGGGGCGACGCTGGTGGCGACCGCGAAGCCGAGCCGTACGACCATCCCGGAAGAATAGTGCTTGATGGGCTGGTCGATATGCTCGCCGATGTCGGCGAACGAGAGGATCCCATCGAGCCTCGCCAGCGTCTCGCGGCGGTTCAGGCCCATCAGCGCGCAGGCCAGAAACACGTTGTCGCGGCCGGTGTACTCCTGGTGAAACCCGGCGCCCAGTTCCAGCAGGGCACCGACCCGTGCGTTGCGCTCGATCGTGCCCTTGGTTGGCGTGACGACGCCGGCCATCAGCTTGAGCAGGGTCGACTTGCCCGCGCCGTTGACGCCCACCAGGCCCAGCGACTCGCCGCGGGGTACCTCGAAGCTGATGTCGCGCAGTGCGTGGAAGACATGGCGCGGCACATTGCCGCGCAGAAGGGACCACACCTGGGCCAGACGCTGTCCGCCCTTGGTCAGGGCGAGCGGGTAGTCCTTGTTCACCCCCTGCAGGCGGAGCAGCGGCGCGAACGGCCCGGTCACAGCTGGTCCTCGAAGTGCGGCGACAGCCTGTGGAACCAGGCCAGCCCGGCGATCCACAGGACAAGGCCGCCGATCAGGGCCACCAGCAGGGTCGACCACGGCGGGAAGCCCTGTCCCAGCGCGGCGATGCGCAGAGGTTCGAACACGTGGACGAGGGGGTTGAAGGCCAGTGCCGCCTGCAGGCCCTCCGGCGCAAGCGCCAGCGGGTAGAGAACCGGTGAGGCAAAGAAAAGCATGGTCAGGAGTTGCCCGAGCAACTGCTCGACGTCGCGCAGGAAGATGTGCAGGGCGCCGAGGAAGAGCGAAAGACCTGTGGCCGCGCAGCCCAGCACCAGCCACGCCCACAGCCCGACGAGCACGACGCCGGTGAACCGGAACTCGTAGCCCCAGCCCCAGAGCAGCAGCAGGACGATCGCGTAACCCGTCGCGTGAATCAGCAGGCTCGTCAGCACGGCGCTGTAGACCAGCAGTTCCTGCGGAAAGGCGACCTTCTTGACGAGGTCCGCATGCTGCTGCACGGCCACCGTGCCGCGCGACAGGGCTTCGCTGAAGGCCAGCCACGGCCACAGCGTGACGGCGACCCAGACCACATACGGCTGGCTCGGGTCCGCATTCGGCAGCTTCACCCGAAACACGTACTGGAACACCACGGCGTAGATGGCAAGCATCAGCATCGGGTGCAGGAAGACCCAGACCATCCCGCCCGCCGTGCCGGCATAGCGATTGCGCAGTTCCCGTTGCAGCAGGGAACCGAGCAGCCAGCGGTGCTGCCAGGCGCGTGAAATGGCAGTCAGGGTCATCGGAACGCAGATCAGGACCGGCTCGACCTGAACAGGGCGAAGATCTCGCAGGTCGTGAGGAGATCGGCGTCGTAACGGCCGACCAGCTCGTCGGGAATCGACTCGGTCGCGCGGCGTCGCTTCTCCCAGACGAGATCGAAGCCGTTGCGCGCAAACACTGCTAGGAGTTCGTCGGCGGTGATGCGGTTCAGCTCCCGGTAATGGCGAAAGATGAAGCGCTTGTAGTCATCGAAAGGCATCGACCGGAACTGTTCCGTGATTTCGTCGGCGGGGACAGTCTCCGGTGCTGCGGCCATGACGAACCGCTCCAGTTCGTCGTCGGCCATGCGCAGATGCGCCCATGGCTGCGCCGCGAACCGGCCGAGGTGAGATCCCTGGGGAGAAAAGAACAGCGGGTCGATCTGTACAAAGCAATAGCCGCCCGGAGCGAGAACCGAGTGAAAGTCCGCGACCACACGGTCCAGGATCTCCCGCTCGACATGCTCGAACACCGACCACGACATGATAGCGTCAACGCGACCGATGGGCGCCAGCGACTCGCGCGGCTCGATGCGCCGGAATTCGAGCCCGCGCGGCAATCGCTCCAGCCGGATCTGCCCGCGGGCCAGGCGCGGCAGCGCGTCGAAGCCGGGATCGATGTCGACGCCGATGACCCGCTTCCACCGGTGGCGGAGCATCAGGCCGAGCCCGGTGATGCCGTCGTAGCAGCCGAAGTCGAGCAGGGACGAAGCGGACGGGTCGAGCAACGGCGACAGGGCGTCGTGCACAACGTCGGCCGCATAACGGAAGTGGCTAACGAACCACTCGT
This sequence comes from uncultured Burkholderiaceae bacterium, assembly GCA_964610575.1. Lineage (GTDB taxonomy): Bacteria > Pseudomonadota > Gammaproteobacteria > Burkholderiales > Burkholderiaceae_F > JADJWR01. The sequence continues at coordinate 8,709 of CAZSYX010000028.1, forward strand.
CGCTGATCTCGTCTTCCTTCCATGCGGATTGCTCGTCGGCCTTGGAGGATTGCGGTTCGGCCGTGGCGGCCTGCGATGCCGATAGCCATTGCTTCAGGCGGGAGAGCATCTGCATCGCCGTATCCGTGGTTCGTCGCCTGTCCGGGAAAGAGGCACGTCGCCCGGCGACGCCTCCGAGCGGCGAATATAGCTTCGGCCGCTCTGCCCCGGACGGCGACGCCGGGACCGCGGCTAGACTCCGGGCGACTGGCGAGCGACCGCCTTCGCCGTCGTCGAAGCGCTCGCCTGTGCGAGCTCGGCCGATCGATGCGATCGCCGGCCTCGCGCCGGCGATGGGCCGCCGCTTCAGTGCATGATCGTGCCGATGGCGGAGTACAGCCTGTCCGAGCCGAACTGCGGATTGCCCGGGTCGAACGAGAAGATGTTCGAGTTCGCGGCCTCGCGCACCTGCGCGGGACGCGCGTCGACGAAGAACGAGACAAAGGTCGCGCCGCGCTGACGGTGCCGCTCGAGCATGGCTCCGACCTCGCCCGGCGTCATTGCCTTGAGCGGGTGAAACTCCGTGACGCCGTAACTGCGATGCCCGGTGGAGTCGAGCCAGTCGAAGAATGACGAGCCGTAGGTCGGTTCGCCGTAGAGGCTGATGCCCAGTCGAAGACTTCCGGGATCGTTCAACGAAGCGTCGACGGCGAACTTGGTGGCATCCCAGCTCGGATTCACGAAGGGCGCGATCTGGTGCGTGTACAGCGGCACGTCGCCGAGACAGGAGGCGCGCACCTGGCGCTCGAAATGGGCGAGATAGCGGACCACCTGCGCGTTGCGGAATTCGTGCCAGAGCGGCACCAGCGGGTTGAAGTAGAAGGTGGCGAGATCCTGCGGGTGGTCGATGCTGCCTTCGACGCCGGTCGCATCGACTGCCTGCGGCAGTTCGGCGCTCGGCAGGACGGCGGGCGCCGACCCAGCCCGCGCCATGATGGCGATCCGCCGCGTGCCCAGGTTCGCCAGTGTGCCGCCCGCGCGTTCCGCAAGGAAGTCGAGCCGGTAGTCGCCGGGAGTCAGCATTCTGAAGTCCATGTCGTATCGCCAGCCGACGTCGGCCGTGCCGATCGACGGCCTGGCACTGAGCACGTCCTGCCGGCCATAGCGCGCCGGCACCCGTGCAATCAGCGTGCCGTTGCGATAGATGCGGATCCAGATGGGGCCAGCCGCGGCTCCGGAAGCGTCGAACGCCCAGCCGGTCAGCGGCAGCTTGCCGTGCGCCGACGAATCGATGTGCTCGCTGAAGCGCGTCGCCTTCTGCACGCGCAGGTCCTTGCTGGGCGGCTCGACCTCGGCAAACGAGGCGAAGTCCTCGCCGAGGAGCCGGTTCAGGGCGCCGATGTCGCCGTAGCGCCGGGCGAGGAACTGCCGGAAGCCGGCGATCGACGTCTCGCTGTAGTCGGAAACGACATAGGGTCCCGTGACCCCCATGCCGCCCTCGAAGTCGGCGTGAAAATGGTGCAGTTCGCCGAGCAGGGTGACGGCCCTGATCTTCCGCCGGTCGGCGGTCGGCAGGCGGCAGACCGCATCGAGAAACTGCGCGATCGCCATCTGCCGGTAGTGGGTGATGCCGTTGTCCGTCGAGACGAGTGACCACGGATAGATGTCGATCGCGTAGTAGCGGTCTTTCGGCATCGGGCCCAGCGGCGACACCGAGAGGTTGGCTGGATCCTTGACCAGATACTCCTCGATCGGGGCGCCGATGCCGAAGTGGGTCGAGAAAAGATGAAGGATGACCGGCCGGTTCGTTTCCTTGACGGTCATCGCCAGTCGTTCGGCCGCGCGCGGATCGACCTGCCAGCCCGACTCGCCCGGCACGAGCAACTTGAGCAGCGGAACCGGCATGGTGTAGCCGAGCTCGAATCTGCCGTCCGTACTGACCCCCGGACCGAGGCTGGACAGCGTGGACTCGATGATCGCCGCCGGTGAAAGGCCCGATTCCCGGCAATACGCGGCCAGTTCTCGCTCCGTCGCGGGCGTCGGCTCGTCGGCTGGGAACTGGCAAAGCTCGACTCCGTGAATCATCGGCGCCAGCAGCAGTCGCGGCGGCGTCTCCGAGGCGCAGCCCTGAAGGCAGACCAGCAGGCCGATCCCGACTCTCGTCGTAATCGCGCGCGCGGCAAGAAGCAGGGCCGAGCGCTGCGGCGTTCGAATGGATTGCCTGCCGGCGGCGTGCATCGCGATAGGGGCGCTCAATGAAATGCCGTCATGCAGGGTCCGGTGAAAGTGGGGTCCATTGGGTGCCCCAGCGGCGAGAATTATGCCGCGTGCTGCCGGCGAAGCCGGTTCGGCCGGCGGCGAAGATCGCGTCGCGCACGGGTCTGCCCACGAATTCTGCTGCCCTCGGGAAGAGGGCGGGGACCTTTTCGCGGCGCGGCAGGTAAGCTCTTCAATTCCGACCTGGGCCGGCTCCGGCGATCACGCGCGGCCGCGACGCCCATCGATCAACGACAGCCTTTCCATGCGTCCAAAGCAGACCACAACGCCGGCGGAGACTGCGGCCCATCGCGCCACCGGCCGGGCCGCCGCGGCCGAGCAGCGCCTGCCTGCGGCAGGCGTGCCGACCGAGCGGGAGATGCAGGAGATCGTATTCCTGTTTCAGCGGGGACAGGTGCGAGAGGCTCAGCAACTCGCCGAGCGGATGACCGCGCGCTACCCGCAGCACCCGTTCGGCTGGCGGGCGCTCGGTTCCCTGCTGGCATTGCAGGGCCAGAACGCAGCCGCGGCCCGCTACCTGCGGCGAACCTTGGAACTGGCGCCCGGCGAAGCGGAAACCCACTGCAATCTCGGCATGGCGCTGCACGCGACCGGCGGTCTGGAGGAGGCCGAGCGGAGCCTGCGCCGCGCCATCGAACTGAAGCCCGACCTTGCCGAGGCGCACCACAACCTCGGCCGCCTGCTGCACGAACGCGGCCGTTCGGCCGACGCCGAGCAGTGCTTGCGCCGCGCCTTGGCGCTGAAGCCGGACCTGGCGGCGGCGCTGAACACGCTGGCCGCCGTGCAGTTGCGTTCTGGCCGTGCTGGCGAGGCCGAGCCCCATCTGCGGCAGGCGCTCGCCCTGCAGCCCGACATGAGGGAGGCCCAGGTCAATCTGGCGGCGGTCCAGCTCGCCCGCGGGCAACTGGAGCAGGCCGAGGAAACGCTGCGCCGCTGCCTTCAGGAGGACCCGAACAACGCCGATGCGTTGCTGCAGATGGCCCAGGTCTTCGCTCACGCGGACCGGCTGCCGGACGCCGAAGACTGCCTGACGCGGGCCCTGAAGCTGCGGCCCGATCGCGCCTCGGCCTGGGCCATGGCCGCTGCGGTCCAGCGCCAACTGGGTCGACCATCGACCGCGGAGTCGCACCTGCGCCGCGCCCTCGAGATCGATCCCAGCCACACCGATGCATTGAACGACCTCGGCGTTCTTCTGATGTCGTCCAGCCGCCTGGAGGAAGCCGAGGGCTGCTTGCGCGAGGCACTGCGGGTCGACCCGGCGTACGTTCCGGCGCACAGCAATCTGGGAATCGTGCTGGGCGCCCTGGGCCGTTTTGCGGAGGCCGAGCAGAGCCTGCGCCGCGCGCTTGAACTGAAGCCCGACTTCGCGCCCGCGCATGGCGAACTGGCGACCGTCTATCTCGCGCAGGGGGATCACGGGCGGGCCGAAGCCGCGCTTCGGCGGGCAATGGAGATCGACCCGGCAGCGCCGTGGGTGCGGAGCAATCTGCTGATGGCGCACAACTACAGCGAGCGGCAGACGCCGGCCGCAGCGCTCGGGGAGGCCCGCGACTACGGCCGCCTGGTCTCCGCTTCGGCCAAGCCGTTCACTTCCTGGACGCATAGCGCGGCGGAGAGCCGGCTGCGTGTCGGACTCATCTCCGCCGACCTGCGCGAACACGTCGTCGCCTATTTCCTGGAGTCGGTACTGCCGCACCTGGCGCGCTGGGGCATCGAGGTGTACGCCTACCCCACGATCGGCATCGCCGACCGGATAACCGAGAAGCTGCGGGCGCACTGCGCCGGCTGGCACTACCTGCACGGCGACGACGATGCCGCCGCGGCGAGGCGCATTCACCGGCATGGGATCGACGTGCTGATCGATCTGTCCGGCCATACCGGGCAAAACCGCCTGCCGGTCTTCGCCTTCAAGCCGGCGCCGGTGCAGGTCAGCTGGCTCGGTTACTTCGCCACGACCGGCGTGGCCGAGATCGACTATCTGCTCGCCGATCCGGTCTCGGTGCCGCCGGCGCACGACGCGCATTTCAGCGAGACGGTCTGGCGCCTGCCGCACACACGGCTGTGCTTCACGCCGCCGGACGATGATGTTGCGGTGGGGCCGTTGCCGGCAGCCAGCCGCGGCTGCCTGACGTTGGGCAGCTTCCAGAACCAGGCCAAGATCGGCGACTCGGTGCTGGCCCTCTGGGCGCGCGTGTTTGCCGCGCTGCCCGCCGCGCGCCTGCAGCTGCGCGCCCGCCAGCTCGACGACCCCGCGCTGGCTGCGCAGCTGAGCGAGCGGCTGCGGCGGGCCGGCATCGATCCGGAACGTGTGACGCTGCACGGCCAGGCCGATCGCGCGACCTACCTGGCGGCGTACAACGAGATCGATTTCCTGCTCGACACCTTTCCCTTCCCCGGCGGCACGACGACCTGCGAGGCGCTGTGGATGGGCGTGCCGACCCTCACGCTCGCCGGCGATCGCCTCATCGGACTGCAGGGCGCGAGCCTCCTGACCGCCGCAGCGCTGAGCGAATGGGTCGCCGCCACGCCCGCGCAGTACGTCGACAAGGCCGTTGCGTTCAGCCGCGACCTGCCGGCGCTGGCCGCGCTGCGCGCCGGCCTGCGCGCGCAGGTGCTGGCCTCGGCGCTGTTCGACGCGCCGCGCTTTGCGCACGACCTGGCCGATGCCCTTTGGGCCATGTGGCGCCTCTGGAACGAGCAGCGCGCCGCCGGCGCGCCGTAGGCGCGGACCGCTTCCGGCTGGGGCCATCGGCTCGCGGGCGATCTGCCACAACGATCGGCGGGTGGCCGGCAATTCAGCGCCGACTTGCCCGGCCTTGGTCGCTTTGTGTCCTTGTGCATTAGCCGGCGCTGCTCCGCCAGCGCTGCCACATCGCCCAGACCGCGTCTTCGAAGTTGCGCGCGAAGCGCGGCGCGTCGAACAGCGCCGAGGCGAGCACCTGCGCGCGCAGGCCGGCGCGCAGCGCGGCCAGCGCCGGCAGGTCGCGGCTGAACGCAACGGCCTTGTCGACGTACTGCGCGGGCGTGGCGGCGACCCATTCGCTCAGCGCTGCGGCGGTCAGGAGGCTCGCGCCCTGCAGTCCGATGAGGCGATCGCCGGCGAGCGTGAGGGTCGGCACGCCCATCCACAGCGCCTCGCAGGTCGTCGTGCCGCCCGGGAAGGGGAAGGTGTCCAGGATCAGGTCGACCTCGGCGTGCGCGGCGAGATAGGCCTCGCGCGGCAGGGGGCCGTGCATCGAGACGCGATTGGCAGCAATGCCCAGGGCCTGCAGCCGCTGGCCGAGTCGCCGGCGGACCGTGGCATCGGCCAGTTGCTTGTTCTGCAGCCGCAACCGCGCGCTCGGCAGGGCCGTCAGCACGCGCGCCCAGAGGGCCAGGACCGCTTCGTTGACCTTGGTCAGGTCCTGAAAGCTGCCGAAGGTGACGAACCCGCTGGCCAGCGCCGGCGCCGGCGCCACCGGGACATCGATGGCTGGCGGGGTGAAGCACAGCCGCGTGTCGGGCAGGTACCAGGTCGTTTCGCTGAAATGACCCCGATGCTCCGGCGGCACGCTGACCGGATCGGCGAGCAGGTAGTCGATCTCGGCCACGCCGGTGGTGGCGAAATAGCCGAGCCAGGTGGCCTGCACCGGCGCCGGCCTGTAGGCAAACACCGGCAGGCGATTGTGGGCGCTGTGGCCCGCGAGGTCGAACAGCACGTGAACGCCGTCGGCATGGATCAGGCGCGCTGCGGCGTCGTCGTCGTGGCCGTACAGCGGCGTCCAGCCGGTGCAGTGCGACCGGATGCGCTCGCTGAGCGCGTCGCTGCGGCGATGCGTCGGATAGGCAAGCACCTCGAGGCGCGACGGATCGAGCCGCGCCAGCAACCCCTCGAGGAAATACCCCACCGGGTGCTCGCGCAGGTCTCCCGAGACCAGGCCCACCCGCAGCCGCTGGGGTGCGGTCGCGGCGCGCCATGACGAGTAGCGTTCCTTCACCCGCTCGCTGACCTTCCGGCCGTAGAGCCGAGCCTCCTGCAGGCACTCCTGCACCGGCCGGTCGGCGCGATAGTGGTGAACGTACAGCAGCGCGCTGCGCGGCTCCAGGTAGTCGGGCCGAATCTGCAACGCCTGGCGGAAACTCGCCTCGCCTTCCGCCAGCCGGCCCATGGTGGTGAGCACGAGGCCGAGGCACGCATGCGCCTCGGCGTAGTCTGATCGGCAGGCGATGGCCTGCCGGCAGCTGGCCTCCGCATCGACCAGCCGTCCGCTTTCCTGCAGGACCACAGCCAGGGTGTTGTGTGCCTCGGCAAGCTCGGGCCGGATCTGCAGGGCGCGGCACAGGCTAGCCTCGGCCTGGGCGAATTGCCCCGTCGCCTGGTACAGCCGGCCCAGGTTCGCGTGGGCCTCGACCAGGTCGGGCCGGCGCTCGAGCGCGGCGAGAAAACTCGCCTCGGCCTGCTGCAGTTCGCCGGCTTCCTGAAGCGCCAGCCCGAGGTTGTTGTACGACTCGGCGTTGTCCGCGAGGCGGGCGGCATGGCGCAGGGCCTCGGCCGCCTCTGCCGCGCGTCCGAGGTCGCGCAGCGTCGCGCCGAGGGCGTTCCAGCCGAACGGATGTTCCGGGAACTGCTCCGACAGCTTTCCGGCGAGCGCGGCGGCATCGAGCAGGCGCCGGGCGTTGTACAGGTCGACGACGGCGCGCATCTGATCGACGTCCGGCGCGCGGGCCGCCAACGTGGGCAGCGGTCGAGGAGAGGCGGGTGAGCTCACCGGGCGTCCTTCAACGCGAGGCAACGCAGCGCCGGCGGGTTTGTTCGCCTGCCCGAATGGCTTTGTTCACTTCGTCGGCGTGGCAACTTGATGCCCCTGGCGCTCCGGGCCGCCACGATCGTTGGCCGGATGCGGACCCTCGGGCATCAGCCGATGCACACCCCGCGGGACATAGGGCATGGCGTCCGCCATGCCGAGAAGGTCGGCGCCGGTGGCGACGATGGCCAGCCACATCTCGGTGCCTTGCAGCCCCGGCGGCGCTCCGGGGGCAAAGGCGAACCCGGCGCCGTCGACCCAGCGGCCGGGGATGATCGACAACTGTCGTTCGACGAATCTCAATACCTCGTCGCGGCGGTGCGTGGTCGCTCGCGACAGCAGCCACAGCGGATGGACCACGTCGAGAAGGTTGCAGGCGTTGACGTGACTCGTCTCGAAGCGCTCGCTCATCCGAATGTGGGTGAGGATCGTGTCGAGCGCGGCCTCAGGGTAAGGAACGCGCGCGTCGAACTGGGCATAGGTTCCGCGCGTGAGCCGATAAAAGCAGTTCACGGCCTGAAGCCAACCGTCGTTGGCGCGACGCTCTCCCCACAGACCAGTCTCGGGGTTGCAGGCACCCCGCAACCAGGCGAACAGCGGACCGACGTGTCCGGGCAGCCCGAAGTAGTGGCGATTCATCCACACGGCCGTGCCCGCCGAATCGACCCACGCTCCCGCCGCCCAGGCATGGTGCTGCCACGGCTGCCGACCGAGCAGCGTCTGGAGCCGCGCGGCGTCCATCTCCTGCACGGCCTTCAGGGGCTGCAGGAAGCGCGAGCCCAGGCACATCAGCGCGTAGCCGATGGCGAGCACCATGTAGGCCGAGTTGCCGTCGTTCATCTCCGCCGCCGAATAGGCGGGTCCCGGAGGTGCAAGAGGATCGACCGGCATGCCGCTGGCCGGGTCCTGGCAGGCCTGCAGTCGCCCGATCAGTTCGCTCGCGGACTGTCCCGGCGGAAGCGCGCCAAAGGCGGCTGCGATCTCGATCGCGTCGGCCAAGGGCCGGATGCTGGCCGGGCGCGTGCCCGGGATGTCGGTGTAGCCGATCCGTTCGTCGCTGCGGATCTCGCACCGTCGGACGACGTCCGGCCATTGCTCGGCCGCGCGTCGGCCGAACTCGCCGAGCGTTCGCGCGAGGGAGGAGGCCTTCGGCAGCGCGACCGGGCGCTCGCGCCGGTCGCGGACCGTCCTTGCCGGGTTGCCCGCCACGACCGACCAGTCGGGCACGTCCTTGGTGACGACTGCGCCTGCGGCGATGATGCAGTGGCTGCCGACATGGATCCCGTCCAGCAGCAGCGCGCCCGATCCGATCCAAACGTCGTCACCGATGCGAACGCCCTTCAACGACAGGCCCTGTTCGTGAATCGGCGCATCGAGCCGGGCATGGTTGTGATTGAAGCCGAGGATGCTCGCGTGCGCGCCGACGCGCACGTGATCGCCCATGGTCACCTTGCCGCGCACGACGGCGAACGGGTTGATGGTGCACTGGCGGCCCGCCTCGACCTCGCCCGTCACGTAGGCCTGCGCGGCGATGTAGCAGTCATCGCCCAGGGTGACTTTCTCCGGCACCAACCCCGCCTCGGCCGACACGTAGCAGCGGGATCCGCACCGCAGCCGGCCGCTGGCAGCCCAGTGGGCCTGGTAAGCCAACTGGTCCTGTCGAGCCTCCTCGGGGGCCTCGCTCCAGAAGAGCCAGGGACAGTAGTCGTAGCGCGCCGACACGGCACTTGCTGGCGGACTCCGGGCAGGCGCCTGTGTGTTCGCTGTCGCACCGCCATGTCGCTCGATCCAGCGTAGCAGCGCCGTGGTTGCCGGCAGCCGGCGGCCGCCATGGCGCAGCTCGCTTGTGCGGCGCTTGGGCTCCGGCACCACGGGAGTCTGGGCGAGATCGTCGGCGGACCGGCGGCCGGTGTCGAGGTATTCCCTCACCGCTGACTGCAGTTCGGCTAGCTCGTGCCTGCCTTCCAGGAGCAGCCGGTAATGTTTCGAGAAATGCGCGCCCTTCAGTGCATCACCTCCCGCAAGGCGGCGCTGCAGCATGCCGACCCCGGCTTTGAGGCTCAACTGGTCGAAGGATCTGACGGGGTAGTGCCGCAGCAGCGTGTGCTGCAGGGGGATTATCGGCAGGGACGACGGCTCGCTGAAGCCCTTGAAGTAGATGAGGTGGCTACCCCTTCCGAGAACGTAGCGATCGAGGTATTGCCTGAACAGGCGGCCATTCAGCACCAGTTTCCATACCCAGGGATTGAGGTCCGGATCGGGGGGCGGGTAGTCGTACCTGTGGCGAATGCGGCGCGCAGGGTGTTCCTCGGTGATGTCATCGACATCGGTCGGAACGTGCTGGACCCACCGCAGCCTTCCGTGGCACACGTGAAGCTGGGCCAGTTCCGCCTCCAGCGTCGCGCGGTCGTTCGCCTCCAGCAGTTCGTCGGCGTCGAGCGGAATGATCCAGTCGGGATCGAATCGCTCGACGGCCTCTCCTAGCAACGCGTTCGTCACGGCGCCTTGATCGCACGCGGGCGTATCGATCCGCCTCACCGTGACCGGCAATCCCTCCTCGACCAAAGCAGCAAGAATCTCCCGCGTCCCGTCGACGGTGTTGTGTTCCGCGATCAGCAGGTGATCGAGGTACGCGAGGTTCTCGCGCACGAAGGCCTCGACGATGTCGGCCTCGTTGCCGACCATCGCAATGCCGATCAGCTTCAGCCTGAAGCCGCGCACGGCGGCGGGGTCGAGGTGCTGTTCGTGGGTTCTCACGCCGTGTCCATCGCCTCACGAAGCCTCGACCGGAAGGTGGCCGGATCGATCGAGTAGTGCTGGACCGAGCCATCGGGCGAAAGCAGTACCTCAGCGCCGGACGTGGGCAAGACATACCCGATTCTGTGCCCCTTCAGCCGAGCGATTCTCGACTGGACTGCGTTGAGCCAGTTCAGGGCGATCACCAGCGTGCCGGCGCGCGAGAAGATCGCGTTATGCAGCGCGCTGCCGAATTCTCCGACAATCATCGTGGCGTTGCGGAACAGCGCGATTTGTCGCGGAAACGAGTAATCCTCCGGGCAGACGATCGTCAATCCTTCCTGCATGGCCATACTTTCCAGTTCTTTCTGGTTGTCGAGGACCCGGGTCACCGACCTGGACCTTCTCGAAACGAAGATCCGCTTCGGCAGCGTCGGCTCCGTCGCGGATCGAATGCGATCCACCTGCTCGCCTACCCAGGAATTGAAGACGTGGTCCGTTCCCCAAGTCGGCATGAACATCCGCTCGCACCGGATGTATTCCGTCTGCGGGTCGTAGGTGACGATCGGCACATGGGGCAGAAGGGTTCGGGTATGCGCGTAGACGAACTCCGGGAAGATCGAGGGCATCAGGATCGGCATTGACGCGTAGCCGGGCCAGCGCCTCAGAAATTCCTCGATCACCAGCAGCTTCGGCATGACCTCGGTAAGCCAGTGGCCATACACACGACAATTGACGTGAGTGATGTGCCAACCGAGCCGTTGACGGCGCTCGGCGAGCCGGGAGAGGCTTGCCCCGGTCGCGTTGTAGGTCCGGTCGCGTGCGTACCAGTCCCGGCAGTAGCCCGGATAGATCGAAGGCTCGAAAAGGACGCTCCCCTCTTTCTCGGCCCAGCCAGGCCCATGCAGGAGGAGGTTGGTCAGGCAGAAGACTTCGACCGGCGGCGCGATCAGGGGTTGCTCGTGGTCGCGTACCAAGCGCTCCGGCAGCGTGTCGCGCCACATCAACGGCGCCTCGTCGAGGCCCGTTCCTCCCTTGAGCAATGTGATGACGCTGTCCCTCGGTCCTGCGGGATCACCCGGTTCCGAACGCTCCTCGGGCCGTTCGAGTTCGATCATGGGCGGGCCAACCCAGTCCCTCCGGCTGCTTCGCTGGCCTCGCTTGAGCAACTGGCCGTAGCGCAGTTCTCTGGGCGCCGGCCAGGGGTCGATAACGATCGGCGCACCGTACGTGTGTTCGGCGCTGACCCGTCCCGGGTCGAGGAGATCGCGAACGGTCAGCCCGGTCGCCGCCGCAGGTGTGATGCCGGCGGGCGCGTGGTGCGCCGACACCACGATCTCTCCGCCGGTCGCGCTCCGCACGGGATAGTGACGCAGGGCAACACCCGCAAGCGGCAAGACAGGCTGCCGGCAGGCTTCCTTCGTATGCCGAAACGTAAGCGCGTGGCCGCCTTCGTCGACCTCGTAGCGATCGAGGTACGGCCGGAGCAGGGAGCTGTTGAGGACGATCTTCCAGGCGCGCGGATTCGCATCGGGCGGCGGCGCTTCATAGACATAGCGATGGCGGATCCGCTTCAGGGGATGGCTCTCGGACGGGTCGTCGAACGGCATCGGCACGTGAGTGACCCAGGGCATCCGCCCGTGATTCGGGCCGACCTTTCCCAAGGCGACCTCCAGAACAGGACGGTCGGGACTGTCGATGAATTCGTCGGTGTCCAGCGGCAGAATCCAGTCCGGCTGCCGCTCGCTCATCGTGTCGCGGACCAGCCGGCTCAGTGGCGCGGACGCGTCGGCGTCTGCCTCGTCGGCATGGACGCTCAGCGGCAGGCCTTCGGCGACCAGCGCACGCAGGATCTGCAGCGTGCCGTCCTGCGAATCGCGAACCAGGACCGCCAGACGATCGACGATGCGCAGATTCTCGCGCACGAAGCTTTCGATGATGTCCTGGTCGTTGCCGGCAACGGCGACTGCGACGATGCTCGCTCGCTTCGGTGTCCTTGGCCCCTCGCCAAGCGGATCCCGGCTCGAGTTTGGTTCGCTTTGCACGGTCCGCCAGGCGGGACGCCGCGGCCGGTATGGTTCGCCCAAGGCCGCCGAGCGTGTCGCCTCCAGATAGCCGTGGCCGAAGAGTTGATCCGGTTCGAGATACGTTCCCTCGGCCCATTCGTTCCAGGCATTGACGAAGACGATCCGCTCCTCCGGCGGGGCGGCCTGGATGGACTGGTCTATGGCTCCCGAGAGCCAGCGGTGATACGCGGCCAGCGAGAAATTGACCATGACAGTTGCAGTCGACTTCCTGCGTGCCGTGTTGTCCCAGTTCAGCGTCACTGTCTTCAGCCTTCGCAGGGCCGACGCGCGGCGAGCGAGGTAGAACTTCGCCACCTGCTCGTAGTCGAGCAGGTCGCCGGAGAATGGCGCGAAGAAGCGGGGCAGTCTCGCCTCCGGCAGCCGGCACGCCAACGAGCCATGAGGAGGGAACTCACACGTCGCGTCGAAACCGGCCCGACGAGCGAAATCATTGGTCACGTCGAAACTTTCCGCCGCGACCAGAAAAGGTGGCGGCTCGCCGAGCCGGCGCGATGCTTCGCGCCACCGTGACACGGTCGCCGCTGGGTCCGGGAACAGCGTCGCCCGGTAGATGACCAGGAGGGGGCGTCCGCCGACGCGGATGTAGCGGCGGTCGCGAAAGTACGGCATCACGCTGTGCAGGAAGGCGACATCGCTCTCGGCGTCGTGCTCCTGTTCCATCAGCACGTCCCGGTGCTGCCCATCCCAGCGCCGCGTCCAGTTCTCGTTGGCCCAGCACAGGCAGAAGGGAAAGTCCGGCTTGCCGCTGGCGAGCATCTGTTCGACCGGGCGCTCCAGCAGGCGTCTGCCGCCGGTGAACCAGTAGTAGTAAAAGCAGAATCCGAAGACGCCGTGGCTGCGCGCGAGATCCGCCTGCGCTTCGAGCGCCTCGGGCAGGCGCAGGTCGTAGAAGCCAAGATCGGCCGGCAGCCGCGGCTGCAGGTGACCGTCGAAGAGCGGCCGCGCCTTCGTGACGTTGGTCCATTCCGTGAATCCCGTGCCCCACCAGGCGTCGTTTTCGGGGATCGGGTGGAACTGCGGCAGGTGAAACGCGATGAGGCGCGTTCGCGGCGTCTGCGCGGTCGACATGGGTGGTCAAACGGCAAGTGCCGTCGTGAATCCCAGTCCGACCGCGTAACGGAGCATCCGCCCGCGGTCGATCTGATGGCCGAGACCGTCCGCCATCATGGAAAAATCACGCATGCGGCGCTGCGGCTGCACGCTCGAATGCAGGGTTGTGTTCGAAGCTCCCTGCAACGATCCGTGCTCACGCTCCCACAGCGCCGCGATCTCGCTGCGTTCGCTGACGCGGGCTTCTTCGGTGCCGTGAGCAAAGCCGCCGCCGGCCGCAAGACGCAGCAGGTACGCCGGCTCATCGAGATAGGCCGGCTCGGCGACAAGAATTGCGGCTAGGCTGAATGCCCAGGCTGCGCAATGCCGGTAGGAGGGAAAGCCACCTGTCTCCTGCCACAGCGCCTTCTCGAAGAACAGGTTGCCCGCTGTCAACGGGCAATCGTGCTCGAGCACGCCCGCGCTCACCGCATGGCAGGCGTAGAGCGCGTCGAAATCGCGCATCACCGCATCGACGACCGGCGACTCGCCGTACCGAACCGGATTCGATCGGTCGTCGATGAACGCTATGTTCGAGAAGCCCCAGCGCGCGCGGCTTCCGGTCAGGATGCGCACGAACTTCTCCACCCGGTCGGGGCGGTAGAGCCCGTCGCCTTCGATGATGCCGACGTACCGGCCCTGGGCCGACTCGACGCCCGTGTTGAGTGCCTGTTGCACGCTGGCGCTTCCGTGACTGACGAACCGCGCCGGCAATGGCTGTCCGGCCAGTTCGCGCTCGACGGCGTCGCTGCGTTCGGCCGGCTGGCCGCAACCGACGACGATCAGTTCGATGTTGCGGTAGGTCTGCTGCGTGATCGACGAGATCGCCGCTGCGACGCTTCCCTTGTCGTCAGCGCACGGCATCACGATCGAGACGAGCGGTGGCTCGTCAGGCATCGCGGGCAGGTTGCCGTCGCGGAAAAAACTCTGATAAGCGCGCCCGCGTTCGTCGGGCGCCGTGGCGCCGGCCAGGCGGCGTCGCCTCGCAACCGCGGCGAGGCATAGACCGAGGTTGCGATAGATCGGCGGGTAGTCGGTGCGCAGGAGGGGAAGCGCAGCCAGGAGCAGCCGCACGGCCTCCTCCGCGTCGCCCTGTTGCAGACGGATGACGCCGAGCATGTGCAGCGCGTCGAAAGTGTTCGGGTTGAGCGCCAGCGCCGCCCGATAGAGGCGCTCGGCTTCCTCGAGATCGTCGTTGGTCTGTGCCTGGTAGCCGCGCACCATCAGATTGGCGAGTGCGGCAAGGGGGTTCGCGGCCTGCTGCTGGCGCTGCGCGGCACGGCGGTCGGCGGGCTGGCGCGGGAACTGGCCCGCGGCCGCGCCACAGCACTGCCGGAACGCCTTGCCGCTGCCGCACGGGCAGGCCTGATCGCCGTTTACGGACATTTCTTGCTTGCTCTTGGATTGTGCATGCGGATTCCGCCGCGGACCGGTGGCTTCCTTCAGGCTCCCCACTTGGCCAGGTAGGCCCGGTACAGTTCGCGCCATCGCTCGCCGCCAAAAGCGCCGCCGCTCTGGTGCGTGATGCTGATCGGCCAGGTGCCAAGCCGCAGGCCAGCCTGCCGCGCGGCGCGGCAGAAGTCGAGGTCGTAGAAGTGGAAGTCGAAGCGCGGGTCGAACAACACTTTGCGCGCCACGAGCAACGACTTCCTGGCGGCGAGCAGTACGCCGTCCAGCAGTTCGCAAGCCGCCGGAGCGGGACCGAAGTGGGAAACAGCGCCAAAGGGCTGGGCCCCGTGGGCCACCGCGCCCGAGAGATTGGCCGGCTCGTCCCAGGTGAGGTTCGGGTCAACGAAGGCCCAGCCCGGCTGGCCCGGCACCCGGCGCCGGTTGCCTGCAATCCCGATCACGTCGAAGTTCCGCAGCCCCTCGATCACGCGATCGGCAAAGAAATGATCGTCGATCCAGACATCGTCATGCATGAATACCAGTATGTCCGGGCCGCCGGGCGTGGCGATGCGCGAGTTGTATATGGCAGGCAGCCCGGTGCTATTGGAGAAAGCGAGGGCGGCCTTCAGCCGACCGTCGAACGCGAGGCGCTGAAGCGACAGTCCAAGTGCAGACTTTGCCGCGAACTCATTTGCCGACAACCGGGTGGCGCTGACGATCTCGATCATTGGAGTTCTGCCGCCGTCGCACTGTCACCGAAGAGCGAACCCGGTCGTCCGAGTCGGCCAGGCTCTTGCATGCACAAACGGGACCGCGGACAACCCGGGCGCGACCGCGGTGCTTCGATGCCACTCACAGCCCGCGTCCGATGAATAGCCCGCAGCATCCGACACGTGCAATCACCTGGAGCGACAGCGACTCGGCGCTTGTGCGAGGGCATTCTAGAGCGCCGTGCAAGGTATCCTTCCGCTCAGCGGCCACGTGGAATCTTGCAGACGAGGATGGCCGCGCGCCGATCACACGTGCCGGCAGATCGTGACGCAGACGAGCCCTCCGTTCATGAAGAACAGCGAAACGACGCCGCGCAGTTGTGGTGAATGCACCGCCTGTTGCAGCGGATCGATGAATGCCGAGATCCATGGTCACAGGATGGGTGGCGGTATTGCCTGCCATTTCCTGACGCGCGAAGGGTGTGGGATCTACGAGCGCCGCCCGCAGGTCTGCCGGGACTTCGTCTGCGGATGGCTCACGCCCGGCAGCCCGTTCCCGGATCACTGGCGCCCGGACAGAATCGGGGTGATCATCCGCGCCGATGTGTGGCAGGGCAGGAGGTGCTGGCTCCTGCTTCACGCGGGGCAGGACCCCAGCGAGGAAGTGCTGGAGTGGATGCGGCAACACACGATCACCACTGGCGAGCCACACGTGATCAAGAAGAAGGACTCGTGGCTCTGCTTCGGCAAGCCCGACTTCCAGCAGGCCATGGTGAGGATTGCGCAGGAGGTCGTGGGTCAGGTCGAGTTCAAGACCACTTTCCTGTCGCCGTAGTTCCCGACAAGGGCCACCACCGCGCCCTCGCGCCAGCCGCTCACTTCGTCAACAGCGCATTGACCGCCCGCAGGTCCTCCTCGCTCAGTGCGCCGACTGAGCCCTTCAGGTTGAGGCCGCTGAGGAGAAAGGCGTAGCGGGCCCGCTTCAGGTCGCGCTGCGTCGAGACGAGCTGGGTGGTGGCGTTGAGCACGTCGAGCAGAATCCGCACGCCGACGCGGTAGCCGAGCTGCGTCGACTCCAGCTGTGTTCGCGCCGAGCGCTCGGCCGATTCGAGCGCCAGCACCTCGGCCAGGCCGAAGTTGACGCCGGTGAACGAGGCGCGCGCAGCATTGGCGGCGCTGCGGCGGGCGGTTTCGAGATCGCTCAGCGACTTGCCCTGCAGCGCGACCGCCTCCCGCACGCGGCTCTGCGTCAGGCCGCCGGTGTACAGCGGCATGGTGAGCTGCAAGCCGATGCTGCCGGTGTTGGTGCGGAAGGAGCTTTCGGTCGTCTGCGTGCCGTTGAAGCGGTTGACGTTGTAGCCGGCGACCAGGTCCACCGTCGGCTTGTAGCCGTCCTTGGCGCGCTGGATCTCGCGCGTGGCGATCTCGCTGTTGGCGCGCGCGATCTGCACGCCGTAATTGGCGTCCTCGGCGCTCTTGACCCAGTTGCCGATCTCGTTCGGCTGCGGCAACTCCAGCTTCGGGTTGTCGACAAGATCGGCAAGCACCTGGGGGTCGCGTCCGACGATCGCCGTCAGCTCATTGCGGCGGACCAGCAGGGTGCCTACGGCCACCTGCAGGGCGGCGACGATCTGGTCGTAGCGTGCCTGTGCCTCGTTGGTGTCGACAATGGTCTTCGTGCCGACCTCGAACTCGCGCTTGGCCTGCGCCAGCTGCTGCAGCGTCGCCTCCTTCTGCACCTCCAGCGCGGTCACCTGGTCGCGGGCGGCGAGCACGTTGAAGTAGGCGTTGGCCAGCCGCAGCGCCAGGTCCTGCCGCGACTGGGCGAGCACGCTCTCGCCCTGCAGGACGACCAGCTTGGCCTGCTCCAAAGTCTCCCAGTTCTGCGGCCGGTACACCGGGACCGTCAGCGACAGGCCGCCGCCATAGTCGCTGAAGGTGTTGTTGAGGTCCTGCGGGCTGATCTCGTAGCTGTACTGGTTGGCGCGGCCGAGCAGGTACAGGTTCGGCAGCAGTGCGGAGCGCGCCTGCGGCTCGCGTTCGAGCGTGGCCAGGTACTGCGCCCTGGCGGCCGCATACTGCGAGTCGTTGTCGAGCGCCTGCCCGTACAGCGCCAGCAGGTCGTTGCGCTGCATCGTCCGCGCGAGTTCGCGCAGTGGCGCGGAGGGGTCGTCCAGCTTCGGCGGGGCCTGCGCCACGGCGGGCATGGCGAATGCCAGCGCCACGGCGCAGGCGATCGCCGCCACCGACGTGGTTGGAAATCCCGGTTTGCGCGATGCCATCGCCGTCTCCATTGGGTACCTGTTTCTTGTGCTTCAGTAGGTGGCCATCTTCGGATCGACCTGGCGTGCCCAGGCGTCTACACCGCCACTGAGGTTGTAGACGTCGGCAAAGCCCTGGCGCGCCAGCCACATCGCCACGTGCGCGCTGCGGCCGCCATGGTGGCAGATGCAGACGATCGGGCGCTGCGCTTCGAGCTGGTCGAGCTGCGCCGGCAGCGCGCGCATCGGCAGCAGCCGGCTGCCGGCGATGTGACAGATCTGCTGCTCCCAGGGTTCGCGCACGTCGAGCAGGTGCGGCGCGGGGCGTTCCGGGTCCTGCAGCCACTGGGCGAGCGCCGGCGCCGAGATCGTCTTCATCAAAAGCGGAAAGTCGACGGCCGCAGCGCGTTGGTGAGCGGCTTGGCCACCGTCTCGAAAAGCCTCAGCGTGTCGTAGGCCGACTCCGTCACCCGGGTGACGATCTGCGCCGACATCACCGGCGCCTCGCCGACGATCGCCGCCAGCCGGCCGCCGATCTTCAGCTGCGCCGGCAGCTCGGGCGGCATCACCGGCAGCCCGCCGGAGACGATGATCACGTCGTACGGGGCGCGGGCCGCCCAGCCGCGCGAGCCGTCGCCGGTCTTGACACGCGCGTTGTGCACCCCGTTGCGCTGCAGGTTGGCGGCGCCGAAGGCGGCCAGCAGCGGGTTGATCTCGACGGTGAGGACGTGCTGCGCCTTGTGCGCCGCCAGCGCCGCCATGTAGCCGGAGCCGGTACCGATCTCCAGCACGTGCTCGTGCGCGCGGATGCCCAGCTCCTGCAGCAGGCGCGCCTCGACCTTCGGCGCGAACATACACTCCCCGGTATCCACGCCGTCGATCCGCAGCGGGATTTCCATGTCGGCGAAGGCGAGCAGCCGGAAGGCGGGCGGCACGAACAGTTCGCGCCGGACCGCCAGCAGCAGGTCGAGCACCGACTGGTCGAGCACCTCCCACGGCCGGATCTGCTGCTCGACCATGTTGTGGCGCGCCTGCTCGATGTCCAGCGACGGCAGCTCGGAAGTCATCGGGTGCATGGTCTCGGTGAACGCGAAGCGGGCGCAGTTTAGCAATCCGCCCGCGCGCGGTTCAGCGGTTCATGCGGCGAAATCAGCACTTCATCGCGCGTTTGCGGCCCTGGCTTGGCCGCGCTGCTGGACGACCCGGGGCTGTTGCGCGGCGGGCTGGTGTCCCGACCTTCGCTTGCGGCCGCAGGGCGGCGACGAACGCGTCGAGGGCGGCGGCGAGGTAACGCTCGTTGTCCAGGCCGCTCGGGCGGCACGGGCCGAAGGATCGGTTCCACAGCGTCAGCATCACCAGCGGCGCGGCCACCACGTGCACGAAGTACTCGATGTCGACCGGGCGGAACTCGCCGCGCTCGATGCCCTGGACGATCACCTCGCTGAACAGCCGGTGCCACGGCTCGATCACCTCGTCGACGAAGAAGCGGGCGATCTCGGGGAAGTTGCCGCTCTCGGCGACGATCAGCTTGCTGATGCCCGCCGCCGGGGTCTGGCCGTACTGCTGCCACCAGCGCCGCACCAGGTGTCGCAGCAGCTCCTCGCGCGGACCCTCGAACTGCCGTGCCAGTTTGCGCGTCTGGCTGATGCGCGCGACGATGTTCTCGCGCACCACCGCCTTGAAAAGCTCTTCCTTGTTCTCGAAGTAGAGGTAGAGCGTGCCCTTGGACACGCCCGCCCGTGCAGCCACGTCGTCGAGCCGGCTGGCGGCATAGCCGCGTTCGACGAAGAGCTCGAGCGCCGCGGCCAGCAGTTCAGCAGGACGTTCCTCCTTGCGTCGCTCCCAGCGCGGTGCGGCGTGATGCGTGGCCGTCCTCGTCACCTGTCCGTCGTGCCGCCGCCGGCGGCGCTTACTGACCAACGAGTCAGCAATGTAGGCGCGGCGCCGATAGCGGTCAAGCGGCGGGCCGAAACGGGGTGGGGGTATCCGATCGATGCAGGCAAGGGCGTCCGTGCGCTTCGCTTACGTTCCGAAACAAGGTGGCGACAGGGCGTCAGTAAACTGCGATCTCTGCCGATGACGCATTCCGAGACGCCCGACGGCGTTCGACCTTCCCGATGGCAAACCGGATTCGAAGGCCCGGCCTGATCGCCGTGGTCATCCTGTCAATCGTGGCGGCTGCCACCGCGTATTACTGGTCGAACCGTGACGACACGCAGGCGCCGATTTATCGCTTCGCCAAAGTCGAGCGCGGGCCGTTGACCGCGACGGTGGCTGCCTCCGGCACGCTGAACCCGGTGACCTCGGTGCAGGTCGGCACCCAGGTTTCCGGCCAGATCAAGGAGCTGTTCGTCGACTTCAACTCGCCGGTCAAGGCCGGCCAGCTGATCGCCCGCATCGACCCCGAGACCTTCCAGTACCGGGTGCGGCAGAACGAGGCAGACCTCGAGGCGGCGCGGGCGGCGGCGGGGCGCACGCAGGTATCTCTGGCCAACGCGCAGCGCGACCTGGCACGGACCAAGGAACTGGTGGCGCGCGAATTCGTCTCGCCCGCCGACCTCGACCGCGCGCAGGCGCAGTTCGACCTGGCCAAGGCCGAGGTCAACAGCGCGCAGGCGGTGGTCGCACAGCGCTCGGCCCAGCTGGCCTCGGCCAAGGTCGACCTGGCGCGCACCGAGATCCGCGCGCCGGTCGACGGCGTGGTGATCAAGCGCAGCGTCGACGTCGGCCAGACGGTCGCGGCGAGCCTGCAGGCGCCGGAGCTTTTCGTCATCGCGCGCGATCTGCGCGACATGCAGGTGGAAACGTCGATCGACGAGGCCGACGTCGGCCGCATGCGTGTCGGCCAGCGCGCGACTTTCTCGGTCGACGCCTTCCCGGGCCGCACCTTCGCAGGCGAGGTGCGCCAGGTGCGCAAGAGCGCGCAGACGGTGCAGAACGTCGTGACCTACACGGTGCTGGTATCGGCGGCGAACCCCGACGGCCAGCTGATGCCGGGAATGACCGCCAACGTGCGCATCGTCACCGACACGCGCGAGTCGGTGCTGAAGATCGCCAACGCCGCGCTTCGCTTCCGGCCGCCGGGCGAGAGTGCGACGCCGGGCGACGGCAAGGCCGCGGCCGAGGCGCCGCCGGCGGGCGGAGGCGGCGGCGGGCAGTTGCAGCAGTTGCGCCAGCGCCTCGTCACCGAGCTGAAGCTCGACGAGGCGCAGCAGGCGCGGGTGCAGGCGATCTTCGACCAGATGCGCAGCCGTTTCATGAGTCTGCGCGAATTGCCCGAAGAAGCGCGCGCCAAGGCGTCGGCGACCATTCGCGCCGAAATGCGCGCCAGCATCGATGAGATCCTGAAGCCCGAGCAGAAGGCACGCTACGCGGAGATCATGGCCGAGCTGGCCGGCCGCAGCGGCCCGTCGGCGCGCGGCCGCATCTGGGTGCTCGCCGAAGGCAGGCCGAAAGCGATCGACGTGCGCACCGGGCTCTCCGATGGCAGCGCGACCGAGGTCAGCGGCGCCGGCATCGAGGAAGGGCTCGAGGTGATCACCGGCATCCAGGGTGCTGCCTCCACGGCTCCGGCCGCCAAGAGCGGCGCGCCGCGGATGTTCTTCTGAGCTTCTCCGATGAACCTCATCGAAGTGACCGAGCTGGCCAAGCATTACTTCCTTGGCGGCACCGTCGTGCACGCGCTCGATGGCGTGACGCTCGGCATCGGCGCCGGCGAGTTCGTTGCGGTGATGGGGCCGTCCGGCTCGGGCAAGTCGACGTTCATGAACGTCATCGGCTGCCTCGACCGGCCCACGAGCGGCGCCTACCGGCTTGCCGGCGAGGACGTGGCGGCGATGGACGCCGATCAGCTGGCGGTGATCCGCAACCGGCGGATCGGCTTCGTCTTCCAGCAGTTCAACCTGCTCGCCCGCACCTCGGCGCTGGAGAACGTCGAGCTGCCGCTGATGTATGCCGGGCTGCCCGCGGCCGAACGACACAAGCGGGCCGCCGCCCGGCTGGCGCTGGTCGGCCTCGGCGAGCGCGGCGGGCACCTGCCGTCGCAGCTTTCCGGTGGCCAGCAGCAGCGGGTGGCGATCGCCCGCGCGCTGGTCAATGACCCGGCGCTGATCCTGGCCGACGAGCCGACCGGCGCGCTCGACTCGCGCACGTCGCTGGAGATCATGGCGCTGCTGCAGGAGCTGAACCGCGCCGGCATCACGATCGTCGTCGTCACCCATGAGCGCGACATCGCCGCCTACGCCGGCCGGCTGATCAGCTTCCGCGACGGCCGCGTGCGCAGCGACGAGACGCAGGTGCCGCGCGACGCGGCGGCCGACCTCAAGCGGCTGGATGTGCCGCGCACAGCGGCGACGGCCTCATGAACGCGCTGATGGTCCTCCGAGTCGCCCTGAAGGCGCTGCGCGTGAACAAGCTGCGCACTGCGCTGACGATGCTCGGCATGATCATCGGTGTGGCGGCGGTGATCGCGATGATCTCGATCGGCGCCGGCGCGCAGGAGCGGGTGCGCGACCAGCTGCGCAACCTCGGATCGAACCTGATCCTCGTGCTGCCCGGCTCGACGACTGCCAGCGGCGTGCGGCTGGGAATGGGTGCGGCGCAAACGCTGACCGAGGAGGACGCGCGCGCCATCGCGCTCGAGGTCGAGGGCGTCGTGGTGGCGGCGCCCGCGGTGCGCGGTACCGGCCAGGTGGTTGCCGGCGGTGCCAACTGGTCGACCCAGTTCTTCGGCACCACCAACGACTACCTCGTCGCCCGCGACTGGCCGATCGCCTCGGGCCGTGCCTTCGAGGATGCCGAGATCTCGGGCGCCGGCAAGGTGGCACTGATCGGCCTGACCACCGCGCAGCAGCTGTTCGGCGATGCCGACCCGGTCGACCAGGTGATCCGCGTGCGCAAGGTGCCGCTGACCATCATCGGCGTGCTCGAGCGCAAGGGGCAGAACGCGCTCGGCCAGGACCAGGACGACATCATCCTGATGCCGGTTTCCACGGCGCGTGCTCGCGTGCTCGGGCAGGCGCAGGGCCGGCTGCGGCGCGTCAACTCGATCTCGGTGAAGGTGGCCGACGGCGTCGATATGAAGGGGGTCGAGGAACGCATGCGCGAACTGTTGCGGCAACGGCAGCGCGTGCAGCCGGGCGCCGAGGATCCGTTCACGATCCGCAACCTCACCGAGCTTCTGCAGGCGCAGGAAGCGGCCAGCCGCGTGATGACCTTGCTGCTCGGCGCCGTGGCCTCGGTCAGCCTGCTGGTCGGCGGCATCGGCATCATGAACATCATGCTGGTCAGCGTGACCGAGCGCACGCGCGAGATCGGCCTGCGGATGGCCGTCGGCGCGCGCGGGCGCGACATCCTCAAGCAGTTCCTCGTCGAGGCGATCACGCTGTCGATGATCGGCGGCCTCGCCGGCGTGGCGCTCGGTGTCGGTGCATCGATGGCGATTGCCGAGTTCGCCGACTGGCGAGTCGATGTCACCTCGCAGGCGGTGCTGCTGGCGGTCGGTTTCTCCGCGGCCGTCGGCGTATTCTTCGGCTTCTATCCGGCGCGCAAGGCCTCCCGGCTGCTGCCGATCGAGGCGCTGCGATACGAATAGGCGCGAACATGGTGCGGCGGTCGTCGGGCGCATGACGCCGGGCCGCGGGGGACTTGATGATTCGGTCTGCAATCGCCCTTTGCATTGGCCTGCTGCTGGCGGCGTGCGCGACGTTGCCCGGGCCGCGCTCGTTCACGCTGACGCCCGCCGACATCGAGCGGCACATCGAGGCCGACCTCGGGGCGACGTTCGAGCTGTTCAGGGGGCTCGACGCGCGCCGGCCCGAAGTCGCGCTGATGCCGGTGTCGGATCGCCTGCAGCTGACCTGGACCGTGCGCGTGCCCGACGGCCCGACCAACACGCCGCTCAGCGTGGCGGTGGCTCTGGCAGGCAAGCCGGTGCTGAACGCGGCGCGCAGCGGCGTCAACCTGACGCAGGTCACGCTCGAGGACGTGCGCGTCTCCGGCGTGCCGATGCTGTTCAGTTTCGGACTGGCGCAACTCGGTGAGCGCAAGGGCGCCAGCCTGCCCGATCTGCCGCTGATCTCGCTGCCCCCCGAGCAGATGACGCGCCGGCAGGTGGCCTACGGCGCCACCGGCGTCGTCGTCACGTTCAGCGGCCTGCGCGTCGACCTCGAGCCGAAGTAGAGCCCGGTCTGCGGAGAGTCGCCGGCGGCTTTGTGTCCGTCGCCGCCGGCGCGGATAATGCGCCGGTTCTTTCCGCCGGCGTCGCACCGCGAACCCATGCGCCGGCCTCCGGGAGTTCCTGTTGGACTGGCTGCTCGCGTTAAAGGCCCTGCTGCTCGGCGTCATCGAAGGTCTGACCGAATTCCTGCCGGTATCCAGCACCGGCCACCTGATCGTCACCGAAGACGTCATCCGCTTCCGCATCGCCACGCGCGAAGCGTTCATCATCGCCATCCAGGCCGGCGCGATCCTCGCCGTGTGCTGGGAGTACCGGCAGCGGCTGGCGCACTTCCTGCTCAACCTGCGCCGCGACGCGCGCGAGCAGAAACTGGCGGTCAACGTGGCGGTCGGCTTCCTGCCGGCGGCGCTGGTCGGCGTGCTGGCCAAGAGTTCGATCGAGCGCTTCCTGTTCAAGCCCGTGCCGGTCGCCGCCGCGCTGGTGGTCGGCGGACTCGTCATTCTCTGGGCCGAGGCGCGGCACAGGCGCCGCTACGGCGAACTCGATCTGGCGGGTGGACGGCGTGCGCGCGTCGAGTCGCTCGACGACATCCGGCCGTGGGACGCGCTGCGCGTCGGCGCCGTGCAGTGCCTGGCGCTGATCCCGGGCACCAGCCGCTCCGGCGCGACGATCATCGGCGGGCTGCTCTTCGGTTTCTCGCGCAAGGCGGCCACCGAGTTCTCGTTCTTTCTCGCCATCCCGACGGTGATCGGCGCCAGCGTCTATTCCGGCTTCAAGGCGCGCGATCAGTTCGTCGCCGCCGATCTCCCGCTGTACGCGATCGGCTTCGTCGCCGCCTTCTTCGCCGCGCTGGCCTGCGTGCGCTGGCTGCTCGCCTACATCAGCAACAACGACTTCCGGCCCTTCGCCTGGTACCGGCTCGCCTTCGGCGGCGTGATCCTGCTGACCGCCTACGCCGGCTGGGTCGACTGGACGCAGTAGTGCGCGGCGGCCCCGGCGACCGACGCGTGGTCCGCTGCGGCGCATGAGCCCGTCCACCAACAACTTGCAGTGGGCCGCGGCGATCGCCAGCGCCGCGGTGATGGCAATCGGCATCGTCGTCTTCGACTGGCCGGCGTTCACCGTGCTGGCGTTCTACTGGCTGGAGAACGTGATCATCGGCGGCTTCACGGCGCTGCGCATCCTCGCCGCCGGGGCGAGAACCGAGCGCTACGGCGAGTCGCTGGCGACCACCGCCTTCTTCAGCGTGCACTACGGGTTGTTCTGCACGGTGCATGGCATCTTCGTCGCGACGCTGTTCGGCGGCATCCGCACCATGTCCAGCACCGCCGATCCGCTGCTGCTGATGGTCGGTCGAATCGCCGGTGACCGCATTGGGCTGCTGGTCGTCGCTGCGATGGTCGTCGCCGCCGCGCTCGATGCCTGGCGCGCGATGGCGGCCCTGGACGCCGATGACCCGAAGGTGATCCGTCACATCATGAGCGAGCCATACGGCCGCATCGTGGTGCTGCACGTGGTGCTGCTCTCCGGCGGCTTTCTGATGGCTGCGCTGAAGCTGCCGTCGCTGGCGGCGCTGCTGCTGGTGGCGTTCAAGCTGGTCTACGACCTGCTCATGCTGCGCCGGCGACAAGCGGCAGCCTTGTCGCAGGAGTTCGCCGGCGCGAGCCAGCCAGATTGACGACGCAGCGCCAGAAAGTCAGCGCCGAACGAACACCAGATCCCACACGCCATGGCCGAGCCGCTCGCCGCGGGCGTGGAACTTCGTGGTCGGCCGCGACGCCAGCGGATTCTCCGGCGCCGGCGCGTAGCCGTCGTGCCGGTTGGCGAGCAGCGGCTCGGCCGAGAGCACCTCGAGCATCTGCCGGGCGTAGTGCTCCCAGTCAGTGGCGCAGTGCAGGTAGCCGCCGGGCGCGATGCGAGTCGCCAGCAGCGAAACGAATGCCGGCGCGATCAGCCGCCGCTTGTGGTGGCGGGCTTTCGGCCATGGGTCGGGGAAGAAGACGTGCACGCCGGCCAGCGAATCGGCGCCGATCATGTCGCGCGCCACTTCGACGGCATCGTGCTGAATGATGCGGATGTTGGCGAGCTTCAGTTCATCGACGCGGCGCGCCAGCGCGCCGATGCCGGCGGCGAACACCTCCACGCCGAGGAAGTTCACGTCCGGCCGCGCCAGCGCGATCGCCGCGGTGGTCTCGCCCATGCCGAAGCCGATTTCCAGCACCGTCGGCGCATGGCGGCCGAACGCCGCGTCGAGGTCGAGCGGGGCAGGGCGATACGCAATCGCCAGCCGCGGCAGGATCTCCTCGCTGGCGCGCCGCTGCGCCTGGGTCACCCGGCCGCGGCGCAGCACGAACGAGCGGATGTGGCGGTCGGCCAGCGCGGATGTGCCTGGCCCCTCTTCGCGCTCCGGCCGATCGGTTTCGCTCGTTGTCACGCGGTGACGGCGGGCTCGATGCGCACGTCGAAAGTCACCGAGTTCGACATGAAGCAGTTGGCGTGCGCCTTCTCGTGCAGCGTCAGTGCACGCTCGACCTGCGTTGCATCGGCGATCCTGACCTGCGGCCGCAGCACGACCTCGACCATGCGCATCTTCCCGTCGCGCATGGCGAGCTTGCCGGTGCCGTGGTCGGTGTACGAGACGATGCTGATGCCGGAGCGTTCGCAGACGGCGAGGTAGGTGAGGTGATGGCAGGCCATCAGCGAGGAGACCATCAGCGTCTCCGGGTTGTGGTGCCTGTTGTCGCCGTGGAAGACCTCGGGCGAGGAGCCGGTCAGCGGCGACTTGCCTGGGAACTCGATATTGAAGCTGCGCTCGAGCTTCAGCTTGCCGTCGGCCTGCGTCGCATGACCCGTCCAGCGCAGGTCGCCTTCGAAGAGGTGCTCGTGAGACATGGTGGGTGGCGATGTGATTGCCGAGGCATGCGCCGTCGGCGGGATGGGAAAGGGGACAGTGGAGCGGGCGAAGGGAGTCGAACCCTCGTCATCAG
>CAZSYX010000029.1:0-34198 GCA_964610575.1 uncultured Burkholderiaceae bacterium
CGTCAATCGATCAGAAAATCGTCACTGGCGGCTCAGGGTCGGTTGCGCCAGTTCGAGACTCGAGCAAGCTGACGACGGAACCGCATCTCGGATCCGCCGGCACTGCCGTTCGTCGAACGTCGGCTTCGCGGATTGCGGCACCGCGTGCATGCCGTCGAGCGGTGTCAGCTATGCCTCGATGACCGGCCGTAGCCAGAGCCGGCTCAAGAGCGCGCGGGCGACAGCAAGTGGCCGTCTGCGGGTCTCGGTAGCACCGACACTGAGGGACCGCAAATTGCGGACTGCCGCGGCTATCGCTTCGACTGGCCAGTCCAGGTCGAACGCGGCCGAAACGAATTGCCCGCCGGACGTCTAGCCGATGCCCAGGACGCGGCACACCCGCGGTGATCAACGGGTCTGCGCCGGCAGCAGTCGATCGCGGTTGCTGGCGATGGCCTGGCGCACGATCTCGCTGAGCCCCGCCCCGCCACGCTCCACGTGCGCAACGATCTCGCGCCGCATACGCGGCTCCCAGAAGCGCTGCAGGTGGCCGGCGATGCCGGCTTGCGCTTCCTGCGCGTCGGGCATCGCGGCGAAGAACTCGCCGATGCGGTTGGCCATGCGCACGAGGTTGTCGATGTCCATCGGCGCTATTTGGCCGCGGCTTCGTCGGCGTGCCGGCGGTGCTCGAACAGGCTTTCCTGTTCGGCGCTGAAGCGGCGGTAGCGTCGCTGCCAGGCGGAGGGCTGCGCCACCTTGCTCACCTGCACCGCGGTCACCTTGTACTCGGGGCAGTTGGTGGCCCAGTCCGAACTGTCGGTGGTGATCACGTTGGCGCCGCTCTCCGGAAAGTGAAAGGTCGTGTAGACGACGCCGGCGGCGACTCGGTCGGTCACTCTTGCCCTGAGCACGGTGCGGCCGGCGCGGCTTTCGACGCCGGCCCAGTCGCCCTCGGCGATGCCGCGCGCCTCGGCATCGTGCGGGTGGATCTCCAGCACGTCCTCGTGCTGCCAGCGCACGTTCTCGGTGCGTCGCGTCTGCGCGCCGACGTTGTACTGCGTGAGCACGCGGCCGGTGGTCAGCAGCAGCGGGTACCGGCGCGTGCTCTTCTCGTCGCTCGGTACATAGCGGGTGATGAAGAACCTGCCCTTGCCGCGCACGAAGCTGTCCACGTGCATCGTCGGCGTGCCTTCCGGCGCGGCGTCGTTGCACGGCCACTGCAGGCTGCCGAGCCTGTCCAGCTTCTCGTAGGTCACGCCGGCGAAGGTCGGGGTCAGCGCCGCGATCTCGGCCATGATCTCGCGCGGGTGCGCGTAGCGCATCGGGTAGCCGAGCGTGTTGGCGAGCCGTTGCGTGACCTCCCAGTCCGCGTACCCGGAAAGCGGCTCCATCACCTTGCGCACGCGCGAGACGCGCCGCTCGGCGTTGGTGAAGGTGCCGTCCTTCTCCAGGAACGAGGCGCCGGGCAGGAACACGTGTGCGCACTTGGCCGTCTCGTTCATGAAGATGTCCTGCACGATCACGCAGTCCATTGCCGCCAGTGCTGCCGCCACGTGCTGCGTGTTCGGGTCGGACTGCAGCAGGTCTTCGCCCTGGCAGTACAGGCCGCGGAAGCTGCCGTCGAGTGCCGCCTCGAACATGTTGGG
This sequence comes from uncultured Burkholderiaceae bacterium, assembly GCA_964610575.1. Classification (GTDB taxonomy): domain Bacteria; phylum Pseudomonadota; class Gammaproteobacteria; order Burkholderiales; family Burkholderiaceae_F; genus JADJWR01. The sequence goes on from CAZSYX010000029.1 coordinate 1,626, forward strand.
GATGCGCAGTCCCGGCTCCGGCGACAGCGCCACGGCCCAGGCGGACTCGAACAGGCCGCGTACCGTCGCATCGGAGACGTGCCGGTAGCCCGGAAGTTCGTGCGGGAACGAGCCCATGTCGCACGAGCCCTGCACGTTGTTCTGGCCGCGCAGCGGGTTGACGCCCACGCCCTCGCGGCCGACGTTGCCGGTGGCCATGGCGAGATTCGCGATGCCCATCACCGCGGTGGAACCCTGCGCGTGCTCGGTCACGCCGAGCCCGTAGTAGATGGCGGCGTTCCTTCGTCCGTCGACGCCGGTGGCGTACAGGCGCGCCGCGCCGCGCACGAGGCTCGCCGGCACGCCCGTGCACGGCTGCATCGCCTCCGGCGAGTTCTCCGCGCCGGCGACGAAGTCGCGCCACTGGGCGAACGCCCTGTCTTCGCAGCGCTCGGCAACGAACTGCTCGTCGAGCCGGCCCTCGGTGACGATCACGTGCGCCAGGCTGTTCAGCACCGCCACGTTGCTGCCCGGCCGCAGCTGCAGGTGGAAGTCCGCCCTCACATGCGGCGCATCGACGAGCTCGATGCGGCGCGGGTCGATCACGATCAGCCGCGCTCCCCGGCGCAGCCGCCGCTTCAGCCGCGAGGCGAACACCGGGTGCCCCTCGGTCGGGTTGGCGCCGATCAGCATGATCACGTCGGCCTTCTCGACCGAGCGGAACTCCTGCGTGCCGGCCGATTCGCCGAGCGTCTGCTTCAGCCCGTAGCCGGTCGGCGAGTGGCACACACGGGCGCAGGTGTCGACGTTGTTGTTGCCGAAGGCCGCGCGCACCAGCTTCTGCACCAGGTAGGTCTCCTCGTTGGTGCAGCGGCTGGAGGTGATGCCGCCGATCGCATCGCGGCCGTGCCTGGCCTGGATGGCGCGCAGCCGCCCGGCAGCGAAGGCGATCGCTTCGTCCCAGCCCACCTCACGCCACGGCTCGCTGATGCGGTCGCGGATCATCGGCTGCGTCACGCGGTCCTTGTGCGTCGCGTAGCCCCAGGCGAAGCGACCCTTGACGCAGGCATGGCCCTCGTTTGCCCGGCCATGCTTGCACGGCACCATGCGGATCACCCGCGGCGACGGCCCTTCACCTTTCGTCTCGACTTTGAACGAGCAGCCCACGCCGCAGTAGGCGCAGGTGGTGACTGTCGTCCTTTCCGGGCGGCCGTGCGCGATCACCGACTTTTCGAGCAGCGACCCGGTCGGGCAGGACGCCACGCAGGCGCCGCAGGACACGCACTCGGAGGTCATGAACGGCTCGCCCTGTCCGGCGGCGATGCGCGAGGCGAAGCCGCGCCCGGAGACCGTCAGCGCGTAGGTGCCCTGGATGTCCTCGCAGGCGCGCACGCAGCGGTAGCAGACGATGCACTTCGCCGGGTCGTAGGCGAAGTAGGGATTCGACTCATCCTTCGCCTCGGCCAGGTGCGCCGTGCCGCGTCCATAGCGCACTTGCTTCACGCCGAGCGACTGCGCCAGGTCGCGGAAGGCGCTGTCTGCGGTCGGGAGGCCGCTTTCGTCGAGCGGGTGATCGGATAGGTAAAGCTCCATCACGCCGCGCCGCAGCTTGTCCAGCCGTGCCGATCGCGTGCGCACCTTCATGCCGGCTTCGACCAGCGTCGTGCACGAGGCCGGATAGCCCTTGCGGCCTTCGATCTCGACCAGGCACAGGCGGCAGGAGCCTAAGGCCTCGAGCGAGTCGGTGGCGCACAGCTTCGGCACGTCGATGCCTGCTTCGATGGCTGCCCGCATCACCGATGTGCCGGACGGCACCGTCACCTCGCGCTCGTCGATCGTCAGCGTCAGCGCCGTGCCGGCCCGCGCCGGCGTGCCGTAGTCGGTGTCGCCGTGACCGTATGGCACCCAGCGCTCCGGATCGGCGTCCGTCGGCCTGCGCAATTCAGTCGCTTGCATGATCGACTCCCGCCCCGAAGTCTTCCGGGTAGTGATCGAGCGCGGAGAGCACCGGGGAGGGCGTCATCCCGCCCATCGCGCACAGCGAGCCGTTGACCATCGTGTCGGCGAGATCGCGCAGCAGCGCGACCTGTTGCGACCGGTCCTCGCCGGCAATGATGCGGTCGATGATCTCGACGCCGCGCACCGAGCCGATCCGGCACGGCGTGCACTTGCCGCAGGACTCCAGCGCACAGAACTCCATTGCGAAACGGGCGAGCCGGGCCATGTCGACGGTGTCGTCGTGCACCACCACGCCGCCATGGCCGAGCATCGCGCCGTGTCTTGCGTACTCCTCGTAGTCCATCGGCAGGTCCCACTGGCTCTCGGGCACGTAGGCGCCGAGCGGACCGCCGACCTGCACGGCGCGGATCGGCCTCCCCGAAGCAGTGCCGCCGCCGTATGCATGCAGCAGTTCGCGCAGCGTGATGCCGAATGGGACTTCGATCAATCCGCCGCGCCTGATGTTCCCGGCGAGCTGAACGGTCAGCGTGCCGCGCGAGCGGCCGATGCCGAATTCGCCGTGATACGCCGCGCCGCGGGCGAGGATGAGCGGCACCGTGGCCAGCGTGACGACGTTGTTGACCACGGTCGGTCGGCCGAAGAGGCCGGCGATCGCCGGCAGCGGCGGCTTGGCGCGCACCACGCCGCGTTTGCCTTCGAGGCTTTCGAGCAGCGCCGTTTCCTCGCCGCAGATGTAGGCGCCGGCGCCGATCCGCACCTCGACGTCGAACGCCTTGCCGCTGCCGAGGATGCCGGCGCCGAGCCGGCGAGCGGCGCGTGCGGTGGCGATCGCCGCTTCGAGCGCGGCGACCGCATGGGGATACTCGCTGCGCAAATAGACGTAGCCCTGCGACGCACCCACGGCGAGGCCGGCAATGGTCATGCCTTCGATCAGCGCGTAGGGGTCGCTCTCCATCAGCAGCCGGTCGGCGAAGCTGCCGGAGTCGCCCTCGTCGGCGTTGCAGACGATGTACTTGGGTTCGCCTTCGGCGCGCGCGGCCGTCTGCCACTTGATGCCGGTCGGAAACGCCGCGCCGCCGCGGCCGCGCAGGCCGGAGTCGATCACCTCGGCGACGATCGCCTCCGGCGTCATGGCCAATGCGCGGCGCAGGCCCAGGAAGCCTTCGTGTGCCTCGTAGTCGGCGAGCGATTGCGGGTCGGTGAGCCCGACGCGCGCGAAGGTCAGCCGCTGCTGCGGCTTCAGCCAGGTCAGCTCGTCGATGAGGCCGAGCGCGAGCGGGTGCGCGCCGCCGGCGAGAAAGCCGGCGTCGAAGAGCGATGCCACCTCATGCACCGAGACCGGGCCATAGCCGACGCGCCCGGATGAAGTGGCCACCTCGACCAGCGGCTCCAGCCAGAACATGCCGCGCGAGCCGTTGCGCACCAGGTCGACCTCGATGCCGCGCGCAGCGGCCTGCGCCGCAATTGCCGCCGCGACGCCGCCGGCACCGACGGCCAGCGCCGTCGAGTCGCACGGCACGCAGACCGTGATGCCAGTGCGCTTGTCCTTTCCCTCTCCCCCCGCGGGAGAGGGGCAGGGCAGAGGCCGCGACCCATGGTCCAGCAGTTCATCAAACCGCGTCGCCGTCATCCGCGCATGCACTTGGCCGTCGATCACCGCCGCCGGCGCACTGGCGCACTGGCCGAGGCAGTACACGGGCTCGAGCGAGAACTCGCCGTCGCCGCTGCGTCCGTACGGCGCGCAGCCGAGGCGCCCGCATGCATGCGCCATCAGCCGCTCGCCACCCATGCTCCGGCACGCTTCGGCCTGGCAGACCTGCACGATGCGTCGCCCGGGCGGCTGGCGGCGAAAGTCGCGGTAGAAGGTGATAACGCCGTGCACCTCGGCACGCGACAGGTTCAGCGCGCGCGCGATCGGTGCCACGCAGTCCTCGGGCAGATAGCCGAGCCGCTGCTGCACCTCGTGCAGCAGCGGCAGCAGTGCGCCGGGCCGGTGCGCATGACGTTCGATCGCCGCCGAGACCGCTTGTGCGGTCGCGCTTGCCTTGCTGCTGGGGCCGGAATCTGGCGCGGCGGACGGCATCTCTCGTCAGGGTCGGTCGTGCAATGCGGGCTGGCCGCCAGGATGCGGCACGTCCTCGATGCCCGATGGCATCTCCCGCCCGCTACTGTCGCCCGCTACGCGGCGGTTTTCAATAGGGAAGGCCGCAGACGCGCCGCGGCGGCGGCGCGCCTAGGTGCCGTCCTCGCCGGTGGTGCCGAACTCCACCGGCGTGCGGGCGTAGAACACGTGCACGCGGTGCGCGCGCAGGTGGTCGAACAACCGCTCGGCCTCCTCGACGCTGGCCACCATCGTCACCTCCACCGGCTGGTCGGCCAGTTCGAAGAAGCGCGCCGAATGGATGCGCCGGTCATGGCCGAAGCCCTCGGCGGCAAGCAGCGCGGTGGCGCCGTGCACGCCGAGGTTGCGGGCGGCCTCGACCAGCCAGTCGGCGAGCGGCCGGCCTTCATGCCGGCGGTCCTGCTGGGTGAAGAAGGTGATCTGGTAGCCGCGCATTGCGCCTCCTATGCCGCCCGAAGCCAGTTGAACGTGACGATGCCGAGCACCGTGCAGGCGAGCGAGCCCGCCAGGTGCAGCGAGACGATCGCTGCTGCCGAGGCGAGATCGCCGCGCTGGGCGGCGTCGACCACCTCGAGCGAGAAAGTGGAGAACGTGGTCAGCCCGCCGAGGAAGCCGGTGATGACCAGCAGCCGCCACTCGGGCGACAGCGTCGGGTGCCCGGCGAAGTAGGCGAAGGCCAGCCCGATCAGGTAGCCGCCGACGACGTTCGCCGCCAGCGTGCCCAGCGGCACGCTCGGCCACAGGTGGTTGAGCCACGTGCCCAGCAGCCAGCGCAGCAGGGCGCCGGTCGAGGCGCCGGCACAGATCGAGGTCACGCTGAGCAGCATGCGGTTCTCCGTGAATTGGTTGCGTGCCAGGGCTGGAGCTGCAATCGGCGGGCGTCAGTCGAAGCGCACGCCATGCCGCTGCGAGGTCAGCCGCGGGTCGCGCGACTTGACCAGCACCGGAGAGCCGGACAGCAGTTCGTCGCAGCGCTGCAGCGTTTCCTCCTCCAGACGCTGCATCGCCTCGCGCGTGTAGAAGGTCAGGTGCGGCGTCAGGATCACGTTGTCCATGTCGAACAGTGCGCTCAGCGCATGATCCCTGCGCGTCAGCGGCTCCTTCGTGTAGACGTCGAGGCCGGCGCCGCCGAGCCGGCCGCCGTGCAATGCGCGCAGAAGCGCTGCCTCGTCGATCAGCGCTCCGCGCGACACGTTGATCAGGATCGCCCCCGGCTTCATGGCCGCGAATTCGGCCTTGCCGATCAGGCCGCGCGTGGACTCGTTGAGCACGCAGTGGATCGACACGAAGTCGGATTCGCCAAGCATCGAATGCAGGCCGTCGCGCTTCTGCACGCCGGCGGTGCGCATGTCCTCGGCCGAAACGTGCGGGTCGTAGCCGAGCACTCGCGCGTTGAAGCCGGCGCCGGCCATCTGCGCCATGCTGCGGCCGATGCGGCCGACCCCGACCAACCCCAGCGTCTTGCCGGCGACGTCGGAGGCCAGCCAGGGCGCACTCGGCCACAGCCAGCCGTCGCGGCGCATCGCCGCGTGCATCGGCGCCAGCTTCCTGGCCAGCGCCAGCAGCAGCGTGAACGCGCCCTCGGCGACGGTACGCTCGGCGTACTCGGGCACGTTGACGACCGGGATGCGGCGGGCCCTGGCGGCCTCGATGTCGATCGCGTCGATGCCGACGCCGTACTTGACGATTCCCTTGAGCCGCTGAGCGGCATCGATCACACGCGCGGTGACCGGCGTGTAGCACATCAGCAGGATGTCGGCATCGCCGACTTCGCGCGCCAGGTCCGCCTCGGCCACGCCGTCGGGCAGCAGCACGAGTTCGATTCCCCGCGCGCGCAGGCCGGCGTCCAGGTGCGGGCACTCGAGTTCGGCGTCGGTGCGCACCGCTTTGCAGCGCGAGCTCACGGCTGTGTCTCCTCGGCCAGGCAGTCGTCGAGGATGTCGAGCGCGCGATCCATCTGTTCGCGCGTGGTGACGAGCGGCGGCGTGAGCGTCAGCACGTTGCCCATCGTGGTCTTGAAACTGAGCCCGCGCGACAGCGCGCGGTACAGCACGCTCTCCGCTACGTCGGCCGCCTGCGTCTTCGTCTCGCGGTCGGTGACGAGTTCCATTCCGAGCAGGAAGCCGCGGCCGCGCACGTCGCCGATCAGCGGATAGCGCCTCTTCATTTCGTGCATCCGCGCCAGCGCGTGTTCGCCGACACGGGCGGCGTTCTCGACCAGGCCCTCGCGCTCGATCACCTCGAGCGTGGCCAGCGCGGCGCGCGCGGTGACCGGGTTCTTCTCGTGCGTGTAATGGCCGTAGGCGTACTCGCCGGCCACGTCGAGCGTCGGCGGCAGCTTGCCCGAGCTCGTGTCCAGCGGCGGCTCGGTGCGCGCAATGCATGCGGCGATCGGCAGCACGCCGCCGCCGAGCGCCTTGCCGAGCACGACGATGTCAGGCAGCGCGTGGTCGTGCTCGGCGGCGAAGAAGCGCCCGGTCTTGCCCAGCCCGGTCGGGATCTCGTCGAAGACGAGCAGCGTGCCGTGCGCATGGCAGGCCTCGCGCACCGCCTGCCAGTAACCCGGTGGCGGCACGAACGGCACCGCGCGCGCCGGCTCGGCGATCACCGCGGCGACGTCGCCCTCGCGCTCGAGAACGTACCTGACCATCGTCGCGCAGGCCAGCCGGCAGCGGTCGAGGTGGGGGCGGCCATCGGCGTCGACCGGATGGCCGTAGGCGCAGCGATAGCAACCGAACGGTGCCACGTGCTCGGTGCCGGGCATCAGCGGGCCGATCCGCCCCGAGCGGAACAGCGACTCGCCGCCGATACTCGATGCACCCAGCCCGGCGCCGTGGAACGCGTCCCAGAAGCTGAGCGTCTTGAAGCGGCCGGTGGCGGCGCGGGCGAGCTTGATGGCGACTTCGACGGCGTCGCTGCCGCCGGTGGTGAACAACACCTTGCCGGCGACGCCGGTGAGCCGCCGGAAGCGCGCCCCGAGCGCCTCGGCAAGCTCCACCGCCGCCTCGCTGGCGTAGCGGCGCGGGGCGAAGCTCAGCTCGTCGAGCTGTTCGCGGATCGCGGCGATCACGTGCGGGTGCGCGTAGCCGACGTGATGCACGTTGTTGCCGTGGAAGTCCATGTAGCGCCGGCCGGCGAAGTCCTCGATCCAGATGCCCTCGGCCTTGCGGATCGCGTTCAGGCAGGGCGTCGAGACCGACTGGTGCAGGAACGCATTGCTGTCGCGCGCGAGCAGGGCACGCGTGGCGTCGTCGAGGCGCTCCGCCTGCCAGCGCCGACGGCGCGACGACAGGTTGACGTCGCCTTCGGACTGCGTGGGGGGTTGTGCTGTCGGGCTCGTCATTCTCTTGGCATCCACGTGTGGATATCGCGCCGGGCATTCTGCCCCGGTCGTGTCATGCGTCGCGTAGCGTAGCCGCCACGGCCAGTTGCGCCCCATTGTCGAGAAGCCGCCGCGTGGGATCGGCCTCGGCTGTTGCCGTCTCGTTCGACGAACTGTCCGCGCGACCAGCCACGCACCGGGCCGTACTCCCGCTCGCGGCGACGGACATCGATCCGGGCCGCTCTGTCGCCGTCTACGCCGAGGGCCGGGACTCAGAGTTTTCGAGCGTTATCCGCCGGCGCGCGGGCGACCTTCTGGTGGCGGCTTCTCCCCAGCGCCATTTGAGACTGGCAGGCGCGCGGTGGCACTGGACTCGCTGCTCGTTCCGCCGCCGGCGCTTTCTCGCCGCCGTGCAAGCCAGAGCCGCCGGATTTCGTCTTCGCCCAGCGGCGCCGGGTGTTTGACGCGCAGGCTTTCGATCCACTCCAGGGCGAAGTCCCGTTCGAGGACGTAGTTCAGGCCAGCGGTGATCGCCATGGCGATCGTCGCGCCCACTCCCGCAAGCGCCATGTCCTTCTGGGCATCCCAGACATCTCCCTGCGTGCCGAGAAAGGCGACGCCGAGATCCCCGCCGAACAGTTCGGCGGCAGCCCACTCAGCGAGTTCGTACAGAACCGAGGTGGAAAGAGTGACACTCAGCGGGAAGAAGTAACCCCAGAACCCTCGCAGTTCCGCCACCCGCAGAAAGACCTCGCGAATCGGATATGCGAGCAGCAGTCCATAGAAGAAATGAACGAGGCGGTCGAAGTGGTTGCGTTCCGTCACGGGCGCCCGCGCGGCTTCCCCGGTCAGCAGATGAAGCCAGTCCTGCCAGGGCACCAGCGAGTACGTGTAGTGCGCGCCGATCGCGTGCAGCAGGAGAAAGGCAAAGATCGTCGTGTACGAGATGCGCGACAGCGGCAGGGCGCGGCCGCTTGCGAGCAATGCCGCGGCGAACACGATCAGCAGGACGTTTTCCAGCAGCCAATCGCTCCGATCGTGCGGATTGATGGCAAGCAGCGCCCAGACCACGACGAACAAGCCGGTGATCGCGGCCAGATAGGTTCGGCGCCTGAGCATCACGTGGATTTCGCTCAGCGCCCGGACTCCGGCTGACTACGGGCGGACGGATCCTCCGAAATCAGGGTCCAGATCAGCCGCCCTGTCGGCAATCGGAATATGTCCGAGTGCGCCCCTCCATTGGTGCCCGGCGCCCGGTATCGGATGAGTTTGGTCGCGTCCAGGTACAGCACCTTCATGGACTTGTCGTATTCGCTTTCGATGTTCCCGTTCTCGTCGACCGACGTGCAACTGACTATCGTGCCGGAGTTCTTTCGACAGAATGACTTGAAGTATCGAAAGTTGCCGCCCAGATCGGCCCACACGATCGCCCTCGTTGCCGTGTCGTGACGGCTCGTCGTCAGAACGATCGACCTCGCTCTGCCGCAATCGTTCGGGAAGTAGATGTCTTCATAGAAGAAGACCAACTGCTCTTTCTTGAAGCGCTGCAATGAGAACGCGGGTTGGAACCCAATGATGCGATCAACCGCGCCCTCCGTTGACCTCAGCGCCTCGCGTTTGTCGCGCCTGATCGCTGGACCGATGCATACGGCTGTCGTTGCGGCTCGTGTGCCGAAACTGTGGGTTATGAATACGGTGGACAGCCTGGTGCTTAGAGGCAGCACCAGCTCATCAGCCAGCACGCCGATCCATGACAGCCCGAGGGTGTCGGCGAGGTCGGCCATGTTGCCGTAGGCGAAGCCTTCCGCCAGCGGATCCAGCCATCGGCTTGCCCATGGACCCACCCAGGTGATGCCGATGAACAGCGGTCGAAACGCGCCTTGCGCTGCGATGTGCACGGCTCGTGCAACGGAGTTGAAGTTGCGGATCGCCTCCTCCTGGGTGGTCCGCCAGCCCATGATCGCCACGATCAGATGGGTGTAATCGCCCGTCGCCGCGTCTTTCTGCACCGCCTCCTTCAGCGCATCGATGGCCCCCCAACTGTCAGCGAAAGCCGATTGATAGCGCGTCCCGTCGCGTATCTTTGGCCGTCGAATGCCGTCGCAGAAGTCCATCAGTTCCGGGCGCGCGGACTGGTAAACGCTGTACAGGGCGCAGTTGCCAGTGCCCAGCGGCTTGCCACGGTAGCGGAGGACGTGCGAAATGATCGGAATCTGCCCTTCACCCGTCGTCCCATCCGGCCCCGGCGTTCCCTCGCGTAGTCGTCGGGTGAGCCGCGCGATGCTCGAGCCGACGTGCTCGAGGGGCTCGACCAGTAGATCGCTGTCCGGCGGCAGCACGGCCCTGTCGGTCATCTCGATGCCGACGACGTAGCCCGGAAAGTCGAGCGCGATCTCGCCCGGGTAGTAGACCGCGAAGTGCCCCTGTGCGGCGAAGTGGTCGTGTGTCGCGAGCTGGTGCTCCGCTCCGGCGTAGTAGCGAGGGTGGCTGCAGGCGGCGATCAGAACGATCAGCGCGAGACCCGCAAGCCGGAGCGAGTGGGTCAATCGCCAGCCGGTTCGAAGAAAGCTGCGCCAGCGGCAGTTCGCTGCTCGTCCGGCCTCCTTCGGCTGCCGAGAAGCGATCCCCGCGCTGCCACTATCCATGTGCCCACCACCTCGACGATGGATCGGCAAAGACCGCCGCGAAATCCTGGCCCACTCGCGAAACAGGCTAGTTCACAGTCGGCGGCGTCACGTTGACGACCGTCACGACGGGATGCCGCTGGATGCTGTCCGGACGCCGTTCGCGAGCTCCGGCCACCGCGCGCGCTCGACGTGACCTGCACTTTTCAGTAGGTTACGTTGCCATGCCTGCCAACCTTTCTCCCGAATACAAAGCCGCCGAGGCGGGTTTCCGCAGCACGCGCGAGCCGCGCGAGCGGCTTCAGTGGCTGCGCGAGATGCTGCGCACGATCCCGAAGCACAAGGGAACGGAACACCTGCAGGCCGACATCAAGGCCCGCATCAAGGACCTCGGCGAGCAGCTCGAAGGCGGCAAGAAGGGTGGGGGCCATGGCGGCCCGGCGCTGGTGATCCGGCCGGAGGGGGCGGCGCAGATCGCGCTGATCGGGCCGCCGAACTCGGGCAAGTCGGCGCTGCATGCGCGGCTCACGGGCTCCGGCGCGCCGGTTGCGCCGTATCCGTTCACCACCCAGTTCCCGCAGCCGGGGATGATGCCGCACGAGGACATCCACTTTCAGCTGATCGACCTGCCGCCGATTGCGGCTGAGCACCCCGTGCCGTGGCTCGGCAGCACGCTGCAGACGGCCGACGCGGCGCTGCTGATCGTCGACCTCGGCGAGCCCACCTGCATGGAGCAGTTGCAGGCAGTCCGTTCGACACTCGCGGCCAGGCGTGTGACGCTGACCGAACGCTGGCCGGCCGCGGGCGAACCGCGCGCCAGCGCCGCGGCGAGTGCCGGGCCGCCGAGCGACGAAGATCCGTTCGGCGTGCGGTTGCCGACGTTGTTGCTCGCCAACAAGGCGGATCGCATCGCCGATCCGGAAGTGGAGCTGCAGGCGCTGCGCGACCTGATGGGCCTGCCTCTTCCGGCATTTGCCGTGTCCGCCGAGACCGGTCGCGGGCTCGGTGAACTCGGCCCGTGGCTGTTCGCCCACCTCGGCGTCGTGCGCGTCTACACGAAGGTGCCGGGGCACGCAGCCGAACGGCAGCGGCCGTTCACGCTTCGCCACGGCCAGACGGTCGGCGACGTGGCGCAGCTGGTGCACCGGGATCTGGTGCGCACATTGCGCTATGCGCGCATCTGGGGTCCGTCCGGGTTCGACGGCCAGACCGTCGGGCACGAGCACCGGCTCGCCGACGGCGACGTGGTCGAACTGCACGCGTGACAGACAAGGGAGCAACGAGTGAAGAGAATGCTTGCCCTGGCGATCACCGTTGGCGGCTTGCCGCTTGCTCATGCCGCCGACATCGAAGCCGGCCGGACCAAGGTGGCCACGGTCTGTGCCGCCTGCCACGGCGCCAACGGGGTCAGCGTCAGCGACTCGATCCCGAATCTCGCTGCCCAGCGGGCCGGCTATCTCGTCGCGCAGCTACGGGCGCTGAAGGATGGCACGCGCAAGAACCCGGTGATGAATGCGATCGCTTCACAGTTGAGCGCCGATGACATCGCCAACGTCGCCGCCTACTTCGCCGCGCAGCCCGGAGCGCAGGCAGGGTCGAAATCGAGCTTCCTGCCCAGCCTGGCCACGACCCGAGTGACGTTTCCGGAGGGCTACAAGGACACGTTCACCCGCTACTACACGATCAACTTCCCGGCGACAAGACAGGTGCGCCACTACTTCGCCAACAAGGCGGCCGTGCAGGCGGCACGGGACGGCAAGGCGCTGCCGGACGGCTCGGTGCTGATTGCCGAGGTCTACTCGGCAAAGCTCGACGCGGAGGGCAAGCCCGCCGTCGCTGCCGACGGATTCTTCGTCGCCGACAAGCTGCTTTTCTACACCGCGATGGCGCGCGACGCTGGCTGGGGCGCCGACATCCCCGAGATGCTGCGCAACGAGAACTGGAACTACGCCGCGTTCAGCGCCGAGAAGCAGCCGCGGAGCATCAACCAGGCCGAGTGCCTCGCCTGCCACAAGCCGCTGGACAAATCGAGTTACGCGTTCACGCTGAAGGAACTCGCGCAGGCGCGGTAGTTCGGTGTGGTGGCGGCCTGGGCTGACAGGCGCGGCCCTCCGCCTGCTGCCGGATCAGCCCGGCGCCGCCTCGCCGACGAAAATCTCGACGCGCCGGTTCTTCGCGCGCCCCGCTTCGGTGGCGTTGTCGGCCGCCGGTTCGCGCGAGCCGCGACCGTCGATGGCAACGCGGCTGGCATCGACGCCGCGCGAGGCCAGGTAGCTGCGCGTGCTCGACGCGCGGTTGACGGAGAGCGGATCGTTGATCGCGTCGCTGCCCGTGCTGTCGGTGTGGCCGACGATGCGCACCTTGGTGGCGCGGTTCTCGTTCAGCGTCTGCGCAAAACGGTCCAGGATCGGTGCAAGGTTCGGCTTGATATCGGCGCGGCCGACGTCGAACGAGATGTCGCTCGGGACCTCGAGCTTCAGCTGGTTGTCGGCGGTTTGCGTGACCTGCACGCCGGTGCCTTTCGTCGCCTGCTCCATGTCGCGCTTCTGCTTCTCCATGTGGCTCGACCAGACATAGCCGCCGAGAGCGCCGATGGCCGCGCCGGCGAGCGCGCCGTGCGTGCGGTTGCTGGAATGCGCCATCGCGCCGACTGCCGCGCCTGTCGCAGCTCCGATGCCTGTGTCGCGCGCTGTGTTCGGTTCGTAAGAGGCACAGCTCGCGAGCACAAGCATGCTCGACAGAGAGGCGGCGATGACAACGCGTTTCATTGGTTCTCCTCGTGATTCGGCTGCTTGGGCCACGGGATTATCGCCAAGGGGCGCCTCCGCCCATGATGGCGACGTGGCCAAAGGATATTCGGCACCTTGCCGCGGCGAGGATTGCCGCGATCCCGCTGCTCGATGAGCAACGCTGAACCTTCGCTCCGGTTGACAGGCGCGCGTTCGCCCCCCGGGGGCGAGACGGTTCGCCGCTGCTGACCTCGCGGGTGACCGGCCGCCGGTTTTTACGCTGCAGCGGCCTCGAGCTGGTTCAACTTTGCGTGGCGGTAGGCGCCCCACAGCGCCGCGCCGATCGCGCCCGCGTAGATCGAGTCGGGGTGCGACACCGCGGTGACGTTCACCTTCTCGTTGACCATCTCCTCGCGGATTGCCGCGAGCAGCCCGGTGTCGAGTGCCAGGCCGCCGGTGAGCAGCGCGGTGCCGTCCTTGATGCCGGTGACCTTCAGCAGCTTGACGATGCGCGAGGCCATCGACAGGTGGATGCCCTTGAGGATGTCTGGCGTGGCGATGCCGCGGCTGACCATGTTGATGACGTCGGTCTCGGCCAGCACGGCGCAGATCGAGCTCACTTTCTCCGGGTTGGCCGAGGTCTGCGACAGCGGCCCGATCTCCTCGACCGCCACGCCGAGGTAGCGGGCGATGTTCTCGAGGAACTGCCCGGAGCCGGAGGCGCACTGGCTGGTCATCTTGTACGAGAGCACCTTGCCGCGCTCGTCGACGTAGATGGCGCGGCCGTTCAGCGCGCCGATGTCGACCACCGCGCGCGCCGTCGGTTCGAGGAACACGCCGCCGCGCGCGTGCGTGGTCATCGAGTAGAAGTGGCCGGTGGCGAACTTGACGTTCTCGCCTTCGCCGGTGGTGGCGATGTAGGCGACGTCGTTGGGCGCCAGTCCCGCCTCGGCAAGCACCGCATCAAAGCCTTCCTGCGCCAGCGTCATCGGGTCGCGGCGGCGGATGCGCTCGCAGCGCCTGGCCAGCCATTCGTGGCGGTCGCCTTCGCTGCGGAAGAGCGCGGTCTTCACCACGCCGGAGCCGATATCGATGCCGACGGTAATCGTCATGAGCGGATCTCCTTACTCGCGCGCCTGCGCGGTCAGGCCTTCCTCGACCACCGCGCGCCAGGCGAAGGTCGCGCCGCCGAGCGCGCCGGTGTAGATCGAATCGGGATCGATATTGAGCTGAAGCTTGCCGTAGTTCTCCTCGACCAGCTCGCGCAGCGCCTTCACCGCGGCCTCGTTCTTCGCCACGCCGCCGGTGAAGGTGAACTCGTTGCGGATGCCGCCGGAGCGGGCGAGGATCGACATCGCGCGCAGGATGATCGCGCGGTGCAGGCCGGCCATGATGTCCTCGCGCTTGTCTCCCAGAGACAGGCGGTCGCGCAGTTCGGCGCCGGCGAACACGGTGCAGGTCGAGTTGATGCGGATGGTCTTGGTCGACTTCATCGCCAGCGGCCCCAGTTCGTGCAGGCCCATGTTCATCTCGTCGGCGATATAGCCCAGGTACCGCCCGCAGCCCGCCGCACAGCGGTCGTTCATCTGGAAGCTCTCGACGATGCCGTTCGGATCGACCTGGATCGCCTTGGTGTCCTGGCCGCCGATGTCGAGCACGGTGGCGGTGCCCGGATACATCATGTGCGCGCCCAGGCCGTGGCAGAGGATCTCCGAGCGGATGTGCTCCTTGGAAAACGGCAGCCGCGCACGGCCGTAGCCGGTGCCGACGACGTAGGTCTCCACCATCTCGGTGTCGAGGATCCCCTTGATCGGCGCCTCGATCTGCGCCCGTCGGGAGCGCGTCTCGGGAAGTTCGTCGAAGGTCCGCTCGAGGGCAGAAAGCAGATGCTTCTTGATCGACGCGTCGTAGACGCGGTTCTCGACCTCGATGATCGAGCGGTCGAAGAGATTCAGCAGGAAGTCGTAGCGGATGCCGGCATCCTTCGCCACCACCTCGCCGGCGGCGAGGTACTGGCTGCCGGCGATATCGCGGAAGAAGTCGCTCTTGCGCTTCGCGCCCGGCGCGAACAGCAGATGCGCTTCGGCCCGCAGCTGCCTGAAGACTTCCTCCAGCGCGGCACGGACCGCGGCGGTCGCATCGCCGAACCTGGCCGTCTCCAGGTTGCGCTGGCAGGTGGCCTCGAGGTCGCCGAGCTGCTCGATGTACTGCTCGGCGCGGAAGTCGCGCTCGAGCTGGTTGATGTAGCCGTCGAGCCCGCCGTTCAGCGCCCCGGTCTCCGCCAGCGCGCGGCGAAAGAGATGAAAGCGGCCGTTCAGCAGCGCCTCCTGCTTGGCGATCGTCGCCGCGGTGTCGTAGTTCGACCGCGAGTTGGTGATGCCGCGGCCGAGCACGTGCTGGTTCTCGTCGATCACCACCGCCTTGGTGGTGGTCGAGCCGAGGTCGATGCCGATGAAGCAGCGCATGTTGACCTCCGCCTCAGTGAGCCGTCGCGATCGGAATGAACCCCGGCGTCGACCCGGCGGCGCCCGCGGTGCGCTTCTGCTTGACCATCTGGAAATAGCTCTCCAGCCGGTTCTTCACGTTGGCCGCCGAGAAGTAGCGCGGGTCGACGAGATCGGTCTCGATGAACGCGGCCGGCTTGCCGGTGCGCTTTTCCACCTCGCGCAGGATCAGCAGCTGCCCGGCGGAGAAGCTGTTGCAGCTCTTGATCGAGTTGATCAGCAGGCCGTCGGCCTGGTACTCGTCGATGTAGCGGCAGATCATGTCGATCCGCGACGGCAGGTTCAGGTTCGTGTAGCAGCCGAGGCAGTAGTCGGCGAGCGACTCCAGCGGATGCTCCGGGTCGTGGCGGAAGCCGAAGTCGTACAGCCCGCCGACCTTGGCGTAGGTGGAGGAGACCACCACCGCGCCCTCGTCGTAGAACATCTTCCAGAAGTCGCGGAAGCTGGTCCAGTTCGGCGGCCCCTCGACCACCAGGCGGTACTTCTCCTCGCCCATCTCGCCTTCCGGCGTGACCGGGCCCTTGCCCTCGCGAACGCGTTGCTCGATCTCGCCGCGCAGCACGCGGTAGTACTCGGTCGCCTCGGGCGTGCCGCGGAAGGCGGTGAAGATGGGGCCGATGTAGTAGACGGCGCCGAAGTAGCCGTCGATCGGCGAAGGCCGGTTCTTCGCCGACTGCAGCACGGCAACGAGGTCCTCCTCGGCCTTGGCCGACTCGCGCATGTACTGGCGCAGCCGGTCGATGTCGAACTTGACTCCGCTCACCCGCTCCAGCGTCGGGATCACCGTCTCCTGCAGCTGCCTGACGACGTACTCGCGCATGTTCGGCGCGATCTTGCCTTCGCCCTGGTACGGCACGTGCAGCATCACCGTCTCGCAGCCGTACTTGTGGCGGATCAGCTCGAACCACTTCATGAAGGTGAAGCAGCCGGTGTACGACAGCAGCAGGATGTCCGGCTTGGGCAGCGGGTCGCCGGTGGGGCCGATCTCGCCGCCGAGCATCATGCCGAGGTCGGCCTTCACATAGGTGCAGACGTCCTCGCTCTGCCCGTCGCGCTCGGCGTCCATGATCATCTTGCCGCTCTTCTTGCGCATGCCGTTCTGCAGCGCATTGGTCTCCGGCAGGCTGCGCGCGAAGTCGAAGCACATCAGCAGCTCGTTCAGGTTCCCGGGGACGAAGGTCGCCGAGACCTTGCGGTTGTTGGCGCGCGCGGTGGCGAGCTCCATGTAGTTCTTATTGATCAGTTCCTTCTGCAGCCACATCGCGTCCTCCTTCTGGACGTTCTGCGGCTTGACGGCGGGCTTGCCGATCGGTGACGGCATGGAGATGGTGGTTGAGCTCATGGTCGGTTACCTCGTCACTTGGCCGTCATTCCCGCGAAGGCGGGAATCCAGCGTCGTTGGAGCGCAAGACACTGGGTCCCCGCCTGCGCGGGGACGACACGGAAACTGGTTCCTCGGCACGCCGTCATCACGCCGCGTTCCATAGCTTGATCGAATCGGCAAAGGTGCCGGCCTGCTCGCGGATCGGCGCCATCTGGCCGGTGTTCTCGGCGTACTTGAAGGCGGTGTGCGGGATCTTGTGTGTGCTGAGCACGTCCTGCAGCATCGGCCGCTCGAGCAGCGCCGGGTCGCAGAACGACGGCGCAGCGAAGATCACGCCCTCGGCGCCGAAGTTCTTCACCTGCTTCAGGAGGAACTGGCCCTTCTGCTCGCGCCGCTCGTCGTACTTGGCGGCGGTGGTCGCCGAGCGGTGCAGGAACGCCTTGGAGAGTTCCTCGAGCGGCTTGCCGTCGGTCGGCACGTCGTCGAGCAGCCAGCGGCCGACCAGCATGAAGTCATCGTCGACCACGTAGCAGCCGGACATCTCGATCGACTTGATCAGCGCCAGCGGCGGCTGTTCGCAGAAGGTGCCGTTGATCACAACGCGCGCGTTGTCGCGCTTGGTCCGCGGCAGCGCCTCGGCGGCGGCGATGTACTCGCGCACCAGCTTCGTGTGCTGCTCGGGCGGAAGCACCATGCCGGCGCGCAGCACGAGGTAGACCTCGGAGGTCGGCGCCTGCCAGGGCTTGGCGGCGCGATAGCGGTACAGCTCGCGGATCGCGGCGCTGTTGTCGTTGTAGACGGCGATCGAGGCGTTGAGCATCGCGTCGGTGATCTCGCGCCCGGCCAGCTTGCCGAGATCCTCGCGCAGCACCTCGAGTTCCTGCACGTAGAAGCGGCCGCCGATCGAATCGTCGTAGTTCTGCGGCACATCGAGGTAGCGGACGTACTTGTCGGGAAACAGGATCTGCCACATGCCCGACAGGTTGCGGATCACGTCGCAGATCGACGGGAACAGCATGCCGTCGAGGCAGTCGAGCCGCCCGGTCAAGCCCAGCTCGATCGTCGAGCGCGGGATGCGGCAGATGTAGCTCTGGTAGTAGGCATCGCCCTGGATCACCTCGAGCGCATCGCCGCCGCCGAGGACGCCCACCGGCAGCATGCCGGCGGCGTGGATGATCTCGCGCGGCACGTACACCGGCATGTAGCCGATCGCCTTGCGCCCCGGGGCGGCCGCCTTCCACTGCTTGACGGCGTTGAACTGCAGGTCCTCGAACAGCGCCTCGCAGCGCTGCACGATCTGGACGACGGGCGGGATCGTGGCCATCAGCGGTGCTCCCATTGCGGTTTGCGCTTGGCGAGGAAGGCGGTCAGCCCCTCGTTGGCGTCGCGCGTGGCCATCAGCCTGTCGAGGTAAAGCCGTTCGACCTCGGCCAGGCGCTGGCGGACTTCGCGAACCATCGCGCCGCGCGCGGCGGCGATGGCACAGGCCAGCGAGGCGGCGCTCTTTCCGGCCAGGTGCTGGTTGAAGTACGCCAGCGCCGCAGTCTCCGGATCTTCGAACACCGTGTGCACGAGTCCGGCAGCACGTGCCTCCTCGGCGCCGATCGAGCGGCCGGAGAACAGCAGGTCTTCGGCGAAGGGCTGGTTGACGCGGTAGGGCAGCAGCACCGAGGCGGCCGGCGCGAAGACGCCGAGCTTCATCTCCGGCTGGCCGAACTGGGCGTCGGGCGTGGCGAAGATCGGCCCGCCGGCCAGCGCCACTTCGAGCCCGCCGCCGAGGCACTGGCCGCGCACGGCGACGAGGATCGGCGCCGGGAATTCGATCATCAGCAGGATCAGCGCGTGCAGCGAGGCGAGCATCTGCGCGCACTGCGCCGGCAGGTGCTCCTCGACGCTGGCGCCGAAGCTGAAGTTCGGCCCCTCGGCATCGAGCAGCACGCCGCGCAGGCCGGGCTGCGCCCGGTAGGCGACCAGCGCGCCGTCGAGCGCGGCGATCATTTCTGCGTCGACGATGTTGGCCTTCGGCCGCGCCAGGCGCAGGCGCAGCAGCGCGCCGTCGAACTCCAGCCAGTCCTTCAGCGGCGCCATCATGATCTAGCTCCCATCTCGCTTCGCTCGAAGAATTCGCGCTTGGGGCGGCCCGGCGGGCTCAGCCCTTCCGCTTCGCCTTCGGCTGGATCGAGTCGTGCAGTGGCCCGACCCACGACTCGCCGGCGGCGAGCTTCTGCCGCAGAGCCACGAAGTCGACCTCGCGGTCGTCCTTCGTGCCTTCGTTGAAGGCGGTGAAGCCCGAGCGCGCCTCGGTCATCATGTTCAGCGCCAGCCAGGCGCGCGAGTCTTCCTTGTTGCGGTTCCACGCCTCGAGCTTCGGCTTGCGCAGTTCCTCGAGCGTCTTGGTCGTGCAGTCGGGGAAGGTGAGCAGGATCTTGGCGGCGAGCTCCTCGACCTTGGCGTCGAGCAGCGAAAGGTCCACGGCTCCGCGCGCCAGCAGTGCCTTGCCTTCCTTCGCCGCCTCGCCGGTCTTCGGTTCGCCGTAGACGAAGCGACCGAACTCGTCGACCATCCGCTGCGTTTCGACCAGCGGATTGGCGACGAACTTCCCGTCGACCTTCAGCGCCGGCACCAGGTCGGTCAGGATGCCCATGTGGTAGGCCTTGTGCGCCGAGAACGGCTCGCACAGCACGCAGGCGGCCATGGCGCGCTCGGCGCCGACGGCCACCGGCAGGAAGTCGGTCGCGCCGCCGATCGGCGCCGAGCCGTGCTTCGGCCCAGCCTGGCCGAAGCGGGCGAGGTCCTGCGCGACCGAGAAATCGCAGGCCATGCCGATCTCCTGGCCGCCGCCGATGCGCATGCCGTTGACGCGGCAGATCACCGGCTTGTCGCAGGCGAGGATGGCCGAGACCATGTCGTTGAACAGCCGCATGTACTGCCGGTACTCCTGCGGGTGCCCGGCGTAGTACTCGGCGTACTCCTTGGTGTTGCCGCCAGTGCAGAAGGCCTTCTCCCCGACGCCGGTGAACACCACGCAGGCGACGTCGCGCGCATTGGCTGCCGCGCGCATGGCCAGGATCACGCCCTTGACCATGTCGGTGGTGTACGAGTTGAACTGGCCCGGGTTGTCGAGCCAGATCCAGGCGTTGTACAGGCCGTCGGCCGCCTTGCCGTCGGGCGTGCGCGCCGGCCGCTTCTCGTAGCGGATACCCGGCTTGCCGAAGTCGTCGACCAGGTCGTGGTTCTTGAAATCGCGCATCGATCGATCCTTTCTCGGTTTGTTCAGGCCGGCACCAGCACCGCGCGGCGGCGGATCTCGCGCTCATGCACGGCGTGGAAGACGTGGTTGATGTCGTCGAGCGGGTGCAGTTCGACGAACGGCTCGATCGCCACCTTGCCCTCGAGCACCAGGTCGAGCGCGGCCGGGTAGTACTCCGGCGGGCAGCCCCAGTTGCCGATCGCGCGCGCGTCGAAGGCCATCAGGTTCGACAGCCGCACCTCGACCTTGTCCATGGTGAAACCGACGACCGACAGCGTGGCGCCGTGCACCAGCAGGCCGAAGGCCGTCAGTTGCCCGGCGGCCGTGCCCGAGCACTCGAAAATGCGCCACTCGGTCGGCCGCAGGCCGTTGGCCTTGGCGAAGGCGCCGATCTCGCCCTTCAGCGCCTTGGCGTCGAATCTGCGCGCGTTCAGCGTCAGTGCGGCGCCGTGCGGCGAGATCGCTTCGAGCTTGGCGTCGTCGACATCGATCGCCACCACCTGAGCGCCGAAGGCGCGCGCCACCTGCACGCAGTAGCCGCCGACGCCGCCGGCACCGATCACGATCGCCAGGCTGCCCGGTTCGACGTCCGCTCGGCGCACCGCCTGGTACGGCGTGGTCAGCGCATCGGCAACGATCGACACCTGCGACAGTGTCAGTCCAGCGACGGCCAGCTTGCCAAGGTCGACCTCGCACAGGCCGCGGCCCGGCACAACGATGTGCGAGGCAAAGCCGCCGTGCACGTCGTTGCCCGGCATCTTCTGGCTGCGGCAGATCGGGGCGAGGCCGCGCTGGCACAGGTCGCAGTGCCCGCAGGGCAGCACCGCCGGGACGATCACCGTCTTGCCCAGCCAGCCTTCGGCGCCGGCTCCCGCGGCGACCACCTTGCCGCTGATCTCGTGGCCGAGCGCCAGCGGCAGCGGCGCGTTGGTGCGCACGCCGTCGTAGTAGTAGCCGAGGTCGGTGTGGCACACGCCGCAGCCGGCCACCGCAACCACCACTTCACCGGCGCCGGCCTCGGCCGTGAAGGCCGCTCGCTGCAGCGGGTCCTTCGGCGCGGTCATCAGCCAGCGGTATGCATCGATACTCATGTTGCCCCCTTGGGCCCTGCGGGCCGTCCCCCCGAGGGGGAGCGAGCACCTTCGGAGCGGCCGTGCGGTGCTCCTCGATTGCGCCTCCCCTTGCGCCAGATCAGTTCCGCGGCGTTGACCCGCGGCGATTTGCGCGGCTATTCTGGCATAGCGGTACCGGAATACCAGTTCAGTGCTGAATCCTGCGGCAACGCGTTGCGAATTCAATGATCTGGGTCAAACCGCGCCGGGGGCAGGCGCGGTTGTATCGCTCCGTTGAAGGAGGACAGCCAATTGAACAGTGGAAATCCGAAGACATTGACGGCCGCGCCCCGGGGCGTGGCGTTCGCGCTGGCCGGCAGCGGCGGCAGCGGCGTGATGACGGCCGGAACGACGCTGCTTGCCGGAGCGGCCAAGGCGGGCGTGTACGGCCTGATGGTGCGCACCAGCGGGCCGCAGATCCGCGGCGGCGAAGCGGCAGCGCTGGTGCGGCTGGCCGACCGCCCGGTCGACACGCTGGGCGACACCTTCGACCTGTTGCTGGCGATCGACTGGGGCAACACGCACCGCTTTGCCGACGAAGTGCCGTTGACGGCCCGCAGCATCATCGTCGGCGACCCCGACGAAGGTGAACCCCCGGAAGTCTTCCTCGCCACCGGCGCACGCTACGTGCCGCTGCAGATGAAGAAGATGGCCAAGGCCATTCCGGGCAGCTGGGTCAACATGGTGGCGCTGGGCTTTGCCGGCGCGATGGCCGGTTTTCCGCAGGAGGCGCTCGAAGCCGCCGTGCGCGATGACTGGAAGCGCGGCGAAGCGGCGCTCGCAGCAAACCTCGCCGCGCTCGCGGCGGGCTATGCCGCCGAGCGCGGCGTCACCCCGCCGATTGCGGTGCCGCAGGTTCCCCGCGACGAAGCGGGCGCAAAGCAGCGCTGGTCGATCAGCGGCAACGAGGCGGCCGGCTTCGGCGCGATCCGCGGCGGCGTGCGTTACGTCGCGGCCTACCCGATCACGCCGGCCACCGAGCTGCTCGAATGGATGGCACCGGCACTGGCCAAGGTCGGCGGCACGCTGCTGCAGGCCGAGGACGAGCTGGCGTCGATCAACATGATCATCGGCGGCTCCTTCGGCGGCGTGCCGTCGCTGACCGCCACTGCCGGCCCGGGGCTGGCGCTGATGGCCGAAGGCATCGGCCTGGCGGTGGCCTCGGAAACGCCGGTGGTGATCGTCGACGTGATGCGCGGCGGGCCGTCCACCGGCATCCCGGCGAAGAGCGAGCAGAGCGACCTGTCGTTTGCCGTCAGCGGCCTGCACGGCGACGCGCCGCGGCTGGTGCTGGCGCCGACCTCGATCGCCGACTGCGCGACCACCACGCAGTGGGCGGTGCATCTGGCCGAGGCGCTGCAGGCGCCGGCGATCGTGCTGTCGGACCAGTTCCTCGGCCAGTCGCGCGCGATCATCGATCCGCCGGCCGACAGCGGGCTGCGTGCGCAGCGGCTCACGGCCGGGGCGAACGCCGCCGACTACAAGCGCTACCGCAACACCGAATCGGGCGTCTCGCCGATGGCGGTTCCCGGCACCCCGGGTGTCACCTACACGGCCGACGGCCTGGAGCACACCGAGGCCGCAGTGCCAAGCAGCAACTCGCGCGACCACCAGCTGCAACTGGACAAGCGCGAACGCAAGTTGCTGCAGCATGAATACGGGGAGGCGTGGGCCGACATCGACGGCGATGGCGACGCCGCGGTGATCACCTTCGGCTCGACCTCGGCCGCGGTGCGCGAGGCGGTCGCGCGGGCGCGCGCCGAGGGCGTCCACGTTCGCCTGATAACCATGCGCCTGCTGGCACCGGCGCAGCCGGAGAAACTGGCCAAAGCGCTCGAGGGCGTGCGCCACGTGATGGTCATCGAGCAGAACCACGGCGCGCAGTTCTATCGCTACCTGCGCGGCCACTTCGACCTGCCGGCCAAGCCGGCGAGTTACCACCGGCCCGGGCCGCTGCCGCTGCGGCCCGGCGAGGTGCACAAGGCAATTGCGGACTGGAGGAAAGCGGCATGAACGACATCGCAACGGCTGCCCAGCTGACGGCAGCGAGTTTCAAGTCGGCGGTCAAGCCGGTCTGGTGCCCGGGCTGCGGTGACTATTCGGTGCTCAGCGCGATCACCAAGGCGCTGGCGATCATCGGCAAGCCGCCGCACGAGGTCGGCGTGGTCTCCGGCATCGGCTGCTCGTCGCGCATTCCCGCCTACACGAGCTGCTACGGCTTTCACGGCGTGCACGGGCGGGCGCTGGCGGCGGCCACCGGGCTGAAGGTGGCGCGGCCCGACCTCACCGTGCTGGTGACCGGCGGCGACGGCGACGGTTACTCGATCGGCGGCAACCACTTCCTGCACGCCTGCCGGCGCAACGTCGACCTGACGTACATCGTGATGGACAACCACGTCTACGGCATGACCAAGGGCCAGCCGTCGCCGACCACCGAGCCCGACTGGGACTCGAAGCTCGCGCCGGGCGGAACGAAGATCCGCGTCTTCCATCCGCTGGTCGTCGCGCTGGCGGCCGGCGCCAATTTCGTCGGCCGTGCGTTCGCCGGCGATCCGAACGGCACCGCGGCACTGATCGCGCAGGCGATCAAGCACCCGGGCTTCTCGTTCGTCGAGGTGCTCAGCCCCTGCGTGACCTTCCGCCCCGAGCAGAAGGAATGGAAATCGATGGTGCGGCCGGCGCCGGTCGAGGCCACCGACGACCCGGTGCAGGCCGCGCGGCGCGTGATGACCGACGACGGCATGAACCTCGGCGTTCTGTATGCCGGCGATCGCCCGCCCTACGCGCTGGACTATGGCCGCGCTCCAAAGAACGTGACCGACCTGGAGATGGAGTTCCGTGTATGAAGCTGAACGCGCCGAAGACAATCGAAGAGTTCATGGCCCAGGCGTATGCGATGGAGGTGGAGGCCGCACAGCGCTATTCGGACCTCGCCGACGCGATGGACACGCACAACAACCGCGAGGTTGCCGAGCTGTTCCGCAAGATGGCGGTGATCGAGGGCAAGCACGGCACGCAGATCATGGAGGAGATGGGCTGGAAGACGCCGCCGGCCAACGCCGTCGCGCCGTCGTGGGAGGGCTTTGAGGCCGCGGAGTCGGTGCCCATCGACGATGTGCACTACCTGATGCGGCCGTGGCACGCGCTGCAGCTGGCGCTGGCCGCGGAGCAGCGCGCCGAGCGCTTCTTCGCCGAGCTGGCGAAGAGCACCACCGACGCGTCGGTGCGCAAGGCGGCGCTCGAACTGCAGGAGGAGGAGCGCGAGCACGTCGAACTGGTGCGCGCCTGGATGGCCAAGGTGCCGCAGCCCGAGAAGGACTGGGCGGAAGACCCCGATCCGCCGCGCTACGACGAGTAGTCCTCGCCGTGCAGACGCTGCTGCCGCCCGGCTGGGCGCCGCCGATCGGCTACGCCAACGGCATCGCCACCGATGCCGGCCGCATCGTGTTCATCGCCGGACAGGTCGGCTGGAACGCGCAGCAGAAGTTCGAGCGCGCGGACTTCGTCTCGCAGTTCGACCAGGCGCTTGCCAACGTCCTCGAGGTGCTGGCGCAGGCAGGCGGCCGCCCCGAGCACGTCTGCCGAATCACTGCCTACTGTTGCGACAAGCCGGCCTATGTCGCGGCTCGCCCCGCGCTGGCTGAAGTCTGGCGTCGCCGCATGGGCCGCCACTTTCCGGCGATGAGCATGATCTTCGTCGCCGACCTGCTCGACAGCCCCGCGGCGATCGAGCTCGAAGCAACTGCCGTCATCCCCGCGGGCTGAGCGCCTGCGGCCGCTGTCCCCGCCATCGACGCCGGAGGGCAAGATGAGCACTGCAGTGAACGACCGCAAGCACGTCACGCGCGAATTTCCGACCTACTGCTACAACTGCGTCGCCGGCCCCGACCTGCTGACGGTCAAGGTCACCGACGGGGTGGTCACCGGCATCGGGCCGAACTTCGACGGCATCGGCGTGCATCCGGCCGACGGCCGGCCCTGCGTCAAGGCCTACGGGCTGGTGCAGAAGACCTATCACCCGGCGAGGATCCTCTCGCCGATGAAGCGCACCAACCCGAAGAAGGGCATCGACGAGGACCCGGGCTGGGTGTCGATCTCGTGGGACGAGGCGCTCGACACCATCGCCGCGAAGCTCACCGAGATCCGCAGCCGGGGGCTCATCGACGAGCAGGGCTTCCCGCGGCTGGCGGCGACCTTCGGCCACGGCGGCACGCCGGCCAACTACATGGGCAGCTTCCCGGGCTTCCTCGCCGCGTGGGGCCCCGTGGACTCCAGCTTCGGCTCGGGCCAGGGCGTCAAGTGCGTGCACTCCGAGCACCTGTTCGGCGAGTTCTGGCACCGCGCGTTCACCGTGTCGGCCGACATGACCTACACGCGCTTCAACCTCTCGTTCGGCAACAACAACGAGGTCACCGGCGGCCCGTGCGCCGTCACGCGGCACGCCGACGCGCGCGTGCGCGGCGCCAAGCGCATCCAGATCGAGCCGCATTTATCGGTCACCGGCGGCACCTCGGCGCAGTGGATCCCGATCAAGCCCAAGACCGACGCGGCGTGCATGTTCGCGATCATCCACGTGATGCTGCACGAGCATCCGCGCGAGCGGCTCGACCTCGCCTTCCTGCGCGACATGACCTCGTCGCCGTACCTGGTCGGGGCCAACGGCTACTACCTGCGCGAGGCCGAAGGCGGCAAGCCGCTGCTGTGGGACACGGGGCGCAACGCGGCGGTGCCGTTCGACACGCCGGACATCGTGCCGCTGACCGAAGGCCGCGTGCGCGTGGCGCAGGCGATCGAAGTCGGCGCGGATGGGGAGAAATGGGCGCACGAGAACGTCGAGGCCGCCACCGCCTTCACGCGCCTGGTCGAGCACATGCGCCAGTACAGCCCGGAGTGGGCGGCGCCGATCTGCGAGGTGCCGGCGGAGACGATCCGTCGCCTGGCCGGCGAGTACCTCGACAACGCCTGCATCGGCGAGACGATCGAGGTCGACGGCCAGGTGCTGCCCTTCCGCCCGGTGGCGGTGACGCTCGGCAAGACGGTGAACAACGGCTGGGGCGCGTTCGAGGCCGTGTGGTCGCGCACCATGCTGGCCGCGCTGGTCGGTGCGCTCGAAGTGCCGGGAGGGACGCTCGGCACGACGGTGCGGCTGAACAAGCCGCACGACAACCGGCACAAGAGCGTGAAGCCGGGCGTCGACGGCTTCATGAGCACCAACATGAACCCGACCGGCAAGGACACCTGGATCCGCAAGCCCACCGGCCGCAACGCGCACCGCACGCTGGTGCCGCTGTCCGGCAACTCCGGCGCGTGGAGCGAGGCGCTCGGCCCGACCCACCTGGCCTGGATGTTCAGCGACCATCGTCCCGAGGCGTGGCCGGAGACCAGCAAGCCGGAAGTGTGGATCGCCTACCGCACCAATCCGGCGATCTCGTTCTGGGACACCCGCTCGGTGGCCCGGATGATGGCCAACTTCCCGTACACGGTCTGCGTCGCCTACACGCCGGATGAGACCAACCACATGGCCGACATCGTGCTGCCGGAGGCGACCGACCTGGAGTCGACGCAGCTGATCCGGATGGGCAAGACCAAGTTCGTCGAGCAGTTCTGGCACCACCAGGGCTTCGTGCTGCGCCAGCCGGCGGTGGCGCCGCGCGGCGACACGAAGGACTTCACCTGGATCGCCACCGAACTGGCGCGCCGCACCGGGCTGCTCGAGGGCTACAACGAGGCGATCAACCGCGGCGTGTGCGGCGTGCCGCTGAAGAACGACAAGCGCGACTTCGCCCTCGATCCTGCCCAGGTGCACTCGGTCGACGAGATCTGGGACGCGGTGTGCCGCGCCGCCAGCCACGAACTGAGCAACGGCGAGGAAGTGCACGATCTCGCCTGGTTCAAGGAGCACGGCCTGATGACGCGGCCGTACAAGCAGAGCGGCTGGTACCTGTATCCGACACTGAAGGAACAGGGCCTGCGCTTCGAGCTGCCGTACCAGGAGCGGCTGATGCGCGCCGGGCGCGAGCTCGGCAACCGGCTGCACGAGCAGGGCGTGAAGTGGTGGGACCGCCAGCTCGAGGAATACCAGCCGCTGCCGGTGTGGCACGACTTCCCGGCGATCTGGGAAAAGGACCTCGTCCGCCGCGGTTACAAGCCAGAGGATTTCCCGTTCTGGCTGCTGACCACCAAGAGCATGCAGTACCACTCGGGCGGCAACGCGGCGATCCAGCTGATGGACGAGGTGGCCGGCAACCTGCGCGGCCATCGCGGCGTGATGATCAACGCCCGCACCGCGCGCGAACTCGACATCGACGAGGGCGACCTGATCGAGGTGAAGTCGGTCATCGGCACCACGCAGGGCAAAGCGGTGCCGGCGCAGGGCATTCATCCGAAGACGATGCTGATCATCGGCCAGTTCGACCACTGGGCCACGCCGTACGCCAAGGACATGAAGGCGCCAAGCCTGAACACCATCGCGCCGATGTCGCTGGAGCTGACGGATGCGACCGGCTCCGGCGCGGACGTGGTGCGGGTGGCGGTGCGGAAGGTCGGGCGCGGCTGACAGGTTCTACTCTCCCTCTCTCCCCCTGCGGAAGAGGGGGAGAGGGGCGAGAATCAGCCGAACTGGCCGACCCGCAACGTCTGGAACGCGCCCCCGATCAGCGGCTGTCGAGCACAGTGAGTTCGCTGCGACCCAGCAACCGAACGAAGCCGCGGTCGAAGGTCACGAGATGACCGCCGGTCAACTTGATCGCTGCCGCGATCCAAGCATCCGGGACGTCGTTGGCAACCAGGCGCTGCTCGACCAAAGTGCTCTTCAGCAGGGGCCACTCTGGCCCGAGCGCTGGCATGTCGACACCGGCGACCGCCAGCAACGAATCGATGAATTCGACCGCTGCTTCGATCGGTGTCGGATTCACGAATATCTTCGGATGCGTGGCCAGGCGAAGGAAGCCGGCCGCGACCATTGGCAGGATCTCGATGCTGCCACCGTCTTCACAGGCCGCGATCGCCTGCCGGAGCCATCGCAATGCGGGTCTGTGATGCGGATGGTCCGTCCGGGAAGCCGCCAGCAGGACGTTTATGTCAGGCGCCATCGTCGGCGGCGTCCAGCAGCGACCGGTTGGAACGAGGATCAACGCCTTCCGCTACGCCACCCTTGCCGCGGTGGATCGCCAGCGCAGGCACTGTGCGCTGCGTGCGCCTCACCTGGCCGCGCAGGCGCAGGCGCAGCCCTTCCTCGATCAGGCGCGTCACGCTCTTGCGTTCGCGGGCGGACAGCGCCTTGGCCCGGGCCAGCAGTTCGTCGTCAATATCAAGGGTCGTCTTCATGCAATTAATATACAGAAATCTGTATTCCGCTGCCTGGCCGCCGAAGGCAATGCCAAGGCAACGAACGCGACGGCGAACCCTTCTACGAATAGCGCGGGGCAAGACAAGGTGAACCAATATCCACACCTGCTCGCCCCGCTCGACCTCGGCTTCCTGCGCCTGCGCAACCGCATCGTCATGGGCGCGATGCATACGCGGCTGGAGACGCTCGATCGCCCCGTCGAGCGCCTGGGCGCCTTCTACGCCGCGCGCGCCCGCGGCGAGACCGGGCTGATCCTCACCGGCGGCTTCGCGCCGAACTCGGAGGGACTCATCGAGCCCGACGGGCCGATCCTCAACGACGCGTCGCAACTCGCCCCGCACCGGGCCGTCTGCGACGCCGTGCACCGCGAGAATGGCCACATCGCGCTGCAGATCCTGCACACGGGGCGCTACGCCAAGGTGCCGGAGTGCGTCGGCCCGTCGGCGATCCGGGCGCGCATCAACCGCTACACGCCGCGCGCGCTGACGCTGCAGGACATCCGGCGCACGATCGACGACTTTGCGCGCACGGCCGCGCTGGCGCGCGAGGCGGGCTACGACGGCGTCGAGGTCATGGGCTCGGAGGGTTATCTCATCAACGAGTTCACCGCGCCGGTGAGCAACCGGCGCGACGACGAGTACGGCGGCTCGCTGGAGAACCGCTGCCGCCTCGCGGTGGAGATCGTCGAGGCCGTGCGCCGGGGCTGCGGCGACGACTTCCTGCTCGTCTACCGCATCTCGTCGATCGACCTGGTCGAAGGCGGCACGTCGGCAAGTGACACCGCGGAACTGGCGCGCCGCGTGCAGCAGGCCGGCGCCGACATCCTGAACACCGGCATCGGCTGGCACGAATCGCCGGTGCCGACCATCGCCGCCAGCGTGCCGCGCGCGGCCTGGGCCTTTGCCGCGCGGCGGGTGAAGGAGGCGGTGTCGATCCCGGTGATCGCGTCGAACCGCATCAACAATCCGGAGCTTGCCGAGCGGTTGCTCGCTGACGGCACCGCCGACCTCGTGTCGATGGCGCGCCCGCTGCTCGCCGACCCCGACTTCGCGAAGAAGGCGCGCGAAGGACGGGCCGACGAGATCAACACCTGCATCGCCTGCAACCAGAGCTGCCTCGACCGTATCTTCACCGAGCGGCCGGCGTCGTGCCTGGTGAACCCGCGGGCGGGGAACGAGATCGAATTTGCGGCGGCACCGCCATTGGTGTCCAAGCGGATTGCCGTGGTTGGCGGTGGCCCGGCCGGCATGGCGTTCGCGGTCAACGCGGCCGAGCGCGGGCATCGGGTGACGCTGTACGAGGCGTCTGACCGGCTCGGCGGCCAGTTGAATCTGGCAGTGGCGGTGCCCGGCAAGGGCGAGTTCAACGAGACGATGCGCTACTTCCGCGTGCGGCTCGAACGGCTCCGGGTTGAGGTCAAGCTCGGCTCGCGCGTTGATGCCGGCTCCTTGCTCGCCGGCGGTTTCGACGAGATCGTGCTCGCCACCGGCGTGAAGCCGCGCGTGCCCGACCTGCCGGGCATCGATCACCCGAAGGTCGTGTCCTACGTCGACGTGCTGGCGGGCGGCAAGCAGGTCGGCCGGCGGGTCGCGATCATCGGCGCCGGTGGCATCGGCTTCGACGTGGCCGACTTCCTCCTCGCCGACGCCGACGAGTCGGTGCGGCCGGAGCGCTTCTTCGGGGCGTGGGGCGTCGATCCGGCGGCCACCGCGGGCGGACTTCTCACGCAAGCCCACCTGCGCACCCACCGGCGCAAGCTGCAGATGTTCCAGCGCAAGGCCGACAAACTGGGCGCCAATCTCGGCAAGACCACCGGTTGGATCCTCAAGGCGCGGCTGCGCGACGCGGGCGTGGAGATGGTCTCGGGTGCGACCTACACCGCGATCGACGATGCCGGCCTGCACTACGTCGCCGACGGCGTGCCGAAAGTGCTGCCGGTCGACCACGTCGTCATCTGCGCTGGACAGGAAAGCGACCGCGACCTCTACGACAGTCTCGTTGCGCGCGGCGCCCAGCCGAGGCTGATCGGCGGCGCGGACGTCGCGGCCGAGCTCGACGCCGCGCGCGCGATCGAGCAGGCGATGCGTCTGGCCTGCGAAATCTAGAGCTGCGTCAACCCCGATCGCGGGGCGGAGCGGCTACGTCGCCGCGCGCGAACAGCCGCTTGATCAGCGCCCGCAGCCAGGCGTGCGCCGCGTCGCCGTTGGCCGACGCGTGCCACAGCATGCGCACCGCGTAGGTCGGCGCCACATCCGGCAGTTCCCAGATGCGCACCTCGTAGCGCGGCGCCAGCGACTCGGCGAACATCCTCGGCACGATCGCCAGCAGGTCGGTGCGCGCGACCAGTTCCGGCAGCGCGCCGAAATGGCGGGCGTGCAGCACGGCCCGGTCGGCGAGCTTCAGCTGCTTCAGCCTGGCCTCGACGCTGCCGTGCACGGTCGCGGTCGGCGTGGTCACGGCCAGCGCGGCGCCGGCCAGCTGCTTGGCGTCCAGCGACTTGCCCGCCGGTCCGGACGGCGGCTTCCAGTCACGGGCGGTGATGCCGACGAAGCGTTCCTCGAACAGCGTTTCAGCGGCGATGCCGCTGTGGCCCGCTTGCAGGATGCCGATCGCGACGTCGACCTCGCGCGCCTCGAGCGCGCTTGCCACCTGCCCGGCGGCCACCGCTACGTTGGACAGCTGGCAGTGCGGCGCCTCGCTGCGCAGCGCCTGCGCCAGCGGCGGCAGGAACAGGATCTCGCCGAGGTCGGACAGCGACAGCCGCCAGTGCACGCGGCTTGTGGCCGGGTCGAAGCCCTCGGCGCTCAGCACAGTGGACTCCAGCGCCTGCAGGTGCGCGATCACCGCCGGCGCAATGCGCTGCGCGGTGCGCGTCGGATGCAGTCCGCGCGGCGAGCGAATGAAGAGTTCGTCGCCGAAGAACTCGCGCAGCCGCGCCAGCGCGTTGCTGGTTGCCGGCTGCGACAGCGCCAGCTGCTGGCCGGCCACCGTCACCGAGCCGGTGCGGTAGATCGCCGCCAGCACGCGCAGCAGGTTCAGGTCGAGGTGGCGGAAGTTCATCGTCGGCCGGTCCGCGCCAAGTCCAGAAGACACCTCTCAAGTGCAAGGCGGTGATGGTATCTGCGGTTTGCAGCGCAAGGCGGTCGCCAAAGCAGCAGGGATCCTCCAGAACCGACGCCCGGACTGCTCCATTCAACCGCTGGTCCCGCTCGGCGACCGGCCGTGCGAGTCAGGCCAGTATGCTCGTCTGGTTAGACCGTTCCGATGGGCACACGTCGTCTGTATCCGCGCGGGCTGCCCAGTTGGCCCTTTGAGTCACCGCCATGAAGATCCGCAATTCCCACGACCAGACCTCGCTGCGCAGCCTAAGGGCGTGCGCGTTGCTGCTCGGCCTGCTGTTCGCGCCGCTGGCGCAGGCCACGCCGGAGAAGGCGGCGAGCTTCTACGAGGACGGGCTGGCGAGATTCGAGCGCAACGATGTGCCCGGCGCCATCATCCAGCTGAAGAACGCCATTCAGCAGGACAACAAGATGGTGGCCGCACACTTGCTGCTCGGCAAGGCGTTGCTGAGGAACGGCGAACTGCCCGCGGCCGAGGCGGCCTTCGAGCAGGCGCTGAAGCTCGGAGTGAATCGGGGCGAAGTGGCGCTGCCGCTCGGCCAGATCTACATGACTCTGGGCAAACCCGAGTTGGTCATCGAACGGATCCTTCCCGAAGGCCTGCCACCGGCGCAGCGGGTCGAGGTGATGTCGATGCGCGGCACGGCGTACGCGCAGCTCGGCAAGTCCCGCCTCGCGGCTGAGTCCTTTGCTGACGCCCGTGCAGTCGATCCGAAGTCGGCTGTGCCACTGATCGCCGAGGTGCCGGTCTTGCTTGCCGCGGGCGACAAGGAGCGGGCCAAGTCGGCCGCGACCAAGGCGGTCGAACTGGCGCCGAATAGCGCCGCGGCGTGGAACGCGCGCGCCTCGGTGCAGCATGCGTCGTTCGATGCCGCCGGGGCGCTGGCCGGCTACGACAAGGCACTGGCGCTGGAGCCGAACTACGTCGATGTCCGCGTCGCGCGCGCCGCACTTCTGATCGACCTGAAGCGCGACGCCGACGCCGAGAAGGATCTCGAGTTCCTCAGGAAGTCAGCGCCCGGCGAGCCGCGGGCGTCATACCTGCGTGCCGTGCTCGCGGGTCGGCGTGGTGATGCGATCACCGTCTCGGCGGAACTGAACGAAACGGTCAAGCTGGTCGATGCGTTGCCTCGCAACTGGATCGCCGGCCGCGAGCAATTGCTGATGCTCGGCGCGTTGTC